>DATGEK010000093.1:0-57848 GCA_035310205.1 Aliidongia sp.
GATCTCGATCTCGGTCGCCCCCAGCTCCTTCAGGCGCTCGACCACTTCCGTGACCAGCACTTCCGGGGCCGAGGCGCCGGCGGTCACGCCGACGGCATTGACGCCCTTCACCCAGGCCGGATCGAGCGTCGAGGCGTCGGCGATCAGGTAGCCGCGGATGCCCATCTCGCCCGCCAGCTCGCGCAGGCGGTTCGAGTTGGAGCTGTTGTGCGCACCGACCACCAGGATGACGTCGACCAGATTGGCAAGCTCGCGCACGGCGCGCTGCCGGTTCTGCGTCGCGTAGCAGATGTCCTTGGTGCTGGGGCCGACGATGTCGGGGAAGCGCGCGGTCAGCGCGTCGATGACGCTCTTGGTGTCGTCGACGCTGAGCGTGGTCTGGGTCACGTAGGACAGGCGATGCGGGTCGGAAACCTCGAGCACGGCCACGTCCTGGGGCGTCGCGACCAGATGCACCTTGCCGGTGACCCGGCCCATGGTGCCCTCGACTTCCGGATGGCCGTCATGGCCGATCAGGATGACGTCGCGGCCGGTATCGGCATAGCGCTGCGCCTCGGCATGGACCTTCGAGACCAGCGGGCAGGTCGCATCGATGACCGGCAGCGACCGCAGCGCCGCGTCGTCCTCGACCTTCTGCGAGACGCCATGGGCGCTGAACACGGTGATGCCGCCCGGGGGAATCTCGTCGAGCTCCTCCACGAACTGGGCGCCCTTGGCGCGCAGGCTGTCGACGACATACTTGTTATGCACGATCTCGTGACGGACATAGACGGGTGCGCCGTACTTCTCGAGCGCCCGTTCGACGATCTCGATCGCCCGCTCCACGCCGGCACAGAAGCCGCGCGGCTTCGCCAAAATCACTTTCATTCAACAAGGCCCCGATCATCTCGTTGTCCGGAACGGTCACGAGAACGTGACGATCCGGCTTCGGCAGCGCGCAAGCTAGCATGATTGATGTGATGCGGCAAAGCCGCGCCCAAGTCGCATCAGACTTGCGAGAAGGAGTTCGACTTGACTTTGCCCCTCGAAATCAAACCTTCTTGTCCGCTGAAATTTCGTCGTCAGTCGACATTGTTGCCGCCTACGGTCCCGAACGGGTAAGTTGGGCGAATCTCCGTCCCTGGCCGGCGCACCCGGCATGGTGGTCGGAACTGAGTTAAGGAGCGAACGTGATCGGTCAAGCCAAACCCCTTCTGGACCGGGTCAACATTCCGGCCGACCTGCGCGGGCTGCCGGAATCGGACCTGAGACAGCTGGCCGACGAGTTGCGCCAGGAGATGATCGAGGCCGTGTCGGTCACCGGCGGCCATCTGGGTTCCGGGCTGGGCGTGGTCGAACTGACCGTCGCCCTGCACTACATCTTCAACACGCCGGACGATCGGCTGATCTGGGACGTGGGCCATCAGGCCTATCCCCATAAGATCCTGACCGGCCGGCGCGGCGAGATCCGCACCCTGCGTCAGCCCGGCGGCCTGTCCGGCTTCACCAAGCGGACCGAGAGCGTCTTCGACCCGTTCGGCGCCGCCCATTCCTCGACCTCGATTTCCGCCGGCCTCGGCATGGCGGTGGCGCGCGATCTCCAGGGCCGCAACAACAACGTCATCGCCGTGATCGGCGACGGCTCGATGAGTGCCGGCATGGCCTACGAGGCCATGAACAACGCCGGCGCCATGGAGAAGACGCGGCTCGTCGTCATCCTCAACGACAACGACATGTCGATCGCCCCGCCGGTCGGCGCCCTGTCGGCGCATCTGTCGCGCCTCTTGTCGTCGAAGAGCTTCATCAGCCTGCGCCATGGCGCCATCGACCTGGCCGAGCGCCTGCCCCGCTCGCTCAAGGACGCGGCACTGCGCGCCGAAGAATATGCCCGTGGCATGGTCACCGGCGGCGGCACGCTGTTCGAGGAGCTGGGCTTCTATTACATCGGCCCGATCGACGGTCATAACCTCGATCATCTGCTGCCGGTGCTGAAGAACGTGCGCGATGCCGAGGACATCGGCCCCGTGCTGATCCATGTCGTGACCAAGAAGGGCCATGGCTATGCCCCGGCCGAAGCGGCCGGCGACAAGTATCACGGCGTCTCGAAGTTCGACGTGGTCACCGGCGCCCAGTCCAAGCCCAAGTCGAACGCGCCCTCCTATCAGAACGTGTTCGGCGAAAGCCTGATCAAGGAAGCGCGCAAGGACGACAAGATCGTCGCCATCACCGCGGCCATGCCGTCGGGTACCGGCGTCAACCTGTTCGCCAAGGCGTTTCCGGAGCGAACCTTCGACGTCGGCATCGCCGAGCAGCATGCGGTGACCTTCGCCGCCGGCCTCGCGACCGAGGGCATGAAGCCGTTCTGCGCGATCTACTCGACGTTCCTGCAGCGCGGCTACGACCAGGTCGTCCATGACGTGGCGATCCAGAAGCTGCCGGTGCGCTTCGCGCTCGATCGTGCGGGCCTGGTCGGTGCCGACGGCGCCACCCACGCCGGCTCGTTCGATCTCGCCTATCTCGGCTGCCTGCCCGATTTCGTCATCATGGCGGCCGCCGACGAGGCCGAGCTCGTTCACATGGTCGCGACCCAGGTCGCCTATAACGACGGCCCGTCGGCGCTGCGCTATCCGCGCGGCGACGGTGTCGGCGTCGAGATGCCGGAAGTCGGCGTACCGCTGCCGATCGGCAAGGGCCGGGTGCTGCGCGAAGGGACGACCGTTGCGATCCTGAGCCTCGGCACGCGTCTCGGCGAAGCGATGAAGGCCGCCAACGAGCTGCAGAGCTTCGGCCTGTCGACCACCGTCGCCGATGCGCGCTTCGCCAAGCCGCTCGACATCGAGCTGGTCAACCGCCTGGCACGCGAGCACGAGGTGTTGATCACCATCGAGGAAGGCTCGATCGGCGGCTTCGGCAGCCATGTCATGCATCATCTGGCCACGGCCGGCTTGCTCGATTCGGGCCTCAAGATCCGTCCGATGGTGCTGCCCGACCGGTTCCTCGATCACGACAACCCGGTCAAGCAATATGACGAGGCAGGCCTCAACGCCCGCCACATCACTGCGACTGCGCTCGCGGCGCTCGGTCGCACCGACGCCGCGCTGCCAGCCAGCGCCTGATCAACCGCGATCTGTCGGAACGGAGATGGCCATTGGCTGTTTCCGTTTCGACGATCACGCCCCATATGGCTCCTATGGCATATCCGAAATGGCGGGCCGCGGCTGCTGCCCTGGCCTTCGTATTGACCTCTCCCCTTGCCATCGATGCCGCACTGGCGGCGCCGACACCTCAGCCTGTGCCGGTACCGGTAGCATCGCCCTCCGGCCCGCACGGTCCGGCGAGCGCGGTAATCGACCAGTTCGACGCGACCCTGCTGGGCGTCATGAAGCAGGCCGACCGGCTCGGCTATGAGGGGCGGGCCAAGGAACTGCAGCCGGCGATCGAGCGGGCGTTCAACATTCCGCTGATGACCCGCATCATCGTGGGCTCACCGTGGAGCGATTGGACCGACGACCAGCGCAACCGCATCATCGACGCGTTCAGGAAGTTCATCATCGCCACCTATGCCCGTCGGTTCGACGGCTACGGCGGCGAGGATTTCGTGAACAACGGCGAAAAGCCGGCGACGAGCGGCGGCACCCTGGTCACGACGGAGCTGACCCGCCCCAAGGACCCGCCCGTCACCCTCACCTACCTGATGCGCGACAGCGAGAAGGGGCCGCAGATCGTCGACGTGTTCCTGACCGGCACGATCAGCGAATTGGCCACGCGCCGCTCGGAATTCTCGGCGGTGCTGCAGCAGGGCGGCTACCAGGCGCTGCTGACCCAGCTCGAGAAGAAGACCGCCGCCCAGGCTGCCGACGGCATCGACACGCAATAGTCCAACGGGACCGTAAACCGTCGGATTGAGGCACAAGGCCGTTTCGGACCGGATAGATCCGAAACGGCCTTATGCTTTCTAGTCCCTACCGCGCCCCCGGCCGAGCACGGTCATCAGGGCCGGCTGCACGATCAGCGTGCACAGCAGCACATAGATCAGCGACATCATCAGCAGCAGCCCCATGCTGGCCGTGCCGGCGTGGTGCGACAGCGCCAGGCTGCCGAACGCCGTGCCGGTCGTGGCGGCGCTGAAGACGACCGCCCGGGCGGTCGATGTCTGCAGCAGGGCGACCGAGCCGCTGCCGCTGCGCCAGACCATCACGAAATAAATGTCGAACGCCACGCCGATGCCCATCAGCAGCGGCACGGCGATGACGTTGGCGTAATTGAACGCGAGACCGATCGCGACGCAGGTGCCGAGCGCGTAGAATCCGGCCAGCGCCAGCGGGATCACGACCAGCACCACGTCGCGCAGGCGCCGCAGGATGACGGCCAGCGCGAACGTGATGGCGACGAGCGCCAGCAGCGAGGCAGTGGTGAAGGCGTTGCTGACCGTCTTGCCCGACTCGAGGATCGAGACCGGGGCGCCGGTCGCCTCCGGCGCGAAGGTGCGCACCGCCGCGACGAAGGCGGCCATCTGCCGCTCGTCCTTCATGTCACCCTTGGGGAAGACCGAGACGCGGGCGCGGCCGTCGCTCGCGATCCAATCGTCGCGAAGCTCGGGCGGCATGCTTTCCGCCGTCAGCTTCTCGGCGGACATGGCGGCGCGCAGCATGTCCATCCGGCCTTCGAAGCCGCCGAGCAACGCCGCGCGCAGCACCTTGACGTCGCCACCCCCGGGCGCCGCCAGGAACCGGCCGATCGCGCCCTGCAGCGCCGGCCCGGCCGAGCCGAGGGCCGCGCCATGGGAGCCGGCCAGGAAGCTGCGCAGATGCTCCCCGTAATTCCGGAGCGCCGCCCGCTCCTCGTCGTCGGATGGCGCCGGCAGGTAGGCGGCATGCTCGAGGATCGGCCCGAGCAGGAATTTCGTCTGATCGAGGATATCGAGCTTCGGCTGCTGGTCCTCCGGCACGAAGCTCGAGAGGGTCAGCGCCTGGCGTACCTCCGGCAGGTTGGAGAGCTTGTCGGCGAGCGCGTCGGCCGTCTGCAGGTTGGGAGTCAGGATCTCGATGCTGTAGGGCGACGCCAGCGGATCGGCCGTCAGTTCCTTGACGGTCTTGACCGACTCCTTACTCGGATCCTTGAGGTCAAGCGGGTCGGCATCGAACCGCACGAACGGCACGCTGGCCGCCGCGGCGACGCCCAGCAGCAGCGCCAGCGCCAGTACCGGCTTGGCATGGCGCGCGAGCCAGCGATCGACCGGTGCCGCCCAGCCGAAGCCCGCCGCCTCCGGCTTGCCCCGGGCCGGCAGCAGGGTCAGCAGCGCCGGCAGCACGGTCAGATTGGCGATGAGCGCCACGAACATGCTGGTGCCGGCAATCAGCCCCAGCTCCGACACGCCCTTGTAGTCGGTCGGCAGGAAGGAATAGAAGCCGACCGCCGTCGCCAGCGCGGCCAGGCCGAGCGGTCCGCTGATGCCCCGGGCCGCGTGCTTCAGGGCCTCCTGGTTGGCGGCCGCCCGGTCGGCCGGCACGGCGCCGCCGGTGACCGCGTGCAACTCGGCCCGGTAGCGCATGGAAAACTGGATGCCGAAATCGACGCCGATGCCGATGAACAGCACGGCGAAGGCGATCGAGATCATGTTGAGGGTGCCGACCGCGGCGGCGGCGAAGGCAGCAGTCATCACCAGCCCGACGACAAGCGTGATCAGGATCGCGAGGATGAGGCGCGGTGCCCGCAGCGCCCAGAGCAGGATGCCGATGACCACGACGATCGTGATCGCCGTCGCGGTGCCGGCGCCCTCGCTGACCGAGGCAAATTCCTCGTCCTCGAGCGGCACCTCGCCGGTCAGGCGGACCCGGACGCCCTTGGCGGCAAGCCCGAGGTCGGCTGCGGTCTGTCGGATCGCGGCACTGGCGGCAGCACCGGGCTCGAGCGCGTCGAAATCGAGCTTGGCCTGGACGAGAATGAAATGCCGGAGCTCCTCGGGCCGCGGCGGCTTGCCGGTCATCAGCTGGCCCCAGCTGATCGCCTGGGGCTTGCCGGCGGTGACGCTGTCGATCGTCTTGGCGAACAAGTCCATGGGGCCGGTGAGCTTGTCGCCCGAGGCCTCGCCCTCCTCCATGCCCGTGAGCGCCTGGCCCAGCACGCCGAACAGCCCGCGGAGCGTCGGGTCGGCGTCGAGCGGCCCCATCAGCGGCTGCGCCTCGGCGATCTGGTCGGAAAGCTGCGCCAGTTCCTCCTTCGACAGGAACATCAGGCCGTAGCGATTGAAGAACGGGCCGCTGTCCGGACGCCGGACGCTCTTGATGACGTCTGTCTTCTCGGCCAGCGCCTTGGCCAGCGCCGCGGTCGCATCCTCGACCGCATCGGATGAGGTGCCGTCGAGCACGACGGTGGTGAGGCTCGTGCTCGCCGGGAACGCCGCATCATAAGCCGCCCCCTGCTTCTGCCACGGCAGATCGGGCGACAGCAGCTTGCTGGTATCGGTATTGACGCCCAGGTTCCCGGCCGCGAAGAAACCACCGAGCACGGTCAGCACCAGCGCCGCGAGCAGCACGCGCCCGGCGTGCCGCCGACAGAAATCCACCAATGCTGCGAGAATGCCGATCATGCTTGCCCCATCAAAAGCGCAATGCCGACGGGAGGTTCCCGTCGGCATTGCACCACATTCCTATACCGCCGGGAGCGCTCGCCCCCGGGCCGGAGAACGGCCGGTCAGAACTTGACGCCGAACCGGACGCCGATGTCGTTGAGGCCTTCGTTGCGCACGCCCAGGTCGGCGTTAGAGATGTGGTTGTAGCTCACCGCGACCGAATAGCGGCTGGTGATGCGGTAGCCGAGGTCGACGTCCTCGCGGAACAGGATGTTGGAGCCGAGCGACTTGCGCTTCTCCGCCTCGGGCGTGTTGCCGTTGACGTTGATCTTGCCGTCGTTATAGCCGCCGCCGAGCGAGCCTTCGACATAGAACGCGTCACCGGTGCGCAGCACGTTATGGACGAAATCCCAGGTCCAGGTCAGGCCGGCATAGGCCTGGTTGGTTTCGCCCGAGGTATTGACCAAGCCGCCGATCATCGGGCGCGGCGAGCCGATGATGCTGAGGAAGCTGGGCGAGGTGAACAGGAACTCCGCACCGATGTCGGCGCCTGTTTCCTTCTGATGGCCGAAGACGCTCGCGTCATGCTCGTAGACGCCGGCCTTGACCTCGTCGAGGAAGCCATCGGCCTTGGCCATGCCGGGAAGCGCCAGGACGGCGACGCCGGCGGCGAGAAGAAAATGGGAAAAGCGCATGGCCCCTCGGGAGGAAAGTGAGCGGGAAGACGGCGAATGCCTGGGGCGGCACCCTAGCGATAGTCCCTTGGAAACGCCAGATGTACGCGTTTACCATGCAGGACCGGAATGAATTGGAAAGCCTGTCGTTGATCGCAGGCGGCCCCGTATTCGGGCCGGACAGGCATCGAGGGTGCGAGAAGGGTTTGGTAGTTATGGCGTCGATCAAGAGCGTTTGCGTCTATTGCGGATCGTCCAATCGGGTCGATTCGCGGTTTCTAAACGCCGCGACGGAATTCGGGCGCCTGATGGGCGAAGCCGGGCTGGAATTGATCTATGGCGGCGGCCGGGTCGGCCTGATGGGACGAGTCGCCGACGGCGTCCTGGCCGCGGGCGGCCGCGTGGTCGGCATCATCCCGCGCCATCTGCACGAGCGCGAGGTGGCGCATGCGACGGTGAGCGAACTGCTGATCGTCGAGACCATGCATGAGCGCAAGCAGTTGATGGCGGAACGCGCCGATGCCTTCGTCGTCCTGCCGGGCGGCTACGGCACGCTCGACGAAATGTTCGAGATCATCACCTGGCGGCAGCTCGGCCTGCACGACAAGCCGTTGGTCCTGGCCGACCTCTTCGGCTACTGGGCGCCCCTTGCCAGCCTGCTCGACACGATCATCGCGACCGGCTTCGCCCGGCCCGAATGCCGCAACCTCTACCACACGGTGACGAGCGTGGCTGACATCCTGCCGGCGCTGGCCCAGGCGCGACCGCCGGCTCTTCCGGTCGACACCAAATGGATGTAGGGCATCCCGAAAACGGGGCGCCCAGCACCGGCGCCAGCGCGGCGAACCGGCGGCACTGATGCCGGCGGACGAGGGCCTGTTCACGACAACCGAACTCGCCCCGCCCTCGCCGCCCCGGCGGCGAGCGATGGTCGGCCGGATCAAGCTCGGCCTGCTGTTCGGCACCTGCTTTCTGCTGGCGACGCTAGGCCTCGGCGTCGCCGGCCGGTTCGTGTTGCCGCCGGGCGAGATCGTCGAACTCACCACCAAGCTCCACCCGCTGATCCGGCAGGATGACGGCTTCGACACGATTGCGATCGGCTCGAGCCGGATGCTCCGTGATTTCGACCCGCACTCGTTCGACGCGGCGGCCAAGGCCAGCGGCTGCCCGATGCACAGCTACAACCTGGGCCTGGGCGACATGAACGTGATCGAGATGCGCTATCTGCTTGGCCAGATCGCAGCGTCCCGGCCGCCGCACCTGAAGCGCATCCTGTTCGATCCGCCGAACGAGATTCATGTCAGCTTCGCCAACCTGCGTTCCGAGCGGATGTGGGTGACGACCCATCCCAGCGCCGCGCCGCTCGCGCTCAGCGACATCTGGTCCCATCCGGACCCGCGCAAACTCTCGGCGACGGTCCGCTTCGTCGCTGCCTTCGCCTATCGCAACAGCGCGCTTGGCCTGCTCGGGCGAGCGCTGCATCCAGAACCTCGGACAGATCCGCCATGGCCGGCCGCGATCGACGCCGCAGGCTACGAATCCCAGGACCCGGATGCGCCTGCGGCGGCGACGAACGAGAATCGCGCGCTCATGCTGCGGACCTTCGACCAGTTCGAAGCCCAGCTCGCGGACCTGCGGCGCCAGAATGCCGGCGAGCTGCCGGCGGCTCCGATCAGCCCCGGCCAGGAGACGCGGCGGATCGACGGCATTCTCGACCTGATCGCGCTGATCCGGCGGATGGGCTACCAGCCGGTCGTCCTACATCTGCCGGACACCTACGGCGAGGCGATGACCGATGCGAAGCGCATCGAGCACGCGCTCCGGGTTCGGGAGCCGAACGTGCCCGACATCAACCTGATGAACGGTGCATGGGCGGCCGAGATCTACACGCCCGACGCCTGGTTCGACCGGACCCACCTGAACCGCAACGCCGCCGGCCGGGCCTCGGCCATCGTCGGGGCGGACCTGTGCCGGCAGCTCGGCGGGGACTGAGCCATGCTGTTCATCGAGCCGCGCTTCTTCCTGTTCTACGCGATCGTCTTCGCGCTCTATTGGACGCTGCGGCGGAACGGCCAGCGCAAGCTGCTGCTGCTGGTCGCGAGCTACGTCTTCTACGGCGCCTGGGACGCACGCTTCACGCTGCTGTTGGGATTCTCGACCCTGTTCGACTACCTGACCGGCCTCGCGATGGCGCGGACGCCAAATCCGGGACGGCGCCGCCTGCTGATCGCCTTCAGCGTCAGCGTCAATCTCGGCCTGCTCAGCATCTTCAAATATTTCAACTTCTTCGCCGATTCCTTCGCGGTCCTGCTGCACAGCCTCGGCGTCGCCGTCAATCCGGTCACCGTGCATATTATCCTGCCGGTCGGCATCAGTTTCTACACGTTCCAGAGCCTCAGCTACACGATCGACATCTATCGCGGCCGGATGCCGGCCCGGCGCAGCCTGCTCGACTACGCCACCTTCGTCGCCTTCTTTCCCCAGCTCGTCGCCGGCCCGATCGTCCGGGCCTATGATTTCCTGCCGCAGCTCGACGCACCGCGGCGCTTCGCCGACGTTCCGGTCCGGCCGGCGCTGATCCTGTTCTTCTTCGGCTTCGTCAAGAAGGCCTGCGTCTCGGACAATGTGGCACCCTATGTCGACGCCGCCTTCGCCCATGCCGGCGACTACAGCGGCCCATCGATCGTCGCGGCGGTGCTGCTCTATGCGGTCCAGATCTATTGCGATTTCTCGGGCTATACCGACATGGCGATCGCGGTCGCCAAGCTGCTCGGCTACGACCTGACGATCAATTTCCGCCAGCCCTATTTCGCCGCCGACATCGGCGATTTCTGGCGGCGCTGGCACATCAGCCTGTCGTCCTGGCTCAGGGACTATCTCTATATCTCGCTCGGCGGCAATCGCGGCGGCCGGCTCATGACCTGCCGCAACCTGATGCTCACCATGATGCTGGGCGGCCTGTGGCACGGCGCCTCGTGGAATTTCGTCATCTGGGGCACGCTCCACGGCGGCGCCCTCGTCATTCACAAGGAATATGCCGCGCGACGCTCGGCCACCCTCGCCGCCCGGCCACTCTACCGGGCCGGCGCCTGGCTCTTGACCCTCTGGTGGGTCTGCTTCGCCTGGATCTTCTTCCGCGCGACGACCTTGCCCGACGCGGCGCGGATCGCCCGCACCTTCGTGACACTCAGCGGCGGCGGTACCGAAGATATCGCGACCCTGGCGGCGCCGGTGATCCTGGGGCTGGCCCTGCTGCACTGGCTCGAGGCGCGGAAACTGATCTCCGGCCCGCTGCAACGGCTCTCGCCGCCGGCCTTCTACGCCGCCGCCGGAACCCTGTGCGGCCTGATGCTGGCACTGGTGCCGACGACCTACCGGCCGTTCATCTATTTCCAGTTCTGACTGCGGCATGAGCCCCCTTGCCGGGCCGGACCCAGATGCTATGGTCCTCAGCCCCCCGCGCCGCGGCCGGCCCCTCCGGACATTCCGTCCCGGCAGGGCCATGAGCCCGCGTGCCGCCCCAATTGCCTTGCCCGGCCCCGCGCAGCTCCGTCGCGGGCCGGCCAGCTGGAGAGCTTTCTGATGAGCAAGATCAAGGTGAAGAACCCAGTCGTCGAACTCGACGGCGACGAGATGACCCGCATCATCTGGAAGTTCATCAAGGACAAGCTGATCGTTCCGTACCTCGACGTCGACCTCAAGTACTACGACCTCGGGATGGAACATCGCGACGCCACCAACGACCAGGTGACGGTCGACGCCGCGAATGCGATCAAGCAACACGGCGTCGGCGTCAAGTGCGCGACGATCACGCCGGACGAGGCCCGCGTCGAGGAGTTCAAGCTCAAGAAGATGTGGAAGTCGCCGAACGGCACGATCCGCAACATCCTGGGCGGCACCGTGTTCCGCGAGCCGATCATCTGCAAGAACGTGCCGCGCCTGGTGCCCGGCTGGACCTCGCCGATCGTCATCGGCCGTCATGCGTTCGGCGACCAGTACCGCGCCACCGACTTCAAGGTACCGGGCAAGGGCAAGCTGACCATGACCTTCACGCCCGACGGCGGCGGCGAGGCCATCCATTACGACGTGTTCGACTTCCCGGGCTCGGGCGTCGCGATGGGCATGTACAATCTCGACGAATCGATCCGCGACTTCGCGCGCGCCAGCTTCAACTACGGCCTCTTGAAGAACTGGCCGGTCTATCTCTCGACCAAGAACACGATCCTCAAGGCCTATGACGGCCGCTTCAAGGACCTGTTCCAGGAAGTGTTCAACAACGAGTTCAAGGCCGAGTTCGACAAGCGCAAGATCACCTACGAGCACCGCCTGATCGACGACATGGTCGCCTCCGCGCTCAAGTGGAGCGGCGATTTCGTCTGGGCCTGCAAGAACTACGACGGCGACGTGCAGTCCGACACGGTCGCCCAGGGCTTCGGCTCGCTCGGCCTCATGACCTCGGTGCTGCTGGCGCCCGACGGCAACACGGTCGAGGCCGAGGCGGCCCACGGCACCGTGACCCGGCACTATCGCCAGCACCAGCAGGGCAAGGAGACCTCGACCAATCCGATCGCGTCGATCTTCGCCTGGACCCGCGGCCTCTACTACCGCGGTAAGTTCGACGGCACGCCCGACGTCCAGCATTTCGCCGAGACGCTGGAGAAGGTCTGCGTCGATACGGTCGAAGCCGGCAAGATGACCAAGGACCTGGCCATCCTGATCGGCCCGAACGAACCGTGGCTGTCGACCACCCAGTTCCTGGATGCGCTCGACGCCGGCCTGAAGAAGGCGGTCAAGTAAGCTTCGTTTCCATGGCGAAACGGAAGCTCGCGGGCCGGAGAGCGATCTCCGGCCCGTTTGTTTTGCTCACCGCCAGGGCCGGTCGTCGCGGTGGGCGGTCGGGAACATCGAGATATATTGCACCAGCCGCGGCCGATCGGTTCGATTCGGCCGGCTGCCGTGCGGCAGCGCGTGATGCCAGATGACCAGATCGCCGGCGCGCCCCGCGATCGGCACGGCCGCCGCGATCAGGTCCGGATCGAGCAGCCGCGGCTCCGCGCCGGCCGGCAAGCGCCCGAGCCAATCCTCGAGACGATGGTGGAAGCCTGGGACGCAGGTGAAGGCGCCCTGCTCCGCCGCCGTGTCGGTCAGGTAGAGAATGCCCTGCAGCCCGAGCGGCATCGGCAGGGCGATACTGGTGTCCCAGTGGAGATGCGGGCCCGGGAAAGCCCAGCCGGGCCGCTCCGGCGGGTTGAAGCCGCCGCGGTCGACCGTCGCCCAAAGATCGTTGGTGCCCCAGAGCTGGGCGAAGGCGGCCCGGATGCGCGGCGCCGCGCGCACCGCGCGCAAGGCCGGATGATGGACGAGCTCCAGCCAGATGCTGTGGCCATGCGACCCGCCATACCAGCACTCCGGCATGTCGGGCCCGGCGCCCAGCGACTGCCAGATCGCCTGCTCGGCCGCGGCGCGCACCGGTTCGTCGACGGCGTCATGCAGCACGACATAGCCGTGGCGCTCCCAATGGGCGAGATCCTCGGGCCCGAACACGGGCGCCGATGCCGGGCGCACCAGGGCCGGATCGCCGGGTGCGCCGCCGAGCCGCAGCACCGCGTCATTGATCCGGCGGACGGCCTCGGGATCGACGGCGGCGCCGTTGACCTCGAGGATCCAGCGTTCGAACGCGGCAAAGGAGCCGCCCTCGGCCATCGCGCGAAGGCTCTCCGGCAACCCGAGGCCGAGGCCGTAGAGGGCGATCCTGTCGAGGGTGAATTCGTCCTGGCCGGCCACCTGACAGCCTGCCTGGCGCTGGAGCGCATGACGCGACCATAGGCGTTTCAGATGCATGACGCCGAGATCGCCGGTTGCCGTCGACGGCGGTAACGATGCGTCGATCATCGGAGATCGCTCGCAGTTAACGTTCTTGTCCCCATCTGCCATCGGTCCATCCCCGAGATCGTCCGCCCGACCAGGCTGCAGCTTTTCGTTGTTTCTACCACGAGGGTAGCAACGAAAGGGAGCGCCGCCCGCTTCGACGATTGCGTTATCGCCCCCCGAATGCAAAGACGCCCGACCTTCCCTGGATGGGAAGAGCGGGCGTCTCGCAGATCGAACGATCGGGTGCAGGCCGGGGTTATGGCGCCCCGTCGACGGCGATTATTCCTCGGAGCCGCCGTCCGGCGAGGTGATCAGCATCGCGTCGGCGACCAGGCCGGCGTTGCCGCGGATCGCCCGCTCGATCGCATCCGCCGTCTCCGGATGATCCTTCAGATACTGCTTGGCGTTCTCGCGGCCCTGGCCGATGCGCTGGCCGTCATGGGAGAACCAGGAGCCGGACTTCTCGACCACGCCGGCCGAGACGCCGAGATCGATCAGCTCGCCGCGCTTCGACACGCCCTCGCCGTACATGATGTCGAACTCGACGACCTTGAACGGCGGCGCCATCTTGTTCTTCACGACCTTGACGCGGGTCTGGTTGCCGATGACCTGCTCGCGTTCCTTGATCGCGCCGATCCGGCGGATGTCGAGGCGCACCGAGGCATAGAACTTCAGCGCGTTGCCGCCGGTGGTGGTTTCGGGATTGCCGAACATCACGCCGATCTTCATGCGGATCTGATTGATGAAGATCACCATGCAGCGCGACTTGGAGATCGAGCCGGTGAGCTTGCGCAGCGCCTGGCTCATCAGCCGCGCCTGCACGCCCATGTGGCTGTCGCCCATCTCGCCTTCCAGCTCGGCGCGCGGCACCAGGGCAGCGACCGAGTCGACGACCAGCACGTCGATGGCACCGGAGCGCACCAGCGTATCGGCGATTTCGAGCGCCTGCTCGCCGGCGTCCGGCTGCGAGATCAGCAGCTCGTCGATATTGACGCCGAGCTTGCGGGCATAGCCGGGGTCGAGCGCATGTTCCGCATCGACGAAGGCGCAGGTGCCGCCGGACTTCTGCGCCTCGGCGATGACATGCAGCGCCAGCGTCGTCTTGCCCGAGCTTTCCGGACCGTAGATCTCGATGATGCGGCCGCGCGGCAGGCCGCCGATGCCGAGCGCGATGTCGAGGCCAAGCGAACCCGTGGAAACGACCTCGATATCGAGCGCCGCTTCCTTCGAGCCGAGCTTCATGATCGAGCCCTTGCCGAACGCGCGCTCGATCTGCCCGAGAGCCGCTTCCAACGCCTTTTGTTTATCCATCTCAGCCTTATCCAACAGGCGCAGAACGGTCTGCGACATTGCCCGGTCCCCTTATTCCATAGGCCTCTCGGCGATGCAACGCGCATCACTGTACATGTTTTGTTCCGGAACACAATGGGAACATTTGCTCACGAAACCGATTTCCGGTCCCGCCGGGGCGCGCCCCGACGCCGCCCGCCACTCGGGGACCGGCACCCAGATCGGCGACAGCCCCCGAGTCTCCGCCCGGCTAATCGCCCCGCGCCTCGCCCATGATTTCCTTCACCTTGAAGGCAAGCTGCTTGAGCGAGAAGGGCTTGGCGAGGAAATGGATGTCGGCATCGTCGCCGATGCGCTTGCGAAAGGAATCCTCGGTGTAGCCCGAGATGAAGACGACCTTCATGTCGGGTCGGGTCTCGCGCACCTGCTTGATCAGGGTTGGACCGTCCATGCGCGGCATCACCACGTCGGTGACGATGAGATGGATCGGTTCCGCCTCGGCCTGGATGATCTGCAGCGCCGCCTCGCCGCTCTTCGCCTCGAGCACGGTGTAGCCCTTGTTCCTGAGCGCCCGGGCGCTGAACAGGCGGACCGGATCCTCGTCCTCGACCAGCAGGATGGTGCCGGCGCCGGTCAGGTCGCGCGGTGCCGCCACTTCGAGCGGATCGAGCAGCGGCGACGGCTCCGCCTCGCCCTCCTTGCGCTGATGCTGCGGCAGATAGAGCGAGAATTTCGTGCCGACGCCCACCTCGCTGTCGACGAAGATGAAGCCGCCGGTCTGCTTCACGATGCCGTAGACGGTCGAGAGGCCGAGGCCGGTGCCGGACCCCACTTCCTTGGTCGAGAAGAATGGTTCGAAGATTCGTCCGACGATCTCGCGCGGGATGCCGGTGCCCTCGTCGGTGACCTCGATCAGCACATAGGCGCCGGCGGGCATGAGCTCGAGCTCACGCTGGATCGGCTGGCCGAGCTCGAGATTCGAGGTCTTGATCGTCAGCGTGCCGCCGCGCGGCATGGCGTCACGGGCATTGACCGCGAGATTGATGATGACCTGTTCGAGCTGCCCCTGATCGACGCGCACCGGGCCGAGGCCGCGGCTCTGCACCATCTTGAGATCGACGTTCTCGCCCAGGAGCCGATTGAGCAGGTGGCTGAGCTCGGTCAGCACGTCGCCGATGTCGATGACGCGCGGCTGCAAGGTCTGCTGGCGCGAGAAAGCCAGCAGCTGGCGGACCAGATTGGCGGCCCGGTTGGCGTTCTGCTTGATCTGCATGATGTCGGCGAAGGATTGGTCGCCCGGACGGAACCGCAGCAGCAGCAGGTCGCAGAAGCCGATCATCGCGGTCAGCAGGTTGTTGAAATCATGGGCGACGCCGCCGGCGAGCTGGCCGACCGCCTGCATCTTCTGCGATTGGGCGAATTGCAGCTCCAGGTTCTTCTGCTCGGTCAGGTCGATGAAATGCAGAATCAGCCCGGCAATGCCGCCCTCCGCGGTGTCGAGCCGGCTGGCGAACAGCGCCAGCGTCTTGTCATGGGCGCCGGCCCGAACCCGAAGCTCCAGCGGCCGCTCGAGCGGGACGCCCTTGACGATCTGGGCCAGCCGTTCGGCGGCGGGCCTTTGATCGTCCTCGACCACGAACTCCATCAGGTTCCGGCCGACCAGATGCCCCTCTTCCGACAGCAGCAGCTTGTCGAGCGCCGGATTGGTTTCCTTGAAGCGGGCGTGGGTATCGACCAGCGCGATGCCGACCGGCGCAATCTCGAAGAAGCGCTGGAACCGCTGGCGCGCCCGGATCAGCGCTTCCTCGCGAGCCCGGTCCGGCGCCAGGTCGCGCACGACGCTGCAGCTGCGCTGGCCGCGCGTGCCGATGCCGACCGTCTGGCTGATCGCCGCGGTGATGAGACGACCCTGCCGCCCGGACAGGATCACCTCGCGCCCCTCGCCCTGGGCCTGGGGATCGAATTGCGCGCGCGTCGTGTCATCCGACGGCACCACAAAATCCTCGATCCCGGCCTTCTCGTTGATCAGCGCCTCGGGCGAGGCGCCGAGCCAGCCGGCGAGCGTCTCGTTGACCATCAGGAAGCGCCCGGCCTCGTCGACCGAGTAGAGACCGACCGGCACGCCATCGAAGAAATCGAACAGCAGGGCCCGCCCCGCCTCGATCACGCCGCGCAACTGGCGCTGGTCGGTGATGTCGATCAGTTGCCAGACAGCCCCCCCGCGCACGGATGCGATCGGCGCCACCGCGACCTCGTACCAGGCAAAGGAACCGTCGGCGAGGCGCGCGCGCAGCTCCGCATGGCCGGTGACCCCGATCCGGGCCTGCGCCTTCAGGCGATCGATCTCACGCTGGACCGCCTCGTCGTCCTCGGCCCCATCGTGAAATGCCTGAAACGGCGAGGGACCGTCGGCGAAATGCGCGACATAAGCGGCATTGGCGAAGCCGATGGCGCCGCCCTCGTCGGTGACGAAGGCCGCATCGGGCAGCGCTTCCAGGGCCTGGCGCGCGAGCGATGCCGCCCGCCCCGCCGCCGCTGCGCGGACCGCGAGCACCGCCAGCGCCAGGATTGCCAGCACCGCAACGCCGTCGATCGCCAGGCTGGCACGGTAAGCGCTCGATTCGGCCGGCAATTGCTGGCCGAGCCAAAGCCCAAGGCCGAGGCAGGTCGCGGTCGCCATCAGGCTCAGCCCCAAGAGCGGCTTTTCCCCGCGTGTCGGCCGCCGCCGATGCCCCTCGCCCGTCCGATCGGTCGCCAGGACCATGCCCGCCCTCTGTCTTGCCATCGTTGCCCGGCGCCGCTAGCCAGGTTGGGTGATGCTGCTGATCACGTCGACATATTGGCCGAGAAACCAGTAAAGCAGCGGCGGCAGGGTCAGCCCGATCAACACCAGCCCGCCCAGGACCTGCAGCGGCAACCCGATATAGAAGACCTGCAACTGCGGCATGATCTTCGCAATCAGGCCTTGCGTAACATGAAAGACGGTCCCGACGATCAAAAAAGGTGCCGCCAGCTCGACGCTGATGAGAAAGCCGCGGGCGACCAGGCGCGCCATCGCCTGGGACATGTCGGCGAAGGGCGGCAGTGCGCCGGCCGGAAAGGCCTGGTAGCTCTCGACGACGGTCCGGATCAGCATATGGTCGATGCCGGTCACGAAGATCAGCACGACCGCGAGCGCCGACAGCATGCTCGCCGGCAGCGTCTCGGGCGAGGTCTGACCGGGATTGAAGGTGATGGCGTTGGCGAGCGAGGTCTGCATGGCGATGATGGCGCCGCCGGTCTCGAGCGAGGCCAGCAGCAGCCGTCCCATCAACCCCAGGAAGCTGCCGATGAAGATCTCGTCGAACATCAGCGCGAACATGCGCAGCAGGTTCTGCGGTTCGGCGGGCAGGCCGTAGTCGGCCTGGACGACCGGCGTGATCGCGATGCTGATCGAGGCCGCGACGACCAGGCGCGCACGGACATTGACGTAGGCGTCGCCGAAGCCCGGCATCAAGCCGATCGCCGCCGCCAGCCGGCAAAAGACCAGGAAGAAGGTCCAGAGGACGGCGGGGACCAGCTGCGCCAGCGGATATGTCGTCATCGATGGGCCGTCATCGCCGGGCGCGATCCTATTGGATGGCGATGATGCGATCGGCCAGCGAGCGGGCGAAGGTTTCGAGCGTGCCCAGCATGAACGGCATCAGCAGCAGGACCGAGATGAAGATCACGAAGATCTTCGGCACGAAGGTCAGCGTCTGTTCCTGGATCTGGGTCAGGGCCTGGAAGATCGAGATGAGGATGCCGACGACGAGCGCCGCCAGCATCGGCCCGCCAGCGATCTTGAGCGCCGTGAAGATCGCATCGCGGGCGACGTCGATGATCTGGGTTTCGTTCATGGCGACGACCGCTCAGACGGTCATGTGCAGGATTTCCTGGTAGGCGGAAATGACCTTGTCGCGAACGGCGACCACCGTCTGCAGCGTGACGTCGGCGTTGGTCACAGCGGCGACGACGCCGTTGATGTCGCCATTGCCGGCGATGGCCTGCATGCTCGCGGCCTCGCCCTTCTGCTGATCATTGACCGCCCCTTCTAGGGCCGACTTCAGCATGTCGCCGAACCCGCCGCCGCTCACGGCACCGGCGCCCTGGGGCGCGGTCAGGGTCTTGGCGGCATTGGCATAGGCGGCGGCGCCGGCGGCGACATTGATCGTCATGGGTTCAAATCCTCAGGCGGCGACGCGCATCCAGCTGATGTTACGGCGATCTTAACTGCGAAGCAGGTCGATGGTACGCGAAATCATCGTGTTCGTGGCGTCGATCACATCGACGTTGGCCTGATAGCTGCGCTGGGCCTCGCGCAGATCGCCCATCTCGACCAGCGGGTTGACGTTCGGCATGCGGACGTAGCCGTTGCCGTCGGCCGCCGGGTGGCCGGGCATGAACTTCATCTCGAACGGTGCCGCGTCGGGCACGATGCGGTCGACCTTGACCGTATCGGCGCCGGTCTCGTGATCGATCACGTTCTTGAACGTGACCAGCTTGCGCCGATAGGGATCGCCGCCCGCCGAATTGGCGGTCGAATTGGCGTTGGCGATATTCTCCGAAATGGTCCGCAGACGCAGGGTCTGCGCTGTCATCGCGGACGCCGCGGTCTTGCCGATATCATCGAAGGTCGACATGCCAGAACCTCTCCGGTCGCGCGCCCGCGCTACGAGCCCGTCCGACCAATCGCCGTTTTGATCAGCCCGACCTGCTTCTTATACAGGTTGGTCATCAGTTGGTAGTCCGACGCGGTGTCCGACACCTTCATCATCTCGTCTTCGAGCGAGACCGTGTTGCCGTTGATATCTCGGTCCGACGTCGTCTTCTCGACGACCGGCTCGAGCTTGGCGGCGAATTCGGTGCCGACCAGGTGCCGGGGATCGGTCGTGACCGGCGCCAGCTTCGCAGCGCTTCCATGGGTCACTTCCGCCAATTCCTTGCGGAAATCCAACGGACGAAGATCCGACGCCTTGAAGCCCGGCGTATCGGCATTGGCGACGTTTTCGGCCACGACCTTCTGTCGTGCCGCCAACCAGCCAATCTTCTTCGTCAGCGCTGCGAGCAGCGGCAAGTTGTTGAGGTCCATCGGACCCTTCGCCTCGTCCACAGTTCAGGCCAGAGTGAAGGATGCACGACGGCTCGTTACCAACGGGTTAAGCGCGGACGGCCCTCACCCGGCCGTCCGCGCTCCTGGGGTGCGACTATTTCGCCTTCGGCTGATAGGCCTTGAGGCCCATCTGCCAGAACATGAAGGCGAACTTGTCGGCCAGTTCCTTGTTGCGCTGGATGCGGGTCGAGCCGATGCCGTGGCCAGCGTCGTAATCGACGCGCAGCAGGATCGGACGGCCGCTCGTGGTCGCCGCCTGCAGGGTGGCCGCCATCTTCGCCGACTCGTAGGACGGCACGCGCGGGTCGTTGATGCCGGTCGTCAACAGCACCGCCGGATAGGCCGTGCCCGGCTTGACGTTATGCATCGCGTCCATGGCGAGCAGGCCCTTGAAGCCGTCCTCGGTCGTGACCGAGCCGAATTCCGGAATGTTCGGCGGGCCGTTTTCGCTGAACTCGCCGCGTAGCGCGTTCGAGACGCCGACCTCGTCGATCACCACCCGGAACAGATCCGGCCGCGCGTTCATGGCGCCGCCGACCAGGATGCCGCCGGCGCTGCCGCCGTCGATGCCGAGCGTGGCCGCGGTCGCCCAGCCCTTGTCGATCAGGTACTGGGCGCAGGCGATGAGATCGCCCCAGCTGTTGGGTTTGGTCGCCTTCTTGCCGGCAAGATGCCAATCCTCGCCATATTCGCCGCCGCCGCGCACGTGGCAGGTCGCCCAGACGCCGCCATTCTCGAGCAGCGGGTACCAGCGCGGCGCGAACACCGGCGTCTCCGAGATGCCGTAGGCGCCGTAGCCCCAGATCAGGGTCGGGTGCTTGCCGTCGGGCTTCGCATCCTTGCGGCGCACGATCGACATCGGCACCTCGGTGCCGTCGGCGCTCTTGATCCGGACTTCCTCGGCCATGTAGGCCTTGGTGTCGACCGGCGACGGCGCCAGCAGGCCGGTGTCGACGATCTTGTCGTCCTTGGGCTCGTAAGTGACCCAGGCGCCGGAATGCACCCAGCCCTCGATGCTGAACAACGCGCCCGGAACCCGCGTGTCGGTATAGAGCCCGTCGATCGTCGCGCCGTCATAGGCCAGCGGCACGCTCTCGACCTTGCCCGTGTCATAGGGCAGCCGGCGCAGCCGGCTCGGGCCACCGTCCATGTCCTGGACATAGAGCGCGTCGGCGGCGGTCGCGATCCCGGTGATGACGACCTGGCCGGCCGGCACGACCGTCTGTGCCTTCGCCAGGTCCGGCTTGCTCACGTCCTCCTTCAGGACCTTGAAGCGGGCGGCGCCCTTGTGGGTCAGCAGGAACAGGTCATGGCCGTGGAGCGCCGCCCCGGTGACCTCGTCCTCGGGCAGCGCCAGCTTGACCCACGGCGTGTTGCCGTCCGTGACCTTGTCGACCGGTGCGGCATAGAGCCCGATCTCGTTCTGCACGCCGTTCACGACCAGGCCCAGCGCATAGTCGGACCCCGGCGTGACGACAACGAACGGAAAGGCGATCGGGTCGATCTTGAGGCTGGAATTGAGGCCGGTGCCCAGCACCGGCTTGTCCATTTCCGGATCGGCGCCCAGCACATGCAGGTAGGCGCGGCTGTCCTTGTACTTGTTGGTGCCGGGCTCGCCCGCGTCGAGCTTCTTCAGCCGGTTGTAGTAGAACGACTTGCCATCCGGCAGCCAGGAGACCGACGCGTTGTTGGTGCGGTCGATGCGCTCGGCCAGATCCTGACCGGTCGCCACCTCCATGACATGCAGGATGCTCTGCTCGGAGCCGCCTTCCGACAGGCCGTAGGCCACGTACTTGCCGTCGAGCGAGGGCTGGAAATAATCGATCGAGACGTGCTTGCCGTCGGTCGAGAGCTTGGTCGGATCGACCAGCACCTTTTCCGGGCCCTTGGCGCCCATGCGCACGACGAGCGAGTAGTTGGCGGCGCCCGGCGCGCTCTTGCGATAGAAATAGGCATCGCCGACCCGATTGACGCCCAGCACCTTCACGCTGGCATTGTCGAGGGCGACGATGCGCTTCTCGAGCGCGGCACGGCCTGAAATCTTGGCCAGCGCGGCGTTGGTATAATCCGCCTGCCCCTTCATGAAGGCCTGGAATTCCGGCGTTTTGGAATCTTCCATCCACCGGTAGTCGTCGGTCACACTGGTGCCGAAGAAGGTCTCGGTCACCGGCTTCTTGTCCGCAACCGGTTGGCCCGGGGCGGCGATCGCCGTCCCGGATGCGAGCAGGGCGGCCAGACCGAAGGTCATGCCGCCCATCGTCGCGCGAATATCCCTTAACGCCATACAACAGCCTCCGAGGGTGAGGATTTTCGTTGCCGGCGACGCTACCGCTTATTTGGCCGCAGGAACAGCCGTGCCGCTCTCATCGGTTGCACCCGGATCGCTGACGGGGCACCCTGCAACCCGGCCCGCACCGCCCGCGACGCTGTGCCGCCGGCCACTCTAAGGCTTTGTTAAGGGACGAGGCCCCAGGCTTTGGCCGGCTAGCGCGAAAGGGCGTGAATGGAACGGGAAAAGGCGATTGCCCTGGACTTCGATCCCCGGGATCCGAGCGTGCCGACCATCCTCGCCACCGGCGAAGGCAATGTAGCGCGGCAGATCCTGGCGATCGCCTTCGAGAAGGGCATCAAGGTGCGCGAGGATGCCGATCTGGTCGAGATCCTGTCGAAGCTCGATGTCGGCGACGAGATTCCGATCATCGCCTTCGCCGCTGTTGCGGAAATCCTGACGCACGTCTATCGCTGGGAACTCCAGCAGCGATCCCCGACCGAGCACCCTCCGACATGACCGGTACCGCCCTCGACCGATTGCTCGACGACACCGAGGCCCAGCTCGACGCGTCACTCGCGGCCCTGCTGGCGGGCGACCTCGTCGATCTGACCGACCTGCCGCCGCGCATCGAGACGATCTGCCGGATGGCGGTCGACAGCCGCCGCCGCGATGCGGCCGATCGGCTGCTGCATCTGACCCGGAAGCTCGACGAGATCGAGGGCGAGCTGCGCCGCCGCCTCGCCGCCGTCACACCGGAAACCGAACGCCCGGCCGACCCCAAGCGCGCGAGCGACGTCTATCGCGCGGCAGCGGGAGCTCCAAAATCGAAAACGTGACCGACATCATCCGGCTCGTCACGGCCCTGGTCTTCGTCCTGGCCCTGATCGGCCTGTGCGCCTGGCTGCTGCGGCGGTTCGGCCCGACCATGCGGCTGGGCCGCCCCGGGCGCCTGGGCCTGGTGGCATCGATCGCGATCGATTCCCGCCGCCGGCTGCTGCTCATCCGGCGCGACCAGACCGAACATCTGCTGCTGATCGGCGGCGCCCGCGACCTGGTGATCGAGACCGGAATCACCGCCTCGGCCGAGCCCGGCGCCAGCACGCCCTACGACCGTTCGGGACGCGGCTTCGCCAGCCATTTGCCGAGCGAGGACGCGTGAGCCGTTCGATAATGACGCGGATCCTGGGCGTCCTTCTGCTGCTCTCGGGCCTGTTGCTGGTCGGACCGGCCTCGGCGCAGAGCCTGTCGGTCGACCTCGGCGACGGCGGCGGCTCGACCACCGGCCGGATCGTCGAACTCGTCGTGCTGATGACGGTGCTGAGCGTGGTTCCCGGCCTGCTGGTCACGGTCACCTCGTTCACGCGCATCGTTGTCGTGCTGTCGTTCGTGCGCACCGCCCTCGGCATCCAGCAGACGCCGCCGAACACGGTGCTGGTCAGCCTGGCCCTGTTCCTATCGGCCTTCGTCATGGCGCCGACCCTGGAACGGTCCTACAACGACGGTGTCGCCCCGCTGATCGCCGAGAAGCTCGACACGGCGACCGCGCTCGAACGCACGGCGAAGCCGTTCCACGACTTCATGCAGACCCATGTGCGCGACCAGGACCTGCAGCTGTTCATGGGGCTCGGGCGGATCGCGCCCGTGGCGACGCCCGATGACACGCCCTACCGGGCGCTGCTGCCGGCCTTCCTGATCAGCGAGCTGCGCCGCGCGTTCGAGATCGGCTTCCTCTTGTTCCTGCCATTCCTGATCATCGACATCGTCGTCGCCTCGCTGGTCATGTCGATGGGCATGGTCAGCCTGCCGCCGAACGTGATCAGCCTGCCGTTCAAGCTGATCTTCTTCGTGCTGATCGACGGCTGGTATCTGGTCTGCGGCTCGCTCATTCAGAGCTTCGGGCCGGGCTGATCGCCGACCGCCGCGCGGTAGACCGCTTCGCGGTCTGCCTCGGTCGCGACGGAACGGATGATCGCCGGCTCCGCCGCCAGCTCGCGGCCAATGGCGACCGCAATGCGCTCGTCCGGGCAGAGGCCGAGGCAGGATGTCTCGACCACGCGGAGCGCCTTGCTCCGGCCGACCGAGCCGAGACGCTCCTTGAACCATTGGCGGAGCGTGGTGCGCCCGTCCGGCGCCAGGCCGTCCGGCAGCTTGGCCGAGCAGCGCAGGCAGACGAGCAGCACATCCGTCTCCCACTTCGCCGGCGTCGGGTTGGTTCCGGTGAGGGTTAGTGTCGGACGGGCCGGCATCGGGGCCGTCCGCTCCCGCCCCCAGGCCCGGCGCAAGGTCGTCGGTATGATGCGCACCCCCGTCAGACCCGCTCGATGTCGGTCGCCGCCGCATCGATGATGGCCGTGATGCGCGCAACCTGCTCGTCGGTCAGCGGCGCCTTGTCGAGCCGCAGGTGCAGGGCCAGCTTGAAATTCTCGATCGCGCGCTGGATCTGCGGCTGGCGGCCGCCGGCGAACCGGCGCTTCGCCTCGGCGATCTTTTCCAGCACGACGGTCATGATCGAGTGGTTGCTGGCCAGGTATGCCCGCCCCTCGTCGGTGATGGCATAGAGCTTCTTGTTGCCCTCGGCCTGGGCGACGGTCGCGCAGCCCATTTCCTCGAGCAGGGTCAGGGTCGGATAGATGACGCCGGGACTCGGACTGTAGAGGCCCAGGAGCTTGTCCTCGATCGCCTTGATGATCTCATAGCCGTGGCGCGGCTTTTCCTCGATCAGGCTCAGGATCAGGAAGCGCAGGTCGCCCTGCTCGAACAGCCGGCCCATCCGCCCGCCGCCCCAGCCGTGGCGCCCGCCGTGGTGGTCGCCGAAATGACGGCCGCCGAAGCCGAACTCGCCCCGGGCGAAGCGGCGGCCGCCCCCGTCCCGATGGCCCTCATGGTGGCCCTCCCCGTGGCCGCGAGGCCTGAATTTTCCGAACATAGCGTTCCCTTGTCTGTGTTTCGACATCACTAAGATATATCGAAACCGTTTTCGCGCAAGAGGCTTTGCGAAAGATTCTCATCTCGCATGAGGATGTCAGTTGATTTGGCTGAGCCGGTCCTTGGCCAGGCGCTGGCGATAGGTCGTCATGAAGCCCTGGAGATCGCTGATCTGGGCAACCCGGTCGGCGAGCGATTTGAAGTCGCCGGATGTGGCCGAGCTGTTGCCGGCGACCACCCGGAAATCATCCTTGAGCACGCTCTGGTCCATCGCGGCGCCATATTGCTTCTGCAGGGCCGCAAGCCCGGTCCGGTCCTTGCCCAGCACCATCGCCGTCGCGATCTTGAGCACGGCGCGGGCGGTATCCTCGTCGACCTTGCCGGCCTCGGGTGATTTCAACCCACGCTTCAGCACCGGCACGACGGCGGCCCAGTTCTGCGTCTTCCAATAGATGTCAACGCGCAGCCTGTCGGCATCGGGTGACGCATCGGCGGCCAGCAGCTTCAGCGCATCGTCGTTCTTGTTCTGCTCGGCGAGCGCGCGGGCACGCAGTTCCAGACGCTGGTTGACGAGCTCCGGCGGCAGGTCGGGCGGGACCGGGATATCGAGCGCCGCGAGCGCATCGTCCGGCCGCCGATCGAGCAGGCGGACGAGCGCCAGCTGGGCCGCCACCCGGGCCTGGTCGACACCGGTGAGGCGTGTCTTCACCTGGTTTTCCAGCAGCTCGGCCGCCCGATCCAGCAGGTCGACCTTGACCAGCTGGTCCGCCAGCTTGCGGATGATCTCGTCGCCGACGGCGCCCGGCGGCGTCAGCTCCTTGAACTCGTCATAGAGGCCGAGCTGCTTCAGCGGCGGCACATTGTCGGCGGCCTTGCCCAGGAACAGGTCGACGAAGTACCGCTGCATCTCGTCGGCGACGCCGTGCGCCACCGGGCTGTCGCCGTAGCTCGCCAGCACCTGGCGCAGCGAGCGGAAGCCGGACCGGTAATCGCCGTCGGCAATCTGCAGCTCGGCGAGCTTGCGCAGCACCCGGACCTCGAAATCATCGCCGCGCCAGACGAAGCGCAGCCGATCGAGTGCCGCGATCGCGTCGGCGCGGTCGATCTCCTTGGCCTCGAGCTTGCTCAGGGTCATGGCATAGGTCGCCTGGGCCCGGGCCAGGCTCGAATCCGGCGATTTCGAGACCTGGGACCAGAGCTCGATCGCCTGCTTCGCGTCGCCCTGGATCGCCAGGACCCGGCCCTGCAGCACCTTGGCGCGGTCGGCCTCGCCGGCCGGGGGATTATGGGCCAGCACATCGGCGGCGAGCGCCGCCGCCTTGTCCCGGTCGCCGGCGTTCAGCAGCGCCTCGGCGAGCTTGATCGACAGGCGGTTGCGCAGCCCGTCGGGGTAGTTCCGCAGCACGTTGTTGGCCTTGGCATAGGCGTTGAGCGCGTCGGTCCATTGGCCGCGATCGGCCGCGAGCACCGCCCGCCAGAGCTGGCCGTCGGCCCGGTCGTCGAGCGACGGATCGCCCAGATCGGACGAGGCGGTGTCGAGCTGGTTCGCCAGTTCCTCCGATGCGCCGCGCAGCGCGCGCAGGTTCGGGTCGTCGAACATCCCCGGCGCGTCATGCTCGATCACGCGCAGCACGCTCAGCGCCTCCGTGCCCATGCTGTTCGCGAAGAAGAAGCGGGCGAGATCGATGCGCGCGCCGTTCTTGTCGTCGGGCGAGGCGGTCGTGATCGCTTGCATCAGCGCCTGGCGCCGCGGCGTGAAATCCTCGCCATGGCCCAGCCAGTCGACGGGGTTGAACACCCGCTTCTGGTCGGGCCGGCTGGCGCGCTCGGCGTGGCGGTCCGCGTCGGACGACAGCGTCAGTCCGCCGGGCGCGCTAAGCTCGACCTGGCTCGGCTGCGCGCGGATCGCCAACTGGTCGCTCGCCGGCCGGAATACCAGGCCCTGGGCGCTCGGCAGCACACGGAAATCCGGGAACTCCGCGCCGAGGTCGGAGCCCTGGCCGAGCTGCGGCAGCGGCACGGTGACGAGCACGTCGCCGGCGTCGGGATCGATCACGCTGATCGGGCCCGACGGGTCGCTTGCCGGAAAGATCATCGAGGCATTGGGGCCGTCGCTGCGCACCTGGCCCTGGACCGGCGCATCCGACCGCTGCGGCTGATTGCGCAATTCGACGATCCAGGCGGTGCCCGCGCGGCGGACGCTGGGATTGAACCCGGCCCAGACGGACAGCCGGAGCACCGTCCCGCTGCGGCTCGGCACCTGGGCGATCGAGGTGATCACCGGCCAGTTCGCCGCCCGGAAATCGCCGAAATCCATCTTCTGGGCGCGGTCGAACACCATCCAGACGGCATTGCCGCGCCGGAAGATCGCCGCTGCCGCAGGCTGGCGCCATTCGAAGCGCAGCGAGACGCCGTCGTCGATCAGGGTATAGCGGATCTGCAGGCCGTTTTCGGCGGCCGAGCCGAGCGTGCCGGACACTTGGCCGGTCGCCACGGGCGCGTCCTGGTCCGCCTCGGCCGGCGGCGTCGGCGCATGGACCGCCGGGACTGGCGCCTCGGCGACCGTCGGCGCAGCAGGTGCCGGCGCCGGCGGGGCAGCGGGCGGCGGCTCGGCCACGACCGGTGCTGCCGCCGGCGGCGTTCCGGGCACCACGTCGAGCACAATCAGATTGGCTTGCCGGCTGTCGTTGACGCGCAGGCCGGGCGGCAGCGCGAATTCGAGCTGGGTCCCGTCGGCCGAGAGCGTCGCCGGCCGCAGCCGCGTCGGCAGGTTCCGACCGAACCGCACCATGTCGATCTTGGCCGGCTGATCGAACGTCAGCTGGGCCTTGCCGTCGTTCTGCACCAGCTTGTAGTCGACCGGCTTCGGCCATTCGAACACCAGGCGGGCGTCCTTGCCGTGATCCCCGATCCGCACACGGACCGGCGTCGGCTTGGCCTCGGCCTTGGCGGGAAGCGTTGGCGCGGCTTGGGCGGGCTTCTGCTCGGGTGCTGCTGCGGGCTTCTGCTCAGGGGCCGCGGCCGGCTGGGGCGCTGGCGCCTTCGCCTCGGCCGCGGGCTTCGGCTTGTCGACAAGATCGACGACCAGGGTCGAGGCATCGTAGGTCGCCTGTTGGAGGGCGACCGGTCGCTTCAGGTGGGCCGTGACCGTCAACCCGTCGGGCGAGGCCGCGAGCTGGTCGAGATAGGGACCGAGCGCGCGCCGGACCGGATCGAGCGGCGCTTCGACCGGCCGGTCGAAGTGGATGGTCAACCCATCGTCCGTCACCGTCGCCTTGAACGGCACCGATGGTCCGCCGCCGGTACCGGCGAACACCAGCCGGGCGAAACCGGGATGCACAGCAGCCCGCGTCTCCAGCCGCGTCTTTGCCGGCGCCGCGGGCGCCAGTGCTACCGGTGCGGCGGTCGCGGTCGTCGCCTCCTGCGCGCGGGCGGGCGCGCCGGGCCATGCCAGCGCGGCCAGCAGCAGGCCGGCCAGGATCACGGGGCGGGCTCGCTCAGGGCGTCGCATGATCGCTTCCGGAACGCGGAGCAACGGCGGCCTGGTCCTCGATCACGACGTCGATCCGGGTCTGGCCGCCGTCGCCAAGATCGATCATCGCCGCGCGCGGCAACGGGTGCGGATATCCCAGATGCCGCAGGGTCTCGGCCACGCTGTCGGCCGCACCCAGCGCCATGATCCAGTCATGGGTCGCCTCGGCGCCGGGTGCCGGATTGGCGCCGCGATGCGCCGCGATCGAGACGCGGTTTTCCAGATTGGTCAGCAGCCGTGCCAGATCGGCGAGCGGCGCCTTGTCCGTGTCGGCCCAATGCGCGATCGGCTGCGCCGGCAGCCGCAGCACCAGGCGATGGTCCTCGCGCCGCACCTCCGTGCCGGCGAGCGCCGGCTGGTCGGCGACCAGCTTGTCGACGAGGGCCGCCGCATAATTGAGATCGATCCGGGCCCGGCCGGGCGCCGGCACTTCCGCGGCCCCCTTCCCTTCGAGCCGATGGCCGGTCAGATATTCCGAGATCGGCAGCACGACCCGCTCCCAGTCGTGGCGCTCGACCGTGGTGGTGGCGAACAGCAGCACGAAGAACGAGACCAGCAGCGACATCAGGTCGGCGAACGTGATCATCCAACCGGGCGAGCGCGGCCGCGCGGGCGGTTCGTCCCGATCGAAGCCGAACGGCATCATGGCGGCGCCCCCACATCGGGCTGGTCACCGCCGACCACGGCGAAATCGATCCGGAGTGCCGGTCCCTCGCCGCGTTCGAGGGCGATCGCGAGCGCATCGCCGGGGCAGCCCTCGGCATAGAGCCGTGCCGCGATCGTCGCGGCCCGCAATGTCGCTAGCCGCTCGGCATCCCCGCCCGGCGGCGCGTCCGCCGGCAGTATGGCGCGCCAGGTCATGCGGACGCCGGGGCCGGCGCCATGCTTCTGCAGTACGAGCGCCAGCCGGTCGAGCGTCGGCAGCGCCGCGGCCTTGGGCGTGGCGCCGCCGGGTTCGAACACGGCATCCTCCGCCAGCGCGATCTCGAGGAAGCTGTCGCTGGGCGCGGCGAGGTCCGTCCGCGCCAGCGGTGCGAAGCCGGTCAGGAGGCCGGTCACGTCGCGCGCGAAGCCTTCGACCCCGACGGCTTCGGGCTGGGGCGATGCCGGCGGCTCGACCAGGCCGATCGCCGAAGGCAGATGCCCGAATGCGGCATCGACCGAATCGATGACGGCGCGCGCACGCGGACGCTGCACTTGCGAGATCGAGACCAGCACGATGAAGAACACGAACAGCAGCAGGAACAG
Organism: Aliidongia sp.; assembly: GCA_035310205.1. Classification (GTDB taxonomy): domain Bacteria; phylum Pseudomonadota; class Alphaproteobacteria; order ATCC43930; family CGMCC-115725; genus Aliidongia. Next base: position 29,494 of record DATGEK010000093.1, read on the forward strand.
GCTGACGTAAGTCGCCACGGCCACACCCCCGGGGGCGGGCTGCGCCGGGGCCATACCTTCCTCATCCATGACCATGATCCAGCATGGCGGCCGCGTGCAGCACCGGCACGCGGGATGGGTGCAGGATACTGCCGGTCGACGGGACGGCCGATGGTGGGGATTTCGGCGTCAGAACAGCCCCGCGAGAATGGCGTCGATATCGGCCTGGCTGTTGGCATTGCCCGGCAACTGCGGCCCCGCCATCAGCTTCTTGTCGGCCTCGTCCTGGGTCTCGGGCTCCGGTTCCGGCGCCGGCACGAAATGCTCGACCTGGTCGCCGAACGCCTCGAGCAGGCCGTGGATCTTGGTCTCGATATAGCGCAGCGTCTTCACGACCTTGGTGATGCGCTGGCCGGTGATATCCTGGAAGTTGGAGGCTTCGAAGATCTTGGTCACGGACTCGGTGATCTGGGCCTGCGCCTCGGGCGGCAGCGAGGCGCCCAGCTTCTCCAGCACCTCCGCCTCGTCGAGGATCACGCCGGTCGCCGCCGCGGTCGCGGCCACGACCGCGTCGAGTTCGTCGGTCGCGAGCGGGATGTGGTGGTGCGGAATGTCGTGCGGCTGGATCGACGCGATCTCGCGCTTGGCCGCCTGGATGACGCGCGCCAGGGTCTCCAGCTCCTGATAGAGCTTGATTTCCGACAGCGACAGCGAACCGGTCAGGCTCGCCACCACCTCTTCCACGGCGGCATTGACCTGCGCCGCATCGACGACCGGGCGCTGGCTGCGCATCGTATCGAGGCGCCGCGTCAGGTCGTCTGCCATCGCGAGCTTTCCCATGGGTCCCTCCGAGGATCCGTCCCCGGCGCCACCGCGGAGGCCCCTGGAAGACCACCGCAATCCGGCTGCCGGAATGTGCTAAAGACCAAATAAACCGTGTGCAAGCTCTTGGTGTTCAAGGCGCCGGCGCCGCGCGCGTCGCCATTCTCAGTTCTGCAGATTGGCGGCCGTGGCAGGGTCGGCTGCCGCCGCCGATTGGCGACGCTCGGCCAGCGCCATGGTGATCGTCTGCGCCTTCTTCGGATCCATCGCCGCCATGATCGCCGAGGTCGTGCGATCCTTCATCCGCGTCAGAAGCTGCAGCAGCACGGGCATGTCCAGCTCCGACAGGATCGGCGCCGCTTCCTTGGGCTTCATGTTCGTATAGATCGCGACCAGGCTGTTCAGGCGCTGATCTTCCTGGGCGTCGACCTTGCCCAGGCTGGCATCGACCGTCGCCTGCATCTGCTTCAGCTGCTCGATCTTCTCGTCGACCCGCTGCTCGGCCGCCTTCAGCAGGGTTTCCCGCTGGGCCAGCTCATCGGCCCGCTGGTCGAGCTCGGTCCGGCGCTTGGCCAGATCCTGCAGCAGCTTGACCTCGGCCTCCGTATAGGTCTTCGGTGCCGGCGTCTTTGGCGTGCCAGGGGTGAGCGGCTCGGCGTCGGCCGATGCGGGGCTCGCCGGAGCGGCAGCAGCGGGCGGCGCCTTGGCCAGCGTTTCGCTGGTCGGCGTCGTCGGGGCGGCAGCCGGCGCGGCGGCTGGCGTTTGGGCGAAGGCCATGCCCGCCTCGTGCCAGACGGCGCCGAGCCTGAGCGCCAGCATGACGCCGGCGGCGCCGATCAGCAGATGCAGCAACCGGGGTTTCATTTTCATTGCCGGCTCCTGGCTTCGAGCGCGCGCAGCAATTCACGCTCCGCGCGCGACTGCGGCTCCGCAGCCCGCGGGGTCTCACGCGGCTCCGGCGGGCGCGGCGCCTCGTCCCTCGTGGGTGCGGCCGGCCGCGGCTTCGCCCTCGGGGTGCCGAGCGACGGCTCGACCCGGGCTGTCGGTGCGTCCGCCGCCTCGGCCTGCTTCAGCAGCATGGCAAGGCGGCTCTGGTTGCCCTTGGCATCGGCCGCCGCGGCAGCGGCTGAGGCCGCCGCCTGTTGAGCTGCCGTGAGGCCACTGCCGCCGACCGTCGCCGCCGGCTGCTGATCGCGCTGCATACGCAGGCCCGCTTCGAGCCGGTTCGCGATTTCGCCCGCGCGCTCGGTCATGAAGCGCAGGTCGGCATCGAGCTTCTTCGCCTCGTCGATCGTGTTCTGCAGCGCGCGTCCCGCGTCGCCGGCCGTCAGCTTGAGCGCCGCGACCGCCTCCTCGGCGGCGCCGGAGGCGCCCTGCAGGCCCTTGATCAGGCCCTGCAGGCGCTCGCTGTCGTTGCGGAGCGCGGCCAGGCGGCCATTGAGCTTGACCGCATAGACGATGGTCGCGACCAGCAGGATCGCAACGACGCCGTCCATGATCAAGGTGAGGCCCATGCGTCAGCGCTCCTTCGGCTTGGCTTCGATCTTCTCGTCGATGCGCACGGCCATGTTGCCGCTGCGGCGCCCCATCTTGCCGCTGAACATCAGAAGATCGCCGCACAGGAGCTCGACGTCGGAATCCGGCAGCGCATTCAGCGGCAGGCGCGTACCGACCTTCCAGTTGAGCACGTCCTTCAGGGTCAGGCTCATGGTGTCGAGCACGGCGCGGATCTGCACGTCCGTGTGCCACAGTTCGCCGGCGAGATGGGTTTCCCAGATCGAGTCACGGCCGAACTTTTCGCCCATGAACATCTGCAGCAGCAGCTCGCGCACCGGTTCGAGCGTCGCGTTCGGGAACAGCAGCTCGAGCCGGCCGCCACGGTCCTCCATGTCAATGCGCAAGCGCGCCACGATCGCCGCGTTGGCCGGGCGCGCGATGGTCGCGAAACGCGGATTGATCTCCAGCCGCTCGAAGCGGAAATCGACCGGCGACAGCGGATCGAACGCGGCCGAGAGATCGCCCAGCACGACGGTCACCAGCCGTTCGACCAGATTGCGCTCGATCGTCGTGTAGGGGCGGCCTTCGATGCGCATCGCGGCGGTGCCGCGCCGGCCGCCGAGCAGCACGTCGACGATCGAATAGATCAGCGCGGAATCGACGGTCAGCAAGCCGTAATTGTCCCATTCCTCGGCCTTGAACACCGACAGCATGGCCGGCAGCGGGATCGAGTTCAGGTAATCGCCGAACCGGGTCGAGGTGATGCTGTCGAGCGAGACTTCGACGTTGTCCGAGGTGAAATTGCGCAAGGACGTCGACATCATGCGCACGAGGCGGTCGAACACCACCTCGAGCATCGGCAGGCGTTCATAGGAAACCAGCGCCGAATCGATGATAGCACGGATGCCCGACGTGTCACGGTCCCGCCCGGCGCCATCCGCGAAGCCCAGCAGGCTGTCGATCTCATTCTGATTGAGGACGCGCGTCGACGCTTCGCCGCCGCCGAGGCCCATGGCCGAAGCCATGTCGTCGTCGCCGCCGCCACCGTCATCGCCTCCCGCCATGGCAGCCCATTCGGCCGCCATGCGTTCTTCGTCTTCTTTCGTTACATCCGACATCGCTCGTATCAGCGCCTCAGCGTCCTCATCGACGCCCAGAAGGTTTCTTCGAAAAAGTCCTTACTGAACAAGCATTTCCGTAAATAGTACGTCGTCCACCTTGACCGGCGCCACCGCGGCGTTGACCCGCATCAGCAATTCCTCGCGCAGCCGGTAGAGGCCGGCCGATCCCTTCAGGTCCTCCAGCCGCAGCTCGCGCAGATAGGTCTGGAACGTATCGACGATCCGCGCCTGCACCAGCTTGATCTTGGCCTTGTCTTCCTCGCTCTCGATCTGCAGGCTGACATGCAGCTTGAGGAAGCTCGACTTCCGATTGCCGGTGTTCAGGTTGACTAGCATGTCCGGCAGGTCGTCGTAGAACACGGCCACCTTGGGCGGCGGCGGCGGCGCCTCGGCCTTCGTTTCGGTCTTTTCCTCGCCCTTGCCGAGCAAGGTCGAGGCGATGCCGCTGAAATAGAGGCCGGCGGCCGTCCCGACCATCAGCAGGACGAGCAGGAGAACGCCGATGATGAGCTTCTTGCTGCCGCGCTTGCGGCCGACAGCCATGCCATCATCTATCGCCTCTTCGGCCATTACCCCAATCCCGTCGATCTAAGCGCGATCACCCGTTGCCGGGCGCCGATTAACCATGGCCAGACTTGATTAAGAACTCCTTTAGCCGCACGCGTGCCTTGCAGGACGCTATTGCTGCTGAACCTGTCTCAGGTTGATTTCGTCGGCCTTCATCGGCGCGATGGCGGCATTGATCCGTGCGAGCAGTTCGGCACGATGCGTATTCAGGCGCGCGACGCTGCTCGTCTCCGAACTCGGCAGCCCGCGGATATAGACCTGCACCGCGTCGATCAGCAGCGGCATGTAGCTGTGCATGTTGCTGGCTTCCTCGCGCGTCTCCATCAGCAGGCTGAGGCCGAGCTGCATGATGCGGTTGCCCTGCCCCTGGGACTCCAGCGAGATCACGATCGGCGGCATGTCGAAATACCGCTCCGGAACGATCGGCTCCGCCGGCTTCGCCTTTTCCTGCTCCGCGGCCATCGTGCCTTCGGGCGGCTTCATGCCCAGGAGCTTCGGCAGAAAGCCGGTGACCGTCAGCGCCACCCCGGCGCCGGCCAGCAGCAGGATCCCGCCCGCCACGATTACGATCCCCACGCCCCGTCGCATCGCCCTGTTCGCCTCCTGCCGGTGCCTGTTCGGCGGGTTCGAGGGATAGCCTCGCCCACGACCGAAGGCAAGGTTGGCCCATCCGGACCGTGCCACTCGGAAATTTCTGCCGGTCGGTCGGGGAATGCCCCGGCAAAGGCCGCCGGGAAGACCAGTCCGAAATCAGCCAAGCAATTGATTTCACGACATTTCCCTGTTTGGCACGGGAGCCGCAAGGGGAAAGTCGCTCGGCGTGCTTGCCGGGCCGTGGAAGGAAGATCGAGATGCAGACGGCAACCTACGTTGCGCTCTCCCGGCAGACGGTTCTGGACCGGACGATGGAAGTGATCGCCAACAACCTGGCGAACATGTCGACGACGGGCTTCAAGAACGAGTCACCGCTGTTCCAGGAATATCTGGAGCCGGGCCCGACCAAGGGGCAGACCATCTCCTACGTCCGCGACGCCGGCGTGGTCCGGGACCTGAGCCAGGGCGATCTCGCGACGACCGGCAACGCGCTGGACGTCGGCATCGACGGCAAGGGCTACTTCCAGGTCAACACGGTCGACGGCCCGCGCTTCACCCGCAACGGGCGCTTCCAGCTCGACAGCGGCCGCACGCTGGTGACCGCCCAGGGCTACCAGGTGCTGAACTCGACCGGCCAGCCGATCACCATTCCGCAGGGCTCGACCTCGATCTCGATCGGCAAGGACGGCTCGGTCGCGACCGAGACCGGACCGGTCGGCAAGATCGCCCTCTCCTCCTTCGCCAATGCCCAGGATCTCGTGCCCGCCGGCAACGGCCTCTATGCGACCACGGCCGCGCCGAGCCCCGACACGGTCTCGACCATGCACCAGGGCACTCTCGAATCCTCGAACGTCCAGCCCATCATCGAAATGACCCGAATGCTCGACATCCAGCGCTCCTATACCTCGGCCCAGAACATCGTCGAGGGCGAGGATAGCCGCATCAAGAATGCGATCGACAAGCTGTCGAAGTCGGCCTGAGAGAAGGACTAGTTCATTATGCGCGCATTGGATATCGCTTCGACCGGCATGCAGTCCCAGCAGCTCAATGTCGAGGTCATTTCGAACAATATCGCCAACCTGAACACGACCGGCTACAAGCGCCAGCGCGCCGAGTTCCAGGACCTGCTCTACCAGAGCATCCGGCGGCCGGGCGATACTTCGTCGGACTCGGGCACCGTCGTGCCGGTCGGCGTGCAGGTCGGCCTCGGCGTCAAGACCGCCGCCGTCTACCGCATCCACGAGCAGGGCAACCTGACCCAGACCCAGAACCCGCTCGATCTCGCGATCCAGGGCAAGGGCTTCTTCCAGGTGCTGCTGCCCGACGGCACGACCGCCTATACCCGCGCCGGCTCGTTCCAGCTGAACAATTCGCGCCAGATCGTCACCGCCGACGGCTATCTGGTGCAGCCGACCATCTCGATCCCGCAGAACACGACCTCGGTCACGGTGAACCCGTCAGGGCAGGTGCTGGCGCAGGTCGCCGGCTCGACGACGCCGCAGACGGTCGGCCAGCTGCAGCTCGCCACCTTCGCGAATGAACCGGGCCTGGCCGCCCTCGGCCAGAACCTGCTGCAGGAGACCCAGGCGTCGGGCAACCCCTCGACGGTCGACCCCGGCGTCAACGATGCCGGCACGATCCAGCAGGGCTTCCTCGAGACCTCGAACGTCAATGTCGTGACTGAGATCTCGAGCCTGATCACCGCCCAGCGCGCCTACGAGATGAATTCGAAGGTGATCGAAGCCGCCGACCAGATGCAGCAGACGCTGACCAACCTGCGTTGATCGAGCTCGTTGAAGGAACCGGGTCATGAACAAGTCCCTCGCCCTCGCCCTCACGTTCGGCGCCGTCCTCGGCTTCGCCCCGATCGCCCATGCGGCGGTGCCCGCCGCTCCGGCGCCGCTGGTCTCGCTCAAGGCGAACGCCACGATCGACGGCGCCGCCATCCGGCTCGGCGACCTGTTCGACGGCGCGGGCGCGCATGCGAACGACATCGTGGCCAAATCGCCGGCCGCCGGCAGCAGCACGATCTTCGACGTGGGCTGGCTCTATTCGACCGCCCGCGCCTACGGGCTCAACTGGCAGCCGCCTTCCTCGTCCGCCGCCATCCGCGTCGAGCGGAGCGCCACCATGATCGACACGGCCGAGCTCGCGAAGCAGCTGTCCGACAAGCTGCCCTCGTCGCTGCCGCAGCGCCGCGTCGAGCTCGACGCCCAGTTCCGGCTGTTCGTGCCGGTCGGCAGTTCGACCGAGATCCAGCTCGAGCAGGTCGATTTCAAGCAGGAAACCGGCCGCTTTTCGGCCGAGGTGCGCGTGCCGGCCGACGATCCCGAGGCGGTGCCGGTCCATGTCAGCGGCCGCGTTGTCGGGCTGATCACCGTGCCGGTGCTCGCCCGGCCGATGATGCCCGGTGAAGTCGTCCGCCCCGAGGACATCACCACGGCCGATTATCGGGCCGACCAGATCCAGGCCGGCAGCATCATGGATCCGCGCGACCTCGTCGGCGAAACGCCGCGCCATCCGCTGCGCGCGACCCAGCCGCTGCGCGCCAGCGACCTGCAGGTGCCGGTCGTCATCAAGCGCAACGACCTGGTGCTGATCGTGCTCGAGCGTCCGGGCCTCTATCTGACCGCGGAGGGCCGTGCGCTCGAGGATGGCGGCAAGGGCACGGTCATCCGCGTCACCAACACCCAGTCGAAGCGGACGATCGATGCGACGGTGCTGGCCACCGGCCAGGTCGCGGTCCGCACGCCGACCGTGCAGCAAGCCCTGAACTGACCGACCTTCGTTCGTGGAGATCCTTCCGATGCCCCGCCCCCTCAGCGCTCATCGCTTCGCCTCGGTCGCCCTCGTCGGGCTGGTCCTGGGCGGCTGCAGCACCAATGCGGCGACCCGCCTGAACGAGCTCGGCGAAGTACCGGCCATGACCAAGATCACCGACCCGACCAAGGTGCCGGGCTACGAGCCGGTGACGATGCCGTCGCCGACGACCGAGCCGACCGTGCATCCGTCGGGTTCGCTCTGGGCCACCGGCGCCAAGGCCTTCTTCAAGGATCAGCGCGCCAAGGCGGTCGGCGACGTCGTCACCGTGACCATCGCCATCAACGACAGCGCCAAGCTCCAGAACGAGACGCAGGACAATCGGAACGATTCGAACAATGCCGGCATCACCAATTTCCTGGGCTTCGAGAGCCAGCTGACCAAGATCCTGCCCAAGGCGTCCAACGCCGCCTCGCTCATCAACACCAACACGACAATGGCGACGGACGGCAAGGCGCAGATCAACCGGCAGGAGCAGGTCACGACCACGCTCGCGGCGATCGTCACGCAGATCCTGCCGAGCGGCAACATGGTCATCGTCGGCAAGCAGGAGGTGCGCGTGAACTACGACGTGCGCGAACTGCAGATGACCGGCATCATCCGGCCGACCGATATCGACCAGCTCAATTCCGTGTCCTACGACAAGATCGCCGAGGCGCGGATCTCATACGGTGGCCGCGGCCGCCAGAGCGACATCCAGCAGCCGCACTACGGCACGCAGCTGCTCGACATCGTCAACCCGTTCTGACGCACGGGACAAACCGGTTGACGGCCGGCCGGGCCTTCTCAAGGATCCATCTCAACAGCGAGATGGATCCGGCCGATGTTCGACAGCCAGGCAACCGCTCCCCGTTGGGGTCCGAACCGGACAATTCTTATCGCGGGCCTCGCCGCCGCGATCATCGAAATGCTGGTCGTGCTCCCCGTCCAGGCCGCGCTGGGCGTGCCGCCCCTGCTGGTGTTCCAGTCGATCGCCAGCGGCTGGCAGGGCGACGCGGCCTATGACGGCGGCGTGCCAAGCGCGCTGTTCGGCCTGGCCCTGCATCTGTTCATCTCGGTCGTCGCCGCCGGCATCTTCGTCCATGCGAGCCGGCTCTGGCCGATCCTGGTCGCGCGCTATCTGTCCGCCGGGCTCATCTACGGCACGGCGGTCTATGCGGTGATGAACTATCTCGTGCTGCCGCTCTCGGCCTTCAGCTTCAAACCGGCGCATGCCCTGTCCCTGACCGCGACGAACTTCGCGGTGCACCTGTTCTTCTTCGGCCTGCCGATTTCGCTGGTGACCCGCTTCGCCGCCCGGCGCGCGCCGCGATAGGTATCCGGGCCCTGAATACAAAAACGCCGCAACGGCGAACCGTGCGGCGTTTTGCAGGACTGCTCTCGGGACCGGCCGTTCGGAGCTATTTCACTTCCCGGCTCATTCGGGGCTTTCGCCCCTATGCGCTGCGCCGTGCTGCGCCCATTCCTGGGTGTGGCCGGCCTCGACAGCAGTCCAAGCCATCTGGCTTATGGTTAATGTGCATTAAGACTTCCGCGCGGTCAAGCGGAGATTTTCGCCCCGGCACGCGTTCGAGCTCCCCTGCTACCTCCGGATGAAGGCGCCCGCCGGCGCCCTCACCCATCGCTTTTAGCGGCTCAGTTCTTCTTGACGAAGGGGCAGCCGCCGTCGGCCAGCGGCCGGAAGGCCTCCGCCGCCGGGATGTCGCGGATCTTCTTGTAATAGTCCCAGGGATATTTCGACTCTTCCGGCTTCTTCACCTGGTAAAGCGCCAGGTCGTAGAGCACGCGCCCGTCCTCGCGGATCGAGCCCTTGCGGCCGAAATAGTCGGTCGGCATTGCCTTCATCTGGACCGCCACCTTCTCTGCATCGTCGGTATGGGCGGCGTCGACCGCCTTCAGGTAATGCAGGACGGCGGCATAGGTGTTGGCCTGTTCCTTGGTCGGCATGCGCTGCCGCTTCTCGAAGAAGCGCTTCGAGAACGCGCGGGTCGCATCGGTATCGTCCCAATAGAACCCGGTCGTGACATAGGTGCCCTGGGCGGTCTTCAGGCCGAGGGAGTGGATGTCCGAGATGAAGACGATGAAGCCGGCCAGCTGCTGCCCCCCCTGGGTGATGCCGAATTCGCCGGCCTGGCGGATCGTCGCGATCGAATCGAGCCCGACATTGGCGAGCCCGATGACGTTGGCGCCCGAGGCCTGGGCCTTCAGCAGGTATGAGGAGAAGTCGGCCGTGCCGAGCGGGTGCCTGGCATCGCCCACGACCTCGCCGCCCGACGCCTTGATGACAGAGCCGGCCGCCGCCTCCATCGCCTGGCCGAACGCGAAATCGGCGGTGATGAAGAACCATTTCTTGCCGCCGCTGGCGACCACCGCCCGCGCCGTGCCATTGGCCAGGGCCGCGGTATCATCGGCCCACTGGATCGAATAGGGCGAGCATTGCGCGCCGGTTAGCTCGGTCGTCGCGGCGGCCGAGATCAAGATGGTCTTGTGCTTCTCCTTGCCGATCTGCTGCACCGCGAGGCCCACCGAGGAGACCGGCAGATCGGTGATCGCGTCGACCTGATCCTGGTCGAACCATTGCCGCGCGATCGCCGAGGCGATGTCCGGCTTGTTCTGCATGTCGGCCGAGATGATCTGGATCGGCTTGCCCAGCGCCTTGCCGCCATAGTCGGCGGCCGCCATCTCGGCCGCCGTGACGGCACCGACGCCGCCGGTGTCCTGCGCAAAGCCGGAGCCGTCGATCATCACGCCGATCTTGATGGCATTCTGCCCGGCGGTCGCGGTCCCGGCCGTCAGCAGTGCCGCCAGAGCGGCGCCAATGGAAACATACTGCTTGAGACGCGCCCCTTTGCGCATGGTTGTTCCCCCCTTTTGATTTCGCCGGAAACAAAATCACATCAGCGGGAACGCCGGAAGCCGCAAAAGGCTTGCCGGCGCCATTTCCCGGAACGGGCAAAAAGTAAAGGGCCGGCGCTCCCGCTTGCGCGAGTGCCGGCCCTTAAAGGCGTCCCATCAGCGAACCGCCGCTATTCCTCGCGGTGGGTCCGTTCCATGCGCTCGTGCCGTTCCTGGGCTTCGAGGCTCAGCGTCGCGATCGGCCGGGCTTCGAGGCGCCGCACGCCGATCGGTTCGTCGGTTTCCTCGCAATAGCCGTAGGTCCCGAGCTCGATCCGCTGCAGGGCGGCATCGATCTTCGAGATCAGCTTGCGCTCGCGATCGCGCGTTCTCAGTTCTGTGAAACGGTCGGTTTCGAGGGTCGCGCGGTCGGTGATATCCGGCTCCGACAGGCTTTCCTCTTTCAAATGATGCAGGGTTTCGGACGATTCGGCGAGCAGCTCGGCCCGCCAGCGCAGCAGCTTTTGCCGGAAATACTCCTGCTGCACGGGATTCATGAACTCTTCGTCGTCTGAAGGTCGATAGTCGGGTGAAAGCGTAGGCCGCATCACGTACTCCGTGCACCCCGAAAGGTCAAAATGCGGGCGGAGTATATGAATCGAACCAGGGTGCAGCAAGTGGGCGTGATGCAGTGGCGGAAGGATTGTTGCATGCCGCACGGAATCACGGATTTTCAGAGGTCTCAAACGGTCGCAACGACCCGTGGCGGCGATGGCGTCGCTTCAGGCCGGTCGAATCGGATACCGCGCCGGCGAAATCAGTCGTCGCGCGGTTCCAGCTTGGCCAGTTCGACGCGGGCGCGCAGCTCGATGTCCTGCAGCACTTCGCGGACCTTGGGATCGGAAATCTGGGACGAGCCTTCCTTGGCGAGGCGCGCCAGGTCGGCGAGCTTGGTCGGGCCGATCGACCCCAGCAGCAGGCCGCGCTTCAGGTCCTCGAGCCGGTCGAGCATCTCGTCGGCCCGGGCGAACGCCCGGCGACGCTCGGTGGTCGCGTCCGGTACTTCCTGAAGCGCGAACAGCGCATCGATGCCGCTCAGCATCGACGGGCCGGATACGGCCTGGGCGGAGGTCTCCTCCCCGGGCTGCAGCGCATCGGCGAAACCGCTGGAACCGCTCCGCTTGCCATCCTTGCGGATGCCGGCCGGGCCGACGGGGCGGTTGGACTCGATTTTCATCGCGGGTATGTCACTCCTCGGATCCGATGATGCCATGGTTGCACCGGTCCACCTTTAGATTTGACTAACTATAGCGCCCGATGCCAGGCAAAAACTGCCGCGCGCCCCGCGCACCAGGCAGGAAATGATCGGCACCGGCACCGGCGGCAGCCTGCCGACCCCATAAAAACCAATGACTTGGCTCGCAACCCCGGCTGGCACGGCGCTCGCTAGGAGGTCGGCATGAGCACGATCTTCCGCCCCCTCCTCGCCCTCACCGCCCTCCTTGCGGCCGGACTCGGCTGCGTCCCGGCGAATGCCGCCGTGCGACTCAAGGACATCGTGAATTTCGAGGGATCCCGCGACAACCTGTTGGTCGGCTACGGCCTGGTCGTCGGCCTCAACGGCACCGGCGACGACGTGACCAAGTCGATCTTCACGCGGGAAAGCGTGATCGGCATGCTGGACCGTCTGGGCGTCAACGCCCGCGATGCCCAGCTGACGGTCCGTACCAAGAACGTCGCGGCGGTGATGGTGACGGCGACCTTGCCGTCCTCCGCGCGCCAGGGCAGCCGCATCGACGTCGCCGTCTCGGCCATGGGCGATGCCAAGGACCTGCAAGGCGGCACCCTCGTCGGCGTCCCGATGCTCGGTGCCGATGGCGAGGTCTATGCGGTGGCCCAGGGCCAGGTCTCGGTCGGCGGCTTCCAGGCCAAGGGCGCGGCGGCCTCGATCACCCAGGGCGTGCCGACCGCCGGCAAAGTGCCGGACGGGGCGATCGTCGAGCGCGAGATCAACTTCGACCTCTCAAAGATGCAGTCGATGAACATCGCGCTGCGTAATCCGGACTTCACCACGGCCGAGCGCATCGCCAGCGCCATCAACGGCTACATGCATGGCGGCCTCGCCCGGGCGACCGATGCCGGCACCGTTGCGCTCGCGATCCCGGCGGCCATGCGCTCGGACGTCGTCGGCCTGGTCACGCGGCTGGAACAGCTGCGCATCGAACCCGATCAGGTCGCCAAGGTCGTGATCGACGAGGCGAACGGCGTCATCGTCATGGGCGAGAACGTCAAGATCTCCACCGTCGCCGTCGCCCAGGGCAACCTGACCGTCAAGATCACCGAGACGCCGCAGGTCTCGCAGCCGGGCCCCTTCTCGAACGGCACCACGACGGTCGTGCCCCGCACCGACATCCAGGCCGATACGGGCAAGGACCGGCGTCTGGCGGTTGTGCCGCAGGGCGTCACCATCCAGGAACTGGTCAACAGCCTGAATGCGCTCGGCATTGGCCCGCGCGACATGATCTCGATCCTGCAGACCATCAAGGCGGCCGGTGCGATGCAGGCCGATCTGGAGGTGCATTGATGAGCGCCAGCAACGGCATCCTGCCGCAAGCCACCCTGCCGCCGGCCTCGCTCGGCACCTACGGCCGCACCGGCGCGCTCAACGGCGCCGGCAGCAAGCTCACCGCCGCCCAGATGGCGACAATCGACAAGACCGCCAAGGACTACGAAGCGGGCTTCATGAGCGCGATGCTCGAAAGCATGTATGCCGGCGTCAAGACCAACAAGATGTTCGGCGGCGGCTCGGCCGAAGGCATGTATCGCAGCCTGCTCAATCAGGAATACGGCAAGGCCATCGCCGCCCGCGGCTCACTCGGCATCGCCGACTCGATCAAGCGCGAAATGATCCGCATGCAGGAGACCCACTGATGTTTGACCCGATGGTCGATCAGCTGGCGGCGCCGGATGTCCCTGCCCCCTCGACGGGCAGCCTGGTCGATGCGCTGATCCGCGTGACCGAGCGCCTGTCGCTCGTCGTCGCCGAAGAGACCGACGCGCTCAAGGTCCCGAGCTTCGCCGACATCCGCCGGCTCGGCCCGGAGAAGAGCAAGCTCGCGACCAATTACGACACCATGGTGCGCGCGCTCCGCAAGCGGCCGCCCGAGGAGATCAAGGCCGATCCGGCGAACGCGCAACGGCTCGCCCAGGCCGTCCGCCGGCTGGACGGTGCCGCCCGCGAGAATGCCGAGGCGCTGCGGGTGCAGATGACCGCGAACCGCCGCATTCTGGACCTGATCGCCAGCACCGCCGCGACCGCAGCCAAGCCGAATTTCAGCTACGGCGGCACGCGCCTCGGCCATGGCATCCGCGCCCAGTACGCAGCCCCGCCGGTCGCGGTCAATCGGGTGTTCTGACGACCCGGCAAATCTTGCCGACCGGCAGGGTGAGGCGGTGTGAGATGGATCGAAAGATCGAGCGAATTCAATCTGGTGGCAGAATGCGCTCAACGGCCCGCAGCTTGCACCGTCGGTCGTAGAGCAACGGAGAAACGGCATGTCGATCGCCCAGTTCGACCCGAACAGCGTCAATAGCGTCGCCGCCCAGATCGGCGCCACGCCGCCCAAGGCGACGAGCGCCACCTCGGCCGACAGCCATTTCGCGCGCCTGCTGGACGACGCCCAGGCCAATGCCGCCAAGCTCCAGGCCGACCGGCAGGCCGAGGCGCGGCGGCAGGGCACGCAGCGGTCGGAAAACACCAAGGCCCAATCGACCGATCCGCGCCCGGCCACCAGTGCGCCACAGGCCAGCACGGCCAAGGCCGGCGAGACGGATCCGGCGGCCGGCAAGACGCACGATGCCCGTCACGCCGCGCGGCGTGACGCGTCTCAGGCCGACCCCCTGGCGGTGACGGACGCGGCTGCCCCGGCGACGCCCGTCCCCGCGACGCTCGTGCCAGCGACGCCCGTTTCAGCGACTGGGGCGCAAGTGGCCGCGACCGCGACGACGGCGCCGACCACGGGGACGGCGACAGGGACGGCCACGACCGATGCCACCGCCAATGACGGCACGGGCGGTGCCGCGATCGCGGCTCCGGCCGGCCCCCTCGCAAACGCCCCGGCGCCGACCGACGCAGCCTCGTCTGGCGATATCGCCGCCGCGACGGCGGCAACCACCCAGGCCACGGCCGCCCAAGCCACGATCCCCGTAACCACGATCCCCCAAGCTGCAACCACCCAGGCCGCGGCCACGCAGACCGCGATCGGCACGCCGGCGCTCGCGACATTGACCGCACTCGGGCTCGGCAACGGCAAGGTCGCGGCGGCCGGCACCAATGCCGCGACCGCAACCGGCAAGTTCACGCTGGCGAGCGGCCCGGTCTCCGTGGCCAGGGCCCCGGCCGCGGTCAAGCCGGGATCGCTGACCACTGCCCTGCCCCTCGAGATCGACGGCGCGGCCGCGAAGCCGGTAAATCCGGCGACGGTGCCCTCGACGCCACCAGCGACTGCTGGCGCCGCGAACGCGGCCGCCTCGACGACCGGGGCGGACCAGCCCGACCCGAATGCCGATGCGCCGCCCCCGTTGCCGACCGACCCGACCGCAGCGCTGGTCAACGCCGCCGTCACGGCCGCCCAGGTCGAGCCGGCGCCGGAGACGGCCGCCGCCACGACGACCCAACACGTCTCACTGTTCGCCCAGGGCGGCACCGACCCGGCCTCCGGCACGACGACGCTGGCGAACGGCACGACGCCCGAGGTCGCCGGCTTCGCCACGGTCAACGCCGGCACGAGCGTGTCGCGCGCCGAAACCGCCTCGCCCCAGTCACAGAACGGGCAAGCCGGCCAGGCGCCGCTGCAACTGCCGGCCGAGCAGCTCGCCGTCGCCATCAGCCGCAGCGCCGGCCGCGATGGCAGCCAGAATTTCACGATCCGCCTGTCGCCCGAGAAGCTTGGTTCCGTCGAGGTCCGGCTGCAGGTCGACGCCAAGGGCAAGACCACGGCGAATTTCGTCGTCGAGCATGCCGAAACACTCGGCTTGTTGAAGCAGGATTCGCAGCAGCTCGTGCAATCGCTGCAGAATGCCGGTATCGACACCAACGGTGCTTCGCTCAGCTTCTCGCTACGCGACCCGAACACGGGCACCGCCCAGAACCAATCCAGCGGCGGCCAGGGTCGCCAGACCGGCGGCGGCGCCACCACTGCGGTCGACGGCGCGGAGGCTGCCGCACAGCCGACACCTGCCAGCAACCGCCTCTACGACATCAAGGCCTGACGGAGCCCCCCATGAGCATCATCGGCAACAATTTCGCGTCCAGCGGGGCGAGCAGCAGCAACAGCTCGTCGAGCGCCAACTCCGCCAGTAGCGCCTCCTCGTCGAGCAGCAACTCCAGCGCGGTCTCGGCCTCGGTCCAGTCGGAATACAACACTTTCCTGAAGATCCTGACGACCGAGCTGCAGAACCAGGATCCGACCTCGCCGCTCGACACCAATCAATTCACCAGCCAGCTGGTGCAGTTCTCCTCGCTCGAGCAGAACCTCCAGACGAATTCGCTGCTGCAGCAGCTCGTGACCAGCCAGACCCAGGGCCAGGTCGGCAGCGCGCTCGGCTATCTCGGCCACACGGTGCAGGCGACCGGCAACAGCTTCACGCTCGACGGCACTGGCAAGGATTCGGCGACGCTGGCCTATTCGCTCGCCGGCAAGGCCGACAGCGCGGTGCTGAATATCATGGACAGCAGCGGCAACACCGTGCGGCAGATCTCCGTCAATACCGACGCCGGTGCCCATAGCGGCTCGTTCGACGGCACCGACTCGAGCGGCAACCCTCTGCCCGCCGGGACTTACACGTTTCAGGTGCAAGCAACCGACTCGAAGGGCACGGCGATCGCCGCCACGACTTACGAGACGGGCCAGGTCACCGGCATCGACACAACCAATGGCATCGTCAATCTCCACATCGGCAGCCTTACCGTGCCGGCCAGCAGCGTGGTCCAGGTGGTGTCCTGAGACGCCCGATCAACGGCGGCAAAGGACTGGAAAGGGACGCCCCTCGGGCGCTTTAGCGGTTTGTTAAGTGGCGGGGCGGCACACTCCCGCCCATGTCGAACTCGTCTCAAAAGATCCTTTCGGCAAGCATCGAAAATATTTCGATGCCGCCGCAGCGAGCGTCCTCCGGACGCGCTCTTGGGGGCCTCACGGTCGCCGACCTGCCGCCACCGAACACGAAACGCTGGGTCATCCGCCGCAAGGCGGAGGTCGTGGCGGGCGTGCGTTCGGGCGTCATCAGCCTCGAGGAGGCCTGCGGGCGGTACAAACTCTCGATTGAAGAATTCCTCTCCTGGCAGAGGCTGATCGAGAGCCACGGCCTTGCCGGCCTGCGGGCGACGCGCCTGCAGGACTATCGCGCGACCGGCGAAAAGGGCGATTAATTCGCCGCAATTCCAGCGGCTTCGGTCGCTAGGCAATTTTTGCCGGGATTAAGGTCCCGTTTACCTAGAAGGGTTAACGTCCACTCCGCACGATCCCTGCGGGAATCCGGCGCTGCGTCCAGCGGCCGGCCCACGGGGAGCGGCAGGGGAGCGGAGAGACCAGCCCGTGGGTTCCTTACTTCAGACGCTGCAGAAGCTCGGACCGGTTCGCCTGGGCGCCATCGGTGTGGCGCTGGTCGTGATCCTCGGCTTCTTCATCTTCGTCGCCACGCGGCTGACCAGCCCGTCGCTCGGCCTGCTCTATGGCGACCTCGACGTGAAGGACAGCGCCCAGGTCGTCTCCAAGCTGGATGGCATGGGCGTGCCCTACGAGATCAGGGGCGGCGGCTCCAGCATTCTCGTGCCCCAGGACCAGGTCGCCCGCCTGCGGCTGACCATGGCCGAGACGGGCATCCCGCACGGCGCCTCGATCGGCTATGAGGTGTTCGACAAGCCCGAGGGGCTCGGCACCACGAATTTCGTGCAAGGCATCAACGAGATGCGCGCGCTCGAAGGCGAGCTCGAGCGGACCATCGGCACGATCTCGATCATCGAGAACGCCCGCGTCCATCTGGTCCTGCCCAAGCGCGAGCTCTTCACTCGCGACCGGCAGGAGCCGTCCGCGTCGATCGTGCTCAAGGTCCGCGGCAACAGCACGCTCGCCAAGGGCCAGGTCGCCGCGATCCAGAACCTGGTGTCGACCGCCGTCTCCGGGCTCAAGCCCAACCGCATCTCGATCATCGACCAGAACGGCAACCTGCTGGCGCGCGGCACCGACGATCCGAACCAGGCGCTCGGCGGGTCGAGCACGGCCGAGGAACAGCGCGTCGCCTACGAGAACCGGCTGTCGCGCTCGGTCGAGGAGATGCTCGACCGGTCGATCGGCTACGGCCATGTCCGGGTCGACGTCAACGCCGACATGGATTTCGACAAGGTCACGACCAACCAAGAAAGCTTCGATCCGGATGGTCAGGTCGTCCGCTCGACCCAGACCATGACCGAGGCGAACCAGGATAGCGACGCCGGGGACCAGCCGGTCACCGTGCAGACCAACCTGCCCGACGGCCAGGCGACCCAGGGCGGCGCCGGCAGCGGCACGAAGTCGAAGCACAACCGCAACGAAGAGACGACCAACTACGAGATCTCGCGCAAGACCACGGTTCAGACGCGGGAGGCCGGCGTCGTGCGCCGCCTGTCGGTCGCGGTGCTGGTCGACGGGACCTACAAGCTGAACGCCGACGGCGTGCACGACTACCAGGCCCGCTCGCCCGAGGAGCTGGCGCAGCTGACCAAGCTCGTCCAGTCGGCGATCGGCTACGACGAAAAGCGCGGCGACAAGGTCGAGGTCGTCAACATGCGCTTCGCGGCCCCGGCGGACGAGGCGCCCGAGGCGCCGGCCATCTTCATGGGGCTGAACAAGGCCGACCTGTTCCGGGCCGCCGAAACCTTGGTCCTGGCGATCGTCGCCGTGCTGGTCATCCTGCTGGTCATCCGCCCGCTGGTCACCCGGGCGCTCGAGACCGCCCGCGAGACGGCGCTGGCCCAGCAGCGGGCGCTCGCCGAGCAGTCGATGGGCGGTTCGGCGGCACTCGCCGGCCCCATGGGCATGGGCGCCCTCACCGGTCCCGGCGGCCCGGGCACGGGGCTCGCGGAAATGGAGATGGAAGAAGAGAGCATGATCGACATCAGCCAGGTCGAAGGCCGCGTCCGCGCCTCGTCCATGAAGAAGATCGGCGAGATCGTCGACAAGCATCCGGAAGAAGCGGTCGCGATCATCCGCAGCTGGATGTACCAGGCCACCTGATGATGACCGCATTCCGTTCCATCGCATTCGTCGGCCGGAGCTAGAAAATGCGCGTTCGCGAGGATTTCCGCACGCTCGCCGGCCCCGAGAAGGCCGCGATCCTGATGCTCGCCATCGGCGAGGAACACGCCGCCAAGCTGTTCGCGCTGATGGACGACGAGGAGATCAAGGAAATCTCCCAGACCATGGCCAATCTCGGCACGGTCTCCTCGTCCCTGGTCGAGCGCCTGTTCATCGATTTTTCCGAGCAGATCTCGGCGACCGGCTCGCTGGTCGGCTCGTATGAATCGACCGAGCGTCTGCTGAACAAGGTCCTGACCAAGGACCGCGTCAGCACCATCATGGAAGAGATCCGCGGCCCCGCGGGCCGCACCATGTGGGACAAGCTCGGCAACGTGAACGAGGTGGTGCTGGCCAACTACCTCAAGAACGAATATCCGCAGACCGTCGCGGTCGTGCTGTCCAAGATCAAGTCCGACCATGCCGCCCGCGTGCTGGCGCAGCTGCCCGAAGGCTTCGCCATGGAAGTCGTCATGCGCATGCTGCGCATGGAGGCGGTCAACAAGGACGTGCTCGACGACGTAGAGCGCACGCTCAGGACCGAGTTCATGTCGAACCTGGCCCGCACCAACCGCCGCGACGCCCATGAGCTGATCGCCGAGATCTTCAACAATCTCGACCGCAATACGGAGAACCGCTTCCTCACCGCCCTCGAGGAGCGCAACCGCAATTCGGCCGAGCGCATCAAGAGCCTGATGTTCACCTTCGAGGACCTGTCGAAGCTCGACCCGATGGCGGTGCAGACCGTGCTGCGGAACTCCGACAAGGACAAGGTGCCGATCGCGCTCAAGGGCGCGTCCGACGGGCTCAAGGACCTGTTCTTCTCGAACATGTCCGAGCGCGCGGCGAAGATCATGCGCGAGGAAATGGCCGCCATGGGCCCGGTCCGCCTGCGCGAGGTCGACGAGGCGCAGACCTACATGGTCCAGATGGCCAAGGATCTCGCCGCCCGCGGCGAAATCGTCATGGCCGACAACAAGGACGACGACGAGCTGGTCTATTGATCCGCTCGCCTGACGCCGCCACCGCCCCGTTCGGCTTGGAGATGTATCCCGGATGACAAGCGCCCGGAAATTCGAGTTCGGTCTGTCGTTCGACCCGCCCGGCAACATGCCGGTTGGGACGCGGGCGATGCTGCCCGAGCCGGAGCCGGAACCGCTGCCGGAACCGGAGCCGGTCGAACCGCCGCCGCCGCCGGCGCCGACCTACAGCCAGGAGGAGCTCGACGCGACGCGCCATCAGGGCTGGCTCGAGGGCCGGGCCGCCGGCGAGGCCGACGCGATGGAACGGACCGAGCGGCTCCTCGCCGACACGGTCGAGCGGCTGACCTACGAGCTGCAGACACTGGCCGGCGCGCAGCAGGCGGCGCTTGCCCGGATCGAGCGGCAGGCGACCGAGCTCTCGGTCGCGATCGTCCGCAAGCTGTTTCCGGCCTTCGTCGCGCGCAGCGGCACGGTCGAGATCGAGGCCCTGGTCGCCGACGCGATCAGCCTGGCGCAGGACCAGCCGAAGCTGGCGCTGCGTTGCGCCCCCGACATGATCGCGGCGCTGGAACCGGTCCTGACCCAGGCTGCGGCGCGCAGCGGTTTCGAGGGCCGGCTCAGCGTCCGGCTCGATGCGGAACTGGGCGCAACGGATTGCCGGATCGAATGGAGCGACGGCGGCCTGGACCGGGAGTCCGGCCGCCTGATGATAGAAATTGAATCGGCCGTGGCCCGGGGTCTTGAGGACTTCGATCGACGGTTCGGTTCTGACGGTGCCGGAAGCTCCGGTGCCCTTGAGGAGAGTCGGTGATGAACGACGACGACATGCTGCAGTTGGCGGAGCTCGATGCCGACAACCGGATGCCCGCGCCCGACGGCAAGGCACCGCAGAACGCCAAGGAGCTGGAAGCGGTCTACGAGATCCCGGTCCAGGTCTCGGCCGTGCTTGGTAAGGCGACCATGCAGGTGAGCCAGCTTCTGAAGCTCGGCCGCGGCGCCGTCGTCGAGCTCGACCGCAAGGTGGGAGAGGCGATCGACATCTACGTCAACAACCGCCTGGTCGCCCGCGGCGAGGTCGTGGTCGTCGACGATCGGCTGGGCGTGACCATGACCGAAATCGTCAAGTCCGAGCGGTCTTGAGACGGACGAGGCCGGACCGATCATGGCCATGAGCGACATGGAACGCGATATCAGGGTCGAGGCGCCGCCCGCGCGGCTCCCGCCGGACCCGATCGAGGGTGCGCGCGACCGCGCCACCCTGTTCGGGCTCGGCACCGGCTTGGCGCTGCTCGTCTTCGCCATGCTGCTCGGCGGCTCGCTCGCGGCCTATGTCGACCTGCCCGCCTTCCTGATGGTGATCGGCGGCACCGCGGCCGTGACCTCGATCAGCTTCGGCCTCGACGATTTGAAGCGGCTGCCGGCGGCGCTCGGGACGGCCGTCGTCCGCCGGGTGCCGGCAGCGCATCAGGCCGCCTCGCGGCTGGTGGCGCTGGCCGAGGCGGCGCGGCGCCAGGGTTTCCTGGCCCTCGAAGACCTGCTGCCGAAGCTCAAGGACGACCGGTTCCTGGTCAAGGCCGTCGCCTTCGTCGTCGACAACACGCCGCCCGACGAGATCGAACGGCAATTGCGCGCCGAGCTGTCGGCGACGCTGGCGCGCCATCGCGTCGCCGGCGACATGCTGCGGCGGGCCGGCGAGGTCGCGCCGGCCATGGGCCTGATCGGCACCCTCGTCGGTCTCGTCCAGATGCTGTCGAACCTCAACAACCCCACGAGCATCGGCCCGGCCATGGCGGTGGCGATCCTGGCGACGCTCTATGGCGCGGTGCTGGCCAACATGGTGCTGCTGCCGCTCGCGGCGAAGCTGGAGCGGAACAACCACGCCGAGGCCCTCGTCCATAACCTCACCATCCTGGCGGCGAATTCGATCGCGCGCCAGGAAAGCCCGCGCCGGCTGGAAGTGATGCTGAACGGCATCCTGCCGCCGGCCGAGCGCATCAGCTACTTCGACTAAGGCGTCGCGCGGTCGCCAGGCGACCGGGCGACACGCGGAGGATTTCGGGATATGCGTCTTCTCATCGTCGGACCGCTTTCGGGCTATATCAGCGCCGCCGGCAAGATCGCGCTGTCGCGCGGCGCCAAGGTCGCGCAGATCGACGACATCGATAAGGCCATGGCGGCGCTCCGGGCCGGCCAGGGCGCCGACCTGATCATGATCGACGTCAAGCTCGACGTGGCGCGGATGGTCCAGGCGCTGAAGGCCGAGCGCATCCACATCCAGGTCGTCGCCTGCGGCGTCGGCACCGATGCCGAGTCGGCGGTGCGCGCGATCAAGGCCGGCGCCAAGGAATATATCCCCCTGCCGCCCGACGCCCAGCTGATCGCCTCGGTCCTGGAAGCGGTCGCGGCCGAAAGCCACCCGCTCGTGTTCCGCGACCCGGTCATGGCCCAGGTGCTGCGCTTGGCCGACCAGATCGCGCCGTCCGACGCCTCGGTGCTGATCACCGGCGAGAGCGGAACCGGCAAGGAAATCATGGCGCGCCATCTGCACCGCAAGAGCCGGCGGGCCGAGCGGCCGTTCATCTCGATCAACTGCGCCGCGATCCCCGAACAGCTGCTCGAGTCCGAATTGTTCGGCCATGAGAAGGGCGCCTTCACCGGCGCCGTCGCCCGCCGCCTCGGCAAGTTCGAGGAAGCGAACGGCGGCACGCTGCTGCTCGACGAAGTGACGGAGATGCACCCGCGCCTGCAGGCGAAGCTGCTGCGCGCGATCCAGGAGCGCGAGATCGACCGGGTCGGCGGCAGCCAGCCCGTAAAAGTCGATATCCGCGTGATCGCGACCTCGAACCGAGACATGGAGGAGGCCGTGCGCCAAGGCCAGTTCCGTGACGATCTTTATTTCCGCCTCAATGTCGTGACCCTGCGCCTGCCGGCGCTGCGCGAGCGGCCGGCCGACGTCGCCGCTCTCGCCGACCATTTCGCCAAGAAATATTCCGCGCTGAACGACGTCGACTATCACGGCCTGACCGACGCCGCCCGGGCGATGCTGATGCGCCATCATTGGCGCGGCAACGTGCGCGAGCTCGAGAACACCATTCACCGCGCCGTGCTGCTGTCGAACGGCGGCCAGATCGATACCGATGCGATCATGCTGACCGGCACGCGCCTCGGCGCCGAGCCGGCGCCGGCGCAGAATTCCGGCTTCGTCATCGCCCCGGCCCATCCGCCGCGCCCGGCCGGTGCCGGCGCGAGTGCCGCGGCACCGGGCGCCGGCGGCGGCGCGCCGGTCGGCACGCTGGTCGGCCGCACCGTGGCCGACGTCGAGCGCGACCTGATCATCGAGACCTTGCAGCATTGCCTGGGCAACCGCACCCATGCCGCCGGCATCCTCGGCATCTCGATCCGCACGCTCCGCAACAAGCTGCAGCAATACAAGCAGGAGGGCCTGTCCGTGCCGCTGCCCGGCGAGGTCGAGGCGAGCGCCTGACCGACCCGATGCACACGACCGGCAACCACCCGACAGGACAGAGCCGCTAGACCATGGCCGACAGCACGTCCTCGCAAGCGATTCAGGCCGCTCCCGCCGCTGGCACCGGCGCGGGCGCCTTCGCCATGGGCGGCGGTCTCAAGGGACTGTCGCAGCGGCTCTCGACCTCGCTGATGCGCGGCGAGATCGCGCTGGCGCTCGGCGTCGTCGCGGTGCTGACCGTGCTGGTGCTGCCGATGCCGAGCTTCCTGCTCGACATGTCGCTGGCACTGTCGATGACGCTGTCGGTCCTGATCCTGATGGTGGTGCTGTTCATTCAGAAGCCGCTGGAATTCTCGACGTTCCCGACCGTGCTGCTGATGTCGACCATGCTGCGCCTCGCGCTCAACATGGCGTCGACCCGGCTGATCCTGGGCCACGGCCACGAAGGCACGGCGGCGGCCGGCAAGGTCATCCAGGCCTTCGGCGGCTTCGTCATGAGCGGCAATTTCGTCATCGGCGTGATCGTGTTCGCGATCCTGGTGACGGTGAATTTCGTCGTCATCACCAAGGGCTCCGGCCGTATCGCCGAAGTCGCGGCACGCTTCACCCTCGACAGCATGCCCGGCAAGCAGCTGGCGATCGACGCCGACCTCGGCGCCGGGCTGATCGACGAGGCGACCGCCAAGAAGCGGCGCGCCGATCTCGAAGGCGAAAGCAATTTCTTCGGCGCCATGGACGGTGCCTCGAAGTTCGTGCGCGGCGACGCGGTCGCGGGCCTGATCATCACCGGCATCAACATCGCCGCCGGCCTGGTCATCGGCATCGCTCAGCGCAACCTCGACTTTTGGACGGCGCTCAACACCTACACGCTTCTGACCGTCGGCGACGGCCTGGTGTCGCAGATCCCGGCGCTCATCGTCTCGACCGCCGCCGGCCTGATGGTGTCGAAGGGCAATATCCAGGGCTCGGCCGACCAGGCGCTGTTCAGCCAATTATCGGCCTATCCGACCGCCCTCGGCATGGTGTCGTTCCTGTCCGGCACCCTGGCGCTGGTCCCGGGTATCCCGTTCCTGCCGTTCATCGCCTTTTCTGCGCTGGCCGGCTGGGGCGCCTACGCGCTGCCGCGCATGCGCGAGGCCAAGGTCGCGGCCGAGGACGCGATGCTCGACGCGAGCCTGCCGAAGCCCGCGCCCAAGGAAGAGCCGATCTCGACTGCGCTGCAGATCGACCTGGTCCGGCTCGAGCTCGGCTACGGCCTGCTGCCGCTGATCAACGACGAGCGCTCGTCCCGCCTCACGGACCAGATCAAGGCGCTGCGCCGGCAATTGGCGTCCGACATGGGCTTCGTCATGCCGTCGGTCCGCATCCAGGACAATCTGCAGCTGCCGGCCAATTCCTATGTGATCCGCATCAAGGAAATCGAGGCCGGCCGCGGCGAGCTGCGGCCGACCATGCTGCTGGTCATGGACCCGCGCGGCGAACCGATCACGCTGCCGGGCGAGACGACGGTCGAGCCGACCTTCGGCCTGCCGGCCATGTGGGTCGCCGACCACCTGCGCGAGGAGGCGACCTTCCGCGGGCTGACCGTGGTCGATCCGCAGACGGTCATCACCACGCATCTGACCGAGCTCATGAAGGACAACATGCCCGAGCTGTTGTCCTACAGCGAGACGCAGAAGCTGCTGAACGACATCGACAAGGACCATCAGAAGCTGCTGGGCGAGCTCATCCCGGCGATGATCTCGACCGGCGGCGTTCAGCGCGTGCTGCAGAACCTGCTGCAGGAGCGCGTCTCGATTCGCGACCTGCCGACCGTGCTCGAGGGCATCGCCGAGGCCTGCGGCTATACCCGTAACATCACGAATATCACCGAACATGTGCGGGCGCGCCTCGCCCGACAGATCAGCGATGCGAACATCAGCGAAGCCGGTTACATTCCTCTGGTGACCTTGTCGCCGCAATGGGAGCAGACCTTCGCCGAGTCGATCGTCTCCCATGGCGACGACAAGCAGCTCTCCATGGCGCCGAGCAAGCTCCAGGAGTTCATCGTCGCCGTCCGCCAGGCGTTCGAGCGTTTCAATATGGTGGGAGAGACGCCGGTTCTGCTAACCAGCCCGGCGATCCGCCCCTATGTCCGATCGATCATCGAGCGCTTCCGGCCGGCGACGGTGGTCATGTCGCAGAATGAAGTTCACCCGAAGGCCCGGATCAAGACGCTGGGACATATTTGACGATGAGCACATTCAAACCGCGCCCCAGACGGGTTTCCGGCGATGCGTCTTAGGACTCTCATCGCCCCCTCCATGGCCCAGGCCATGGACATGCTCCGCCGAGAACTCGGCGAGGATGCGATCATCGTCTCGTCCGAGACGACCGAGCACGGCGTCAAGCTGGTCGCGGCGGTCGAGGAGGCCGACGACGAGCTGCCGACCGTCGGCCAGGTCGCAATGGATACCTACGGCCATGCCTCGGACGAGGATCCGATCGACCTCGTCCATGAAGCGCTGATGGCCCATGGCCTGCCGAACCGGCTGCTGGAGCGCCTGATCGACGCGAGCTTCCTGGTCGGCGCCGACGAGCCGCTGGAGGCCTTGGCCGGGGCGCTCGCCGGCACGTTCAATTTCAAGCCGCTCTCGACCGAGAAGCGGGTCAACCAGCCGCTGATGCTGGTGGGCGCGCCGGGCGCCGGCAAGACGGTCGGGGTCGCCAAGCTCGCCTTCCGCGCCGTCATGGCCGGGCGGTCCGTGCGCCTCATCACCACCGACACGATCCGCGCCGGCGGCATCGAGCAGCTCGACGCGTTCGCGCGGCTGATGAAGCTGCCGCTGCAGACCGCCGAGACCGAGCGCCAGCTGGCGCGGCTGGTCGATGGCGCCGCACCCGACGATTACATCCTGATCGACACGCCCGGCGTGAACCCCTACGCCCCGCGCGACATGGCCGAGATCCAGGGCATGGCCAGGGCGGTCGCGGTCGAGCCGCTGCTGGTCATGGCCGGCGGCGGCGACGTGGTCGACGCCATGGAACAGGCGCAGGAATTCGCCCGGCTGGGCATCGGCCGCGTGCTGGTCACGCGGCTCGACATGGTCCGTCGCCTCGGCAGCATGCTCGCCGCCGCCGACGCTGCCGAGATCGCCTTCGCCGACTACGGCATGACGCCATCGGTCGCCGATGGCCTGAGCGCGCTCGACCCGATGGGGCTTGCCCGAATGTTGATGCCCGAACCCAACGCCATTACGCTGCCTCAATCCGTTTCTCAAGGTGCCCGCCCATGATCGTCCCGCTCGACCTCCGGCAGACGGCGCCGAACTCCATGAGCCAACGTACGAACCTGCTCGCCGTCGCATCCGGCAAGGGTGGCGTCGGCAAGACCTGGTTCTCGATCACGCTGTCCCATGCGCTGGCGCTCGCCGGCCGCAAGGCGCTGCTGTTCGACGGCGACCTCGGCCTCGCCAACGTCGACGTACAGCTGGGCATGATGCCGCACCGCGATCTCGGCACCGTGCTTGCCGGCCAGACCACGCTCGCCGAGGCGGCGAGCCGCTACGAGGCCGGTGGCTTCGACATCATCGCCGGCCGCTCCGGCACCGGCTCGCTCGCCCAGATCCCGCCGAGCAAGCTGGCGGCGCTGCGCAACGATTTGGCCCTGCTGTCCAACGGCTATGACGTCGTCATCATGGACATGGGCGCCGGCATCGAGCGCACCGTGCGGTCCTTCGCGACCCAGGCGCGCGCCTGCATCGTGGTCACGACCGACGAGCCGACGGCGATCACCGACGCGTACGCCTTCATCAAGGTGACCGCGATGGAGCGGCCAAACGCCGACCTGCGCATCGTCGTCAACATGGCCTCCTCCGTCCGCGAGGGCGAACGGACCTACGGCATCCTGCTCAAGGCCTGCCGGGAGTTCCTGAAGATCGAACCCGAGCTGGGCGGCATCATCCGGCGCGACCAGCATGTACGCGAATCGATCCGCAAGCAGAGCTCGCTCCTGACCCGCTACCCGAACAGCGAAGCGGCCCAGGACATCCAGGCGGTCGCCCGGCGCCTGATCGAGACCTTTTAACACCGGCACGAGGAGGGCGGCGCGATGAGCGTGTCGAGCGCGCCGCCGGCATCCTCGGTTAGCCCGGCCGCGGCGGCGGCCGGCACCGCGACCGGGCCGGCCCAGGCCGTCGTCGTCCAGGTGCTGGCCGCCTACGGCGGCGATTCGGTGCGCAACGGCCTGGTTCAGACGCTCCAGGGTGCCGCCGGCTCGGGCAATGTCCTCAGCGGCACGATCACCGACGTGCGCGCCGACGGCACCTTCACGCTGCAGACCAAGGCCGGGCCGGAACTGTCGCTGCATCATCCGCCGGAGCTGCCGCTGACGGTCGGCAGTGCCGTGACCCTGCGCATCGTGTCGATCTCGCCCTCGCCGCAGGTCGCGATCCTGACGATCGACGGCAAGCTGGTCGGCAGTCAGATCGCCGGCCCGGCCGGCGCAGCGCCAAGCGGCCAGGCGTCGGCGGCAGGCGCCTCCGCCCCTGCGGCCATCCCCCTTCCCGCGACGGCCCCGCTTCCCGCAACCGCGGCCCTGCCCGTCGGCGCCCCGGGCCTGCCGCCGGCGACGCTCGCCTCGACCCTGTTTCCCGCGATCAGCCTGGTCGACGAAGTCACGATCGAAAGCGCGCTCGCGGGCGACGCCACCATCGTCGCTGCCGCTGCCGAGGATCCGGTCCAGGCAGCGGCGGACAGCGTGATCGCCACCTTGATCCGTGCGGCCCCGGCCCGCGTCGGCAGCGCGCCGATCCCGCCCGGCACGCGCTACCTGGCGACCCTGGTGCTCGGTGATCCGGACAGCGGGACGACCTATAGCGGAACGGCCGGCCAGGCCGCCGTGCGCTCCCCTGTCACCCTCGCCCCGCCGGCGCCCCAGGATCCCGCGGATATTGCGGCCGCCGACACGCCTGCGCCGGCGCCATCCGCAACCTCTGCGCCCCCTGCGGGTCCCGCAGCCCCTGCGGTCGTGGCGACGCCGAACGCGCCCGCAACGCAGCCGGCCGCCCCGCCGGTCGACCTCGCGGATTTCAGGACGCTGACGACGGTGCTCGCCGGCCGCGTGCTTGCGACTTCGTCGGCGAGCGAGACGCTGGTCGATACCGCGGTCGGGACCCTGTCGATCCCGGTCCAGGATGCGCCGCCGCCGATCGGTGCCGCGATTCAGCTCAAGATCAGCGCGGTCGCCCCGCCCGAGGCGAGCGAAAAGCCGGCCGCCCTCAAGGCGGCGCCCGAGGACGCCGCGCCGCCGCAGCCGCTCTTGCAGGACGCAGCCCGCGCGCTGGCCCCGGTGGTGCCGGCG
>DATGEK010000094.1:0-66318 GCA_035310205.1 Aliidongia sp.
AGAGCGCGTGCTGCTCGGTCGATAGCGTCAGGCCGGTCACGTCGACGCCCGCCTCCCGCGCCAGATAGAGGCCGAGACCGCCCCAGCCGGAACCGATGTCGAGCACCTTCTGCCCGGGTTTCAGGAGCAGCTTAGCGGCGATATGACGCTTCTTGTTGGCCTGGGCCGTTTCGAGATCGTCGGTCGGATGCTCGAAGTAGGCGCAGGAATATTGCCGGTCCGCGTCCAGGAACAGGTCGTAGAGCGTGGATGAGAGATCGTAGTGATGGGCGACGTTCTGCTGGGCGCGGCCGATCGGATTATGCTGCTGCAGCCAACGCACCCAGCGGTCAAAGCCCAGGTAGAGCGGCGATAGCATCGCCGAGCGCGGCGCCGTCGAGATATTGCCCATGACCAGGCTCAGGAAATCGTAGATGTCGCCCTGCTCCATCGTCAGGGTTCCGTCCATGTAGGCTTCGCCCACGGCTATCCGCGGGTTCCAGAACATGCGGCGTTCGAGCGCCCTGGTATGGACACGGATGGCGGCGACCGGTCCCGGCGGCTCGCCGAAACTATAGCTTCGTCCGGCCGAGTCGATGAGGGTCAGGCGACCGCGCCGGATGATGTGACGTAACAGATGGGCCAACAGCATTCGCTACCCCCGTCCTGTCTATCGAAACATCGAATGGGCGGGTGTGAAGCGGACCCCGCCGTGCAACTACGACCTGGGAAAACACCTTCAAAACGACGAACGCCGCACGGGATGCCGAGATCCCGTGCGGCGCCACGCATCGAGGCGAGCCCCGATGCGATTAGTCAATCAATCTTCTTGCCGATGATCAAGCCCTTGAAACACAACGGCACAATTACCATTGAGCCAAGGGCCCGACCCGGGCCGGGGCGATCAGGCCTCGGCCGTTTCCTCGGCGGCCTCTGCGGGCTCGGCTTCTTCAGCTTCGCGGGCCGCTTGGAGGTCGGCCTGCGTCAGGCCCTTGGCCTGCGCGGCGGCTTCGTCGACCGACTGGGCCACGTTGACCTTCACGATCAGCGAGACTTCCGGATGCAGGGTGATCTTCACCTTGTGCACGCCGAGCGTCTTGATCGGATGGTCGAGCGAGACCTGGGCGCGCTCGATCTTGAAGCCGGCCTCGCCGATGCTGTCGGCCACGTCACGGGCGGAGACCGAGCCGTAGAGCTGGCCGGTTTCGCCGGCCTGGCGGATCACGATGACGGACAGGTCGCCCATCTTTGCGCCGACTTCCTCGGCTTCGGCCTTCAGGCGCAGATTGTTCGCCTCGAGCACAGCGCGCTGCGTCTCGAAATAGGCGAGATTGTCCTTCGTGGCGCGCAGAGCCTTCTTCTGCGGCAGAAGGAAATTGCGGGCATAGCCCGGACGGACCTTAACGATCTGGCCCAGATGGCCCAGTTTCTCGACCCGTTCCAACAGGATGACGTCAACCATCACTCTTCTCCTGGCCCGTTGCGGCGTACCGCCGCCGCAACCCGACCCATTGCTCGATCACACCGAGGGCGACGATCAACGGGATCGGCCACCCAAAAATAAGAACTGCCACATAGACCCCGGCCAACAGCCAGGCTCGCTTCTTCGACCGTGCGGCCAGGGCGTGAACCACGCCCAGGCCCTGAAACAGAAACGGCATCGCCAGGATGACCGAGAGGTTCGAGCCCGCGAACGCGATCTCTTCCCGACCCAGTTGGTCCCGGCCCAGCACCGCCGCCGCGATCGCCGCCGCCAGCGGCACCAGCGCCCACCAGGGCACCGTGATCGCCGCAAGCGAAGGCGCCGGACGCCGGGCCCAGCCGAATCCGGCGAGCGCCCCTTGCGCCAGCACCCCGTTGGCCGCGACCAGAACCATCCAGGCTGCCGCGCCCAGACCGGGCAACCAGCGCACCGCCGCCTGCAACAGCTGCTCCGCCTGTTCGCCGACCTGCGGATCCTGGTTCCGCAGTTCCTTGGACAGGGCACCGATCGCCGTCCGCAAGCTGCCTTCCATGCCGCCGGGCTGGGCCATCAGGCTCAGGTCCGACACCAGGAAGACGACCGCGGCCAGCGCCGTGAGGCCGAGCACCAGGCGGCCCGCCGAGGGCCACGCCGTCTCACTCCGCCGACGCCAAAGCGCCAGCGGCACCACGATCATGACCGGCAACGCGAAATCGGCGACGAAGACCGTGCCGTAAAGCGTATCGGCGGCCAGGATGACCACCGCGCCGACCATCGAAGCAATCGCCGCCGGCATGATGCCGAACGACAACCCGACCAGAAACAACGGCAGGGGCGTCATGCCCATGAGGATGACGCCGCCGACATTGCCTTTGGCCAGTGACACGAAAAGCAGGGCGGCCGCGAGGCCGCCCGCCACGGCAAACGCGGTCGATCGGACGACCGACATGCGATTACCGCCTGGCTTCGCGTGCGGGCCTATTGAATCAGATACGGCAACAGACCCAGGAAGCGGGCGCGCTTGATTGCCTGGGACAATTCGCGCTGCTTCTTGGCCGACACCGCCGTGATCCGGCTCGGGACGATCTTGCCGCGCTCGGAAATGAAACGCTGCAGGAGCTTGATGTCCTTGTAGTCGATCTTCGGCGCATTCGGACCCGAGAACGGGCAGGTCTTGTGGCGACGGAAGAACGGGCGACGGGTCGCCGGGCGGGCGCCGGGTGCGGCTTCGCCGTCACGGCCGGCAGGACGTTCCACGTTACGCATTATTCCGTCACTCCCGCCGGGGCGCGATCGCCACGATCACCACCGAAACCACCACGCTCGCCGCCGAAGCCGCCGCGATCACCGAAGCCCGGCCGATCGCCGAAGCCACGACGCGGACGCTCCTCGGCCCGACCCTTGTTCTGCATCGCCACCGACGGACCCTCTTCGAGCTCGTCGACGCGGATGGTCAGGACGCGGATGATGTCCTCGTTGATCGACATCGTGCGCTCCATCTCCTTCACGGCGGCGGAGGGCGCGTCGATGTTCATGAGGGCATAATGGCCCTTGCGATTCTTCTTCATGCGGTACGCGAGGTTCTTGAGACCCCAGTACTCTTTCTTCGGAACCGTGCCGCCCTGGTCGACGATGACCTGGGCGAAGGTCTCGATCAGTGCCTCGACCTGAGTGCCGGACACATCCTGGCGTGCGATGAACACGCACTCGTATAACGCCATCTAGCGTGAACCCCTTATGGCTATTCCTGGTCCCAGCCGGCCGAACCTTCGGCCAAGCCCTACGGACCTCAGCCGGCATGACCGGCAAGGAGTTAAGGGCGCGGACTATACACAATTCGATTTCGCCTGCAAGCGCGCTTGACACGCTCCAGCCCCTCGCTATCACTTGCGGCCATTTTTCGCCAATCGAAAGGCCTGGTATCGTGACGAAGCGCGCGTTGGTATTCCCCGGACAGGGGTCGCAGGCCGTCGGCATGGGGGTCGATCTGGCCGCCGCATTCCCGATTGCGCGGGAGGTCTTCGAGGAGGCCGACGACGCGCTGGGGCAGAAGCTCTCCACCCTGATGGCCGAGGGGCCGATCGAGACACTGACCCTGACCGAGAACGCCCAGCCGGCTCTGCTCGCCATGTCGGTCGCCGTCACCCGTGTGCTCGAGAAGGAAGGCGGCTTCGACCTTGGGGCCGGCGCCGCCTTCGTCGCCGGCCATTCGCTGGGCGAATATTCCGCCCTCGCGTCCGCCGGCGCCTTCACCCTGGCCGACGCGGTGCGCCTGGTGAAGCGGCGCGGCCAGGCGATGCAGGCGGCCGTGCCCGTCGGCACCGGGGCCATGGTGGCGCTCCTCGGCGTCGAGCTCGAGGTTGGGCTCGCCATCGCCAAGGAGGCCGAATCGCTGAGTGGCGAGGTCTGCGCGGTCGCCAACGACAACGGCGGCGGCCAGCTGGTGCTGTCCGGCCACAAGGGTGCGGTCGAGAAGGCGGTCGCAGTCGCTGCCGAGAAGGGCTTCAAGAAGGCGATCATGCTGCCGGTCTCGGCACCGTTCCATTCGCCGCTGATGGCGCCGGCTGCCGACATCATGGCCGACGCGCTGGGCAGCATCGCGCTGACCGTGCCCGTGGCCCCGCTCGTCGCCAACGTGAGTGCCAGCGCCGTGCGCGAGACCGAGACGATCCGGACCCTGCTGATCCAGCAGGTGACCGGGCTGGTGCGCTGGCGCGAGACCGTGCTCTATCTGAAGGAGCAGGGCGTCACCGAGATCGTCGAGCTGGGCGCCGGCAAGGTGCTGGCCGGCCTCGTCCGGCGCATCGACAGGGACATCGCGACCCGTTCGATCAATGCGCCGGCGGATGTCGAAGCCTTCCTCGCCGCGCTCTAACAAGGGACAAGCAAAATGTTCGATCTGACCGGCAAGGTCGCCCTCGTCACCGGTGCCACCGGCGGCATCGGCGGCGCCATCGCCAAGGCGTTGCACGCCGCGGGCGCCACCGTCATCTGCGCCGGGACGCGCGCCCAGGTGCTGGAGCAACTGGTTGCCGAACTGGGCGAGCGGGCCGCCACCGCCCCGGCCGACCTCAAGGATCCGGCGGCTTGCGAAGCCTTGATCAAGAAGGCCGAGACCGAGTTCGGCAAGCTCGACATCCTGGTGAACAACGCCGGCTTCACGCGCGACGGCCTCGCGGTGCGCATGAAGGACGAGGATTGGTCCGAGGTGCTCGAGGTCAATCTCACCGCCGCCTTCCGTCTGGCACGCGCCAGCCTCAAGGGCATGATGAAGCGCCGGGAGGGCCGCATCATCTCGATCTCGTCGGTCGTCGGCGTCGCCGGCAATCCGGGCCAGGTCAATTACGTCGCCTCCAAGGCCGGCCTGATCGGCATGTCGAAGGCGCTCGCCGCCGAAGTCGCCTCGCGCGGCATCACGGTGAATTGCGTGGCGCCGGGCTTCATTGCGACCGCCATGACCGACGCGCTCAACGAACAGCAAAGCGAGCGGATCCTGGCCAACATTCCGGCCGGCCGTATGGGCGATGCCACCGAAATCGCGGCAGCGGTGTTGTACCTGGCGAGCGCCGAGGCGGCCTACGTCACGGGGCAGACGCTGCATGTGAATGGCGGTATGTTGATGGTCTGATGCCAATGCGGCGGCTACTGGCATTGCGGAATAATCTATGTTAAGGCACGCCACCTTCGGTCGCGGGGCCGAGTCCGGCGAGGCAAAAGCGCCTTGCGGGCAGGCTCCGGCGATCGTCCGGATCACCCACCGGCCAGGCACATCGCCCAGGCCCTGGCGTCGTGTGTAGTTCGACCGATCAAGGAAGCTGATTGCTCTCACGAAGGCCATGTCGCATAGGGGCCCTGCGGCCCTGGCATGGGCCGAGCGGTCCTCCCGCTAAAGATCATTGCCATTACATTTAAGGAACAGAGACATGAGTGACATCGCCGATCGGGTTAAGAAGATTGTGGTCGAGCATCTGGGCGTCGACGAAGCCAAGGTGACCGAGAACGCGAGCTTCATCGACGATCTCGGTGCCGACAGCCTCGACACGGTCGAGCTGGTCATGGCGTTCGAAGAAGAATTCGGTTGTGAGATCCCTGACGAGGCGGCCGAGAAGATCGTCACCGTCAAGGACGCGGTGACCTTCATTACCGCCCACAGCTAAGACTTGGGGATTGGAATTGCCCCGCCGCGGGCAATTCCAATCGTGGTTCGGGTCGTGCGCGGCCGCCGGCCACACTGATACGAAACAAACGCGTGGATTGAGATGAGACGTGTCGTTGTTACCGGCATCGGGCTGGTTACCCCGCTCGGTATTGGTATCGAGCACAATTGGAAGGCCCTGACCGAATCGAAGTCGGGCATCGGGGCAATCCAGGCGTTCGACGTGTCGGACCTGCCGGCGAAGATTGCTGGCATGGTGCCGCGCGGAGCCACCGCAGACAATCTGTTCCATGCCGATGACTGGGTCGAACCCAAGGATCAGCGCAAGATGGACGATTTCATCGTCTTCGCGCTGGCCGCGGCGGCCCAAGCCATTAAGGATTCCGGCTGGCAGGCGACCAGCGAAGAGCAGCAGCATCGCACCGGCGTCATGGTCGGTTCGGGCATCGGCGGCCTCGGCGCCATCGCCGACACGGCGATCACGCTCCATGAGCGCGGTCCGCGCCGCGTCAGCCCGTTCTTCATTCCCTCGGCGCTGATCAACCTGGCCTCCGGCCATATCTCGATCGTGAACGGCTTCAAGGGCCCGAACCATTCCGTGGTGACGGCTTGCTCGACCGGTGCCCATGCGATCGGCGATGCGGCTCGCATCATTCAATATGACGATGCCGACGTGATGGTCGCCGGCGGCGCCGAGGCAGCAATCTGCCGCCTGGGCATTGCCGGCTTCGCCGCGGCGCGCGCGCTCTCGACGAACTTCAACGAGGAGCCCACGCGCGGCTCGCGTCCGTTCGACCGGGACCGTGACGGCTTCGTCATGGGCGAGGGCGCCGGCGTCGTCGTGCTCGAGGAATACGAGCATGCCAAGAAGCGCGGCGCGCACATCTATGGCGAGCTCATCGGCTACGGCATGGCAGGCGACGCCTATCATCTGACCTCGCCGGCCGAGGATGGCAGCGGTGCCTTCCGGTCCATGCAGATGGCGCTGAAGCGCGCCGGCCTGCGGACCGACCAGGTCGATTACATCAACGCCCACGGCACCTCGACGCCGGTCGGCGACGTGATCGAGGTGGGGGCGGTGAAGCGTCTGTTCGGCGACGATGCCTACAAGCTGTCCATGTCGTCGACCAAGTCGGCGATCGGCCATCTGCTGGGCGCCGCCGGTTCCGTCGAGGCGATCTACTCGCTGCTCGCCATGCGCGACAGCATCGTGCCGCCGACGTTGAACCTGGAAAATCCGTCGGACGGCTGCGACATCGATCTGGTGCCGCGCGTCGCGAAGGAAAGAAAGGTGCGCTTTGCGCTCTCGAACTCCTTCGGGTTCGGCGGCACCAACGCTTCGCTGATCTTCGCGCCGGCTCCCTGAGCCTGCGCCACGATTCGTGAGACGTCGCAACTTCATCGCCGCCGCCGGGCTGTGCCTGGCGGCGGCGATCGGCGTTCTGGGGGCCCGCTGGGTGCTCGGCTGGTACGAGGGGCCCGGACCATCGACCGAGGCTCGAACCATCGTGCTGGAGCGCCATGGCACGAGCGAGGCGATCGGCTGCACGCTCGAGGGCGCCGGCATCCTGACCCACGTTCGCCTATTCATGGTGGCGGCACGGCTGACCGCCGGTGCCGGCGAGCTCAAGGCCGGCGAGTATGTCTTTCCGGCGCGGATCTCGCCGGCGGGCATTCTCGACCTGCTGCGCTCCGGCAAGCCGGTCGTCCATCGCCTGGTCGTGCCCGAGGGGCTGACCAGCGCCGAGATCGTGGCACTGGTCAGCCAGGCCGAGGCCATGACCGGCGAGGTCGCCCAGCGACCGGAGGAAGGCGCGCTCCTGCCCGAGACCTATTTCTATTCCTGGGGCGACAAGCGCCAGGTCCTGATCGACCGGATGCGCCACGGCATGACCAAGCTGCTGGCCGAGCTGTGGGCGGCGCGCAAGCCCGGCCTGCTGCTCGATTCGCCGTCCGAGGCGGTGACGCTTGCCTCGATCGTCGAGAAGGAGACCGGGATCGAGGGCGAACGTCCGCTCATCGCCGGCGTCTTCTACAACCGCCTGCGGCTCGGGATGAAGCTGCAGTCGGACCCGACCGTGAGCTATGCCCTG
Organism: Aliidongia sp.; assembly: GCA_035310205.1. GTDB lineage: Bacteria > Pseudomonadota > Alphaproteobacteria > ATCC43930 > CGMCC-115725 > Aliidongia. The sequence goes on from DATGEK010000094.1 coordinate 7,691, forward strand.
ACTCATGGCGAGGCCCCGCTCGGCCATGTGCTGAACCATGCCGACCTCGACGTGGCTTCGCCCTACAACACCTATCTCGTCAAGGGCCTGCCCCCGGCGCCGATCGCCAACCCGGGCCGGGCCGCGTTGAAGGCGGTGCTCGATCCGGCGGCGACCGACGCGCTCTATTTCGTCGCCGACGGCTCGGGCGGCCACACTTTCTCGGCGACGCTCGACGCGCATAACAAGGCCGTCCAGCATTGGCGGCAGTTGCAGAACGCGTCGAAAGCGGCTCCCGGCGACGAGTAGCGGCGCTCAGGCGGGCGAGGGCGGCGCCTTGCGCGGCAGGCGGGCGACGAAACGGTCGATCACCGGGGCGGGCAGGGCCGCGATCAGGCGCACCAGCGCGTACATCGGCCAGGGAAAGGCGATGCGTGCTTTGCCCTGGGCCAACCCGCGGACCATGATCTCGGCCGCGCGCTCCGCATTCATCAGGAACGGCATGTGGAACCGGTTGCGCGCGGTCATCGGCGTGATGACGAAGCCTGGGCAGATGACGCTGACGGTGACGCCGCTCGACAGATAGTCGCCGCGCAGCGCCTCGCCGAGCACCCGCACCGCCGCCTTGCTGGCACCGTAGGCAGGCGCGCCGGGCAGGCCGCGGAAGCTTGCGAGCGAACTCATCAGGGCGACGGTGCCGCTGCCGCGCCGGCGCATGCGCGGCAGAATGGGGTCGATCGTGTTCAGCACGCCGTCGAGGTTGATCGCGAAGATCAGGCGCGATTGATCGTTGCTCTCGCCGAGGCCGGAGGTACCCCCGGAAATGCCGGCATTGGCGATGACCAGATCGAACGGGACCGCCTCGTCGGCGGCGACGATCCAGGCGGCCAGCGCCGCCCGGTCCGTGACGTCGATCGAGGCGCATTCGACCGTGGCGCCGCGCGCGACGCAGTCGGCGGCGACTTCTGCGAGTCGCGATTCGTTCCGGCCGACGAGGGCGAGACGCACGCCGGGCGCGGCATAGCGCCGGGCCAGGGCTGCACCAAGGCCGCTGCCGGCGCCGGTGAGGAGGATGCTTCTGAAATTTTTCACCATGGCCCCACTATATCGCATGGCCGGCCGGATTTGCCGCAGGGCGATTGTTGCGGGCGGGCCGCACGGGCTATAAGCCGTTACCAGGTATCGGGTTCGAGGGAAGGGAGAGGGCGTGGCAGTATCGAGCATGACCGGCTTTGCGCGGGTCGAAGGACAGATCGACGGCTTCGCCTGGGTTTGGGAGTTGAAGAGCGTCAACGGCAAGGCGCTCGACCTGCGCTTCCGTCTGCCACCCGGCTATGACGCGCTCGAACTGCCGTGCAAGGCGCTGCTGGGCGAGCGGATCAAGCGCGGCTCGATCAATATTTCCCTCACCATCACCGAGGCCGCCAGGGCGGCCCAGCTCAAGATCAACGAGACGGCGCTGGCGCAGATCGTCGGGCTGTTGAAGTCGCTCGAAGGGGTGATCGACGCGGCACCGCCGCGGCTCGACGGGCTGCTCGGCATGCGCGGGGTGATGGAGCTGGTCGACGACCAGCCGGTGCCGGAGGTGCGCGAGGCGCGGCTTGCGGCGATCGGCGCCAGCTTCGCTCAGGCCGTGGACGCGCTCGTCGCCGCGCGCGATGGCGAGGGCGAGCGCATCGGCCGGGTGCTGGAGACGCGGCTCGACGAGATTGCGGGCTATGTTTCAGAGGCGGAACGATCGGCCGCAACGCAGCCTGACGCGATTCGCGCCCGGTTCAAGCAGCAGATCGCCGACCTGCTCGATGGCGCGCCGCCGGTGACCGAGGAGCGGCTGGCACAGGAGCTGGCCCTGATCCTGGCGCGCGCCGACGTGCGCGAGGAGCTCGATCGGCTGACCGCCCATATCCAGGGTGCCCGCGACCTGCTGGCGGAAGGGACCGGCGTCGGCCGGCGCTTCGATTTCCTGTGCCAGGAGTTCAACCGCGAGGCCAACACGGTCTGTTCCAAGTCGGCCGATCTGGGCCTGACCCGGACCGGCCTCGACCTCAAGGCAGCGATCGAGCAGCTGCGCGAGCAAGTCCAGAACATCGAGTAGAAACGACATGGTCGAGATCAGCCGTCGCGGCTTCATCATCGTGCTGTCCTCGCCGTCCGGCGCGGGCAAGACCACGCTCACCCGCAAGCTGCTCGAATCGGATCCGAGCCTGGCGCTGTCGATTTCGGTCACGACCCGGCGGCGCCGGCCGAACGAAATCGACGGGGTGCACTATCACTTCATCACCCAGGATCGATTCGACGCCATGGTCGCGGCCGGCGACCTCTTGGAATACGCCACCGTCTTCGGCAATTCCTACGGCACGCCGCGCGAGCCGGTCGAGCGCGAGCTGGCGGCCGGCCGGGTCATCGTCAGCGATCTCGATTGGCAGGGCACACAGCAGCTCGGTCAGTCGACGCACGCCGCCGACGTGGTCAGCATCTTCATCCTGCCGCCGTCGGTCGACGAGCTGGAGCGGCGCCTGACCGCGCGCAACCAGGACAGCCCGGAGGTGGTGCGCCACCGCATGGGCAAGGCGCTCGACGAGATCAGCCACTGGCCGGAATATGAATACGTGCTGGTCAACAGCGACCTACCGGCCAGCCTGACCGCCCTGCAGGCGATCGTTGCCGCCGAGCGCGCCAAGCGCAAGCGGCAGACCGGCCTGGTCGACTTCGTCCGGCGGATCAGCCAGCGCTAGAGTACGATCGCATTGGCCCGAAGCAGCCAATGCGTGAATCGTACTCTAACTATTTGATTAGAGACGGATTCACGGAATGAGTGGATCGCCATGCGATTCCACTCATTCCGATCCGGCTCTAACGGGCGGCCCCGCGCTCGCTGAAACCGGCGAGCGTGCGGGCGAGCGCGCAGAATTCCTCGACTTCGAGCTCTTCGGCCCGAGCGGTCGGCGTGACGCCGGCCCGCGCGATCAGGCCGTCCGTGTCGACGCCCAGGGTCTTGAGGCTGGCGCGCAGCATCTTGCGGCGCTGGCCGAAGGCGGCCGCAGTCACCCGCTCCAGGTCTTCGATGCGCGCTTCGGCCAATGGCTTCGCCCGCGGGATCAGTTGCACCACCGTCGACGTGATCTTGGGCGGCGGATAGAAGGCGCCGGGCGGGATGTCGAACGCCATGTCGGCCTCGGTCAGCCATTGGGTCAGCACCGACAGGCGACCATACGCCTTGGTCCGCGGCTTCGCCGTCAGGCGCTGTGCCACTTCCCTCTGGAACATCAGCCCAAGCGCGTCATAGGCCGTGATGTCGCGCAGCCAGCCGATCAGCAGCGGCGTCGCGATATTGTAGGGCAGGTTGGCGATGATGCGGCGCGGCGCCGGCACCAGGCGGGCCGGATCGACCTCGAGCGCGTCGGCGGGCTCGATGGCGAGGCGGTCCGGGTAGGCGGCGACCAGTTCCTGAAGCGCCGCGACGCAGCGGTCGTCGCGCTCGACCGCCACGACCCGGGCTGCACCGCCTTCGAGCAGCGCACGGGTCAGCCCGCCGGGGCCCGGGCCGATCTCGACCACATGGATGCCGTCGAGCGGGCCGGTGGCGCGTGCGATCTTGGCGGTCAGCCGCGGATCGAGCAGGAAGTTCTGCCCCAGGTTCTTCTTGGGATCGAGCCCGTGGCGGCGAATGACCTCGATCAGGGGCGGGAGGTCGGGCGTGTCGCTCACCGGGGCGCCGCGCCGCGCGTGCGCGCCATCTGATCGGCGACGACCAGGGCGGCAATCAGGCTCTCCGGGCTGGCCTTGCCGGTGCCGGCGATGTTGAGCGCCGTGCCATGGTCGGGTGAGGATCGCACGAACGGCAGGCCCAGGGTCACGTTGACGCCACGCTCGAAATCGATGGTCTTGATCGGGATCAGTGCCTGGTCGTGATACATGCAGAGTGCTGCGTCATAGCGCTGGCGCGCACGGACATGAAACATGGTGTCGGCCGGCAGCGGCCCGTCGACTTGCAAGCCTTCGGCGCGCAGCTGGGCGATCGCGGGCGCAATGATCTCGATTTCCTCGCGGCCGAACGCCCCGCCTTCGCCGGCGTGGGGATTGAGACCGGAAATCGCGAGCGTCGGCCTCTTGATGCCGAAGTCACGCTTGAGCGCCGACGCCGTGATCCGGGCGACCGTCACGATCTTCTCGATGCTGAGATCCGCAATGGCCGACTTCAGCGACTGATGGATGGTGATCGGCACCACGCGCAGGCCGGGGCAGGTCAGCATCATCACCGGCACCGAGCCGGGGCCGGCCAGTTCGGCCAGGAACTCGGTGTGGCCGGGATGGCGGAAGCCCGCCTCGATCAGAACCTGCTTCTGGATCGGGTTGGTGACGAGTGCCGAGGCGGCTCCGGACGAGACGAGCCGGACCCCGTGCTCGATTGCCGCGATGACGGCGGCGGCGTTGACCGCGTCCGGCCGGCCCGGGACGACGGGGCCGGCGAGCGGGATCGGCAGGACCGGCAGAGCCGAATTCCACGCTGCCTCCGCCTCGCGCACGTCGGCGATCGGCTTGATCGGCACGGACAGGCGCAGCAACCGGGCGAGCGCGCCCAATCGAGCAGGGTCGTCGAGCAGAGCGAAGCAGGGGACGCCGGCGGCGCGCCGGGACCAGGCGGCAAACGCGAGCTCGCCGCCGATCCCCGCCGGCTCGCCCATGGTCAGGACGAGAGGCGGCATGATCGGGGCCTCAGACGCGCAGATCGATGAAGGCGACCTGGCGCAGATCGCGCAGATAGCCGCGGGCGAGGTTTTCCAGGCGCGAGCGGGTGATGTTGTCGGCGATCCGGTCGCGCTCCTGTTCGGAGTCGCCGCCCTGGCGCGAGCACACCATGAACACGCCGATGCCGTTGCGCACCGCGATCGGATCGGTCGGCACCGCGACTTTGGCCGCGAGAATGGTCGGACGGACCTCGGCCGGCAGGTCGCCCACCTTGACGTCGCCGATCGGACCGGACAGGTCGGGCGAGACGTCGCGGCCGATCTTCGACAGTTCGCCGCAGCTCTTGGCGTCCTGGGTCGCCGCCTTGGCCTTCGCGATTACTGCGGCCTGATCGCTGCCCTCGGGGATCGGGAACACGACCTGGGTCAGGTTGACCGCAACCTGGCCGGACGGATCGAGGGCCGGGCGCCGGTCGATCAGCAGATAGATGTAATAGCCGCCGGTCAGCCGGACCGGACCGATCATCTGGCCGGGCTGCAGCTTCTCGATCAGCCGATCGGCCTCGGGATCGAGCTGCCCCTGCTGGACATAGCCGATGTCGCCGCCGACGGCAGCGGTCGAGGATTGGGAGAATTGCCGGGCGACTGCCGGGAAAGGCGCGCCGTGGCGGATCTGATCGACTAGGTGCTGCGCGGTCTCGCGGATCTCGGTGTCCTGGCTCGGATTGTCGACCGACAGGTAGATTTCGGCGATGCGGCTGCGCGGCTTGCCGGCGTTCGCCTGCTCCTGCTTCAGCGCTTCGTTGATCTCTTCATCGCTGACGATGACCGAGTGCAGGTAGCGGCGCCGGACGGTCTTGGCCCAGGCGATCTGCGCCGTGATCTGATCGCTCATGGTCGCGCGATCGATGTTGCGCGCCTTCAGGAACTGGTCGATGCCGCCCTTGGGCATCTTGTTCTGCTGCTCGATGTTGTTGATCGCGTCGGTGACTTCCTGCAGCCCGACGGACACCGTCTCCTTCTTCGCTTCCTGCAGCTCGAGCTTTTCATCGATCAGCGTGCGCAGCACCTGGGCGCGGACCTGCTGCATGGCGCGAGGATCGCCCTGCAGGTTGGTCGACGCGAGCACCAGTTTCAGCCGTTCGTCGACGTCGGCGATGGAGATGACGTCGTCGTTGACGACGGCGGCGATCCGGAACTCCTGGGCATGGCCTGGCTGGAACCAGCTGGCGGTCAGAAGCGTGAGGGCCAGAAGAACGGTGAAGCGGCTCAGTGCACGGCGGAGAAGCTGCAAGGTGAAGTCCCGAATGATCAGTCGGCCACGATCAGGCGACCGGGCGATGTTGTAACGCGGATCGCGGTTCCGCGTCACGGCAATGATTCGTTGCCGGCCTGCAGGGGCGGCAAGCCGACTTCGCCCAGGTTCTTGAACACGAATTGGAACAGCAGGGTCGTGCCCGGCTTGATGTCGCGGTCGCGGATGCCGGTCTGGGCGAGGGTGGCGATGAAGGTCAGACATTCGTCCTGATATTGGACGGCGAAGCCCGACGAGACCTGGTTGACGTTGTCGCCGGAGAGCTCGCGCGTGGCGCGGGTCGAGAAGGTCCAGTACTGGTCGTAGACAAAGGTGAGGTTGAGGCCCAGCTCCTGGCGATGGGTTTCGCCGTCGCGGGCATTGTCGCCGAGCTGAAGATAATTCAGACCCAGTCGCAGGTTCGACGGCCCGACGGCGAGGCCCAGTTCCTGATGTTCGGGCCGTAGGTCCTGCTGATCGAAGCGGAACCGATAGCTCGCATCGAAGAAACCCGAAGGGCTGTAGCTCACCCGGCCGACATAGTCGGAGAGCTGCCGATTGACGCCGCTCCCGGAACTGATCGCGACCGTTCGCTGGTAGGTGCCGTCCTCGACCGGATTGAGGCCGAGGCCGTAGTTGAGCGGCGTCTGATGCTGGAAGCGATAGCTCTGGCCGACCAACGCCCGTACCCGGGCGCCGTCATCCTGGTTCCAGTCGGCCTGGATGCCGTAGTCGACGCGCTGGCCGCTGTCGACCTGATCGTAGCCGACCATGCGGTTGCGCACGAACAGGTCGTTTTCATTGAAGTCGAACGACACGCTGTCGTTGTCCGGGATTAGCGGCGGATTGCCGCCGACCGGTGCGGCATAGAACGCGGCCCGCGGTGTGATCACCAGGGTCGAATGCTCGCTATGGCGGACGAACGGATCCTTCCATTCGAGGCCGATCTGCGGAAACACCCGGCCGGTCGAGCCGCTGTTGGTCAGCGTAGCGCTGCCTTGCACCGGCTGGCTGCTGACCGAATAGGCGTCGGCGCGGACGCCGGCGACGAAATTGAAGGCGCTGCCGTCGGCCGTGATCCAGGGCAGGTTGAACTCGCCGCCGGCCGAGGCGCGCTGGCTGCTCGGCCCGGTCTGGCGCAGGACGTCGGCGCCGTTGACATTGGCGGTGAAATGGCCGCCCCAGCTGGTCGGCCGGAAATCCCAGCTGTAGTTGCCGAGCGGCAGGACCAGCGCCTGGCTCTGATCGCTGACGCCCAGGCGCAGCGACTGGAAGCTGTAGGCATAGACCGAGCCGTAGTTGCGGCCGTCGAAATTCTCGACATAGGCGTCCGAGGTCAGGAAGTTCTCGGTGCCGCCGAAATGATAGAGCCGCTCGTAGGTCTGGTCGGTCGTACGCCGCACGGCCCAGCCGGTGCGCCAATTATCGTCGAGATCGAACTCGCCGAACGACGCGATATGGCCGCGGATCTGGTCATGCGACGTGGTCAGGTTCGAGGCGGGGCCGCTCACGGTGTCGGCGTCGGTGATGCTGGCGCGCGTGTCGATGAAGCCGTTGCCGAAGCGCTGGCGATATTCGCCCGACAGATCGATGCCCTGCTGCGACGTGAACAGCGGCGAGAACGTCAGGTCCTTGTCCGGCGCCAGCGCCCAGTAGTAGGGCGTGTTGAAATTGAAACCCAGCGTGTTGGACGAGCCGATGGTCGGCGGCAGGAAGCCGTCGGCCCGCTTCACCGACGGATCGGGATGGGAGAAATAGGGCGTGTAGAGGACCGGAATGCCGCCCAGTTCCAGCGTCGCATCCTCGTACTCGACCTTCTGCTCCTCCTTGTCATGGACGATCTTGGCGGCCTTGATCTGCCAGACCGGCGCTTGGGTCGGATCGTCCTTGCACAGGTCGCAGGGGCTGTAGACGCCGCGGCGGATTTCCGTCCGGTTGCCCTCGGTCCGCCGGCCGGCATTGCCGGCAAGGCGCGAGCGGTCCGCCATCAGGATGCGGATGTCCTTGATGAAGCCCTCACGCATCGAGTCGGTCAGCTCGACATAGTTGCCGAACACCACATCGCCGGTTTCCTGCAGCATGCTGACATGTCCGGAGGCGGTAACCGTGTCGGTGCGCTGGTTGTAGCTGACCGTGTCGGCCAGCAGCGTCCGGTTGCCCTGGGAGATCTCGACGTTGCCGCGGGCGATCACCAGCCCGTAGTCGTCGTCGTAATTGACCTCGTCCGCGCTGAACAGAACCGGCTGATCATTGTGGGCCGCGGCCTTGCCGCTTTCGGCGGCGGCGGCCGGCAGATCGAGGGCCAGGTTGAGGGCCGACAGGCTGACCCCGAGAAGCGCCGCGCGCGCGACCCGCAGGCGCACCCGCGAGCCGCCTGAAACGAACGTCTGAACCCGATGGCGCATGAAGAACTCAGCCGTCCTCGAGATGGAGCAGAAGGGTGGCGCCCAGCAGAGTGCTGATCCCTGCCGGTGTCCAGGCGGCAAGCGCCACCGGGATGGTCGACGAAAGACCCAGTGCGAATACCACATCCGTCAGGAAATACAGCAAGAAGCCGGCGGCGACACCGCCGATGACCATCGTGGTGGTGCCGCCGCGCCGCTGCATGCGGAGAGAGAAGATCGCGGCGATCAGCACCATAGCGCATAGCAGGAAAGGCCGCGCCAGCAGGGAATCGAAATAAAGCTTGTGGCGCTGCGCCGAAAATCCGGATTTCTCCAAGAGGTCGATGAAGCCGGGCAGGGCCCAGAACGACATCGTGTCCGGTGTTGCGAAGCTATCCTCGATCTTGCGCGGCGTGAGGTTCGTCGCGATCGTTATCTGGTCGAGATGCTGCGACTCGGGCTTCCGCTCCGGGCGCCATTCCCAGGCGTCGGTCACCTCCCAATGGCCTTCGTCGAGCACCGCCCGCTTGGCGTCGATCCGGCGCAGCATCCGGTCGCCTTCGCGAAAGAAATAGAGCGTCACCCCGTCGGCGGTCATGTCGGATGGGCTGAGATGCTGGGCGTGGATAACCGCCTGGGTACCGGTCGAATCGCTTTGCCTCAGCCACAGGCCCGAGGACGACAGCAGCAGCGAGTCCGCCTGGCCCTTCAGCAGCCTCGCCTCCAGCTGTTTAAAGGTCGCCTGCATCGAGGAGGCGAGCGGGTTGAACAGCATGACGCCCATGGCGCCGATCAGGAAGGCGATCGCGATCGACGGCGTCAGGAATTGCCAGACCGAAACCCCGGCAGCGCGGGCGACGATCAGCTCCTGGCTGCGCGTCATGCGCGACAGCGCGAAGATGCTGCCGAACAGCACCGCGAACGGCGTCACCTGCTGGGCGGTATAGGGCAGCTGCAGCGCCGCCATCTTGACCAGCACGGCCATCGAGATCTCGGGATGGGCCGCGGCGCGGCGCAGCAGTTCGATCAGATTGCCGACGAAGATCAGCAGCACGATCATCACGAACGTGCCGGTGAACCAGATCAGGAACTGGCGGGAAAGGTACCCGAACAGCGTCGCGGGGAAATTCATGCCGCGGCCTCGCTCGCCGGGGCGATCTGCACCCGGCGCCGCAGGATACGATGGCCGTAAAGCACCAGCACGAGCCCGATGATGCCTGGCAGCAACACATTCAGATACATCAACGGGATAAGCACCGGATTGCGGTTGGCGAGGTTGGTGAAGCTGATCGAGGCCGCTTCGAGGCCCGCCACGATGGCGAAGGCGACCAGCACTCGCTTGGTCTGGCCGCGGCGGTTGAGTTCGCCGGTCAGGATCGCGCCGAGCGCCACCAGCACGAAGCTGATGCAATAGATCGGGCTGATGAAGCGGTTGTTGCCCTCGACCAGCAGATGGGCGCGCAGGACCGGGTCATTGTCCGCATCGGTCGGAAAGAACAGGTCCGGGATGTAGCGCTCCTCGGCCTGCAGGACGCGGGCGCCGGGCGCATCGCGGAACTGGTTCAGATCGAGGCTGTAGCGATCGAAGGTCAGGACGTCCTGCTGCTGCTTCACCGGATCCCAGATCTGCCGGGTGCCGTTGATCATCAGGACGCGCGGGGTATTGTCGACCTGCACGATCAAGCCCTGTTCCGCGGTGAGCGTGACCGGCTTGGTCTTGTCGCGGCTGTCCTGGATCAGCAGGCCTTCGAGCCGGCCGGCCGTGTCGCGGGCGCGGACATAGATGGTGAGCGTGTCCGAGACGGTGTTGAAGGTGCCTTCCTGCAGCAGCACCGACGCGATCTGATTATGGATCTGGAATTCCAGATCCTTGAACGCGTTCTTCGAGGCCGGCAGGAAATAGACGGACATCGACAGCATCGCGGCGACACCAAGGCCGCCCAGGATCAGCGCCGGCTTCGCCAGCAGGTTCTGGCTGAGGCCGCAGGCCCGCATCACCACCAGCTCGCTGTCGCCGACCATCTTGTTGTACGAGAACAGCACACCGACGAAGCAGCCGATCGGCAGGGTCAGGGCCAGCATCTGGGGCAGGCTGAGGACGGCCAGCTCGAAGAACAGGCCGATGCCGACGCCGCGATTGACGACCAGGTCGACCAGCTTCAATGACTGAATCAGCCAGGAGGCCGAGGTCAGGCCGAGGGTGACGAACAGGGTCGCGCCCAGACATTGGCGGAAGATGTAGCGGGTCAGGCGGTTCATGGCGGCGGCGAGTATACAAAGGCGATTCCGGCAAAACCTAGGCCGAATTGCGCATGGGCCGTCTGATCGCCGATTTGTCACGGATGCGGGGCCGTTTCGCGCCTGCGCACCTTCCAGGCAACGCAGGCGTGCGGCCCTTGAGCACGCCCCGGTAGCGGTCGCGCCGGCACGGTGCTAGACAAAACACCACGGTCGCACAGACCAGAAAGAAGACGAGGCCCGCGACGGCCCCGCTATCCTCATGGGATCCCGGGAGGATCCCCGTTCGAGAATCGAGAAGGAAGACCATGAAGATCAGTTTCGCCGAATTGGGCGCGCCGAAGGCCGGCACGGTCGTCGTGGGCGTCGGCGAAGACCGCGCGCTGACCCCGCTCGCCGCGGCCCTCGACAAGGAGACCGGCGGCGCGCTCGGCCGCGCCATGGCGTCCAGCCGCTTCACCGGCAAGAAGGGCCAGCTGCTGGCCGTGCTCGCTCCGGCGAACCTCGCCGTCGGCGGCATCGTCCTCGCCGGCCTCGGCAAGCTCGCGGACGTCGACGCTCTGGCGCTGCAGTCCCTCGGTGGCTCGCTGGTCGCGCACCTGAACGGTGCCGGCGAAGGTGAGGCCACGGTCCAGCTGGGCCCCATCGACGGCGCCAAGCTGTCGGCCGCCGAAGCCGCCGCGAACGTCGCGTTCGGTGCGCGCCTGCGCACCTATCGTTTCGACAAGTACCGGACGCGGATGAAGGCCGAGCAGAAGCCGACTCTGAAGAAGCTCACGGTGCAGAGCGACGCCGCCACGGCCGCCAAGAAGGTCTTCGGCGATCTCGACAAGCTGGCCGACGGCATCTTTTTCACCCGCGACCTCGTGTCCGAGCCGGGCAACATCCTCTATCCCGAGAGCCTCGCCGAGCAGGCGATGACGCTCACGGAGCTGGGTGTCGAGGTCGAGGTGCTCGACGAAAAGAAGATGAAGAAGCTCGGCATGGGCGCGCTGCTCGGCGTCGGCCAGGGCTCGGCCCGGCCGCCGCGGCTGGTGGTCATGGCTTGGCTCGGCGCCAAGGACAAGCAGGTGGCACCCATCGCCGTGGTCGGCAAGGGCATCACCTTCGACACCGGCGGCATCTCGCTGAAGCCCGGCGCCGGCATGGAAGAGATGAAGTGGGACATGGGCGGTTCGGGCACGGTCATCGGCCTGATGAAGGCGCTGGCCGGCCGTAAGGCCAAGGTCAATGTCGTCGGCATCGTGGCGCTGGCCGAGAACATGCCGGACGGCAATGCGATTCGCCCGGGCGACATCCTGACGTCGATGTCGGGCCAGACGATCGAGGTCAACAACACGGACGCCGAGGGCCGTCTCGTGCTGGCCGATGCGCTCTGGTACACCCAGGATCGCTTCAAGCCGCGGCTGATGGTCAATCTGGCGACGCTCACGGGTGCGATCCTGGTGGCACTCGGCAGCGAATATGCCGGCCTGTTCTCGAACAATGACGAACTGGCCGAGCGGCTGACCGCGGCCGGCAAGGCGGTCGGCGAGCAGCTGTGGCGCATGCCGCTCAACGAGGCGTTCGACCGGGCGATCGACAGCGATGTCGCCGACATGAAGAACATCACCGGCGACCGGAATGCCGGCAGCTCGATCGGCGGCGTGTTCCTGCAGCGCTTCGTCAACGGCGTGCCCTGGGCACATCTCGACATCGCCGGCATGGCCTGGTCGAAGAAGGACACGGCGACCGTGCCGAAGGGGGCGACCGGTTTCGGCGTCCGCCTGCTCGACCGCTTCGTCGCCGACCACTACGAGGACTGAGCGTGAAGACCAGCGTGACGAGGGCCGGTTGAACGCTCAGCCATGACCGAGATCGGCTTTTATCACCTGCAACGAAGCCCGCTCGAGGAGGCGCTGCCGCGCCTCCTCGAAAAGGCGCTCAGCGCCGGGATGCGGGCGCTCGTCCGCGTGCCGAACGAGGCCGAGGTCGAGCGCTTGGTCCTGCAGCTCTGGACCCACGATGCCGGCAGTTTTCTGCCCCACGGCAGCGCTAAGGACGGCCAGGCGGCGCACCAACCGATTTACCTGACGGCGGTGGACGAAAATCCGAACGGCGCCGAGCTGCTGGCCCAGGTCGGCGGTGCCGAGATGCCGGATCCCGGCAGCTTCAAGCGCTGCCTCGATCTGTTCGACGGCGGCGACGACGATCAGGTCAGTGCCGCCCGGGCGCGCTGGAAGCGCTATCAGGCAGCCGGCCATCAGCTGACCTATTGGCAGCAGAAGCCGAACGGCGGTTGGGAACGCAAGGTCTGAACGCAAGGCTTGCCTGCTGGCAGGACCGTTGCCCCGCCGGGGCCTTGCGGCTATAAGGCGCGACCCTTTCGCGACGGTGCTGCCGTCGGATCCTTTCCCATCTCCTGGAGACCCGAGGCCATGGCCATCGAACGTACCCTCTCGATCCTCAAGCCCGACGCGACCCGCCGCAACCTGACCGGCAAGATTAATGCCCGCTTCGAAGAGAACGGCCTCCGGATCATTGCCCAGAGGCGCATCCTGATGAGCGAAGCCGTCGCCGGCGAGTTCTACGGCGTGCACCGCGAGCGGCCGTTCTTCAAGGACCTGGTCTCGTTCATGACCTCCGGCCCGGTCGTGGTCCAGGTGCTCGAGGGCGAGAACGCCGTCGCCAAGAACCGTGAGATCATGGGCGCGACCAACCCGGCCAACGCCGCACCCGGCACCATCCGCAAGGATTTCGCCGAGTCGATCGAGGCGAACTCGGTCCATGGTTCGGACAGCGCCGAGAATGCCGCGATCGAGATCGCGTTCTTCTTCGCCGGTTTGGAGATCGTCGCCTAATTATCGGCGACTTTCCGAAGACACGAACCGCCGCCGGAGCGATCCGGCGGCGGTTTTTCTTTGCGCCGGGCTGCGACGCCGATGGTCCGGTCGGCTCTTAGGCGCTGGCCGGAAAGGCCATTTCCTCGTAGGCGAGGCCAAGACGGGTCAGGCGCATTGGGTGCAACAGATCCTGCGGGTCGAGCCGGTAGAACACGGTCGGTTCACCGCTCGTGGCGCATCGGAAATTGCGGCGCAGCACGTCGAAAATATTGCGGTCGGCCGACATGCCCTTGGCGTCATTGGGCAGCGGGCGGTTCCAGTTGGACAGGATCGGGCCACAGTGCATGCGGTCGATCATCAGGCAGTTGGTATCGACAAAGCCGCCGAACTTCTTCCTAAAGACGCCGCGGTCGGGACCAACCGATTCCCAATCGTCGATGGCGACCGGCCGGTGGCTCTCGGGATGGACGAACCAGCGCAGCGCATACGCCCAATCGGCATCTTCGATGGCATGACGGAGGAGCCGGAGGTGGTCGCGCCGCCACCAATTGTCGTCGTCGAGATACGCGATATAGCGGGTGTTGGCGAGATAGCTCAGCACGCACCGCAATACCCCGCCATCGCGTGCCGGGGCCACGCCGCCATGCCGCACGGATGTCGAGTAGCCTGGATAATAGACCTGAACCGCGCAATGCGCCGGTAGCTCGGCACACACCGCCTCGATCAGCGCCGGGTCGCCTTCGGGCTTATCGATGCCGATCAACACCTGGATCCGGCCGTCGAAATCCTGAGTGAAGACGGAGCGCAAGGCCTGGGCCAGTTGCGGTCGACAGATTGTCGGAATGACCACCGCCGCGTCGAACGTCGATTGCAGATCGAATCCCGACGCTGCGTAAGTCTTGAGAAAGCCTGTCATGCCCGCCGATACTGTTTGTGCCGAGCCCGTGTCCCGGCTGCTGTTGTGCTTGACCGGCCCGAATGGGCCGAGATAGTCGCGGCACGCCGGCGCATCTTACCCGCGACCGAACGCGAATCAAATGAGGCAGGCGAGAGATTGTTGGCGATGGCACGCATTTGTTGAGTCGTGGCGGCGGTGCCTTGAGCTACCGAGCGCTAAATCCGCTCGATGCGCGCGGCGTAGCAGCCCCGCTTAGCGTAATGCGCCTGGAGATAGGCGACCTTGGGATCGGACAGGAGCCGTTCGATCAGGCTTTCCAGCTCCAGCCCGGGCGCCAGATCGGCATCGACCATCAGATGGTCCGCGTCGAACGCCCGCAGCGAGATCGTTCGCCGGCGCAGCGCTTCGGGGATTTCGCCGATGCGGTCATAGGGCACCTCGGCCCCCTCGCGCACGAAGATGGCGTGGCTCGCGCGATAGGGCGTGTCCGCGGGTTGGTGGGTATAGTTGACGAGCAGCACGGACTGCCCGACATCCGCATCGCGGATTTCGATCCGGTCAGGAAAGCCGGGCTTCTCATCAACAGTGCAGCGTCGGGCGCCGTGCCGGGCAAGCTCCTCGTCGGACAGGCCGAAGAGATGGCGGAACGGCTCGGGCGAGAGGCCAATGATGCGAAAATTCATGGGACAGGACTTTCCTGTTGTGTGGATGTCCTGACCCTAGGACCGTCGGTCTGCCGCCGCGTTCCGATTCTTGCTCCGCTATTCCGTGCCGTGGCCGCCGGTCGTTCGTGCACCGGCCAGGCTCCGGAAACGAAAACCGCCGCCCGGGTAGCCCGGGCGGCGGCGATGCGTTCGAGCGGCGTCCGGTCAGACGACCAAGAAGAACCACAGGCAGAGCACGAGAAGCAGCACGGCGGCGGTACCGTACTTCACGAAATTGGTGAAACCGTGCCAGATCTGCTGGTGCCGGATGAGATCGGTATCAGCCATCGCGAAAACCTCGTGTGAAGCCATAAAGAGGAAAAAATCCCGTACCGGGTGTTACCCTCGACCGGGGACGCTTTGCAAGTAGCGGCGTGGCTAATCCCACGGATTCATCAGCAGCGCCGTCTCGCCGGGCGCATGGCCGTCGATGCGGGCCTGGCTGCCGTCGATCGTGACGCGTCCCTCGGCAATCAGCCGGAGGGCCAGCGGATAGGCGCGATGCTCCGCCTTCAGCACGCGCGCCGCCAGCGACTGCTCATCGTCGTTCGGCAGGACCGGCACGACCGCCTGCACCAGGATCGGGCCGTCGTCGAGCTGCGGGCGCACGATATGGACGGTGCAGCCATGGAAGCGTACGCCGGCCTCGAGCGCCTGGCGATGGGTATGGAGCCCCTTGAAGCTCGGCAGCAGGGCCGGGTGGATGTTGATGAGCTTGTCGCGCCACAGCTCGACGAACATCTGGCTCAGCACCCGCATGAAGCCGGCGAGGCAGACGAACTCGACGCCGGCCGCGCGCAGCGCCGCGTCCATCGCCTGGTCGAAGGCGAGCCGGTCGGGGAACTCCTGGTGCGGAATGACCTGGGTCGCGATGCCGGCGCGCGCCGCCCGGTCGAGCGCCATCACGCCGGGCTTGTTCGAGATGACGAGCGCGATCTCGGCCGGGAAATCCGGCGTCGCGCACAGGTCGATCAGCGCCTGGAGGTTCGAGCCGTTGCCCGAGACGAGGACGCCGACCTTCAGGCGGGCCATGCGCCGGTTCCCAGCGCCGGAATGACGCAGCCCGGCTGGCCGGCGGGGCGCGGGCCGATCCGGCCGATCCGGCTGACCGTCTCGCCGTTCTCGGCGAAGATCCGGATGAGGCGATCCGCATCGGCGGCCGTGACCACCGCGATCATGCCGATGCCGCAATTGAAGGTGCGCGCCATCTCGGGCGCCGCGATGCCGGCGGTGTCGGCGAGCCAGCGGAAGACCGGGGGCAGGGACCAACTGGCGACGTCGAGCTCGGCCTGGAGATTATCCGGCAGGACGCGCGGAATGTTTTCCAAGAGGCCGCCGCCGGTGATGTGGGCGAAGGCCTTCACGCCGCCGGCGCGCACGGCGGCGAGGCACGAGGTGACATAGAGCCGGGTCGGGATCAGCAGCGCCTCGCCCAGGCTGACGCCGGTCGTGAACGGCGCCGGCTTGGCATAGTCGAGGTTCGCGTCGGCGACGACCTTACGCACGAGCGAGAAGCCGTTCGAATGCAACCCGGTCGAGGCCAGGCCCAGGATCACGTCGCCCTCGGCCACCGTCGTGCCGTCGATGACCTGGTCGCGCTCGACCGCGCCGACCGAGAAGCCGGCCAGGTCATAATCGCCGTGGGTATACATGCCGGGCATTTCGGCGGTTTCGCCGCCGACCAGCGCGCAGCCGACTTCCTGGCAGGCCTTGGCGATGCCAGCGATGATCGCCTTGCCGGCGGCGACGTCGAGCTTGCCGGTCGCATAATAGTCGAGGAAGAACAGCGGCTCGGCGCCCTGGACGACGAGATCGTTGACGCACATGGCGACCAGGTCGATGCCGACCGTATCGTGGCGGCCCGAATCGATCGCGATCTTGAGCTTGGTGCCGACGCCATCCGTGGTCGAGACCAGCAGCGGGTCCTTGAACCCGGCGGCCTTCAGATCGAAGAATGCACCGAATCCGCCCAGGCTGGCGTTGGCACCCTTGCGGGACGTGGCGCGTGCGAGCGGCTTGATCGCCTCGACCAGCGCATTGCCGGCATCGATATCGACACCTGCGTCACGGTAGCTTTGACTCTTCATGGCATCCTTGCGCGTTATACGGGCGGCGCGGCCAGTTTAGCGGCTCGGGGCAACCTGACCCATAGGGCAACTGATTGGCGGCGACCATACTTGAAACGGGACGGACTTCAATGATCGAGCGACGCTTCCCTGGCTTGCGAATGGCACGGCCCGGCCCCTTGGGCGCCGCGGCTTTCGCGCTGGCGGTTCTGCTCCAGACCCAGCCGGCGGGTGCTGCCGGCTTTCCGCCGGCCTTCGTCGTCGCCGACGTGCCGGTCGACGCGACCGCGCAAAGCGCGGTCCAGGCGCGCGAGGCGGCGCGTCTTCAAGGCGAGCAGAAGGCGTTCCGCCAATTGCTCGAACGCCTGACCGCGAAGACCGACTGGCCCCGTCTGCCGCAGCTGAGCGACGAGCAGATCACCAATCTGATGCAGGATTTCGAGGTGAAGGACGAGCACAGCTCGTCGGTCCGCTACCTCGCGAGCTACACCTACCGCTTCAGCCCGAACGGCGTGCGCAAGCTGCTGCGCGGCGCTCATCTCACCATCACGGAACTGGCAAGCAAGCCGGTGGTGATCGTGCCGGTCCTGCAAGCCGGCGGCACGACCAAGCTCTGGGACGATCCCAACCCGTGGCGTGCCGCCTGGGCCGCCGCCAACGGCAAGGCCGGGCTGGTGCCCTGGACCCTGCCGGTCGGCGACCTGGCCGACGTGGCGGCACTCGACGCGCCGGACGCGGCGAGGCCGACGCCGGACCAGCTTCAGGCGCTGGCGAAGCATTACGAGGGCGGCGACGTGGTGATCGCGACCGCCGTTCCGGGCAATGACGGCATCGGGGTCACCGTCGCCCGCTACACTCCGGACGGAACTGCCGACCCGGTCACCGTGCAGGTTCCCGGCGACAAGCCCGATGCTGCCCTCTATGCCGCGGCGGTCGTCGCCTCGGAAAAGGCGCTCGAGGAAAAGTGGAAGCAGATGACGCTTGGCGCCAGCGATCAGGAATCGATCCTGTCGGTCAACGTGCCGATCACGGGGGCGGCCGACTGGGGCGCCGTGCGCGAGCGGCTGACCCACATTCCGTTCGTGCGCGGCCAGCAGGTCGATCTGCTGTCCCGCAACGTGGTGCGGCTCCGCCTGCGGGTGCGCGGCGACGCCAACCTGCTGAAGATCGGCTTCGCCCAGCAGGATCTGGTGTTCACGCCGGGGCAACCCTGGGCGACGCTGGCGCTCAGGACGCCGGTCGCTGCGACCAAGCGAGGGGCGGGGGACCCGTCGGCACCGGCGGCAGGCGCCGCCGATGCCGACGAGCAGTGAGTGGCTTCGCACTCGACCGACCGGGCCTGTTTAAGGTAACCGAAGAGGGATGGCACGATCGCCGGGTGGGGCCGGCGATCGGCGGAGAGAGGCGTCGATGAATCAGGCTTGGGGGCGTACGTTGTTCTGGATCGGTGCGGTGGCGGTCGCCGCCTACGCACTCAACCGGCTGAGCAGCATCCTCCTGCCGTTCGTCATGGGCTCGGCCATCGCCTTTCTGCTCGATCCCTTCGTCAATCGCCTCGACCGGCTGCGCGTGCCGCGCTCGCTCGGCTCGCTCTTGATGCTCTTCATCTTCCTGGCCCTGATCGTCGCGTTCATCCTGCTGCTGGTGCCGCTGCTGGAGACGCAGATCGTCACCTTGGTCGGCCGCTTCCCGGCCTATCTGGCGCTGGCGCGCGACGAGCTCGACAATTTCCTCGCCCTGTTGCAGGACCGGCTCGATCCCGATCAGGTCGCGAAGCTCAGGGACGCGGCGAGTGACAAGATCGGCGACATCCTGTCCGGCGCCGGCAGGGTCATCACGTCGCTGCTGACCGGCGGTGTCGCGGTGGCGAACGTGCTCTCGCTGATCTTCATCACGCCGATCGTCACGTTCTTCCTGCTGCGTGATTGGACGGTACTGATCTCCACCATCGATTCGTGGCTGCCCCGGCAACATGCCGCGACGATCCGCGAGCAGGCGCACCTGATCGACCAGACCTTGAGCGGCTTCCTGCGCGGACAGGCGTCGGTCTGCCTGCTGCTCGGTCTGTTCTACGGGCTCGGGCTCACCATCATCGGGCTCGATTTCGGCCTCGTGCTGGGGCTCGTCTGCGGCTGCCTGATCTTCATCCCGTTCCTGGGCGGCATCACGGGCGGCCTGCTGTCGATCGCGCTCGGATTCGCGCAGTTCGGCGCCTGGCACAAGCCGCTCGCCATCCTGGTCCTGTTCGTGGTCGGCCAAACGCTCGAAGGCAACATCATCACGCCCAAGCTGGTCGGCGACCGCGTCAACCTACATCCGGTCTGGCTGATCTTCTCGCTGCTCGCCTTCGGGGCGCTGTTCGGCTTCGTCGGTGTGCTGATCGCCGTGCCGATGGCCGCGGTGATCGGGGTGCTCGTCCGGTTCGCGTTGAAGCGCTATCTCATGAGCCCGCTCTACGACCCGATGAACACGGCGCCTGTCTATGATCCCCGGAGCGGGGAACCGCCGATCGGGGGCGCTCCATGATCACGCCGCCCCCGCAACTGACGCTTCCGCTGCCCCATCGCCAGGCTCTCGACCGTGATGCCTTCCTGGTGGCCGACAGCAACGCGGCCGCCGTCGGCTGGATCGATCGCTGGCCGGCCTGGCCGACGCCCGCCCTGGTGCTGGAAGGGCCGCCCGGCGCGGGCAAGACCCATCTGGCCAGCGTCTGGCGTGCGCGTGCCGGTGCCGGACTGATCGACGGCACCGCGCTCGATGCCGCCGCCGTGCCGCGGCTGCTCGACGCCGGCCGCCCGCTCGTGGTCGAGCAGGCCGATCGGGCGGCGGAGCAGCCGCTGCTGCATCTCTATAACGGCTTCGCCGAACGGCGATTGAGCCTGCTGCTGACCGCGGGCGAGGCGCCGGCGCGCTGGGGCACCCGGCTGCCGGACCTCAGTTCCCGGCTGAAGGCGCTGCCGGTGGCGCCGATCCTGGCACCGGATGACCGGCTGGTCCATGCAGTCCTGATCAAGCTGTGCGCCGACCGGCAATTGACCGTTCCCGACGACGTGTTCGATTTCCTGCTCGCGCGCATGGAGCGCTCGTTCGAGGCGGCACGGGCCCTGGTCGCGGCGATCGACACCACCTCGCTCGCGACGCACCGGCCCGTGACCGTGCCGCTCGTCCGCGACGTGCTGCGCATGCTCTATCCCGACGAGGGTTGAGCCGGGCTCAGTTCCGCACTGGCGTGAAGACGTCGACACGGCGCGCCGGGACCGAGCCCAGCAGGCGCCAGTCGTCGGCTTCGAACTCGATCCGGACGCGCGCGGCGGTCGTGAGCCGGACCGGCTGGCCGGCCAGCCGGCCAGCCAGATCTTCGAGGCCGGGATTGTGGCCGATCAGCCAGGCATGGGCGATCTCGGGCGCGAGGCGGCGCAGGCAGATCAGCAGTGCCGCGGCCTCGGCCATGTAGAGCGCTGGCTCGAACAGCACCGGCGGCAGGCGATTCCAGCTATGGCTCAGGACCTCCCAGGTTTCGCGCGTGCGCGCGGAGTCGGAACACAGAATCAGGTCCGGCCGCGCGCCGGCAGTCTCGACGCCGACCTGAACGGCGGCGGCGCGGCCGCGTCCATTCAGGGCGCGGGCGTGATCATCCATGCCGGGGATGGCCGGCACCGCCTTGGCATGGCGCAGCAGGGTCAGTTTCTTGATCGACATTGCCCCGCGCATCCCTCCCGCCACGATTTGCTTCCCGATCAGGATTTGCCGATGGCATCGGCGGCGCGCAAGCGCCAAGCGATGAAATCTGGTGGGCGCGGCGCGAAATCCTGGTAGGGTCCGGGCAAACTACCAAGACGCATAGTTAGAGGACGACATGAGCGACGAAAATTCCCAGATGGAAGCCCTTTACGATCAGGCCGCCGACATCGCCGACAAGCACTTGGTCGCCGCGCTCGAAGAGGGCGGCGCGCTGGGCTATCTGGTCGGCGTGATGATGGTCGAGGCCTCCGTCAATGCCGCCGCCGAGGCGACGAGCCGCGAGGACATCGTCCGTCTGCTCAAGGACCTGGCGGCGCAGATCGAGCAGGACATCAAGGACAATCCGGGCGAATGAATTCGTCGACGGCGCGCGCAAGCGGTCGTTAATTCGCCGTTCAGCCGTCGGGTGCCATATTCGACGGCATGGTGAATTCGAGTCGGGCCTTCGAGCGAGCCCCCAGTGGCCGCGAACCGGCCGGCGTCCTGGCGACGCCGGCGGTTTTGACTAATTTTGCGGCGCCGAAAAAATGGGCGCAGGTGCGAAATGCACAGTATTTGCTCCGATCTTGTCGCGGGGCTTTCAATATTTTCCACCATCCGAAAATACCTGGCGAAGTCTGTGGAAGTAGCGATCATCATCGCTTGACCGACGTCATGGCGGGCGTAAATTGACGTCCCCGAAAAATGTTACGGGACGGTGAAATTCAAGACGACGGTGGATCGTTGTCTTGGAACTGAGGCTGGCCGGTGTGGGTTGTTCTGGCACGTCCGGACCCATCGGCTTCGCTCGAGACTTGGGTGGCGAAGACCATAGCGGCGGCGATACATGCGCCCGCGGCTCTGATGTCACCTTTTGGAAGGTGTGACGGGACATGTTGTACCAAGCTTACCAAGCGCACGCCGATGTCATGGGGCCGTTGCGCGTCATGGCTCAGACAGCCGGCGCGTTTCTGAAACAGCCCTGGCCGTGCTTCGGCGACAATGTAATGGTCCGGACCATGGCCGCGGCGTGCGAGCTGGTCGTGCGCTCGGGCATGTCCCACAGCCGCCCGCCGTTCGGCATCCCCACGACCAAGGTCAATGGCCGCGAAGTGGTGGTGACCGAAGAGGACGTGGTCGAGACGCCGTTCGGCAATCTGCTGCATTTCGCCAAGGAAGGCGGCGCCGATCAGCCGCGGGTGCTGCTGGTGGCGCCGATGTCGGGCCATTTCGCGACACTGCTGCGCGGTACGGTCAAGACGCTGCTGCCCGACAACGACGTCTACATCACCGACTGGAAGAACGCGCGGAACGTCTCGCTCATCCATGGCCGGTTCGATCTCGATGACTTCATCGACACGATCACCGGCTTCATGAATTTCCTCGGGCCCAAGCATCACGTCATCGCCGTGTGCCAGCCCGCCGTGCCGGTGTTCGCGGCCGTGGCGCTGATGGCCGCTGACGGCGCGCCGAACCAGCCGGCGACCATGACGCTGATGGGCGGCCCGATCGACACGCGCATCAACCCGACCCAGGTCAATCTGCTGGCGACGACGCGCGAGCACGAATGGTTCGAGCGTAACGTCATCACCTCGGTCCCGCTGCGCTATCCCGGCGCCTTCCGTCGCGTCTATCCGGGCTTCCTGCAATTGGCCGGGTTCATGACCATGAACCTCGACCGGCATGTGACGGCCCATGTCGACCTGTTCCACCATCTGGTGAAGGGCGACGGTGAAAGTGCTGAAGCGACGCAGAAATTCTATGACGAATATACCGCCGTCATGGATCTGCCGGCTGAATTCTACCTGCAGACCATCCGCGAGGTGTTCCAGGCCCATTCGCTGCCCCTCGGTCGCCTGGTCTCGCGCGGCCGCAAGGTCGAGCCCAAGGCGATCAAGCGGACGGCACTGCTGACGATCGAGGGCGAGAACGACGACATCTGCGCCGTTGGTCAGACCTCGGCGGCCCATGACCTGTGCACGGGTTTGCCCGCCAACAAGAAGGCTCAGCATCTCCAGCGCCAGGTCGGTCATTACGGCGTGTTCAACGGCCGCCGCTGGTCGACCGAAATCTATCCGGTCGTGCGCGAGTTCATCCGCAGCCACGGCTGAGCGGCCTCATCGACGCCGGGGGCCGGTCCTGCGGGATCGGCCCCCGGCGTTTTGATTCCTGCAGGTCAGCCGATCGTCTCGTCGTAGGTCATGACGAGGTAGGCGACCGTCTCTTCGAGGCCAGGGTTGCGGTAGCGGTGCGGCCGGCCGGCCTCGAACAGGATCGCGTCGCCGGTCTCAAGCACATGGGTTTCCTCGCCGTCGAACAGCTCCAGCCGCCCGGCGCTGACGGCCAGGTTCTCGATCGTGCCCGGCGCATGGGCGTCGGCCGCTTCCTCGTATCCGGGCGCGATGCGCAATTCATAGAACTCGACGCGGCGCTCGCTATCGAACGGGAACAGCGCGCGCGAGGTGAATTGGCCGCCGCCCGACGACAGGACCTTCGCCTTGTCCCTGCGCAGGATCGAGGTGCCGCCTGCAGCATCCGACGCGGTGAGCGTGGCGAAGGTCACGTCGAGCGCGGTGGCGATCTTCCACAACAGCCCGATGGTCGGGGCGCTCCGGCCGAGTTCGATCTGGCCCAGCATGCCGCGGCTGACGCCCGACAGCTTTGCCAGCCGCTCCAGCGAGTGGCCCTGGCGCGTCCGCAGGCGGCGCAGGTTCCGGCCGACCGTCGCGGCCAGCTCGGCGGCGGGATCGCCGGCCAGGTCCGGGCTGGTGGTGTCGGTCTCGTCGGTGCCGATCGGGTCGGCATGTTTAGCGCACATTCAGGGCTCGTTTAGGCAAAACATGTTGGGCGATATGTCCGTTATGACGGATGGCGTGTCAAGCCGGCCTCCGCCGACGATGCGACGCCGATGGCGTGCGGCGGATTTTGAAGCGTAGGATTGGCGCGCGACCATCGATCGGATTCGCTGATGAACCTTGCATTCGGCCCCGCCATCGAGAGAATTCGCCGCTGTTGCCCGGCCCTGACGGTTCAGGCGACTGCCGCGGTGCTCGTTGCTGTGGTCGTGCTGATGCTGGTCGGGCTCGATCTCTGGCGCACCTGGGCGGCACGGGAGCTCAGCCTGGAGGTGGCCCGGATCCAGGCGCAGAACCTCGCGGATTCCCTGGCGCAGCAGGTCGCGCGATCGATCGAGTTGATCGACGTCCCCCTGCGTGAGGTCCAGGACCGGGTGGCGACCGAAGGGCTGGACCCGGCGCATCTTTCGGAGCTGACCAATTTCGTCACCCGCTGGGCCCGGATCACGCCGCAGCTGCGCGACCTGATCGTGCTCGACCGGAATGAGATGTGGTTGGCGAGTTCGATCGCGCGATCGCCCAACCGGACGGCCAGCGGCCGGGAATTTTTCGTCAACCACCGCGACCGCCCCGACATGGGCATCGCGATATCGGCGCCTTACCTCAGTCATACCAGCGGCCGCCCCAGCATTGCGATCAGCCGGCGGCTGAATGATGCTCACGGGCAGTTCGCGGGCGTCGTGCTCGCGGCGATGGATCTCAACTTCTTCGACTATCTCTCCAGTATTCTGTCAGTCGGCGAACGAGGTTCGACCGTGCTGTTCCGCAGCGACGGTGTCGTCGTCGGGCGCCGTCCGGCAGCCGCCTCGGGTATGGCGCCGAGCGCCGACGATGGGCCGCTGTTCCGCGACCATGTGATGGCGGCGGACTCCGGCTCCTTTACCGCGACGTCGAAGACCGACGGCGTCCGCCGCATCGAGACCTATCGGCGCCTCGACCGGCTGCCGCTGATCGTGCTGATCGCGACCGCGGAAGACGATGCGCTCGCCGGCTGGCGCCGGGAGGCCGGGGCGCATCTGATCGGGATCGGACTGCTCGCGATCGTGGTCGGACTGCTCGGCTGGCGCGTTGCCGTGGCCTGGCGGCGCCAGCATGCGGCCGAACGGGAGGCCGCCCGCGCCGTGGCTGATTACCGGCTGCTCGCCGACAATGCCGGCGACATGATCGTCGTCAACGACCTTGCGACCTTGCAACGGCGCTACCTGTCGCCGGCGGCGCGCGCGATCTATGGCCGGGAACCGGAGGAGCTGGTCGGCACCAACCCGTTCGATTTCCTGCACCCGGATGATCGGCCGGCGGTCGAGGCGATCTGGTCCGGGCTGCGGACCGGGGTCGACGAGGGCATGAGCTGCCACCGCATCGGCCATCCGGACGGCCACTGGGTCTGGGTCGAGACCAAATCCCAGCTCGTGCACGACAATGACGGACGGCCGACCGGCGAGGTCGTCTCGGTCGTGCGCGATGTCAGCAAGCGCATCGCCGCCGAGCGCGCCATGCGCGAGAGCGAGCTCAGGTTCCGCGCGATCGCGGAGAACGCCACCGATATCATCCTCAGGATCGGCCCCGACGGCATCAGGCGCTACGCGTCGCCCGCCTGCTGGGAGATCCTGGGGCTCGATCCGGCTGAATTGACCGGGCGCGGCGACCTCAGGCAGGTGCATCCGGATGATCGCGCCTTCGTGACCGGGCAGTTCGAGACTGCTTTTCGGGGTGACGGGCCGGAAATCAGCATCTACACCTTCCGCGCACTGCACAGCGACGGCCGGATTCTCTGGCTCGAAGCGCATGATCGCGTGCTGAAGGACGAGAGCACCGGCGAGCCGATCGAGCTCGTCAGCATGCTGCGCGACGTGACCGAACGCGTGCGCAGAGCCGACGAGTTGCGCGAGAGCGAGGCGCGCTACCGGCTATTGGCCGAAAACGCCACCGACATGATCATCCGTCTGACGCTCGACGGGCGGCGGGTCTATACCTCGCCGGCCTACCGGGAGATTCTCGGCTATGAGGCGGACGAGTTCGACAACGAGGTTGCCGCGAATATCATTCACGCGGAGGATCGCCCCCTGTTCGAGGGGGTGCTCGCCGAGCTAGCGGCCGGGCAGCGGGATTCGGCCAGTCTGGAATATCGGGTGTATCATCGGGACGGCCATCTGATCTGGGTCGAGAGCCGCCTGAAGCTGGTCCGCGATGCCGTGACCGGCGTGCCGGTCGAGATCGTCGGCGTCGTGCGCGACAACTGCATCCAGAAGGCCAACGAGGAAAAGCTGCGCGCGGCCCGGGAAGAGGCCGAGCGCTCGAGCCGCATGCGCAGCGCCTTCTTCTCGAACATGAGCCACGAGCTGCGCACGCCGCTCAATGCGGTGATCGGTTTCGCCGACATGATGCGCCAGGAATCGCTCGGACCGCTCGGCCTGCCGAAATACCGCGAATATGCCGAGGACATCCATGCGAGCGGCGAGCATCTCCTGGGCATCATCAATGACATCCTCGACTTCGCGAAGCTCGAGGCGGGGGCGCTCGTACTGCATCAGGAGCCGATCGCGCTGGGCGCCCTGGTCGCGGCCAGCTGCCGGCTGATGTCGACCAGGGCGGAGCAGAAGGGCATCGACCTCAGCTTCACGGTGGCGGACGAGGGTGAGGAGGCGATGGGCGACGCGGTCCGCATCAAGCAGGTCCTGCTCAATCTCCTGTCCAACGCGATCAAGTTCACGCCGGCCGGCGGCAAGGTCAGAGTGACCTCGGGGGCAGGGGCCGACGGCTCGCCGGCCATCTCTGTTGCCGATACCGGCATCGGCATCGCGCCCGAGGACCTCGCCAAGGTGATCGAGCCGTTCGGCCAGGTCGACAATGCCCGCAACCGCGAGGGCGATGGCACCGGGCTCGGCCTGCCGCTGTCGCACCGCCTGATGGAGATGCAGGGCGGCGCACTGGAGATCACCTCGCGCGTCGGCATCGGCACCACCGTGACCGCCCGCTTCCTGCGGGCCGAGGCCGAGCCGGCGCTTGACGCCTCGACCGGCTGACGGACGCGTCCGGGACGATCAGCCTTAGATGGGCGCGGTGTTGATAAAGCCGCGCAGCGTCGCCGCGGCCTCGTCCGGGAAGGGTTTGGATTTGCGGGTGGTCGCGTCCATCAGCACGACGACCGACTCGGCGGTCGACACGCAACGGTCCTCGTTGAACAGGGCCTGTTCGAAGGCGATGGAGCTGCGGCCAAGCCTGGCCAGTCGGGTTCCGACCTCGACGACGCCGGGGAAATGCATCTCCTGCCGGTATTCGATGGTGATCTTCACCAGCGCGAACAGGTCGGCCCAGCCGATGACCGGGCGAACGATGCTGTCGAAGAAGCGGACGCGGCCGCCCTCGTAGAAGCTGGCGAAGGCGACGTTGTTGATATGGTTTTGCCGGTCGAGGTCGCCGAAGCGCAGCACATCCTCGTGCCAGAAGGTGAAGCCCGACCGGTCGGTCAGGACGACATCGCGCTGGATCTCGCTCATGGCGTGCCATCACGCGATGCGAAGGCGATGCCGTCGGCGATCAGCCGGTCAATCTCGGCCTCGGAATAGCCCGCCTTCGCCAGCACGGCGCGTGTCGCCTGGCCGAATTTCTGCGGAACGCTGCGCAGGCCGCCGGGCGTGCGCGACAGCTTGATCGGCGTGCCGAAGCCGCTGTACTCGCCCTCCTGCACGACCATCTCGCGATGGATGGTCTGTGGATGGGTGACGACGTCCGGCAGATCGAGCACGGGGCCGCAGGGCACGCCTTCCGCCAGCAGCTGCTCGGCGATGGCATGGCCGTCGAGCTCGTCCAGCACCGGCTGCAGCAGGGCGGTGAGCGCGTCGCGGTTGGTCACCCGCTCGCGGTTGGTGGCGAAGCGCGGGTCGGTGATCAGCGGCTCCAGGCCCAGGCGCTTGCAGAAGGTGGCATATTGCCGGTCGTTGCCGACCGCCAGGAAGATCGGCACCGTCCGGGTCGGATAGCAGTCGTAGGGGCTGATGTTCGGGTGCGCGCTGCCGGTCCGGCCCGGAGTCTTGTGGTTCAGCAGGAAATTGGCCAGGTGCGGGTGGAGGAGTGCCACGCCGCTGTCGAACAGCGACGCCTCGACGAACTGGCCGAGGCCCGATTTGCCGCGCTCGATCAGCGCCATCATGATGCCGAGCGCGGTGTTGAGGCCGGTCGCGAGATCGACGATCGGGATGCCGAGGCGGAGCGGCGGGCCGCCGCGCTCGCCATTGACGCTCATGAGACCGGCCATGCCCTGGATCACCGCGTCATAGCCGACCCGGCCGCCGAGCGGACCGTCGCTGCCGAAGCCCGAGACGCGGGCATGGATCAGCCGGGGAAAGCGGGCGCGCAGCGTCTGCTCATAGCCGATGCCCCAGCGCTCGAGCGTGCCGGCCTTGAAATTCTCGACCAGGACGTCGGCATCCTCGAGCAGGCGGAACAACAGCTCGCGCGCCTCGGGCTTGGTGAAGTCGAGGGCGACCGCCTGCTTGTTCCGGTTGACGCCGATGAAGTAGGAGGCGTCGCCGTCGCGGAACGGCGGGCCCCAGGTGCGCGTCTCGTCGCCGGTCGGCGGCTCGATCTTGATCACTTCGGCGCCGTGGTCGCCCAGGATCTGGGTGCAATAGGGGCCGCCCAAGACGCGGGTCAGGTCGATGACGCGGATGCCGGCGAGCGCGCCCGGGTGGGCGCTGTCGGATCGGGCGGGGGCAGTCGAACTCATCGAACGGTCTCTCCGGCAGGGGCACGCCAGCCGAGCACCTCGGCGGCAAAGGCGGGATAGGTTTCGGCCAGGTCCTGGGCGACGGACCTGCGCAGCAGCGCCAGATCCACCGCGGACGGCAGCGCGGTCTCGGGCACGATCTCCGGGACGGCGAAGGCGAAGCCGGTCCGGTCGCGCACCTCGTCGAGCGTCACACCCGGATGCAGGCTGGCGAGGCGGAAGCGGCCGGCCTGCCGGTCGAAATGGAAGATGCACAGCTCGGTCACCAGCGCATGCGGGCCGCCCGGCCGATAGGTGCCGGGCGGGCTGGTGCCGGGCGCCGAGATGAAATCGACCCGTTCGACCAGGGTGCGCCGCGTATGCTCCAGCCGGAACAGGATGACCTTGGGCACGACGTAATAGAGATAGGCCGAGCCGAACGAGCCGGAGAAGCGCGCCTTCGGCTTCTCGTACTCGCCGATCGCCACGAGGTTGACGTTGCCGGCGCCGTCGATCTGGCCGCCCGACAGGAAGAAGGCGTCGATCCGGCCCTGGCCGGCGCAATCGAACAGTTCGCGTCCGCCGTCGGTGAAGAAGCTGTGGCGGCGGCTATTGAGGATCGAGACCCGCATGCCGTCATGGCGCCGGGCGCCCAGCAGGGCTGCGGCGGCTGGGATCGGCGACAGCGCGCCGACCGCGACATGGCGCACGCGGCCGATCAGCTCGGCAACTGCGCCGATCAGCAGTTCCTCGGACCGGCAGGCGGCGCTCATCGGGCGAGCTCGCGGGTGAGATAGGTCCGGAAACCGGCCTCGGTCTGGGCGAGTTCGGCATATTCCGCGAGATGCGCGCCGTCGGTCGGGCGGGCGCCGAAGCGGATCGGCCAGGTGCCTTCCGGCACCACGGCGATGCGGCCGACATAGAGGGCGGGCAGCGTGCCGGCGGCTAGAGTCTCGTCGGCCAGCAAGTCGCCATCGTAGAGGCGCTCCACCGTGACCAGCGTGTCGGTGGCAGCATGGGCCATGGTCACCAGCTCCCGGCGCTTGCCGATCCAGACATTGCCGAAACGATCGGCCATTGGCGCATGGAACAGCGCTACGTCCGGCCGGATCGCCGGGATGAGCGCCACCGGATCGCCGCCCGTGCCGAACGGATTGTCGATGACCCGCCAATCCGGCCGGACCGTCAGCAGGTCGCTGCCGATCAGCCCGCGCATGGCGGTGAAGGGCGCGCCCTTCTCGCTGGCTTGCAGTCCGGCGTGGATGGCGGGGCAGGTCGCGTCCTTGATGCGGATCGCACCGGCCCGGATCGCCGCGGTGAAGCGCGGCGCCAGGCCGTATTCGCCGAGGGTGACGGCGGCAGTTTCGATCTCGGCGACGGCGCCGGCGCCGATCAGCATGTCGGCCTGCAAGCCGCTCTGCGGCACGCAGACCAGGCTCAGGTTCCTGACGCCGCGCCGAAGCAGCGCGCGGGTAGCCGCCATGGCGACGCCGGCATAATCGGGCGGGATCGCGACGAGCATACCGTCCCCTATGAGCCGCAGGGCGTCATCGAGTTCGGTCGGGCCCGTCGAAGCCATGGCGCTGGTTCCCTCTAGCGTGTCCGGTAGAGATGGATGCCGTCGGTGCCGGTTTCCCGGGTCAGCTCACCGCGGCGCAGCATGTAATTGAGATGGGCCACGACCTCGCCGACGGCGAAGCCGGTCTGATGGGCATCGAGCGGCCGGTGAAACAGGATCGGGATGATGTCGGCAGCGCTCTTCGGCTCAATCCGGCAGGCGTCCGCGATCTCGGCGCAGCGGTGGCGATGATGCTCGGCCAACTCGTCGATGCGGCGATGCAGCCCGTAGAAGGGCAGGTTGTGACAGGCCAGCACGAACGCGTCCTCGGGCAAGGTCGCGCGGATCTGGGCCAGCGACGAGAGATAGAGGCCGAGCGGATCGGCCTCGGGCTCCATCGACCAGACGCTGACGTTCGGCGAGATCTTGGCCAGGACCTGATCGGCCGAAAAGAACAGCTTCGCTTCGGGCTGGAACAGCATGACCTGTTCCGGCGCATGGCCGCCGCCGGTCGAGACGTCGAAATCCCGGCCGCCCAGGCTGAGGCGGTCCCCGGCCATCAGGCGCAGGAAGGTCGGCGGCAGGCCGGTCGTCCGCTTGAGATAGCTGTGGCCGCGCCCGACCACCTGCTCGATCTGTTCCGCGTTGAGGCCGGTCGTGCGATGGAACACGCGCAGCTGCTCGTCGCCGGCGCCGGCCCGGTCGAGTTGGATCGCCAGGCTGAACAGATATTCTGTCTGGCTCATATGGAGCGGCAGGCCCCAGCGCTCGCACATCCAGCCGGCGAGGCCGACGTGATCCGGATGAAAATGGGTCACGATCAGGCGGGTCAGGCGGCTGCCGGCGAGTGGTCCGGCCAAGGCGGCATCCCAGGCGGCGCGGGTCGCGTCGTCGCCGAGGCCGGTGTCGAGCACGGCCCAGCCGCCGTCATCCTCGATCAGGTAGATGTTCACATGGTTGAGCTGGAAGGGCAGCGCCAAGCGCATCCACAGGATGCCCGGAGCAATTTCCACCAGACCGCCGGGTTCCGGCGGCGTTGCATGCGGGAAGGTGAGGCCGGCGGCCGCGGCCGCTTGGGACGAACTGCTCATTCCGATGAAACTAAGGGATCGGCACCGGGCTCACAAGCGCCGGCAGTCGAAATGCCTCAGCGCGGTCGGTTGGCAGCGTTGCGGGGGGCCACGAGCTGGTCGATGAAGCGGCCCTGGTACATGGCGATGCCCATGCTGTGGCCGAAGCGCAGCGCGTCCTCGGTGTCGACATGGCACATGATGATCTTCGCCTTGCCGGTGCGCTCGATCATCTCCTTGATCTTGACCCGCTTCTCGGGTAGGCGCTCGTCGGCCATGTTCGCTTTCCACTGCAGCTTGACCAGATCGATGCCCAGCTTTTCGCGATCGACGATCGGCAGGGTCAGCTCGTTCAAGCCGTCGAGGCACAGGCGGTAGCCGCGTTCGCGTGCGAAATCGCGGGCGAAGGTAAAGGCGGCGATGTCGGCGTAGACGTCGAGCATCTGCAGTTCGAGCACGATCGTGCCGCGCGCGCCCGCCTTGAGCGAGGCGTCGAACGCCATGAATTCCTTCGACAGGATGGTCGAGACGTTCAGGTTGAGGCTGAAGGAATGCGCGATCGCCGGGTCGTCGTTCCGCGACAGCATCGCGAGCATGCGCTTGTCGAGCGTTTCGGTTAGATACTGGAACAGCCAGCGATTGGCCAGGATGTCGTAGTTCGGCAGCACCAGCTTCTGCAGGTCGCCGATCGAGATGAACAGCTCGCGGAACAAGGGTTGCGGCGGCTGGGTCGTGAGGATCGCGAACACCGCCTGCCGGCGCATCAGGTTCGACAGATCCGCCTTGCCGATGGTGTCGATGAGCTCGCCCAGGCGATGGGGATTGATCGGCGGCTTGCCGCCGACCGCACCGCCTGCGCCGGCGATCTGGGCCAGGCGCTTCTGGCGCTTCTGGACGTCGTCATAGAGTGCCTGGGCGACCGTATGCAGCTCGCCGTATTGGCGCTCCAGATCGTACCAGGTGCTGAAGCCGTCGGCCTCGTCGCTGTCCTGCACCAGCGGGTCATCGGTGAAGAGATAGCGCAGGCGCATGACCGCCTCGTCCATCTCCGCCGGATCGACGTCGCGGTAGACGAAGAACAGGTCCTGGTTGGCCAGTTGGAACAGCTGGCCTTCGTAGGACTTGACCTGGTTCTCGAATGTGTTGGCGGCGATCCGCAGATGATGGTCGCGCCGGTTCTCCGACTTGAGCCGGGAAAGGTGGATATGGACGGCCCGACGTCCTTCGCGATGTCTCGACAGGCGGTCGATATGCTCCAGGAGCCGATATTCCTGGTTCGTCGAGATCTCCGCTTGCGCCGGCCTAGACATAGCCCCTCATGTCGCGAGTACCTTGAATGTACGGATAGGTGCCCAAAGGCCCGGCGCCGTGGTCCGGCATTTGATCCGGTTTGTGTTAACTTCGCGTAAACCTCGTTACACATCCTGGGGTTAGTAGTCGAAGCCGCGCCTATTTGCGGTAGTCATCATGGGGGTGCTGATGTTGAAGGCGGATCTGACGAACAAGCGTGCGCTGGTTACCGGGGGCATCTCCGGGATCGGGCGGGCGACGGTCGAACTGCTGGCCGGCTGCGGCGCGCGGGTCGCGGTCAATCATCTGGCGGACGACGGCCGGGCGCCGGCCGTGCTCGATGAGTTGAAGGGGCAGGGGTTCGACGTCGTCGGCGCACCGGGCAGCGTCGCCGTGCCGGGCGAGGCAGAGCGCATGGTCGCCGCGGCGGTCGAGCGCCTGGGTGGGCTCGATATCCTGATCAACAACGCCGGGACGCCGGCGACGACCGTGCCGGTCGATTTCGCCGACCTCGACCGCATGGACGAGGCGTTCTGGCAGACCATTCTCTCGACCAATCTGATCGGGCCGTTCCGTTGCGCCCATGCCGCCGCACCGGCGCTCAAGGCGGCGCGGGGTGCGATCGTCAGCACCGCCTCGGTCGCCGGACTGGATCAGGCCGGCAGCTCGATCGCCTATGGCGCGTCCAAGGCCGGCCTGATCAATCTCACCAAGAGCCTGGCCCGGGCGCTGGCCCCAGACGTGCGCGTCAATGCGGTGGCGCCGGGCCTGGTCGACTCGCCCTGGACCAAGGATTGGCCGGCGGCGCGCAAGGCCCGGACGACCGACCGCACCCTGCTGGAGCGCATGGTGACACCGGCCGAGATCGCCCAGGCGATGCTGTTCCTGGCGGTCCATCCGATGGTGACCGGCCAGGTGCTGGTCGTGGACGGCGGCCGGCATTAGAGCCGGCGCGCTTCCAATAGATCGAAGCCTCAGGCCCGCTTGCGCCGTCCCTCGGCCGAGCGGGCGAGGTAGGGGGCGAGGTAGCGGCCGGTATAGCTTTCCGTGACCTCCGCCACGTCCTCGGGCCGGCCCTCGGCAACGATCCGGCCGCCACCGGCGCCGCCCTCCGGGCCGAGGTCGATCAGCCAGTCGGCGGTCTTGATCACCTCGAGGTTATGCTCGATCACCAGTACGGTGTTGCCCTGGTCGACCAGCGCGTGCAGTACCTCGAGCAGCTTGCGCACGTCTTCGAAATGCAAGCCCGTGGTCGGCTCGTCCAGGATGTAGAGCGTCTGGCCCGTGGCCCGGCGCGACAGTTCCTTGGCGAGCTTGACCCGCTGCGCCTCGCCGCCCGAGAGCGTGGTCGCCGATTGGCCGACATGGATATAGCCGAGCCCGACCTGCTCCAGGGTGCGGAGCTTGTCGCGGATCGCCGGCACCGCCTTGAAGAATTCCGCACCGTCCTCGACCGTCATGTCGAGCACGTCGGCGATCGACTTGCCCTTGAAGGTGACGTCGAGCGTCTCGCGGTTATAGCGCCGGCCCTTGCAGACGTCGCACTGGACATAGACGTCGGGCAGGAAATGCATCTCGATCTTGATCAGCCCGTCGCCCTGGCAGGCCTCGCAACGGCCGCCCTTGACGTTGAACGAGAAGCGGCCGGGCGCATAGCCGCGCGCCTTGGCCTCGGGCAGCCCGGCGAACCAGTCGCGGATCGGCGTGAAGCAGCCGGTGTAGGTCGCCGGGTTCGAGCGCGGCGTGCGGCCGATCGGCGACTGGTCGATGTCGACGATCTTGTCGATCCGTTCCAGCCCGTCGATCTTGTCATGGGCGAGCGGCTGCTCGCGCGCCCCGTTCATGCGCTTGGCCAGCGCCTTGTACAGCGTCTCGATGATCAGCGTCGACTTGCCGCCGCCCGAGACGCCGGTGACGCAGGTGAAGGTGCCGAGCGGAATCTTGGCGGACACGTTCTGCAGGTTGTTGCCGCGGGCGCCGACGATGCTGAGCGCCTTCTTCTTGTCGATGCGCCGCCGCTCCGACGGCACCGGGATCGTCCGCTCGCCGGTAAGATAGAGGCCGGTCAGGCTCTTCGGATGGGCCATGACCTCATCCGGCGTGCCCTGGGCGATGATCTCGCCGCCGTGGGCGCCGGCGGCCGGCCCCATGTCGATCAGATAGTCGGCGGCCCGGATCGCGTCCTCGTCATGCTCGACGACCAGCACGGTGTTGCCGATGTCGCGCAGTCGCCGGAGCGTCGCCAGCAGCCGGTCGTTGTCGCGCTGGTGCAGGCCGATCGAGGGTTCGTCGAGCACATAGAGCACGCCGGTCAGGCCCGAGCCGATCTGGGATGCCAGGCGGATGCGCTGGCTTTCGCCGCCCGAAAGCGTCGCCGACGCCCGCGCGAGCGTCAGATACTCGAGCCCGACATTGTTGAGGAAGCCCAGGCGGTCATTGATCTCCTTCAGGATGCGGTAGGAGATCTCGGCTTGCTTGGGCGTCAGGCTCTGGCTGAGGTTGGCGAACCAGCGGCCGGCGTCGGCGATCGAGAGTGCCGTCACCTCGGAGACGTGCAGGCCGCCGATCTTGACCGCCAGGGCCTCGGGCTTGAGGCGCGCGCCGCCACAGGCCTCGCAGGTCTGCTGGTTCTGATAGCGCGACAGCTCGTCCCGGATCCAGGCGCTGTCGGTCTCCTTCCAGCGCCGGTCCATGTTGGGCACGATGCCCTCGAACGGCTTTGAGGTCGTGTAGTTGCGCAGGCCGTCGGCATAGGTCAGCGGCACGATCTTGCCGTCGGAGCCGAACAGGATGACGCGGCGCGCCTCCTCGGGCAGCTCGGCCCAGGGAGTCTTCATGCCGAAGTGATAGTGCTTGGCCAGGCTCTCCAGCGTCTGCGTGTAATATTGCGACGTGGAATTGGCCCAGGGCGCGATGGCGCCGTTCGCCAGCGACTTGCGCTCGTCCGGCACGATCATGTCGGGGTCGAAATACATCTTCGCCCCCAACCCGTCGCAGGCCGGGCAGGCGCCGAACGGATTGTTGAATGAGAACAGGCGCGGCTCGATCTCGTCGATGGTGAAGCCGGAGACCGGGCAGGCGAACTTGGCCGAGAAGGTCGTGCGCTCGCCGCCGTCGGCATTCTCGGTGACGAGCAGCCCGTCGGACAGTTCGAGCGCGGTTTCGATCGAATCCGCGAGCCGGTTGCCGAGCTCGGCCGAGACGACGATGCGGTCGACCACGACCTCGATGTCGTGCTTCAGCTTCTTGTTGAGCGCCGGCGCATCCTCGATGTCGTGGAGCGTGCCGTCGATCTTGACGCGCTGGAAGCCGCGCTTCTGCAGGTCCTGCAGCTCCTTCTTGTATTCGCCCTTGCGTCCGCGCACGACCGGCGCCAGCACCAGGAGCCGCGTGCCCTCGGGCATGGCCATGATGCGGTCGACCATCTGGCTGACGGTCTGGCTTTCGATCGGCAGGCCGGTCGCGGGCGAGTAGGGGATGCCGATGCGGGCATAGAGCAGGCGCAGATAGTCGTAGATCTCGGTGACCGTGCCGACGGTCGAGCGCGGATTCTTTGACGTCGTCTTCTGCTCGATCGAGATGGCCGGCGACAGGCCCTCGATCGAATCGACGTCGGGCTTCTGCATCAGCTCGAGGAACTGGCGCGCATAGGCCGACAGGCTCTCGACGTAGCGGCGCTGGCCCTCGGCATAGATCGTGTCGAATGCGAGCGACGATTTGCCCGAGCCGCTGAGGCCGGTAATGACCACAAGCTTGTCGCGCGGGATGTCGACATCGACGCTCTTGAGATTGTGCTCACGGGCGCCGCGCACGCTGATCTGCTGCATCAGGGAATTCTTCCGTATCGAGGTCGCACGACTATATGGGACGCAGAGCCGGGAAATCGACTCATGTCTGCCCTGCCCAAAAGAACAAAACGTGATCATGCTACGGCATCGCGCGCCCGGATCAAACAAATCTTTAGGGCTGCGGTTTCTGCGATGACTTGCTCAATTGCACTGCACAATGTGATAAGATCGAAAGTTACAAATTTTGAGCAGAGATAAGCCGATGCTTGCGGAATCTGCGGCCGATAGAAGCGATTTTGATCGTGTGCAGCGCAGCATGCTCGCATCGCGCCTGCGCGCGCTGCTGGCCGGGGCGACCGCTTCGACCGCGGACGGGGCGACGCTGGAGCGGCTGCTGCGCGAGCGACTCTTCGTGCTGGCCGAACAGGCGGACGTCGACCCCTTCGGCAATCCGATCCTGCTGATGGCGCTCGAGATCTCGCGCATGATGGATGGCGGCCAGGCCTCGGCCGAGGCGATCGACCAGCTGGTGCAGCGCCTGTCGGTGAAATCCTTTGCCGACCGGGTCGACCGGCAGGTCCGCTACCTGGGTGAAACGGACCCGCAGGCGAACGCGCTGGCCATCGCCGCCGTCGTGCGGACGGTCGCAGAAACGCCACCGATGCCGTTCGAGGCTTTCCGCACGCGCATCGAGCGCGCCGTGCTCGGCATCGTGCTGACAGCGCACCCGACCTTCGGCATGACGGTCGAGCTGTCGCGCGCGCTGATGCGGATGGCGACCGCCCGCGAGGAGGGCGGCGGTCCGCTAGGCGCCGCGGCCGGCGCCGAAACCCTGCGCGAGGTCATGAATGCCGGACATCTGCCGCCGGCGAACCTGACGCTCGGCATCGAACATGATTTCTCGGTCGAGGCGCTGGGCCATATCCAGGATGCGCTCGACCGGACCAACGAGATCATCCTGGATGTCGCCGCCGAGCTTTATCCGGAGCGCTGGACGGAACTGCGGCCGAACCTGGTCACGGCCGCCTCCTGGGTCGGCTATGACCTGGACGGGCGCACCGACATCGCCTGGAGCGATACGTTCGCCAAGCGCCTCGACGTCAAGCTGGCGCAACTGGCGCGGCATCGGGCGGCGGTGGCACGGGCCGGCGCACTCGACCCGGCAATCGCGACGGCGCTGGCGCCGGCGGCCGACCTGCTCGACCAGGCCGTCGCCACGGTCGAGGGCGAACTGGCCCAGCTGAGCGAGATCGCCGATCAGCCGGCGCGGGTCGCGGATCTGTCCCGGCTGTTCGTGGCCGGCCGCGAGCCCGGGCTGGTCAGTGCGGCGCCGTTGCGCGCGACGGTCGCGGCGGCCCTGTCTGAGACGACGGATCGCGTGGTTCGGCGCAGTCTTGTCCTGCTCGACGCCAGCCTGGCCAGCCACGGGCTGGGGCTCGCCCATACCCATGTGCGGCTCAACGCGACCCAGCTGCACAACGCGATCCGCAAGCAGGTCGGCATGGAGACGGCGCCGAACGACCCGAGCCACCGGCGCAGCTATCACAATGCGATCAACGACCTGCTCGGCGCCGTCGTCCCTGTCACCGTCAACTTCGCCGACCTGATGGACGAGCGGGCGACCGCCAAGCGGCTGTTCATGATCGTCCAGCAGATGGTGAAATACGTCGATGCCGACACGCCGGTCCGCTTCCTGATCGCCGAGACCGAGGCCGGCTTCACGCTGCTGACAGCGCTCTATTACGCGCGCCTGTTCGGGGTCGAGGATCAGGTCGAGATCTCGCCGCTCTACGAGACGGCGGAAGCGCTGGAGCGGGGCGACGGCATCATCGAGGAAGCGCTGAGGAGCCCGCACTACAAGGCGTACCTGAAGCGCACCGGCCGGCTGACCGTGCAGTTCGGCTTCTCCGATTCGGGGCGCTATCTCGGCCAGATGGCCGCGACCTTCATGATCGAGCGCCTCCGGCTCCGGCTCGCGGCGCTGCTGGCGCGCCACGAACTGGCCGACGTGCAGATCGTGCTGTTCAACACCCATGGCGAATCGATCGGCCGCGGCGGCCATCCGTCGAGCCTGGCCGACCGGCTGCGCTATGTCAGCCCGCCGGTGACCCGGGCCAATTTTGCGAGCCTCGGCATCGCGGTGAAGGAGGAGGTGAGCTTCCAGGGCGGCGACGGCTTCCTGCCGTTCACCGGCTTCGCCTCGTCGCTCGCCGTGCTGCGCGGCGTGCTCGAAACCATGCTGCTGCCCGACCCCGAGGCGCAGGACGACCCGATCTATCGCGAGAACGACTATGCGGTCGAATTCTTCGCGACCATCCAGCAGTTGTTCGAGAGCCTTGTCGAGGATCCGAACTATGCCGTGCTGGTCGGCGCCTACGGCGCCAACCTAGTGCCGCGCACCGGCTCGCGCCCGACCCGGCGCCAGTTCGACGGCTCGGCGCGCGCCATGGAGGTGACTCACGTCTCGCAGATCCGCGCGATCCCGAACAATGCCATTCTCCAGCAGCTGGGCCTGCTCGCGAACACGCTGTTCGGCGTCGGCCGGGCCCGCGCCAAGGATCCGGAGTTGTTCGGCGAGCTCTATCGGCGTTCGCCGCGGTTCCGGCGCGCCATGGTCATGGTCGAGGCGGCGCTGGGCTTCAGCGACCTCGACGTGCTGCGCGCCCATATCGACACGCTCGATCCCGGCATGTGGCTGGCGCGCTCCGCCCGGACGCGCCGGCCGACGCGGGCGATGGAGCTGCGCGGCGTGTCGAGCGCGCTCGAGCGGCTCGACCTGCACCCGGCGCTGATCAAGCTCTATCGCCGCCTCCAGGCCGATTTCCTGGATCTGACCGATCGGGCCGGCGCCTATGGCGGCGGACTCCAGGGCAAGCTCGAGCCGGATCGGCAGCACACGCTCGTCCTGCTGCACGTCGTGCGCCTGGCGCTCATTCACCGGATCTACCTGCTGGCCATGCATGTGCCGGATTTCACGCCCCATCACGGGCTGATGAAGCCCGACATCGTGGCGCGGCTGATCCGGCTCGATGTTCCGGGCGCGGTGCAGCTGCTGAAGGAGATCTTTCCCAAGGTCGACGACGGTGGGGTGCCCGGTGCCGCGGACGAGGCGGAGCCCTCCACTTACGAGGGCGATGCATCACAAGGCTACGCGCGCGAGCATGCCACCCTGTTCGACCCGCTGCTGGCGCTCTACGGCCAGGTCCTGCGGCTGTCGACCGCGATCGCCTACCAAATCGGTGCGGTCGGATGAAACGGCTCTTGCTTCGGAGCGCGCTTCCGTCCTACCTCAGAGGCATCGATTTCAATGGCGCATAGGGGTGTTTCATGGCCGGTTCGGTGAACAAGGTCATCCTGGTCGGCAATCTCGGCAAGGATCCCGAGATCCGCACGACCAACGACGGCACCAAGGTGGCCAGCCTGTCGGTCGCGACCTCGGAGACCTGGAAGGACCGCAATTCCGGTGAGCGCAAAGAGCGCACGGAGTGGCATCGCGTGGTGATTTTCAACGACCGGCTGGTCGAGGTCGCCGAGCGCTTCCTGAAGAAGGGCGCCAAGGTCTATCTCGAAGGCGCGCTCCAGACGCGCAAATGGACCGACAATTCGGGCCAGGAGCGCTATACGACCGAGGTCGTGCTGCAGAAGTTCCGCGGTGAGCTGACCATGCTCGACGGCCGCCAGGGCGGCGGCGGGGAATTTGGCGACGACGAAGGCGGCTACAGCGGCGGCGGTGGCGGTGGCGGTTACAGCAGCGGCGGCGGTTACGGCGGGGGCTCGCGCGGCGGCTCCGGCGGCGGCCGAAGCGGCGGCGGCCCGGCCCCGGCGACCGACCTGGACGACGAAATCCCGTTCTAGAAGGAAGAAAATTCACATTGTAAGGATGGTGGGCCAAATTCCATATATATCAATGGATAGTGGTCGTCCGCTGTCATTGAAATTATGATTGACTGCTCTCTAGATGCGTAAGATTCTTCTCGTAAGGATTGCGCGTCTAGGGGGTTTGTTTGCACCTTGAGTACAGCTATCGCATAAAGATAACTCGCCTCCGCAACGGGGAGAGGTTCGCGCTCCTGATCGACAAGCGGACGGGACTGCCGATCGCCGAGACTACTCGGTTCAGCGGTGAGTTTCGGCGAACCAAAAATGGGTCCGTCTCCACGATGGCCCACGAGTTGCGTGCTATCGCGATCGCGATGGCTTGGGCAGAAGCGCGAGGTATCGACCTCGACGAACGGATTGGTAGTTCCAAGCTTCTCGCGCCGCACGAAGTCATGTCGCTGACTGACGCCCTTCGCCTTGACCAGCGTCCAGCCTCGACGAGGTGGACAGACGGCCTCGTCGGCAGCATGACGCACTACTCAAGATGCCTTTATGTCCGTGACTATCTCACTTGGAGAGCCCAGCGAGTCAATTTCCGAATAAATGATCCCCAGCGTACTCAGGTTGCAAACGATCGCCTAGAGGC
This sequence comes from Aliidongia sp., assembly GCA_035310205.1. Classification (GTDB taxonomy): domain Bacteria; phylum Pseudomonadota; class Alphaproteobacteria; order ATCC43930; family CGMCC-115725; genus Aliidongia. Next base: position 48,215 of record DATGEK010000094.1, read on the forward strand.
CTTTCGGACGTCCTTCGACGCCATTCTACCGAGGCCGCAGCAAATCGGACGTGAGGGTGTCTCCCACGAGGTCCAAGCGCGATTCCTGGAAGTCATACACCCTGCCCATCCGGATAACCCCTTCCAGGCTGCGCAGCGTGCACGCAACTACGCGCTTCTGCTCCTCTACTATGAGCTGGGGATTCGTTTGTCCGAGGCCCTGGTCATCAAGGGGGCCGACCTGAATCTATCGTCGGCGCCAGCCGTGACGATCCATCGGAGGGCGGACGATCCTACGGACCCGCGTGTGGATCCGCCGCTGACAAAGACCCGCGGTCGAATCCTCCCGATCGGCGAGACACTTCGCGCTGCGCTTGACGACCTCATTATGAACCACAGGCGCGGGCGGGCGGCGAAGAGGACGCCGTATGTGTTCGTGTCGCGGACTGGGCAGCCTATTAGTCGACGGATGGTCTCTAACATTATGGAGCGTCTGCGGGACTGCTTCCCCGATCTGCCGCCGCAGTTCACCATGCATGTACTGAGGCATACGTGGAACGATCGGTTCTCGGAACTCGCCGACGAGCTGAACATGCCTGAGTCCGAAGAAAAGGGCCTGCGAAGAGAAGCGATGGGATGGGGCAAGAATTCGGAGGCGGCAGAGGATTATACGAGACATCATACCAAGAAAAAAGCCGATGTAGCGATTCTGGAGCTCCAGAATAAGAGTCTTGCGGGGCGCAATCGATGAGCGACAGTGTCGGGGCGGCTCTGCTATCAACGGAAACCACAGGCTTCGATGTCATTTACGATTTTTCAGGACTCCCTGTGGATGTTTCCGGGAGGGTCTGGACTTTAAACTCTCCGATGCGGCCGGCATGCATAGAATTGGACTTGTTTTCGGATAAGTCGGGCCCGTTCTTCACTGCGACCGCATGTTACTTGAAGTTCTTAATCAAAAATTTTTCGGCGTCGGAGGTAATTAATAATTGGAATGCGCTGGTAATATTGTCAAATACACGATCATTTTTAGAATCCAGTAGAAATAAAACAGATCTAAGTTATTTGTCGTTTAGCGAAGTGGCAATTTACTTTGGAGATCACGCGCGTTGGCGATTACATTACGTCCGAAAATGGTACGAGTGGTGTACGGATCAAGATCTCGTTGGTTTTTCGGCGGAGGTCTTGTTCCTGATGTCGGAAATAACTATCGGGGGTAATGAAAAGGGGCGGGCCGTTCTTTCCGCCGATCCTAATGACGGCCCGTTGGTAGATCTGGAGATAGTTGCTTTCCTAAATGCTTTGCGGGCAGCTTCACTCGAAGGTTCGCTTTCGGTGATGGCTCAAGCTCTACTTTGGCTGTGCATCTGTTTTGGGGGAAATGCGCGCCAACTCGCGTTACTCCAGGAGGAAGATCTCGAACGGCACATTGATAAAGATACCCAGGAAGTTATCTTCTTCCTCAACATACCAAGAATGAAAAAAGGCCACGAGCGCGAGAGGGCTGCATTCAAAAAACGAAAATTGAATGCTGAGGTGGGCAATTTGCTTGATCGACTGATTCAGGAAAATAGCGTCTACCGGGCATCTTTAGGTGGGGATTTTGACGGCGTCGCTAAACCTCTTTTTTCTCGCCGATCACCCAAAAAAGACTACCTAGGAACCCCGATGCATGAGTATTCGTTCCATATGACGGCTGCTCGTCTTCATAACGAGGTGGTTCGAGCGGCAGGCCGCCTGAATGTGATTTCATCCCGCACCGGTCAGCTCCTCAATGTCTCGCCACGCCGCTTCCGCTACACGTTTGCCACACGTCTTGTCCGGGAAGGCGCGTCGCAGCGCGCCGTAGCGGAGGCGCTCGATCACAGTGACCTTCAAAATGTCCAAGTTTACTTCGACATCAAATCGGACATCGTCGAGAAACTCGACGCCGCCATGGCGCTGGAACTTGGTCCCATGTCTCAAGCTTTCCTCGGACATCTTGTACGCTCTGAAGGCGAGGCGAAGCGCGGAGATCGGCCTAGCAGCAGGATCTACCATCCGAACAGGAAGACAAAGACGCTCGATCCGGTAGGGACCTGCGGATCGTTCAGTTTCTGCGGATTGAATGCACCGCTCGCCTGCTACACATGCGTTCGGTTTCAGCCCTGGATGGACGCACCTCATGGTACCGTTCTCTTATCCTTGCTGGAGATCCGCGAGAGGCGCAAGGACGAGGGATTCGACGGTAAAATGATCACAATGTTCGATGGCACGATCAGCGCAGTCGCCGACGTCATCACCCGGATCGAGGCCGTCAAAGCAGCATCCGGGGTGGCCCATGGGGGTTGAGGTCCTCCCGTCCTCTCGCGAGCGCTCGGCCACCGCAAACTTGGCGGAATTTGTGCGACGTTCGAGGTACGACCTCGCGGCATTCGGGACAGGGTTGGATTTTTCAAGCGCAGTTTGGGAGCTTGGGCCCAGGGGGAAAGTATCAAGCGGTCATAAAAACGATCGGCTATATTTCACGACGCGGGAGGGCGGGCATCTGAAAGGCCTCGACGGACGAACCCCGCTGGCCCAGCCATTCGCCGATTTCATCAAGGCCGCTGTTCGAGCTCGGGAAGAGGTCAAGTCCAAGTCCGCTAACGACCACGCGGTGTTCATTCGAGCCGGCAGATACCTGCACGATTGCCTTGAGCATCAGGGTTTCGACCCGACGCAGCTGCTTGGCACTCATTTAAGGGCGGCCGCGCAGGCGTGCGGCCTTAGGGAAGCACCATCCAGTCGCTATCGGATCGGACTGATGCTGTGCGAGATCGCGGACTTCTTAAATCGGTACGGGATCGTCAAGGCGAGGCTCGATTTTAAAAATCCGTTTTCACGAGACGATACTGGGACACGCTTCGGGGAGGAGTTTGATAGACGCCGGGAAAATCTTCTCCCATCAGAGGCGGCCTTAGATGCGTTGGCGCAAATCGCAAATCTCGTCGTTGAACCGGCAGACGTTCTCCGCATGCGCTGTGTGGAGCTTCTAGTGTGCGGCGGATGGCGCATCAACGAGGTGCTGACTGTCCCCGCCGACTGCGAAGTCACGGAGCCAGCCTTCGAAAACGGACGACCGCTCGTCGATAAAGACGGTAAGCAGATCGAGCGATACGGCATTCGTTGTCGTGCAGAGAAGGGCTTTGGATGGACTCAGAAATGGATCCCGACCGCCATGGTCGATGTCGTGAAGCGCGCGATTCGAGATATCCAGCAGATCACACAAGGCGCCCGAGACCTCGCGCTCTGGGTGGAGGGAAACCCAGGTCGAGCTTGGCTCCCTCCGAAGTTCGCGGAAGCTGAAGTCTTAATGGCTTCCGACATTGCGGAGATCTGTGGTCTCGCTCAAGCTTCCGGTTCTGTCTGGGCGAAGGCCCGGGGAATTCCGGTGGCGGGGACGGTCCGCAATCATCAGTACTACAGACGAGAGGATCTTGAAGAGGTTTTGGTGAATTCACAGCCAACTGTTGCTGCTGACCACCCGATGAAGATGTCGGAATACCTTTTTGTGATGCACCTCAACTTTTGCCACTCCGATAGGGCGACAAACCATTGTGTCGTCGATTTTCTCACCGACGGTCGTATCGACGACTTCATCCAAGGGCGCGTATCTGACCGGGGGACCGTCCGTTCCGTTCTTTCGCGTTTTGGATTCACCGAAGCGAATGGCGACCCCATCTACCTCACCTCGCATATGTTTCGCCATTGGCTCAACACACTGATGCAACGTGGTGGGATGGGCGAACACGAGATCGCACGATGGTCCGGGCGCAAAGACGTCGGTCAGAACGCCGCCTACGATCACAGGAGTGCCGTCGAACTCGCCGAACGGATGCGGGAGATGATGATCGAAGGGAAAGTTGCTGGTTTTATCGCGACCGTCCACGATCGTCTTCCACCCGTGGATCGAGCCAAATTCCGGGAGGCCACCTTCGCGACCGGTCACACCACCGACCTGGGACTTTGCGTAAACGACTACAGTACCGCCCCTTGCCACAGTCTTGACGCCTGCGGAGCCTGTTGTGACCTTCTGGTCGAAAAAGGGAATGTGGCCCAGAGAGCGCGGGCGGCATTGCTGTTGGAGGAGCATGAATGGTTTCTCGAAGGGGCCGAAGCCGAAGCTCAGGAAGAAACCTATGGCGCCTCCAACTTCGTCAACCACAATCGGACCGTCGTCGAAGGGCTGACGCGAATTATGGCGGTATTCGATGACCCGACCATTCCCGACGGGACGATGGTCCAGGTGAATGCCGGCGGTGCGAGCCAGTACCTGGGCGAAATGCTCGATCCCGAGGGGGAAGATGTCGATTAAGTCCCTATCTCGTCGACGCGGTCGCCCCATTCCGATAGGGCCGCGCAAGCTCACGGCTCAGGATCTTTCGAAGATCGTCGATCTCATCACCGCATGGCCGAGGAGGACGATCACCTGGGAGTCGCTTGTCGAGGCAATCGGGGGGTACGTCGGGCACACATGGAGCCGTCAGTCGCTGGAGAAGCACGCGCCGATCAAGGAGGCATACCTTTCCAGACGCGCGATGTTGAAGAGTGCGGCTGTTTCAGGAGAGAAGGTCGTTGATCCGGCCGAGGCCATATTGAGGCGGAGAGTGCAGGAGCAACAGGTTGAAATTACCCAGCTTAAGCAAACCATAACTGCTTACGAAGACCTGTTCATCAGGCATCATTACAACGCCCATGCCCGCGGAATAAGTGAGGCGGAGTTGGCGGCGGAACTCCCACCGATCGATCGCGGACGGACGGACGTAGAGAGGCCTCGTCGGCGCAGGCGAGGCCAACGATAGCGGTCGATTCACGCTGCCCCTACATCGGTGACCTGGCGAGGAGCCCCGATGCCATTGCGACCATCGATCCTGTCCGAACCATTCGAGGGCGACCGCCGCCGTAGCCACTCACGTCTTCGTCGGCTGAGTAGATTCCGAGCCTAGCGCAAAGCCTTCGGGAGAGCCTACTATGTTGCACTTGGTCAGAGACCGGCGGCACGGAGCCTTCGCTGCTCCGTCAATGTATCTGCCGAGCAGGATGAATGCACGCATCCGGACACACTGGTCTTGAGCGATGCAGGTGCCGTGGGCGACCCCGACGTGCGACGCACAGAAGGGCGCTTACGTGGTCAATCTGGACAAGAAGCCGCTGGAAGGCGCGCCGAACTACGATCGCGGTTCGGCGTTCGAATGGACGCCAGACTACGGCCGCAAGGTCGACAGCTGCTACAAGGCGCCAAGCTACTGGACGTAAGTTGCTGTGGTGCCTCACCTGCGGCAAACGTCCGCTGGCGCCGATTCGCTTGGATTTGAATTGGGTCGTAGATCGCCGCGTATCTCGCCCCTGAGGCGTGTTGGCCGGCGGCAGCAGGATCACGAGCGAGATCGGCAGGCCTGTGTGACCAGTTGACCCTGACTATCCACGCGGCCACCGGCCGTCGGACTTGTCCGCGACGGCATCAACAAACGGAGAGACAACGACATGGACAAAGATCGTATCGCCGGTGCGGCCAAGCAGGCCAAGGGCGCCATCAAGGAAGCGGCTGGCAAGAGCCTCGGAGATGCCAAGCTGGCCGCCGAGGGCAAGAGCGACAAGGTCGAAGGCAAGATCCAGAATGCCATCGGCGGCGTGAAGGATGCGCTGAAGAAATAGTGCGATGCGGGGAATGCCCGGACCGGGATCGCCCCTGGCTCCGGGCTTCCGGCGCGCAGATCAATCAGTTGAAAGGACCGTCCATGACACGCTCGATTGCACTTCTGGCGGGTGCTGCCGTCATCGCGGTCGCACTGGGCGGTCCGGCGTTTTCGCAGGGCGCGCCGCAGACGCTGTCCCTGATGAAGGTCGACCCGCAGTCGCTGGCCACCGGCTACCGGACATCCAAGCTGGTGGGGAGCACCGTCGTCAACGAGGCCAACGAGACCGTGGGAACGATCGATGATCTGATCGTCACCCCCAACGAGAAGGTGCCCTTCGCGGTGCTGTCGGTCGGCGGCTTCCTGGGTATGGGCACGAAATACGTCGTGGTGCCCTACAGCGCACTCCAAGTGCGCGACAAGCGGATGGTGCTCCCCGGCGCCACCAAAGCGTCGCTGAAGGACCTTCCGGCGTTCAAGTACAGCAACTGAGCGATCGTGGGCGCCCTGAGCTCGCCCCGTGCTCCCCGCGGCGTGCCTGCAACACGGGGACATCATCGCGTTCACGTTGTGGGCGTAGGCATGGGTTCATGGCGCGGATCGGCCAACGGCGATGTCCGGGGTCGGCAAAGGAAGGTGCGGAATGGGTACCATCTTGATCATTGTCCTGCTGATCCTGCTGCTCGGCGGCGGCGGTGGGTACTACGGGTACAGCCGGTATGGTGGACGTGGCTTCGGCGGCGCCCTCGGCTTGGTACTGATCATTCTTGTCGTGCTCTGGCTCTTCGGCGGCCTGCACATCGACCGCCTCTGATCCGGAAGACCGGCGGGCCGGTCCGGGTCTTGGCCTGAGGACGAGCCACCGGGAATGCGACAACCGGGGCCGCCGAGCAGAACAAGTCGCGGAAGTAACGACCGCCTATTCGGGATGAATTTCGGTCAGCATGCAACATTGCAGGAGGGCGCTCCAGATGATTGCCAATTCTTGCCGTTCCCTGAACGTGACCGCTCGAGCGGCCACCGTGCTGGCAGGCCTGCTGATGGCCGCCTGTGCGCCGCTGTCCTCGCCGCCGCGGCAGGTGCAGGCGAGCAATCCGAGCGTTACCTACAAGTATCGCGGCGACCAGGAATTGCTTCAGGCCAACCAGAGCGCGGCGACATTCTGCAATCGGTATCAATCCGTCCCGCGAACGGCGAATTTCGCGAACGATCCGGATGGCAGCAGGGTCGTCGTCTTCGAATGTGTGCAGACGGCGACAGCGATGGCCTCGCCGCCGCCGGCTAATCCCAATCTCACCTACAGCTATCGGACAGACCAAGAGCTGTTGGACGCGTCGCGGAATGCCCAGACCTACTGCATGAATAACGGATCGCAGCAGGTGATTTCCAACATCGTCACCAACGCGAACGGGACCAGGACCATCGCGTTCCAGTGCAGCCCACGATAAGGCAAGCTGCATCAGTTGCCCGCGTGCCGAAACCGGCCCAGAAATAAAGCAGCTGGGCGAGATAAGGCGATGTTACGAATTCTTCTTATGGTTGTCCTCGTGCTCGTCCTGGCTTCTTTCTTCGGCGGCTACTCAGGTTATGTTCCGTCCCATTTCGGCTATGGCGGCGGCGGTATCGGCCTCATCATCCTGATCGTTTTGCTCGTCTTGCTGCTTCGCTGAGCTCGTGCCGTCGGGGGGGAGAAGCTACGAGAGGTCTCGCACAAACCAGCGACGTAATCATGACCTGTCGGCCATGCCTTCTGATCGTTGCGCCGCGGTTCGCGGGTTCGATCGTCGCGCCTGGTGCACATGGGTGCGGCCACCATCCTTGGCCTTGAAATGAAACGTCTGGCCGGCGCCCAAGCAACAGGCCAAGAGGACGTGATTGATTATGTTAAGGACGGCCGCTACTTCAGTGGTATTTGAAGGATTAGCTTCCGGTCTCATCGAAAGTCGAGACTATCTCGTGTTACAATCTTGTCCTCAAGAGAGATCGTCTGTTTCGCGACGCGCGCTCCTGGTGGCCGGATGGGCCGGGGTCGTCAGTTGCGCTTTCCCTGGCATCGCTCATGCCAGGACAGCAGTCGTTTTGCCGGCCGAAGCCGGCGATCGACGATTCTCGATCCTGTACAAGGGCGACAGGATCGGCGCCCACACGGTCTTGTATTCGTCGGCAACCGGAGAGACGCGGATCAACACCGAGATCCATCTCTTGGTCAAGGTAGCCTTCTTTACCGTGTTCGCGTTCAGTCACCGCTCCGAAGAGACCTGGCGCGCTGGACGGCTGATGTCCCTGAACAGCGAAACGGTGGAGCATGGCGAGACCCTCCACGTTGAGGGCCTGGCGATGCCTCAGGGATTCCGCGTGGTGAGCAAGGGCGGTCCTTTTATCGCTTCCGCCGCAACCTTGACGTCAAACAGCCTGTGGACCCCGGCGGTGCTCGAGCAGGAGACGGTGGTTGACGCGCAGCATGGCGGCATCGTCGGTATCAGCGCGCGCAAGTTTGCCGACGAGCAAATCGCGATCGCCGGCCGCCAGGTTCGCGCCACGCGCTATACGTTACTCACGCCCTATCTCGCCGGCAGCATCTGGTACGACCAGGGAAACCTCTGGGTGCGCGGTGAGTTCGAGCGTGACGGCTCGAAGATCCAGTATCAGCTTGAGACCTAAGGCCCGCCGGCCCGGCGGGCAAGGGAGCAGTCGGTTATGCCGTTCAGACAACCGCTGTGTCTTGTCGCGGCGATCATGGCAAGCACCGTTGCAGGCTGCATGGCGGTGTCCGTTGGCCTCGCTCCCACCCCGGTTACTCTCACTACCGGGCCCCCCGGCGGCGTCTATCATCCCGTCGGAAATGCGATCTGCCGAACGTTTAATCTAGTGAGTGAGCATCAGGCAATGCCATGTGTTGCGGTGAGTTCGGATGGCTCAGTGGCCAATATCCGGCGAGTGGAGAGCGGCGAGTCAACGTTTGGCCTTTCGCAGACCGACGTCGTCTATGCCGCTTTTCATGGTGAGGGACCGTTTGCTGCCGCCGGCCCCGATCCGAAGCTGCGCATGTTGATCGCACTCTACCCGGAAGCATTGACCGTTCTCGCTCGCGCCGATACCGGCATCCGCGATTTCCAGGATCTGCGCGGCAAGCGCGTCGGCATCGGGAAGAGCGGTGCCGGATATACCTTCACCCGCGATGTCGTCCTCGGATATTATGGCTGGACGATATCCGACCCTGAGCGAGTGCTGGAGTTCGGGCCCGCCGAACAGAACCAGGCGCTTTGTAGCAACAGAGTCGACGCGATCATTTTTGAAGCAGGGCATCCCAATGGGCTGACCCAGGAGGCGACGACGGGCTGCCAGACGAGGCTGGTGCGCGTCGCCGGCCCGCTAGTCGATCGGCTCCTCGCGACGCATTCCTATTACCACGCCTCGGTCATCCCCGGCGGTATGTATGTCGGCAACCCCGACGATGTCCCGACAATCGGCACGCAGGCCGTGCTCGTCACATCGAGCAATCAGCCAGATGAGTTGGCTTATGCCGTCGTCAGGGCGGTGTTCGAGAACTTCGCCGATTTCCGACGCTTGCACCCTGCGCTGTCGACCTTGGATATCAAGGACATGGTGCCCAGCGAAGCTGTCATACCGATCCATCCAGGAGCGCTGAATTATTATCGCGAGGCTGGCCTCGTCCATTAGGTAACCGGCCACGCTACAACCGGCCGTCGCGTTTCTACTTTGGCGCAAGTCTATGACCACCTACTCGGAACCAAGATGACCCGGACGACGGATTTCGGCGGCTATATCTGGTCCCTGTGCCTTAATATCGAGGACATTCAGACGACGCCCGACGGCACGATCACGCTGGCGTGCGACCGCGAGGCGATCGTCCTCGACCTGGACATGGTCACGGCGCTGGGCATCGTCGTGACCGCGTTGGTAACGAATAGCTACGACCGCGCCTTTCCGGGCGGTCGAGGCGCCATCATCGTTTCGGCGCACTGTTCGAATTCAGATGGCGACCATGACGATCGGCGACGATCCGCCCAGGCAGAAAGCAAGCGCCATGGGCTCGGTCTGGTGCGGCGCCTGATCGAGCAGATCCGCGGGACGGTCGAGGTCAAATCCGACCAAGGCACCGTGTGGACCATCACCTTCCCGGTCGAACTCGCAGTCGCCTCGCTCGCGGTGGTCTAGAAACGTCCGTGTCCTCACGGCCCCGCGAAAACAAAGATCGGAATGCACGAATGGTGCTGGCAGGATCGTGATCGTGCGCACCTGCCGGCCGAAAGGACACCATGGCCGTCAACGAGATCGATACTGCCGAGGACTTCGTCGCCTGGATGAAGCGGATGAACCTCACGGCGGCAAGTGCGGCTCCGCATCTTGGGACCTACGCGCTCACAACCCTCCGCTATGCCAACGGATCTAAACCGCTGCCCGACCGCACCGCTCGTCAGGCGGCGATCGTCGAAGTTGCACGCAGCCGTCGCCCGTTCGGAAGCACGATCGATAGGCGCACCTTGCCAAGGATCTAGCCGAAGACCAGGGGCGGCGCCACAAGCCGACATCATCTGGTTATCCAAACCATCGTCGCGGCCGTCGTCCACAGCGTCGCGGTCGCCGTTGCCAATAGGCCAACGGCTATGATCAGGGCGATCATGAGCAGCATGCCGTCCTCCTCCAGGTAGGCGAAGGCCATCAGGACGATCGCCAAGCCGACCGGCACGTTGCTGAGCGGGATGGGCGTGAGCAGGCAGAGACCGAGCAGCAGCACGAAGCCGCCGATCACCCGCTTAGTGGTCTGAAACGGGGTGGCCCATCGGGGGCGAATGAAACGTTCGAGGTAGCGCAACGCCGGGATGATCCGCTCGACCATCGCCGCAAGCTGAACGGTCGGGACGGGCCGCTCAGCGAGGCGGCGGGGAAAGACCGGAACCGGATGCGCGCGCATCATCTGGAAGGCCGGGACGCCGAGCATCACCCCCGCGACGGGGGACACGACGGGGAGCAGGCCGCAGATGCCGAGCAGAAGTAAAATGATGCCGAACGAGCGGGCCCGGAGGTGGCCAAGCAGCCAAGCCAGCGTCACCTGATCGGTCGGTGCATCGCGGATCAGACGCTCAAGGATGACGGAGGTCGGGATGTGCGGCTCGGCTTCCTGTGTCTGGAACGTCGGGGCGGTCGACCGATTCATCAGCGCTCCTTTCTTGGCTGGGCGCGCCTCAGGATCGTAATTCGTTTCGCTCGCAAATTCAGCGCGATCGAGCGCCGTTATCCTGAACCAGATCCACGGGTGTCGTGTTGGGGGCCATTCAGCTCCGGCTGGATGCCGCAGGCGGCTCGGCACCGGTCTCTGTTTTCCCCAAGCCCCACCCGAGGCTAACTCATCACTGCTGAGCCGAGGCGGCCGGAATGACCGCCGGAACGACCCACGAGAGAACGGCGGCGAAGGCGGCGTTGCGGAGGAGCTTGGACTCCGTCATTGAAGCAGCGCCGCCTCGACTTTCCACCAGCGGCGAGATCAAGCGCCGTCTCGTGCCAGCTACAAAACCGACACGCCTCTTTGCTTGGCCTTTCCCTTGGGCTCGACGTGGGTGTTGATCACGGCGTTGCCGAGGTGACCGCGCCGCGCGGCCCGCACTCCGAGACGTGCCGCAGCCGCAGGATATCCAAGTCAGCAGTTCCCCCAGTCCGACGGACTGTTAGGAAATCCGCTGCAAAAGGATTGAGTCTCGGCAGAGGGATCTTTCGCAAAGGTCCCGATTCGGCGACTTCCCTGCCAGAGTTCAACATCAGACTGCGGGAACGCCGAGTGCGCGCCTTGGATCGCCGGCCCGTCGGCATCGCAAAAGAAATCGACCCGGTCGAGAATGTGCCCGCGCGGATCGAGTTGATACACATGATATTCCATCATGCCCCCCGCGGCATTCGAGGATAGGACCGATACTTGGCGGTCTCCATCGGTCCAGGGACTTAGGTAGCGGATGAATGTAAATTCCGGTTCGGGCGGCACTCTCTCGAAGGACGGGTCACGCGTAAGTTCTGACGACATCGGGTGACAATCTCGACATGTTGGGCATCAGATGCAGTTCGATCACCTCGGGATGGCTCCGACAGTGCCTGGTTTGGGCCTCATTCGCCACTTTCAACAGGGTCGTCCTGACCATTCCCGTCGTCTCGTCGGCCAACCTCCTGTAGAGGGCGGCGAGCGCGGCATCGGAAAGTGTGTTCGAGAGCCCGTCGCCGGGCGCCATGGCGATCCGAGACATGATTCGGTCCAATCTGTTCATGCCTCGGCAGGCTAGCATTTCTTCGGCTGCCCCAGACAGAATCGGAATCTACTCATGGTGGTCCAGGAGCCGGAGAACGGAAATTCGGGCTGGTCAGGAACAGCCGCTCCGATGATCAGGGGCCGTTGCCCATCCAGCCAGTCGCGCTGGGCTCTCCGCGAGCAAGGCCGAGAGCGCGTCCTTTATCGTCCAACGCGATCCTGATGCTCTTCCGGGCGATGTCCTCGGCTCGAGGATATAATCGATCCACCCGCTCGCGATCGCGCTTTCGGGCGTATCGGGCTGACCGGCCGTATCGAGCTTCTGCGCGATGGTGATGCCGCCGACATCCTTGATTTGCCGAAGCGCCGCGGCTCCGTCGCCGTCGTAGCCGGAGACAATGACGGCAACGAGCCTACCGCTCCAGTGTCGCGCGAGAGCACGACGGCGACATTCATGTCGGCCGGTAGATGCCTCAGGAGTCGGACGTATGCATCGAGGCCGCCTGCTGAGCCGCCTACGCAAACGACAGGAAAATCCTGTGCAGCAACGTTGGCATACATCGACCTCCGCTCCCCTTCCGCATCCTCCACCGTTCCGACCCCAATGCGTGTCGGACGACGTCACCGCGTTCATCCGGCCGAACGGCCGAAAACGAAGCAGAGTCCACTCTATCTCCGCCCGCGAATTCCGAAGTATCCGCCGCCTCCAAGGAGGAGCAAGACCACCAAGATAATCAAAATCGTGCTCATAATTTCCTCCAAATCACATTAGTGGATTCCCCTCTCAAACATGGGAATTAGATACATCTGCCACTAGATTCGGAAATTACTTAGACGGATGCGACTTTTTAGGCGGCCCAAATCCATTGATCAGCGACGGCTGGCTGCCGGGGGTGCTGGCCAAGCAACGCTAGGCTCCGAACAGGCCGTGCTTGAACCACCGCGCGGCGTTCTCGATGCCGGGCCTGAACAGCCAGAACTGTGTTTCAGCGCGGGGTCCCGGCGCCGATCGGCATGACAAGCGCCTGAAACCGGTTGGAATCGCGGGGGCATGCGGGCTTATTCACACCGCGAGTTTGGCGACGCCCTTCTCCCGACGACTTCGTCGCGATCGTCGACCGACCGTTGCTCCTGCCCACCACACAAGTGGACGCGGCCTAAAATTCAAAGGACCGCAGCCTACGAGCTGGATTGGCAATCGAGCGGAAGCAGGCGTCACCGGCCCGCTATGAGCCGAGGCCCGACGTGGCCATAGACGGTTCGCGAGCCGTCGCGAATTTCATAGGAACCCGACCAGTCGCGGCCCTCGGCGAGTCTTCGCGCGACGCCGTCGTCGGAAGCATCGAACTCTTCCATCGCCGTGACTTGGCCGCGACGATCGAAATACACCATTGTATAAATTGACATATTTACGGTTCTTGCCTGCCGTTCAGATGTTCGTACCGGTCACATTCTGATCATCAGCGATGAATCAGAAATAAAAATGTGCTCTGCGCATCTACCGTCTCCCGGAAATACACGAGATGGCGTGGATATACCAGGCGAGGTCGAATTAAGAACGGCTGAGCGTGCGACACTGTCGACATTGACTCTTATATGATGCGATAAAATCAATCGACGACCTAGCAAGCGACGTCGTCCGATATTTCGGGCGACGTCGCCAATGGCAGGAGGCGCTACGCGGCCTCCTGCTCGATCATCTTCGGACGCCAGCCGCCACCGGTGATCCGGATGGCCCGGGGCTTCATCGCTTCCGGCACTTCGCGCTTCTGAGCAGCGTCACCCGTCCCTTCGTCGGACGAAAACGAGATAGGCGATCCGACGAACGAGTCCTGCTCGGCCAGGTCGGGATGCCACATCAATCGCCAGGCCATGCTGCTTATTCCTGCCGCTTCGCGCCAGCCCGGAGGTCCCCAATGTGCTCGCGCATCGGTTCGAATGCGGCGGTGAACGCGGCCGTGGTGAGCTTGCCGATGGTCGCGCTGTCACTGACGGCAGCGGCGACGCTCTCAGTGAGCAGCTTCTGCTGAAGCTCGACGAAGTCCTTCGGCGTCCTCGCTGCGGCGAGCGCCTGCATCGACGCGGTCAGCTTCTCCGTATTCCGGCGCGCGATCGCCTGATAGGCCTGAATCAAATCCTGGAAGCCGGTAACGACTGCGTTGCCACCTTTGTTCAGATTGTAGGCACCGAACATCGTTTGTGCGGTCAGATCCGCGCTCGTGGCCGGAGCTTCCAATTCGGTCGGAATATTTTGTCGGACGGCGGACGAGCCTTTGCCGAGCGCGGCGGGGTTGGGCTTTGTAGCTGGTTCGACGGGCGCGCCGGTCATAACAAGGACTCCTGGTCGGGGACGATAAGTTCGGGACCGGTTAATCATGCCCCGGGAAACGGTGTCGGAAGAGCCTCGGAATCTACTCAAAAGCGGCAGCCTCGATCAGGTGGCGAGGCGGACTTTGCTCGTCCGCAACGTTGCAGCCACGCCCTCGTTCGACCAGTCGAATGCAGCCGAGCGCCTAACGACCGGACATGCTTCGGCTGATCATCTTCGAAGCCCCCCTCCGTAAACCACCCGCGATCTCGGTCGGCGGCCGGAGCGCCGTGACGGAACCCGCCGCGTTGCTTCCATGGCAGCGTCCTGCGCCAGACCGGCAGCAGGGTCGAAGGCGTGCCGAGCGATGGCATGATGCCAAGCCGAAGCCGGAACCGATCTCCAGGATGATCAGGGGCACCGACGCCGCGACGAAAGCGCCGGAATTGATCCGAGGCCGAACGCGATCAGGCGCGGAGAGTCGCCAATGATCGGGCGGCCTCAGCGGCGTCGTTCAATCGGGCGCGGCTCGGGATTGCTCGGTGCCTTTCCCTACATTGCATAGCATCGCAGAGACGAACTGAAGGCGGTTTTCACGCGATTGTCGCTCGCACAGCCTAACGCCACGTGCCCCTGTTATTACCGGAAAATCCGAAAAATTGTCGTGTCGCTGAGATATTATTCGAATTGTAAGTAATGATTTCCGGGATTGCGATTCACGTGGAACGTTATTTGTCGCGTCTTGTTCTGGAGACACATCCGGGAGTTCAGACATGGGCCAGGCGTCAACTCCGGACGCGGCAATGATTAAGAGGATTCTGGTGGTCGAGGACGACCCGATGATCCGCTTGGCCGCCTCTTCCGTTCTCGAAGAAGCGGGGTTCGAGGTTTTCGATGCCGCCGATGGCGAGGAAGGGCTGGTGATCCTTCGAGAGAATCCGTCGATCGACTTGGTTTTCACGGACATCTCGATGCCGCACATGGACGGGCTGACCATGCTGATACAGGCCCGCGAACTCCGGCCCAACCTGAAGGCGCTGCTGACAAGCGGCCTCTCACAGGCGCCTCTGGACGAGGCATTCATACGCAAGCCGTATCGGGCCGCTGCTGCGAAAGAAATGATCGTTCAAATGCTCGGTCATCAGCTGTGTGGGCGATGAAAGGCACAGACGAGAGGCAGCGCCTTCGGCGCCCCGGCTGACGCTGGCCTACTTCGTGAGGCGGTCCGTCTTCATCCGCACCGTAATGATGAGGCCTCCTCGAGCGGGGTAATGCGGCGAACCTCGGTCGTGGAGCGGGCGGAATTTCATGAGGTCGCTCCAAACGGGGATGTTGGGATACGGCCGCATCCGGGTGCCGACCGTTCCGGAACTCGGGTCGTTTCCACACCGATCCCCGACCGCGATCATACAGGGCCGCGTCGCGGCGGAGTCAGGTTCGGATACTGCCTAGAGCCGGGTCTCCGGATCCCCATCGAGGCGCGCGTCGGTGCCGTGCGACGCGGCGGCCAGCGCCAATCGCGCCAACGCCGGAAGCGACTTCGAGCCGGTCTTCTTCATGATCGAGGCCCGGTGGTTCTCGACCGTGCGCTGGCTGACGCCGAGATCGGCGGCGATATTCTTGCTGGGATGGCCGGCAAGGACCAGGTCCATGACCTGGCGCTGTCGCGGCGTAAGGCTGGCGACATGCTGGGCGGCATTCTCACGCCAAGCCGTCAGTTTGCTGGCATCTCGCGACTGCTCCAGCGCGCGCTCGACGCTGGCGAGCAGTTCACTCCGCCCGATCGGCTTTTCGATGAAGTCCGATGCGCCGGTTTTCATGGCCTGGACCGCCATGGGCACGTCGCTGTTGCCCGTGATCATGATGGAGGGAAGCCGGTAATCGGCGTCCTTGAGCTTCCGAAGCAGTTCGAGCCCGTTCATCCCCGGCAGGTAGGCATCGATCAGGAGGCAGGCGTCGCCGCCGGGCCGATAGGCTTCGAGGAATTCCTCGCACGACGCAAAATCTTCCACGGTCCGGCCGTCTTCCTCCAGCACGGCTCGAATGCCCTCGCGCACGTGGCTGTCGTCGTCCACGACGAAAATGACGGGCGATTGCGTGCTCGGATCGGCGGCTAGACCGTGTGTCGCGCGATGGTGGGCTGCCGGTTGGACCGTCGAAAGCAGGCGTTGGATGACCTGGGTCAGCTCTTTCACCTTGACCGGCTTGTTGAGCTGAACGCAGTCCTCGCGGGCGATGTCGCGCAATGTGTCGGTCGAGATGTCGCCGGTCAGAATGATGGCCGGAAGCGCGCGATGGAGTCTTTGCCGGAGCTGCGCGGTAACGGCGAGCCCATCCATGCCGCGGGGCAGAATGTAATCGGCCAGGATCAGGTCGGGCCGGCATGTGCCCCGTTCCACCAACTCGATCGCGCCAGGGCCGTCGGTCGCCGTCGCGACGCCATGGCCGTCGGCTTCGAGTAGAAGCTCGATCAGTTTGCGTATTTCAGGGTCATCCTCCACCACGAGGATGCTGCCGGTGCGAACGACATCTCCGGTGGCTTCACCGTCCATTTCGGTCCGGTACTCATGATGATGTCCGATTTCTCCCGGCGGGAGGGCCACCTCGATGGCGAAGACGGAGCCCTTGCCCAAGCGAGAGCGGACACGGATGCGGTGGTCCAGCAAGTCGCCCAAGCGGCGGACGATGGAAAGGCCAAGACCGAACCCGCGACTCTGTTCAGGGGCGGCGCTGTCGATCTGATGGTATTCCTCGAAGATCGCCTGAAGCTCCTCGTCGGCGATGCCGACGCCGGTGTCCCAGACCTCGATGCTGAGCGTTCCGTCCCGTCGGCGGCAGCCGAGCAGCACCTTTCCGCGCTTAGTGTATTTCAACGCGTTGGCAAGCAGATTGCGGATCATCTGCTCGAGCAGGCGCGGATCGCTTTCGACCGAGAGGCCGCACGAGACGACGTGCAGGCCCAGGCTCTTGGCCTGCGCATGATAGGTGAACTCGTCCCTCAGGCACTCGAGCAGCTGGTTGATCCGGAAGCCGACCTTCTCGACCCGCAGGGTGCCGGCCTCGATCTGGTTGATGTCGAGCAGCGTATTCAGCATGCCCGACATGGCGCACAGCGTTTCGTCCAGGCGGGCGACCAGTTCCTGGGAACGCGCCTCCTTCGCGGATTTCGCCAGCAAACCTTGAAGCAGGGCCAGCGTTTGCAACGGTTGGCGGAGGTCGTGGCTGGCCGCGGCGAGAAAGCGTGATTTCGCGACAGTCGCCAGCTCCGCCTGCTGTTTCGCCGCTTGGAGTGCCTTCGCGGCGGAATTCCGCTCGGTGACGTTCGTAAAGGTGATGACGACGCCCTCCACCCCGCCATCCTGGGTGCGGTAGGGTAGGATCCGGCGCACGAACCAGATGCCGTCCGGGGCCTCGACCTCCTTTTCGATCGGCGTATGGCGCCGGAGGACGGCGTGGGCGTCGGCCGTGAGCGTACTGTCCGCGGCCAAGGAATTGAGGTCGGCCAGCGGCCGGCCAAGATCGCCCGGAATGACGCTGAACAGGGATTTCGTGGCGGGCGTGAAGAAGCGGATCTTGAGGTTGGTGTCGAGGAACAGCGTCGCGACATCGGTGCTGTAGAGGACATTCTGCAGATCGTTGGAGGTCGTGCGCTGCCGCTCCAGGGTCTCCTGAAGCTGGCTGTTGAGCGCGGTCAGTTCCTCGTTGAGCGATTGCAGCTCTTCCTTGGAGGTGAGCAGCTCCTCGTTGGTCGACTGGTATTCCTCATTGACGGACAAGGTCTCCTCATTGATCGCCGTCTGCTCTTCGTTCGAAATCTCGAGGTTGCGGATGGCATCCCGCAGCTCCGTCCTGGCGGCCTCCAGCTCCTGTTCGAGCTCGGCAACCCGCGAGAGTTCGCCCGGCT
>DATGEK010000095.1:0-49205 GCA_035310205.1 Aliidongia sp.
GCGCGCATCTGATCCGCCTGAATCATCGTGTCGGCGGCAAAGGCGCTCGAGCCGACCGTAGCCGCCATTACAACAGCAAACCCGGTCGCCGCGATGATCTTGTTCATGGTGGTGATCTCCGATTTTTTAACCGCCCATCGAGCGGACGAGATACAACCAGCCTACTCTTATCGAGTTCCATCGAAGTCTCGGCTTATTTCTTCTGATCCTTGTCTTCGTGGCTGGCGACATGCTCGGCCAGTTGCTGCTCGTCGGCACGGGTCGAGCGATGGGGCGCGCCGGGGGAAACCGGATCGCTTGCCGGAAAGCTATCGGCCAGCGCGTCGTCCAGAGCCTTGTCCTTGCTCGCTGGCGACTTTCCGGCCTGGGTCTGCGGGGCGGCCATGATGCGTCTCCTCGGTGATGGATCATGGCCCTCAACACGCATCCCTCGAGCGGGTTCGCGATCGGACGTCAGATTCTCATCAGGTCGAAGGCCGCCACGACCAGGGCCACGTGGGTGAAGGCCTGGGGGAAATTGCCGACCAGGCGCCCGGCGCCCGGATCATATTCCTCGGCGATGAGGCCGACGTCGTTGCACAAGGCCAGCAACCGCCGGAACAGGATCCGAGCATCCTCTGCCCGGCCCTGCTGGATATAGGCGCTGACCAGCCAGAAGCTGCAAGGCAGGAACACGCCCTCGCCCGGCGGCAATCCATCGACCGCGCTCTCGGTCCGATAGCGCAGGACGAAACCGTCGATCAGCAAGTCGCGCTCGATCGCGGCGATCGTCCCCCGCACGCGAGGATCGTCCGGCGGCAGGAAGCCGACCACCGAGATCAGCAGCAGGCTCGCATCGAGCTCCGGCCTGCCGAACGCCTGGGTGAAGCTCTGCTGCGTTGCGTCGTAGCCCTCGCGGCAGACCGTCTCGTGGATCCGATCGCGCAGCGCGCACCATTCCTCGACCGGGGCTTCGAGCCCATAGGTCCGGGCATCCTTGATGACCCGATCCATGGCGACCCAGGCCATGATCTTGGAGAAGGTGAAGTGGCGCCGCCCGCCGCGGACCTCCCAGATGCCCTCGTCGGGCTGATCCCAGATCGCGGCCAGATGCCCGATCATCGTCCGCTGCAGATCCCAAGCGGACGGCGGGGCGGCCAGGCCGTGTTCGCGCGCCCGGTGCAACGCGCTCATCACCTCGCCATAGACATCCAGTTGCACCTGACCGGCCGCCGCATTGCCGATCCGCACCGGTGCGGCGCCCTGGTAGCCAGGCAGCCAGCCGACCTCCCATTCCATCAGCTGCCGCTCGCCGGCGATGCCGTACATGATCTGCAACTGGTCGGGCGAACCGGCGATACTGCGGTGGAGCCAGTCGCGCCAGGCCTGCGCCTCGTCGAAATAGCCGCCACGCATCAGCGCCAGCAGGGTGATGGTCGCGTCGCGCAGCCAGCAATAGCGATAGTCCCAGTTGCGCGCCCCGCCCAATCGCTCCGGCAGCGAGGTGGTCGGTGCCGCGACGATGCCGCCGGTCGCTTCGAAGGTCAGGGCCTTCAGGGTCAGGAGCGAGCGCCGGACGGACTCACGCCACTCGCCGTCGCAGGTGCAGCGCCCGCTCCAGGCCCGCCAGGCTTCCTCCGTCGCCGCGAGTGCCGTGCGGGGATCGATCGGCGCCGGCGGCGGCAGATGGGATGGCGCGTAGGTCATGACGAATGGCACGGTCTCGCCGGCACCGACCTCGAAATCGGCAACCGTCGACAGGTCCTCGCCCCTGAGCTCGACCGGGCACCGCAGGGTGATGCCGTTCGGGCCGGCGATGATGCTGAGCCCCCGCTTGTCCTCCAGCCGCGTGACCCAGGGCACCGAGATGCCGTAGTCGAAGCGCACATGCAGGTCGAGCCGCATGGCGACCCGGCCGCGCCGCCCCTCGACCAGCCGGATGACCGATGAATCGGACCGGCCGATCGGCATGAAATCCACTACCGCGACCGCGCCATCGGCCGTTTCGAACAAGGTCTCGAGCACCATGGTGCCGTCGCGGTAGGCACGACTGACCGAGACCTCCGCCGCCTGGGGCGCGATCCGCCATCGGCCGTTCTCGCACGTGCCGAGCAAGGCGGCGAAGCAGGCAGCACTGTCGAAGCGCGGCCAGCAGAGCCAGTCGATGGCGCCGTCACGGCCGACGAGAGCGGCGGTCTTGCAATCGCCGATCAGGGCGTAGTCCTCGATCGGCAGCGGCTGGTCGACCGGGTCTGTCACCTCGATCTCCTCGAAACCACACACCGACAACATCGCGTGGCCGACCGGCGTTCCGGCCCGCGTCGCTGTACCGCTGCGGAACGAATCCCAGCCACGCCTGTTGCGCGCGACGAACCGAAGCCCGCCCGCAAGTGACGTCCAGAGCCCATGCCGAAGCCGGACTAATCATCCGGCCCGGTCGGCGGGTTCTGGGGTTCGCCTGGCAGACGCGGCGCGCCGACCGGCGGCTTGACCTCGCCCGTCGTCGATTCGTTCGACCGATTGGCGCCGCTGCTGTCGACCGTCGGCAGGGTCGGCGTCACATTCGGCGGCTCCGCGCGCACCGTCCCCGGCACGGACGGTACGGGGGTGTCCCTGCCGCGCGGCGCGGTGCCGCCCGCCGCCTGGGCCGAATCCGGCGACGGCGCGCCCACGACCTGGGCCGCGACGCCGCCTGGACCGAGGACGAGCAGGACAAGCGCGGCGAGCGGCACGCTGATGTTGAAAGATCGCATGGATCACCTCTTTCAGTCGAGAGAGCCAACTCTGATAAACCAAGAAAAGACAATCGGTTCCGGCGAAACGGCGAAGCGGCGTTTTCAAACGAAAATGGCCAAAAAATGATATTGCGGCGCAACCGCAGTGTCCGACCGGGGTTCTAGAAGGCGAATCCCGAAATTCGGAAGGCGCCGCCCCGATGCAGCCTCAATCCGCCCGCCCGATCGCCAACCGCGTCCGCGTTCTCTTCGTGTCATCCGAGATTTTCCCCTTAGCCAAGACCGGCGGCCTGGCCGATGTCTGCGGCGCCCTGCCGGCGGCGCTGGCCAGGGACGGCGATATCGACATGCTGCTGATGCTGCCCGGCTACGACAGCGCGCTTGCAGCAGTCGAGGATGCCCGGGAAATCGCCGTGCTCACGGACTTGCCGGGCGGCCGCGCGCGGCTGCTGATCGGCACCATGCCGGGCAGCGATCTTCAAATCGTGCTGCTGGATCAGCCCGGCTCGTTCCACCGTCCCGGAGGCCTCTATATCGACGAGGACGGGCGCGAGTGGCCGGACAACGCGATCCGCTTTGCCGCCCTCGCCCATGCGGCGGTGGAACTGGCCATGGGTCAGGTGCTGCCGAACTGGCGCGCCGACATCGTCCATTGCAACGACTGGCACACCGGCCTCATCCCGGTTCTGATCGCCAGACAGCCCGGCCATCGGCCGCGCACCATCATGACCCTGCATAATCTGGCCTTTCAGGGCGTGTTCCCGGCCGATCTGCTGCCGCAGCTCGGCCTGCCGGGCGACAGCTTCTCGGTCGAGGGCGTTGAATATTTCGGGCAGATCTCGTTCCTGAAGGGCGGCATCAACTTCGCCGACAAGCTGACCACCGTGAGCCCGAGTTACGCGAGCGAGATCGTGACGCCGGAATTCGGCATGGGCCTCGAAGGCGTGCTGGCCCGTCGCCAGGCCGATCTCGTCGGCATCATGAACGGCATCGACGAGACCTTGTGGAATCCGGCCGAGGATGCCGCCATCCCCCATCCCTTTTCCGCCGACGACCTGGCCGAAAAGGCGCCATGCAAGGCGGCCCTGCAGCAGGACTGGGGCCTTGTGCCCGATCCTGCCGCCCCGCTCTTCGTCTTCGTGGCGCGGCTCGAGAACCAGAAGATGGCCGACACGTTGCTGGAACTGATGCCGGACCTGATCGAGCGGCCGGGCGTCCAGATCGCGATCCTGGGCAAGGGGGCGATCCCGCTGCAGAACGGTTTCGCCGCCTGGCCCTCACGGGCTCGGGGGCGTGTCGGCGTGCGGATCGGCTACCAGGAGAATTGGGCCCACCAGTTGCTGGCGGGCGGCGACATGCTGATCCACGGTGCGCGGTTCGAGCCGTGCGGCCTCACGCCAATCTATGCGATGCGCTACGGCACGGTGCCGATCGTGCGTGCCGTGGGTGGCCTCAAGGACTCGGTCACCGCCGTCGACTCGACCCCGATCGCCGGCAGCAAGGCGAGCGGCTTCCAGTTCGACGAGGCCAATGCGTCGAGCATGCTCGACGCGATCGATAGGGCACTCGAATTCTATGCGCGCCCCGATTCCTGGCGGCAGCTTCAGCGCAACGGCATGACCCGCGATTTCTCCTGGCACGGCCCCGCCGGCCGTTATCGAAAGCTCTATCAGGAACTAGCCCCCGAAGCGGCCTAACCACGACACCGTGGAACCGAAGCGACGCGACCGAATTGAACAACTGACAAAAGAACTCGGAGAACGGTCATGTTGCTACTTCTCATCATCATTCTCATCCTGCTGTTGGGCGGCGGCGGTTTCTATGGCTACCGGCAGAATTACTATGGTGGCGGCGGCATCGGGATCATCGGACTCATCATTATCGTCCTCGCCGTCCTGGCGGTTTTCGGCGGCCCCCACGTGGGCTGATTAGGCTGCCACATAGACCACGGCCGCATGATGCCCCCCCCCCCGCAGCGGTCCTCGGCGACCGCGGCGGGGGATGCTGGCGGCGCCGGATTTTCCTAAAATCCCAGACATTTAAATCTTTTTCATGGCCATATTTAGCCGCGCGTAAATCTTTCGTTTTGTCTTCACCGTTATCGTGAGCGTGTGCGGCGACCGGAAACGGTCGATGCACGCCTGACGCGTCAGACCGGCCGATCCGGGATTACGTCGCCAGGCCGTTGGCTACCCATGCCCTCGGTTGAGCAAGAAGGTTGATTTCATGTCCATTCCCCCGTCCGGTGACCTGCTCAGCATGGTCCTGTTCCTCACCCTGCTGGCGTGTACGTTCGGTCTGGTCGGCTTCGTGTGGGTCAAGCTTGGCAATCGGCCGAAGCCTATCGACTATCGGGGCCTCTCGATCCATCTCAACCCCGGCCTGCCGGCGGGCAAGATCGTACTGACCGATGGCAAATGGCAGCCGCTCGGCGAAACCGAGCCCGCTCAGTTCGATACGGTCGCCCTGCCCCGCGACTGTGCCGCCGCCCTGTTCTCGACCCGGGACTTCGCGGCATTTGCCGCCCGCAGGTCCAATGCACCGCGCCGGCTGTCCCAACACAGCCTGCAGGCCTGATCGCCCTAACCGAGAAAGCTCTGCTCCAGGGCGGCGTGGCTGCGGATCTCATCCGCCGTTCCGCTCGCCTGCAGGTTCCCACGCGACAGGATCAGCCCCCGGTCCGCAACCGCCAGGGCCGGCGCCACCGCCTGCTCGGCCAGCAGGATCGCCAAGCCATTATCCGCGAAATGCCGCAGCCGCGCGAACAGCTCGGCGACCAGCACCGGTGCCAGGCCGCGCGACGGCTCGTCGAGCAGCAGCAGGCGGGGCGCGGTCATGAGCGCCCTGCCGATCGCCAGCATCTGCTGCTGACCGCCGGACAGGGTCCAGGCCGCGGCCCCGAGCTTGTCGCGGAGCGCCGGCAGTTGCTCCAGCACCTGCTCGAGCCGCCGCCGGCGCTCGGCCGGGCGCGCGACCGCTACCAGCTCCAGATTTTCCGCGACGCTCAATCCGGGAAAGACCCGCCGCCCCTCGGGACACCAGCCGACGCCGGCCCGCGACCGCCGCTCCGGCGTCCAGCGCCCAATATCGACCCCGTCGAGGCCGATATGGCCGGCAAGCGGCGTCCGCAACCCCATGATGGCTTCCAGCAGCTCGGTCTTCCCGGCCCCATTCGGGCCGAGCACCACGGTGATGCCGGAGCCCAGCGCGCAGTCGATCTCCCCGCCGCGCAGGATTTCGACGCGGTCGAGCGTCAACATGGCGCCGGCCCCAGATAGGCCGCGCGCACCGCAGGATCGGCGCGGACTTCGGCCGCCGTGCCAACCAGGGCAATCCGCCCGTCAAGCAGCACCGCGACCCGGTCGGCAAGGCCCATCAGGAACACCATGTCATGCTCGACCACCAGCAGCGCCCGCCCCTCGGCGGCGAGCGTGCACAGCAGCGCGGCGAGCCGGTCCCGTTCCGCCGCATCGAGCCCGGCCGCCGGCTCGTCGAGCAGCAGGACCGCAGGGTCGAGTGCCAGGGCGCGGGCGATATCGGCGAGGCGCAAGGTGCCGCTGTCCGTCGCCGCCGGGTCGCCGATACCGACTCGGCGCAGCAGACCGGCCGCGCGCTGGCGCAGCGCCTCGATCGCCGGCGTCCGGCCGAAGCCGGCACGACCGCCCTTGGCCGTCAGTGCCGCGGTGACCAGCTCGAGCGGCGCCAACCCGTCGTCGACGGCCACAGACTGAAAGCTGCGCGCGACGCCGGCCAACGCCACCCGGTCGGGCGACAGGCCGTCGAGCCGCGCATCGCCGAGCATGATCGTGCCCTGATTCAGGCGGTCGAGCCCGCTGATGCCATTGATCAAGGTGGTCTTGCCCGAGCCGTTCGGCCCGATCAAGCCGAGGATCTCGCCGGGCCTGATGTCGAGCGAGACGTCGTGCAGCACGGCAAGGCCCCCATAGGCTTTCCGGGCCGCCGTGATGCGCAGCGCCGATCGGGGCACATCCACCCGGGGCAGAGGCTCGGGTGCAACCGCGTAGGATCTCGCCGGCCGGAAACGTTCGAGCGAGCCGATCAGCCCGGCCGGTGCCACCAGCAGGCAGGCGAACAGGCCGAGGCCATAGGCGATGCGATAGGAAGCGCCGAGCGGCCGGAGCCATTCGGGCAGATGGCCGATCAGCAGCGCGCCTAGCACCGCGCCGGCGATCGAGTGGCGACCGCCGATGACCACCATGGCGAGGCAGCCGATCATGACGGAAAATTCCGCCGTGTCCGGCGAGACCAGGCCCAGCACATGGGCATAGAGTGCACCCCCGGCACCGGCGAACCCCGCGGCCCAGACGAAACCCTGGGCGCGGATCCGCTCGGGGTCGAGGCCGCTGGCTCGCGCCAGCCCCGGGTCGGCCCGCACCAAGGCCAGCGCCGGCCCGTTGCCCCGCGTCAACCAGACAGCCAAGGCCGCGCCAAGCCCGGCCAAGCCCCAGCCGATCAGCATCATGCCCGGCCCGCGCGCCAACCCGAGCACCGCCACGGGCAACGGCGGCACGCCGACCAACCCGTTGGCGCCGCCGGTCAGATCCTGGGCATCGACGGCGACGAGGCGGACCAGCACGGCGAAGCCCAGGGTGGCCAGCGCGAAATAATGCCCGCCGAGCCGGCGGACCGGCCGATGCGCGACAGCGGCCAGCACTGCCGGCAGTAGGATCGCCGCTGGAAATTCCGCCCAGAGCGGCCAGCCCATCCGACCGCCCAGAATGCCGGCGGCGTAGGCGCCGATGGCAAAGCAGGCACCCTGGGCCAGCGACAGGGCGCCCGCCTGGCCGAACACAAGATGATAGCCGATCGCCATCAGCGCGTAGGCGGCCGCGACCGCCATCAGCCGCTGCTCATAACCTGATCCGACCAGCAGCACACCGAGGAGCCAGGCCAGGATCGCCAGGGCGACCAGCGGCGCCGGCCGGAAGAACCTCCTCATGCCCGGCGTCCGAGCGGAGCCGGAAACAGCCCCGCCGGCCGGACCGCGAGCAGCAGCAGCACGGCGCCATAGAGCGACGCGGTCGCCACCACCGAACTCGCGTAGCCGGCCACGACGCTCTCGAACAGCGCGATCATCAGCGCACCGGCGACCGCCCCCTTGAGCGAGCCCCAGCCGCCGATCGTCGCCGCGATATAGGCCCTGAGGATGAGGTCATTGCCGGCTGTCGGTGTCACGAAATAGGGGCCCGACAGCAGTAATCCGACCGCGCCGGCGAGTGCGGTGGCAAGCGCGAAGCTGGCGGCGATCAGCCGATCGACCGGCAGGCCCAGCGCCCGCGCCGTCACCGGATCCTGGGCACTCGCCCGCAGGCGCCGGCCGAATTGCGTCCGGCCGAGCAGCCAGCCCTGTGCCAGCCCCAGCACCAGACAGGCGATGACGATGCCGAGCGCGGCGCGCGGCAGGCCGAGCGGCCCGAGCCGGATCTCGCCGGTGCCGACGAACGCCGGGCCGGCCTGAGGTGCGGCACCTTCGAGCGCATTCATCGCCTCTTGCAGCGTGAGCCCGAGCGCCACCGTCGCCAGCAGCCCGAAGATCGGCGGCCGATGCCGGAACGGCCGCCAGGCGAGCGCCGAGAACAGCAGCCCGAACACAGCCATGGCCAGCATGACGAGCGGCAGCAGCAGCAGCCCGGCCCCCGGTAGCAGATGGCCGAGCGCGACCGCGGCATAGCCGCCGAGCATGACCATGTCGCCCTGGGCGAAATTGACGGCGCCGGTGGCGTTCAGGACCAGCACGAAGCCGAGTGCCACCAGCGCATAGGCGGCGCCGAGCGCCAGCCCGTTCAACAGCAGTTGGGCGAGGGTCAGCAGCTCCGGACCCAAGCCGTCAGCCGGCATCGAGCCCGTCGTAGCGCTGAACGATCTTCGGAACCCGAGTCAGGCCGCCGTAGCACAGGATGACGGCGCTATGCGCCATGTCGCCGTGCCCGTCGGAGGCGTAATGCATGGCGACGCCGTCCCAGGCCCCCGTGGCGAGCGCGGCACGCACCTGCTCGCCGGTCCTGGCACCGTGGGCCAGAATGTCGAGCAGCATTCGGGTCCCGTCATATTGCGCCAGCGCATAGGCATCGGGGTCGGTGCCGAACGCCGCCCGATAGTCGGCGAGGAACTGGTCGAGCGCGGGCGAGCCGCCGGAGACCGGCGAGGACCCGGATTCCGCGCACATGCCCTTCAGTTCCTTCGGATCGAGCAGGGCGGCGGTCGCCGGCTGATGCAGGGCCGAGCCGGCGACGACCGGCAGCGTGATGCCGAGGGAGGCGACCTGCCGGATCGCCAGCGCGGTCGAGCCGGCATGGAGATGCAGCAGCAAGGCGTCGGCGCCGGAGGCCGCGGCCCGGCCGAGGATCGGCGCCAGATCCTTGACGTCGGTGTCGATGCCTTCGCTGAACACCAGGCTGGCGCCATGCCGCTTGGCCGAAGCAGCGATATAAGTCGCCCCGCTCTGCCCATAGGCGGTCGTCTGATAGATCAGCGCCAGCTTGCGCTTGCCCAACTGCTCGACCGTGTAGCGGACCTGCGCCTCCTTCGCCAGCCGATCGGACGGGAAGAAGCGGAAGACCCAGGGGTTGCCCTGCTCGGTCAGCGACGCCGTCCCCGACACGGTGACGAGCGGCAGCTTCTCCTCGGCCGCCATCGGCATCAGCGCCAGCATCTGTGTTCCCAGCATCGGGGCCACGATCGCCGGCACCGGCCCCTCGTCGAGGGCGCGCAGCAACGCGTTGGCGGCATTCTCGGGCGCTGTCGCCGTGTCGATCACCTCGCCCGACACCGCCGGCTCGGCCGGCGCCTGCTTCAACGCCAGGAGCGCGCCGTTGCGCTGGCTGGTCCCCTCGAGCGAGAGAAAGCCGGTGACCGGCACCAGGATCGGCAGCCGCACCGGTTCGGCGGCCACGGCACTCGTCGCGACCAGGACCAGGAGCAGGGTCGCGAGCCGCTTCATCGCGACTGCGCCATGTCGACGAGGCGGCCGACCAAGTCGACCACCTCGCCATCATCGAGATCCTCCGCCGCGTCGCCGATATTGATCTCGGCCATGGTCAGGTTGGGCAGCACGGTTTCGGCGAAGCGGCCGAACAGCCAGGTCCCGCTGTCGCGCGCCAGCGCCAGATGCGCCGCGTCGAGCGCCTTCGTCGCGGCCGGCATATAGAGCTGGAAGGCATTGGTGTGAGGCGGCGCCGGTACCGCCTGGACGCCGGGCACCGTGGCGAGTGCTGCCGCGAGGCGGCGGGCCCGGTCGCGATAGGCCGGCATCTTCGGCAGATAGTGCCTCAGCCCCTCGGCAGCGCTGATGACGAACGGAAAGGCAGTCCACAGATTGCCGCCATGGCGGGCCTGCCAGACCCGCGCCGCGGCGATGAAATCCGCCGGCCCGGCCAGGATCGAACCGCCAAGCCCGCCCAGCCCCTTGTAGAACGAGACATAGACGGAATCGGCGAGACCGGCGATTTCGGCGAGCGGGCGATCGTAATGGGGTTGCGCCTCCCACAGGCGGGCGCCGTCGAAATGCAGCGGCACGCCATGGCTCCGGCACCAGTCGGCGATCGCGACCAGCTCGTCCCACTCCGGCAGCTTGAAGCCGGCGCGGCGCAGGGGCAGTTCGACGGTAACCACGCCGAATTCCTCGGCCGCCGCCTCCAGCTCGGCTCGCCCGAACGGCTGGTGATCGGCGCCGAGCCGCACCGCCTGCAGCCCATGGAGCCGCTCGTAGGCCGAGCGCTCGTCCAGATCGATATGGCTTTTCGGATGCAGCCCGACGGTCTTGAGGCCGGAGCGATCGGCCCAGATTCTGAGCGCCGCCTGCTGAGCGATGACGCCCTTCGGCATGAAGACCGCGGCGGACTTGCCCAGCAGGCCGGCAACCTCGCGTTCGAGCGCCTGCATCGCCTCGCCCTCGCCATAGATATCGCGCGGCAGATCGGCGAGCGGCGACTGGGCGAGTGCCGCCAGCGTTTCGCGAATGGTCTGGCGGCGGTGCCCCGACAGCGCCCGACGGCACAGATCGCGGATTTCGGCATGGGCGGTCGACATAAGGCTCTCCTGCCGCTTCGGGCGCGGCCATGATAAGTTCTTTCCCAGCGGACCCTAGAGCACGGTCGCATTGGCTGGAAACAGCCAATGCGTGAATCGTGCTCTAGATATTTGATGAGAGCCGGATTCACGGAATGAGTGGATCGCTACGCGATTCCATTCATTCCGATCCGGCTCTAGAAGCGGAACCCATGTCGAGACAAGGCACTGCATTACGGCTGGCGATCCTGGGTTGCCTTCTTATCCTGCCCGAAGCCGGCGGCGCGACCGAAAGCCTGATCAATTCCCAGTCGCCCTATTGGGAAACCGGCCCGCGGGACCCGAAACTGAGCAACGCCTGCTCGGTCGGCCGGTTCAACGAGCGCGACATGGGCCATTATGTCGTGCGCCTGCATGACAAGAAGGGCGGCGCCGCGGTGCTGGGCGTCGCCAAGGGCAGCGGCTTCAATCTCTGGGATCCGGACAAGCTCGCCGTCGCGTCCGAGGATTATATGTTCCGGCAGGACGGCACCAGCGCCTGCGAGGTTTTCGTCGGCGGCCGCAAGGTACTGCTGCCCGGCCAGAAGCCGCCGACGACGCCGAACGCCCCCGCCCAGCCGGCAACACCCGCAGCGCCGCCGCCAGCACAGCCGGCCGTACCCGGCGCCTCGCCCAAGAACGGCCCGCCGACCTGATGCAACCGAGCATTCCCCGGAGCGCCCTTTACAGCCGCCGGCCGGCATGCTCGAACGCAGACCGCCGCACAGCATTCAACAAGGGATCGAGATGACCGGACGACCGATTGCGACGATGATGATGACGGGCATCGCCCTGCTCCTGACCGGCGGCGCCGAGGCCGGGACGTTCAAGGCCGGCGCCTGGGTCCCGACCGGATGCGGCGCGGAGCCGACGCCGCCGGCGATCAACGCCTCGGGACACGCGGCGTACGAGGCCAGCATCAAGGACGCCGAGGCCTACCAGCGGGCGGCCAAGCAGTATGACGATTGCTATGTGAAGGAGGCTCAGGCCGATAATCACGTGATCAGCACGGCCGTGTCCGACCACCAGCACCAGATCCAGGCGACTTTCGACAAGCTCTCCGCCGATTCGAAGGCGGTGGTCGATAAGATGAACAAGAAACAATAGGCCGGAAATGACAAGGCCGGCCGAGGCATGACGCCCGGCCGGCCTGTGCTTTTCGGCGCCCGTTCGCCCGCGATCAGATGATCGTGATGCCGAACGCCTCGAGGCCCTTCTTGCCGTCGACCACGTCGACGCGCACGCGCACGCCGGGGTCGAGCCCCTGCAATCCGCTGCGGCGAAGTGCGGTGATATGGATGAAGATGTCCTTGCCGCCGCCATCCGGCGAGATGAAGCCGTAGCCCTTGCCCGGCTCGAACCACTTCACCGAGCCGTCGAGCGAGCCCGACGGCGTCTGCGGCGCGTCGCGATCATAGCCGCCGCGCGGGCTCGACGGCGCCACAGCGGTCGAAAGATCGACGTCGATGACATTGACGACCAGCGGTCCCTTGGCCCCGTCGCCGATCTCGCAGACGATCGTGGCGCCCTCGCTCACATCTTCGAAGCCGGCCCGGCGCAGCGTCGCCATCGGCAGGAACGCGTCTTGCGTCCCATCGGCGGGAGTAACGAAGCCAAAACCCTTGCTGGCGTTGAACCATTTCACCTTGGCATCGACTCGACGGCCTGAAGGTGGATCTTCGGTGCGGAAAAAGCCCGGACGACGGTCGTACATGGCGGCTCTATGCTCGGATTTGTCACCAAGAGATCAAGAGCATAACCGAAGAAATACCGTCGCGACAGTCCCCCTCGGGGCCGCCGCGACGGGTTTTTTTACCAATTTCGCCTATTTTTTCGGCCGAAGCTCATTCGTAGGCAACGACCTTCTGCCGCTGTTCGCCCAGGCCCTGGATGCCCAGATGCATCTCGTCGCCCGGCTTCAGGAACAGCGGTGGCTTCATGCCGAGGCCGACGCCGGGCGGCGTGCCGGTGGTGATGACGTCGCCCGGATGCAGCGTCATGAACTGGCTGATGTAGTGCACCAGGAACCGCACGCCGAAGATCATGGTCTTCGTGGTGCCGGTCTGGCGGCGCGTGCCGGAAACGTCGAGGAACATGTCGAGCGCCTGCACGTCGGCGATCTCGTCGGGCGTCACCAGCCACGGCCCCATCGGCCCGAACGTGTCGGCGCTCTTGCCCTTGGTCCATTGCCCGCCGCGTTCGGCCTGGAATTCGCGTTCGGACACGTCATTGACCACGCAATAGCCGGCAACATGCTTCAGGGCATCGGCCTCGTCCACATAATTGGCCTTGGTGCCGATGACGATCGCCAGCTCGACTTCCCAGTCGGTCTTCCTGGAATTGCGCGGAATGATCACCGTGTCGTTCGGGCCGACGATCGAGCTGGTCGCCTTCATGAACAGGATCGGCTCGTCGGGCACCTTGGCGCCCGTTTCGGCCGCGTGGTCGGAGTAGTTGAGCCCGACGGCGATGAACTTGCCGACCCGGCCCACGCAGGGACCGAGCCGCGGATTGCCGGAGACGAGCGGCAGGCTGGCCGGGTCGAGGGCCTTGAGCTTGGCAAGACCGGCGGGCGACAAAGTCTCGCCCGCGATATCGTCGACGATCCCCGTCAGGTCGCGGAGCTTGCCCTCGCGATCGAGAATGCCGGGCTTCTCCTGGCCCACCGGGCCGTAACGCAGCAGCTTCATCTGATATCGTCCCCCTCGGATTGCTTCGAGTTTTGAACTCTCGAGCTATGTATGGTGCCCGCACGGATCCGGCGGACGAAGGCTTCGGCGGGCAGGTTAGGCGATTAACTCAGACTTGTCTGCCCTTTGCCGTCGCGCCCACGCCGCGGCGTTTTGGCCGTGACCGTCATTCCGGAAATCCGAGACGGCTGAAGTCGAGCCGCTTCAGGCCGAACACCGCAAGGCCGCCGACGAGCCCCCAGAAGGCCGAGCCGATCCCGAAGAAGCTGAGGCCCGAGGCCGCGAGCAGGAAGGTCACGAGGGCGGCATTCCGCTCGCCCTCCTCCTTGAGTGCCGCCGAGACCGACGCGCCGAACGCGCCCAGCAGCGCCAGGCCCGCGACCGCTTCGATCAGCAGCGGCGGTGCGGTCGCGACCACGGCCGCCGCCGCTGCCGACAGCAGTCCCAGCATCAGATAGACGAGCCCGGCGGTGACGGCCGCGGCGGTGCGTCGTTCCGGCACGGGATCCGCGTCGGGCCCGGCACAGAGCGCCGCCGTGATCGCCGCGAGATTGACGGTCAGCGCGCCGAACGGCGCCGTCACGAGCGAGGCGATGCCGGTCACCAGGAAGATCGGGCGTGGCGGTGGCCGGAAGCCGTAGGTCGCGAGCACCGCCAGCCCCGGTACGTTCTGCGATGCCATGGTGACGACGAACAGCGGCAGCGCGATGCCGACGATGGCGCTCCACGAAAATACCGGCGCCGTCAGCACGAGTTCGGGCCGAAGATGATCGAGCGCCAGCCCATGGGGGCCGGCCCCGCCGACATCGAGCCCCAGCAGCACCAGGGTCACGATCGCAGCCGCCGGCACCGCATAGAGCCGGGCGAAGCGGCCGACCAGGAGCCAGGTCAGCACCACCGGGAAGGCAAGCAACGGAATGGCGGCCAGCGCATGAAACGGCGCCAGGCACAGGTCGAGCAGGATGCCGCCCAGCATGGCGTTGGCGAGCGATGCCGGGATCGCGGCGACCAAGCGGCCGATCGGCCGCCACAGGCCGGCGACGACCACCAGCAATCCCGTCACGGCGAACGCGCCCTCGGCGGCGGCAAAGCCACCCACGACCGGCCCGGTCGTCGCCAGCAGCGCCGCCCCGGGCGTCGACCAGGCGATGCTGATCGGCATGCGGTGGACCAGACTGAGCAGAATCGCGGTGACGCCCATCGCAACGCCCAGGGCCAACAAGCCGGACGCGGCCTGCCCGGTCGTGGCGCCCATGGCGACCAGGCCGTTGATGACGACCGTCACCGAACTGCCGTAGCCGACCAGGGCCGTGACGATGCCGATCGCCACCGCCTGTCGCGATATCCGACCGGCCGGTTGTGTTGCCTCGATGGCGCCCATCATCCCTCCCTGAACCGCCGCCATGATGGGTTGGGTTCCGGCGGAGAATCAACGGGCCGTATCGCGCGCCCTGGATGCCAAGCTTTCGAAAATAACCCGCGAAAGCCGCAAAACCCGGTACATTTATGCGACACGCAAGTCTTGCGCGCCGGTTCTGCTTTCAAAAACAGCAAATCTCCGTAATAGTGCGCGCATGAGCATGCGACGCCCCGCTTGTCTTGTTTTTACGCTGGCCGGTCTTACCGCAATCGCCGCGACCAGTATCGTGCCCGGATTTGCCGACGAGCCGAAGACTTCAGCGAAGCAGAAGCATAAGGTCCACACCACTCTGGAGACGACGGCGCCCTCTCCGGCCGACCAATATGACGCGCCGCTCCAGCTCAATTTCGACCCGCTGAAGAGCGTTCTGCTGAAGTCTGAACCGGCCGTGCCGTATCAGCCTCAGCCGTTGCACAAGCCGCAGCTGACGACCAAGACGAACGACGAGCCGGAGCCTGCGCATCTGGCGCCGCTGCTGCGCGAAAGCTCGCTGCCGGACAGTTTCGGCGACAAGGGCAACTTCTTCGAACGGCATGAATTCGGGATTCAACTGCGCGATCATTTCTGATCCGCACCCGGATTACCCCCGCCCGACGATTTCCAGGATCGCCTGCCCATAGCGGTCGAGCTTCGAGCGCCCGACCCCGGGGATCGCCCCCAATTCGTCGATATTGCTGGGCCGCTCGACGCTGAGCGCCACCAGCGTGGCGTCGTGCAGGATGACATAGGGCGGCACGCCCTGCTCGCGCGACAATTCGAGCCGCCATTGCCTGAGCGCCTCGAACAGGGTCGCGTCGCTACCCTCGAGCTCCAGGGCGGCGGCCCCGCGCCGAGCGCCGCCGGACGAACGCCGCGGCGCCTTTTCTTCCTTATGCTCCCGGAACTCGACGGTTTCCTCGCCCTTGACCACGGCGGTCGCTTTTGGTCCGAACAGCAGCCCGCCATGGCCCTCGACATCGACCGCCAGGTAGCCGCCGGCGACCAGCTGCCGGAAGATCGCCTGCCAGGCATTGCGGCCGATCTCCCTGCCGACGCCGAAGGTCTTCAGCAGATGATGGCCGCGCTCGATGATCTTGTCGGTCTCCTTGCCGGTCAGCACGTCGACCAGATGCTGCACGCCGAAGCGCTGGCCGGTCCGGTAGACCGCCGACAAGGCCTTCTGGGCGGCAACCGTGCCGTCCCAGCGCTTCACCGGATTGGCGCAGATGTCGCAATTGCCGCACGGACCGGGCAGCGTATCGTTGAAATAGTTCAGCAGCACCTGGCGCCGGCAGGTCGCGGTCTCGCAATAGCCCAGAAGCGCGTCCAGCTTCTGCAGCTCGACCCGCTTTTGCCGGTCGTCGAGCTCCGAGCCCTGGACCATCTGCTTGCATGAGATGACGTCGGCCAGGCCATAGGCCATCCAGGCCGTCGCCGGCAGGCCGTCGCGCCCGGCGCGGCCGGTTTCCTGGTAATAGGCCTCGAGGCTGCGCGGCACGTCCAAATGGGCGACGAAGCGGACGTTCGGCTTGTCGATGCCCATGCCGAACGCCACCGTGGCCACGACCACCACGCCCTCGTCCTTGAGGAACCGGTCCTGGTGGCGCTGGCGCGTCTCGGCATCGAGGCCGGCGTGATAAGGCAGCGCCAGCCGCCCGTGCTGCGACAGGAAATCGGCGATCTCATCGACCTTGCGGCGCGACAGGCAATAGACGATGCCCGCGTCGTCCGGGTGCTCGGTCTTGAGGAAGTTCAGCAGTTGATTGCGCGCGTCCTTCTTCTCGACCACACGATAGGCGATGTTCGGCCGGTCGAAGCCCGAGACGAAGACCTTGGCGGAGCCAAGCTGCAGCCGCTCGACGATGTCCTTGCGCGTCGGCCCGTCGGCAGTCGCCGTCAGCGCCACGCGCGGCACATCCGGGAAGCGCTCGTGCAGGATGGTGAGCCCGCGATATTCGGGCCGGAAGTTATGGCCCCACTGCGAGACGCAATGCGCCTCGTCGATCGCGAACAGCGCGATCTTGAGCCGGCTCAGCATGTCGAGGAAATACGGCATGACCAGCCGCTCGGGTGCCACATAGACGAGGTCGAGCGCGCCGTCGCGCATTTCCTCCTCGAGCTGGCGCGACTCGCCCGCGGTGAGCGAGGAGTTGAGGTAGGCCGCGCGCACGCCGGCTTGGCGCAGCGCGTCGACCTGGTCCTTCATCAGCGCGATCAGCGGCGAGACGACGATACCGAGGCCCGGGCGCACCAGGGCCGGGATCTGATAGCACAGCGACTTGCCGCCGCCCGTCGGCATCAGCACGAGCCCGTCGCCGCCGTCGATCACATGTTCGATGATCGCCTGCTGCTGGCCGCGGAACTGGCCATAGCCGAAGATCTCGCGCAGCAGGTCCTGCGCGCGCTGATGCGCCGGGTTTGGCTCGATGACGGGTGCGAAGGACGAAGACATGGGCGGAGGGACACTGCCATCCCCGCCCCTGAAAATCGAGCCCCCTCGGACGAGGGGCAGCCCCGACCCGGTCGGTCTAGGCGGCGGCATTATGCCGCCGCCTGGCCTCCGTCACGGTACGAACAGGGCGGCACAATGGCCGGGCTGTGCCGTGGACGCGGAGATCGCGCCGCCGCGGGGAATGCACTGGTCCGGCGGCAGCGCCGTGCCGTGCTCGACATAGCCGACCAAGAGATCGAAGGCCTTCTGGGCGTGCGGCTCGATCAGCTCGAGCTGTGGGAAAGTATCCCTGAAGGTCTCGATATGGTTGCCGTTCTGCACCTCGTAGAGGCGATACGACGGCGTGCGGTCGTGGTGGTCGCCGTCATCATCGACATTGGCCGCCACGGCGCGCGCATAGGCGCGTGCCTGATCGTTGATCGGCAGCAGCGCGTCCATCGTGCCGGCGACCGTGATCAGCGGCCGCTTGATCCGGCCGGTGGTCGTGATCGGGGCGAGATTGGCCGCGACATCCGAGGCCGAGAGACGGTCGACATAGACGTAATTCGCCAACCCCGCCCCATAGGTGTCATAGGTCGGATCCAGCCGCTTCTGCCATTGGCACTGGGTCACTTCCCAGAACTGGGCCCAGTACAGCCCCCAGAGCGAGGTCGTACCCGATACGATATCGGGCGGATAGCCGGCGCCCAGGATGTTCTTGGCGGCCGTGCTGGTCGGGCTGAAGCCCGAGGCGACATAGTCCGGATAATTCAGCAGCGCCGGCGGCAGGCTCGCCAGGATGTTGCCCGCGAACGGATCGATATAGGTGCCCTCCCAGTCGACGCCGCCATCGAACAGGTCCGGTGCGGTTTCGACGGCGCGGCGCACCTGGTAGCCGCCGTTGGAGGTGCCGACCGCATAGGTCCGCGCCGGCAGCCGCCCATAATGCAGTTGCAGCGCCTCACGGCCGAGCCGAGCCGCAGCCAGCATCGTCTCGTTCCAGCGAGTGAACACGGCCGCCGGGTCATTGTCATAGAAATGGACGAAGATCGTCGAGAGTGGATTGAGCCGGCAGGCCAGCGGATCGGATGCGGTCGACAGGAAGAGATTGTCGATGCCCTTGTTCTGCGACACGTAGGCGTAGCCCTTCTGCACGACATAGTCGCTCCAGGCGAAATCGCCATTGAACTCGCTGCGCGTGCCGGACGCGCCGGCCACGACGAGCTTGCCGTTCCAGCTGTTGGGCAGGCGGATCAGGATGCGCGCCTCGCCCAACGGGTCCTTGGCGAAGCGGGCCTGCAGCTGAACGCCGGGCACGGTATGGGTGATGGGCGTGCGGTTCGGTACGCTCGGCGCAATCGTGCTGCGATCGGTCTGCGGCGTGAAGGCGAACGGCGGCAGGCCGGCAAGCGAATTGTTGGCCGGCGTCGTCGCCGGATTGACGGTCGTGAGATCGGTGCTCTCGACGCAGGTCGCATCGGCTATCTGGCCGTGCAGCAAGGCCAGCAGGCGATCGCACCGGCCGGCCGCGTGGGCCGCCGAAGGATCGCAGATCGTCAGGACGAGCGCGGCAAGGCCGCCCCATCCGGCAAGACTTAGAGAATGCATTCGCCCCTCCCGGATTGTTTTTTTGCATGGGAACGCGATCGACGAAGATGCGACGCGGCGATGTTCTCAGAGCGTCCGCGCCGGGCAGCGTCCATTGCCCGACAAGCCGGTTCGTCCGGACGGAGCCGGACTGGAATGTGCGCCTGAGGCGGCTCCGAATATTCGAAAAGGGGGATAGGGCTCACCCGTCAGGTGAGCCGTGCACGCAGGTTCGTGGTGCCTAGACAGCCAACCATAGGGCAAATAATCGGCAAGGGATACCGCTGCCGGCAAGCTACCCGGCAGGCCGCACGCAAAAAAATGGCCCGTCCGGAGTCCCCATACCCCGGACGGGCCTGCCGCACACCGAACCCGCGATCAGAAGGTCGGCAGGTTAGGCAGCGGCTTGTGGAACCACTTCTCGTGAATGGCATTGAGCTCGCCATTGTTCTTCACGAAATAGACGAAGGTGTTGACCCACTGGTGCAGGTTCCACTGGTCCTTGCGCATGGTGATGCCGTTCGGCTGCTGCAGCAGCGTGAACTTGCGCTCGATGCCGGCGCCCGGGTTGGCGGCGAAGGTGGTGTCGCCGGTCAGGCCCGTCTCGGCGATCGCATCGACCTGGTGGGTGATGAGCGCCTGGTAGGTGCTCGGATCATCGTCGAAGCGAGACATCTTGACCGCATCGCCGAGCGTCGAGCTCAGGATCACGTCCTGCACCGTGCCGCGCGGCACGCCGACCTTGAGGCCCTTCAGATCGTCGAGCTTGGTGATCGTCTTGTCCTTGGGCGCGAACACGACGTTCTCGATCGCGCTGTAGGGGATCGAGAACAGCACCTGCTTCGCGCGCTCCGGCGTCACGCCGAAGGTGGCGACGATCAGGTCGACCTTGTTGGTCAGGAGGAACGGGATGCGGTTCGGGCTGGTCAGCTGCACCAGGTTGACCTTGACGCCCAGGTACTTGCCCAGGAGCTTCGCGACGTCGATGTCGTAGCCGTCCGGCTCCTGCTTGTCGTTCAGGATGCCGTAAGGCGGCAGATCGACCAGCACGCCGATGTTGATCGAGCCGCGGCTCAGGATCTCGTCGACCGTCTGCGCCGCCGCCGGTCGCGCGCCGGCCGCCAGGCCCAGCATGACGAACGCCGCCGCCAGGTACTTCATCAGTTTCATCGCGCTCTCTCCCCTATGATTATGCTTGTCCACACGCCTAGCGCCGATAAGCCAGCGCCAGGCGTTTCTCGAGCCGCCGGCTCGCCACGGTGAGCGGCCAGCAGATCACGAAATAGATGAGGGCCACCGTGCCGAAGATGACAAACGGCCGGAAGGTCGCGTTGTTGAGCAACTGCCCCGCCCGGATCAGCTCGACGAAGCCCAGGATCGACGCGAGCGACGTGCTCTTCACCAGGTTGACCAGGAAGCCCACAGTCGGCGCCACGGCGAGCCGCAGCGCCTGGGGCAGCACGATCTTGAACATTGTCGGCAGGTAGTGCAGCCCGAGCGAGCGCGCCGCCTCGAGCTGGCCCTTGGACACCCCCTGGATGGCACCGCGCCAGATCTCACCCAGGAAGGCACCGGCGTTGAGGCTCAGGCCCAGCATGGCGGCGATCCAGGGATCGACCGCAACGCCGATCATGTCGCCGCCGAAGAATACCAGGAACAGCTGGAGCAACAGCGGCGTGCCCTGGAACAGGCGGATATAGGCGATGGCGAGATAGCGCTGCGGCCGGTGCTGGGCTGTGCGCATGAGCGCGATCGTGATGCCGACCACGGCGCCGCCGGCGAATGCCAACGCCGACAGCAGCAGCGTCCAGCGCACGGCCAGGACCAGGAACTCGATATCGGTGAAGGTGAGTGTGCGCATCAGCGATGCTCCACCCGGGGAAACGCCCAGCGGTCGATCAGCGCGAAGGCCGCCTGGAACAGCATCGACACGACGAAATAGATCACGAACACGATGATGTAGGTCTCGAACGGCCGGAAGGTGCGCGACTGGACATCCTGGGCGGCGGCCATCAGCTCGTCGGCCGAGACGACTGAGACGATGCTCGAGTTCAGCATCAGCAGGATGAACTGGCTGCCGAGCGGCGCCAGCATCACCTTCAAGGCCTGCGGCAGCACGACCAGGCGGAAGCTCTGCAGCGTGTGCAGGCCGAGCGCCCTCGCCGCTTCCATCTGGCCGTGGGTGATACTCTCGATGCCGGCGCGCACGATCTCGATCGTATAGGCGCTGCCGTTCAGCACCATGGCGATGACCGCCGCGGTGTTGGCGTCGAAGCTCAGGCCCACGGTCGGCAGGCCGAAGAAGATCATGAAAATCTGCACCAGGAACGGCGTGTTCCGGATGATCTCGACATAAGCGATGACGATGGCCTGGGCCCATTTCGGCCCCGACGTGCGGACCAAGGCGCCGAGGATCGCGAACACCAGGCTGAGCACCATCGAAATCGCCGACAGACGAAGCGTGTAGAGCATGCCCCACAGCAGCTCGTCCAGATTGACGGGCTTCAGGATCTCGCCGAATTGGAAGATGTAGTTCATGCCGGGAAAGCACCCCGGTGAGCCCGTCTCGGCACGTGCGCGCCCTCCCCTGATTTTATAACCGTGTCCTGGCGGACCGGCGTCGTTAGCTGCGCTCAGTCAACCAACTTGTACGACGAATGTCGAGCCCCGCGTGCGTTTTTCCTCCGATGATTGCCCCAAAAGCAACAAAGGGGCGATCAATCAACGCGCCGTGGAATGGCGGGCACACAAAGCTGCATGTTGCATTGCGGTGGTCGCCAGGGAGCGCCAAGACATGCTATGGCATGCCGCCATGCTTTCCATTGCAAACGTCACCTATCGTGTCGCCGGCCGCACTCTCCTGGAGAATGCGACCGCCAGCATTTCCGCCGGCCATCGCGTCGGCCTCGTCGGCCGCAACGGTGCCGGCAAGTCGACCCTGTTCGGCCTGATCCTGGGTGAGCTGCAGCCCGACCAGGGCGAGATCGAGATCCAGCGCGGCGTACGCATCGGCATCGTCGCCCAGGAGGCGCCGGGCGGCGCCATGACGCCGCAGGACGTGGTGCTGGCCGCCGACCTGGAACGCGCGGCCCTGCTGCATGAGGCGGAGCACTCGGACGATGGCGAGCGCCTGGCCGAGGTGCACATGCGCCTGGTCGACATCGATGCCCATACGGCGCCGGCGCGCGCATCGGAAATCCTGGCCGGCCTCGGCTTCAACGAGGAGATGCAGCAGCAGCCGATGTCGAGCTTCTCCGGCGGCTGGCGCATGCGCGTGGCCTTGGCCGCAGCGCTCTTCGCCCAGCCGGAACTGCTGTTGCTCGACGAGCCGACCAACCATCTCGATCTGGAGGCGACAGTCTGGCTCGAGGCCTACCTGCAGAAATATCCGCACACGCTGCTGGTCATCAGCCACGACCGGCAGATCCTGAACGCCTGCGTCGATCACATTCTGCATCTCGACAGCCGCCAGCTGACCTTCTACGCCGGCAATTACGACTGGTTCGAGAAAATGCGCGAGGAGCGCATCGCCCAGTCGAAGGCCGAAGCCGCCAAGCTCGACGCCAAGCGCAAGCACCTGCAGAGCTTCGTCGACCGGTTCAAGGCCAAGGCGACCAAGGCGCGCCAGGCGCAAAGCCGCATGAAGATGCTGGCGAAGCTCGGCTCCGTCTCCGTCCTGCGCGATGACCCGAACGTCACCTTCGACTTTCCCGAGCCCGCAGAGTTGGCGCCGCCGCTCTTGTCGTTCGACAAGGCGTCGGTCGGCTATCTCCCGGGCAAGCCGGTGCTGCGCGATATCGACCTGCGCATCGATCCGGAGGACCGGATCGCGCTCTTGGGAGCGAACGGCAACGGCAAATCGACCTTCGCCAAGCTGGTCGCGGGCCGCCTGGAGCCGATGGACGGGCACCACCATCGCTCGGGCAAGCTGTTCACCGGCTTCTTCGCCCAGCATCAGGTCGAGGACATGGACGGCGAGGCGACGCCCTTCTCGCTGATGGCCAGCCTCATGCCCGGCTCCGGCGTGCCGCAGGTGCGGGGCCGGCTCGGCCGGTTCGGCTTCGGCCAGGAAAAGGCGAACGTCAAGGTCAAGGACCTCTCGGGCGGCGAGCGGGCGCGGCTCAATTTCGCGCTGATCACCTACGATGCCCCGCCGCTGCTGATCTTCGACGAGCCGACCAACCATCTCGACATCGACAGCCGCGAGGCGCTGGCCGTCGCGATCAACGAATACAAGGGCGCGGTCATCCTGATCAGCC
Source organism: Aliidongia sp. (assembly GCA_035310205.1). GTDB lineage: Bacteria > Pseudomonadota > Alphaproteobacteria > ATCC43930 > CGMCC-115725 > Aliidongia. The sequence goes on from DATGEK010000095.1 coordinate 23,148, forward strand.
ATGATTGGCATCTGCTGGAACTGACCGCGGATCAGCTGTGGCTGGTCGGCGACGGGCGGGTGAAGCCGTTCGACGGCGATCTCGACGATTACCGCAAGCTGATGCTCGGCAAGTCCGGCACCGGCAATACTAAGATCCCCAAGGACAAGAAGCCCAAGAACAAGCCGGACGACGTCCACATCGCGGAGCGTCCGCGCGGCAGCGACCGGCGCAGGGAACTGGACGCGCTGCGCCGAGCATCGCGCGACGCCGAGACCTCGCTCACCCGCCTGACCCAGGACAAGGAGGCGGTTGAGAAGTCGCTGCTCGATGCCGAGCTCGACTCCGGACGGCGCGGCCAGCTGATGCGGCGCCAGGCCGAACTCGCCGCCGCCGTGGCACGGGCCGAAGAAGCCTGGCTCGAAGCGGCCGAGGCGCTGGAAGCGGCAGCGGCCTGAACCTGGGCCGCGCTCGGTATCAGACCCGTTGACGCGATGCCCGGCCCAGGGTGGCCGGGCATCGCGCCGAGCGGAACTCTCCAAGCTTTTCAGGCGATTGTGTCATTGTCGCGCGCTTGCTTTCGCGAGCCCTGGCACCATCTTTCCAACAGTCGCCGTGCCGTCCGATCGCGACTGGTCGCGGCTGCCCGAATTCCAGCAAGAGAGGTCCCCATGCACCGCACCAAGATCGATCTGGCCGACAACGTCCGCGCCGCCGTCATCGGCGAACTGAGCGCGGCGCTCGCCGACTCCGTCGACCTCTCGGCCCAGGTCAAGCAGGCCCACTGGAACGTCAAGGGCCCGAGCTTCATTGCGCTGCATGAGCTGTTCGATCAGATCGCGGCCGACGTCCGCAATTTCACGGACGAGATCGCCGAGCGCATCGTGACCCTGGGCGGCACCGCTCACGGCACGGTCCAGGAAGCGGTCGCCAAGAGCCGCCTTCCGGCCTACCCGACCGACATCTCGGCCGGTTCGAGCCACGTCGAGGCGCTGAGCACCGCGCTCGCCACCTACGGCAAGCATGTCCGCGCCGGCATCGACACGACCGACGAGCTGGGCGACGCCGTCACCGCCGATGTCCTGACCGGCGTCGGTCGCGGCATCGACAAGTGGCTGTGGATGGTCGAAGCCCACCGCCAGTCCGACGCATAGAGACTGCGCCCGCGATATCGCCGAGAGAGAGCGCCGCCGTCGAGGCCGGCGCTCTTTTTTTGCGCACTCGGCCGCATCCAGATCGGACGGCGAGCGGGCTGCCGATCACGTTCGAAGCTTCTCCGCCAACTTGGCCTTCATCGCTTTCGCGGCGTGGGTATATCCGCCCCCCGCCCCGTCGATGAAATGAACGTGCCAATTCTTCCTTGCGGAATCGACCAGGCACGTCATCAATGCCGAATCGGAGACATGCAGGCCAAATACGAGGACGCCTGCCGCCTCGAGTTCAGTCAGGTAGGACTCGATCCGGACAAGCTCGTCGGGCGTGCAGTCGATGACCATCTGAAGCGCGTCGTCGGCCTTCGCAAAATCCGAATTGCGGACTTTTTCCTCGAGCTCGCGCCTGAAGCTGCCTGTGCCCAGCCGCAGGCTGATCTGCGCCATCAGCCAGCCGCAAACGATCGAGAGCCAGTGTCGCAGGCGGCTCACCCTATCGCTGACGCTCAAGGCATCCAGTTCCAGCTCGATGTTTTCCCGACTGGGAAACCATGTCCGTTCGAACGCCGCCGCCAACGTCTCGGCGGACGTGGGCCTCGGGCTTTCGCCCGCGATCGCCAGCACCTTGCTCAGCACCGGGCGGTAATCTTCGCCCTCTTCCAGCATCGCGACCACCAGCGACACCGTGCAGCCGCCGCGGGAGGCGATCGGCTCGAAGCGGCATGACAGGCCCGTGAGATCGGGGGTGGCGCTTTCCGCCGCCACGCTCACCAGGGAGGCCGGCACCATCGGGTCATGGCCCTTGAGGACGCGGTCGAGAAACCCGACGCCGCCGCCGCGGAACATCGCGAAAATGATGCCGGGCGCCGCTTCGTAACGGGCGACCAGGACGTCCTGTCGCCGCGCGCGCAGATCGGCGACGGCCATGGCGCCGACCCGCAACACGAGACCGGCGAGCTGTGCGGAGGCCCGCACGCCGGCGAGCGCCGCCAAGGCCGCATCCGCCCGTTCCGGCGGGATCAGCAGCGTCGCGCCATCGCCCCCGAAGGCGAACGGGATCTCTTGCCCGGCGCAGGCGTTGCGGACCGCCGCGATGCATGCGGCGGCGATCATGTTTACGGTCTTGTGGAGCCCGCGCGCGATCGCCTCGGTCGATCGCTCGATATCGGTGATCACAAGCCGCCAATCCGCAGGCGCCGTCTCGTAGCGCGCCGGATCAAGCGCCGCGCTCAGGCTCGTAGCCGGTTCGATATGGTCATAAAAGGACATGATGCCTTCAGGAAATTCCGCGCCGGCAACGACCGGCAAGCCGTTCTAGGATATCGTCCTTCTTCTGTCTCGACGAGGAATGGCCAAAGCATCTGCAGGCTGGACGCACGAGACGATACCCACCAAGCCACCGCCTCGACAGCACTGAAATTCGTCTGGGACGCCCGGCATGACTGCCGCCCGCGAGCTTCCGCCGGATATCGAAGGCCAAACTCGCCTCGCATGAGAGAACGTCCTGGAAATCCTGAAGAAAGCCGGGATGACCGTTCATGACCTGGTGAAGGTGACGACGACGCTGACCAACGCAAAGGATATCCCTGCCTACGCCAAGATCCGCTCCGAAGTCTTGGGCGACGTCCGACCGGCATTCATGCTCCAGGTCATTGATCAGTTGGTCAGACCGGACATCCTCATCGAAGTCGAGATCGTCGCCGCGGCCAAATAAGGCGCCCGATCCTCGACCTGCCGACAAGGACCCTACGACGGCGTGCCGGCGCGCTCGCGGATGCCCATCTCGTCCAGCGCCGCGCCCATGGCGGCGACCGCCGCTTCCATGTCGACCGGCTCGATCGCACCGATGCAGCCGACCCGGAAGCTCGGTTCCGGCGTGTTGTAGAAATTGCTGATCAGGAAGCCCCGCGCCTTCAGCGCATCGACGAAGCGCTGAAGGTCCCAGGCCGGGTCGGCCGGGGCCGCGACATTGACGATGATCGGCCCCTGCAGATGCTCGGGCAGGCAGGGCGTCAGGCCGAGCGCCATGACGCCCCGATAGAGCGTCCGCATGTTCTCGGTATAGCGCGCGAGCCTGGCCGTCCGGCCCTCGGCCTCGTAGCGGTCGAGCGCCACCGCAAGCGCCGCCACGACCTGTGCCGCCGGCGTGAAGCGCGCGGCGCCGGTCACGCTGCGCACATGGCGCCGCGCGCCGGGCGAGCCGCCGCCGCTCTGATGGACGTAGACGTCGGACAGGTCGAGCGACCAGCTGCCGGCATTGCCGCGGCTGGCGTCGAGCCGGTCGATCGGTGACACCGTGAAGCTCATGCCCGGCAGCGCCTCGAGTGCCTTGTTCGAGGTGAAGCTGATCGAATCAACCGCGTCCAGCGCACTGATGTCGAACGGCAGGACGCCGAACGCACTGACCGCATCGACCAGCACCCGGCGGCCGAGCCGTCCGGCCGCCGCGGCCAGCGTCGGCACGTCATGGATCAGGCCCGATCCGGTCTCGCTATAGACCAGCGCCAGATGGCCGATCGACGGATCGGCCTCCAGTGCCGCGATCACCGCCTCGACGTCGGTGCGCGTCCGCGCCGGCACGGGCAGCCGCACGACCACGCGCCCCGCCTCGTCGGCCAGGCGCGCCAGCCGCTCGGCATAGGCGCCGGTCATCGGCAGCAGCAGCTTGGCGCCGCGTGGCACGAACGTGCGCACTGCCGCCTCCACCGCGAAATGACCGCAGCCCTGGAGCGGCAGCACCGCGTGCCGATCGGCGGTGCCGCCGGCAATCGGCAGCAACCGCCGGAACACGTCCGCATAGACGGCGCGGAAGTCGTTGTCCCAGGGGGCGTAATCCTCCGCCATTGCCGCACGGACGGAAGGATGGGTCGTGACCGGGCCGGGAATCAGCAGCTTCATCGGGAAGACCATGCGAACGGGATGACGGACGCCGGATTGTCCGGCAGACCGCCCGGCCGGCGAAGCGGCTTCTGCGCAGGCGCCTCTGCTCAGCGCGCAGGGCTGCCATTCCCGAGCAGGTACGGCGCCCCGGCGGCCTCGGCGATCTCGCGCAGTTCCTGGGCGAGCCGGGCCGAGAGCGGGATGCCGTCCCGCCGCCGTTCCGCGCGGGCGCGGACCTCCGGATCGCCGGCGACCTGGACCGGCTCGGCCGGGTCGACCGGACGCGTCGCCCGCAGCGCATCGATCATGTCGTCGAGGTCATTCTCGAACGCACCCTCCTCGCGGAAGGTCGCCGGATCGATCGCCAGGAAGAAATGCCCGACATCGTGGCGCGCTGCGTCGGGATCGCGCCGCTCGCGCAGCGCGCCGTACTGGGCACCGGCAAGCGTGGTGCACAGCACCTCGACCATCATCGCAAGCCCGTAGCCCTTGTGCCCACCCATCGGGCGCGAGGTGCCGAGCGGCGTCAGGCGGCGATGGACGAGCGCCTCGTTCGGGTCGGTCAGGGACTTGCCGTCGGCATCGACCGCCCAGCCGTCCGGGATCGGCTTGCCGACGCGGGACGCGATGGTGAGCTTGCCAAGCGCGGCCGTGCTCGTCGCCATGTCCAGGAGAAAGGGCGGATTGCGCTTGGCCGGGGCCGCGAAGGCGACCGGGTTCGTCCCGAACATGGCATCGGCGCCGAACAGCGGCACGACGTTCGGCCGGGCGACCGCCGTCATGGCGCAGCCGATCAGCCCGCGGTCGCTTGCCATCTCGGCATAGGCGCCGGCGGCGCCGTAATGATGGGAATTGCGCACGGCCACGACGCCGACGCCGATCGCCGACGCCTTGTCGCACGCCAGCTTCATCGCCAGCACCGAGGGCACATGGCCGAGGCCGCCGCCGCCATCGACCAGCGCCGTCGCCGGGTTCTCGCGGACGACCCGGATTTCCGGCTGGAAGGTCAGTTTCCCCTGGTCGCGCAGCCGATGATAAAGCTGCATCATGCCGGCGCCATGGCTGTCGATGCCGGACAGATCGGCCCAGAGCATGATCTCGAGCGTCGTCGCAATGTGCTCCTCGGCCATGCCCCAGGCGGCAAGGATCGCCCGCAACTGGTCTTTCAGCCGATCGGCGGAAACCAGGACCTCGTCCGATGCCATTGCTTGCGCGCTCCCCTAACCATCGTTCGAATTTTCGATAGAGGGGAGCCCAGGCCGATCGGGCCTGTCAATCCAGTGCGACGAAATTGTCTGACAAAAGGGATGGCAGCCGCTCAGGCGACGCCCAGGATCGGCATCTGCTCCAGCGGCATCGAACCGTCGATCCGCGCGGGATCGCCCAGCGAAACCGCGACCAGATCGCCCTCGGCGAAGTCCGGATGCCGCAAGGCGTCATCGACGCCGGCGAGCACGGCGTGCACCGTGTTCGGGTCGTGCCGCCCCAGCAGCCGGGCGTAGAGCGCGATCTCGGCGATGATCCGATCTTCCAGGCCGATCGCCTCGCTGTAGAGCATGTCGATCAGATGCTGAAGGCCCCCGGAGAGCAGGTCGGCGCCCTCGGCGATATGGCCCAGCGTCGGATAGGCGCCGATGGCCGGTGGCGGCGGCAGGATTTCGAGCGCAATCGCCATTGCCGAGACGCGGATCGCATCGAGATAACTGGCAACCCGGGTGCTGTGATAGGCCAACGCGCTGCCGGCGATGGCAGACGCCAGCGCCGAGATCCGCTCCTGGTCGGTCAGAGTCATTTCTTCAAATGACTCGATCGTCTCGAGAAGTACCCGCCCGGGACCGACGCCGATATTGCGCAATGTCTGGTTTATAGTTTCGACGAGAGCACGCAAATGTACCTCCTGTCCCGGCCGTGTTTTGTTGTCGCAGAGGCCAATTAATTAGAAATTAATCTTTGACCAGCGAGACGACGAAACGGGAGCGACGAGACAAATTTACCGATGGACTGGCCACAACCGCCCCTTGTTAGCCCATTCTTAAGGGGAAGTTTCGGAGAGTCATGGCGACCCCGACGGATATTTCCCCGGGAGCTGGAGGAGGCGACGGTCATGCTTGATCATTCCCGGCCGCTCTGTGAGCGACACCTGGACACGGCGACAGTAATGTCGTGCCAGCGCGAGCCCGCCTGCTTCGCCTTTCTTTGCGCCAATGCCGTCCTGGCGCCCCAACCGATCGATCGGCTGAATTTCGACATCGCGTCCGCCGACTTTCACCGCGGCCGCGCCTCGGTGTGGGCAACGCTGGAGATGCATGGCGAGCCACACACCGAAAGCGGCGCCGGCGAGATCATGTCGCTCCTAGGATTCGACGAGGGCTTTCTTCGCCCCTTCACCCGCGCCGTACTGGAGGCTGCCGCGACCCGCGTGCCCCACCGCATGTCGATCCGCCCCGACCCCGAACGGCCGGAAGCGCCGCGCGTGGTCGATTATGTCCGCGACGCCGGCGGCATGCCGGTCACCGAACTGATCATCATCCCCCACGAGCTGGTGCTGGCGGTCGTCGTGCCGGTCGACAGCGCCGAGATCGAGGAGACCCTGTTCCAGTTGCCGCGCACCGACACGTTCCTCCGCGCCTTCGCCCGCGTGGCGAATCTGGCCGACGTGGCGCTGCGCGACACGATCGGCGAAATGACGCGGCTCGGTCGCGCCGCCGCGGCGACGGCGGCGAAGCCGGCAGTTCAGCGCCGCAAGGCGACCTCGACCCGGCCGAAGGCGCCGTAGGTCGCAACACCACGCGCGCCCGGTCCGACCGGCGTCGCTCCGTCGAGCGAGCCGGTCGTGACCACGTCGCCGCGCTTCAGGCCGCCGGTGCGCGCCGCCAGATGATTGGCGGTCCAGACCACCAGCTTGACCGGGTCGCCGGCCGGATGCGTGCCGACCGCGCTCTGGCGGACCGCACCGTCGATCTCCAGTTCGACCTTCTGGGTCGCGAAGTCGAGCGACCGCCAATCGGCGATCGGCCCGGCATAGACCAGCGCGCCATTGGCGTTGCCGTCGGCCAGGTTCTCCGCCGCCGCGAAGCCGGTTCGGTCCTTGAAGCGGCTGCCCAGCACCTCGATGCAAGGACAGAAGCCCTCGATCGCCGCCACCACCTCGTCATAGGCGTAGGGCTGGGCCCGCGCCGGCAGGTCCTGATCCATGCGAAAGGCAAACTCGATCTCGAGCGCCGCGCCGTGGAGCTTCGCCGGGTCGAGCACGGCACCCGAGGCATGGACCCGGTCGGCATAGATCGGCGCGATGCTGATCGGACCGGTCGGGCCACCCTGTCCGACCTTCCAGGCACCGATCGCGCCCAACGCCGCCGTCACATGATCCTGGATCGCATAGGCGTCTTCGATCGTGACCGGACGCAGCGCCTCCGGCAGCCGATCGATGGGTTGGCCAGTGCGGTGGGCCTCGATCAGCAGGCGGGCAGCCTCGAGGGCGTGGTCGGTCATTACATTCCTCCGGCGATTAAAACGGGCGCAGTTTGGCCGAAACGGCAAGCGCTGGATATCAATGAAAACGGCCCGGCGAGATCGCTCTCGCCGGGCCGTCAGGGTCCGGTTTGGCCTTATTGCTTGGCCGGCAGCAGGATGATTGGCTCGAAATAGCCGGTCTTGTTGAAGGCGCGGCGCTCGACCTGGGCATAGCTGTGAGTGGGCGCGTCATCCGTGTCGGTTGCCTGGGCGGCGCTGCGGCCGTTCACGGAGATGTTCGCGCCCCATTTGCTCGAGACGTCGCCGTCCTGGAACTTGGCGCCGCCGTCGGGCGCGCGGTTGGTGACATTGTCCTGGGTGAAGGCATGGGCGCTGCCGATCGAGGCAGCGAAACCGACGGCCAGAAAGGCGACTACGGACGAACGCATCGGGCAAGACCCCCACCAAAACAAAATCCCCAAAACGACTCTATCGCGTCCAGATGCCGCCGACCAGGGCCCGCGACAATCCGTACCGAGCGCCGTCAGATCCGAACCACGTGCGCGAAATAGGCGTCGACCGAACCGACGATGCCGTCGGCCAGCTTGCGGCGATAGGTTGCGGTCCGCAGCAGCTTGTCCTCGTCGCGGTTCGACAGGCAGCCGAGCTCGACCAGGGCCGATGGAATGTCCGGCGCCTTCAGCACGGCAAAGCCGGCGGAGCGATGGCTGTGCTCCAGCATGCGGACTTCGGTGCCAAGCTTGGTCACCAGCTCGCGCGCCAGGCCGATCGACAGGTTGTTGGTCTGGCGACGCGCCAGATCCATCAGGATGTTGCTGACTTCGGGCGTCTGGCCGGCCATGTTGACGCCCCCGACCACGTCGGAGTGGTTCTCCTTGGCAGCGAGCGCCGCGGCCGCGGCATCCGACGCCTTTTCCGAAAGGGTGAAGACCGAGGCGCCGCGCATCGCGCGATCGGGAATCGAATCGGCGTGGATCGACAAGAACAGGTCGGCATTGACCGCCCGGGCGCGCACCACGCGCTCGCGCAGCGGAATGAATTCGTCCCGCGTCCGCGTCAGCACCGGATGGAAGCGGCCGGTCGACTCCAGCAGCTTCGCGATCTCCTGCGCGGTATCGAAAGCGACATATTTCTCGTAGGTGCCGCTGTAGCCGATGCAGCCCGGATCGATGCCGCCATGGCCGGCGTCGATGACCACGGTCCGCCGCTGGGCGGGCGCTCTGGTCACGCGCGCCTGGGCCTGGGCCAGCGCTTCCGGCGTCAGCGCCAGGCTGAAGGCGCCAAGCCCCATGAGACCGGCTACACGCAGCAGTTCGCGGCGGCCGATGGCCTCGTTCGACATCCTTTAACCCCCCGACCCGCGAGATGCCGAAACCCCTTCGGCACCGCTCGTGGACGATGGACGCGACTCGGCGGCGCCCATTTCGAGTTCTGACTATAGACTCGACTCGAACGGAGCGCTACATCCAATTGCGATTGAACGAAAAACCGCGCTTGCGACGTTACGACGCGTCGTTCGCAGAGTCCAGCACCAGTTGCACGCGGTCACTGGCAAAGCGTGTGATCGACACGGAGATGGGCTTGCCGCCCCCGTCGACATCGACCGCCTCGGTCTGGATGATCGGCCGCGTCACCGGCTGCTTCAAGCGCCGCGCCTCTTCCGCCGTCGGCATGCGCGCCGTCACCCGGGTCGTCGCACGGGCATAGTCCGCAAGGCCGCAGCGCTGCAAGGCCCGGGTGATCGAGCCGGTCTCCGCCATATGCTCCGCCAGGCCCGGGAACCGGCCCGCGGGGAAATAGCTGGTCGAGAGCGAGACCGGCATGCCGCCGGCGCTCGACAGGGTTTCCAGCATCGCCACGGGCTGGCGCGGCGGCACCTTCAGCGAGCGGGCGACCGGCGGCGGCGGCAGAACCTCGCCCGAAGACAGCAACTGGCGGGCGGCCTCGCGCCGATTGCGGGCGATATTCTCGGTAAAGCGCGTACGCCGGCCGATCAGGTAATCGATGACGCCTTCCTGCACGAAGGTGCCGCGCCCCTGCTCCACACGCAGCAGGCCGCGCTGGACCATCGCCTGGATCGCCCGCCGGATCGTATGGCGATTGACCCGGAACCGCTGAGCCAGCATGTGCTCGGTCGGCAGCCGCTCGCCCGGCGCCCAGGCACCGCCCGCGATGTCGGCGCTCAGGCTGCGATCGATCTGGCGCCAGAGGGCAACTCCATCGCCGCGCTCGATCGCGCCCTCGTCGCCCGCCCCGTCGACCATGTGCCGCCCTCGCCCGTTTTTGTCAAAAACACGTCACACGATGCCGCTTTACTTTTGGCGGCCCGAGATCGATTTTGTCGCCTGAGAGGTACGGATGTCTAGACAAATATCGAACTCATCGGATCGGGACAAGGCGGGCGATCCCGCGGTGGCCGAGCGCCAGGCTTGGATGGCCACGCTTGCCAAGGCGCCGCTGCCCGAGCTGGAGCGCGCCTGGTCGGACCTCTCGCCGCAGCCCGGTTTCACCCGCCTGCGGCCGGCGGAAACCGGGCTGGTCATGGTCCGCGGCCGGATCTCGGGCAGCGGTCAGCCGTTCAACCTCGGCGAAATGACCATGACGCGCGCGGCCGTGCGGCTCGAAGACGGCTCGACCGGCTTCGGCCATGTCGCCGGCCGTAGCACCCGTCACGCCGAACTGGCCGCCCTGTTCGACGCGCTGCTGCAGGATCCGGCGCGGCACGATGAGCTAGTCGTGCGGGTCGTCCGCCCGCTCGCCGACCGGGCCGCGGCCGACCGACGGCTGAAGGCGTCGGAGGTGGCGGCGACCAAGGTCGATTTCTTCACGCTGGTCCGGGGCGAGAATTGATGAGCGCGCTTCCCGCGACCCAAGGGATCGAGCCCGGCTTCGCCGATCCGGTCGATGATGCCAACCTGGTCTTTCGCCAAGTGCTCGACGCCCTCGCCCATCCCGGCCGAATCGTCGAGATCGCCCGGCCGGCGTCGATTCCCGACGGCGGCCTCGGCCGGGCCGCGATCGGCCTGGCGCTGGCGCTCGCTGATTTCGAGACCCCGGTCTGGCTCGACGAGGCGGCGGCGCCGGCGGGAGCGCATCTGCGCTTTCATTGCAATTGCCCGATCGTTCCGCAGCCGGATCAAGCCACGTTCGCCTTCGTGGCCGATGCCGCGCGCCTGCCGGATCTCGCCAGCCTGTCGCTCGGCAGCGACGCCTATCCGGACCAGGGCGCTACCTTGGTGATTGAGGTCGCCGGGCTTGCTCCCGACGACCTGCTGACCCTGGAAGGCCCCGGCATCGACGGGACGATCCAGCTTGGCGTCGCCGGTCTTACCGACCGGTTCTGGGAAGAGCGCGCCGCCCTGGCGCCGCTGTTTCCGCGCGGCATCGACATCGTGTTGACCCGCGGCGACCGCCTGGTCGCCATCCCACGCACCACCCTCGTCCGGCGGAGCTGACACCATGTATGTCGCGGTCAAGGGCGGCGAAAAGGCGATCGATGCGGCGCATGCGCTGTTCGCTCGCGAACGGCGCGGCGATCCGGCGGTCCCCGAGCTGGATCTGGCGCAGATCGCCCAGCAACTGGGCCGCGCCGTCGACCGGGTGATGATCGAGGGCTCGATCTACGACCCGGAACTGGCGGCGCTCGCCATCAAGCAGGCCATGGGCGACCTGGTCGAGGCGATCTTCCTGCTGCGCGCCTATCGCACCACGCTCCCCCGCCTCGCCGTCTCGCTGCCGGTCGAGACCGACCATGGCTTGGTGCGCCGGCGCATCTCCGCCGTGTTCAAGGACGTGCCGGGTGGCCAGGTGCTGGGCTCGACCTTCGACTATACCCATCGCCTGCTGGACTTCGCGCTCGCTGCCGGGACGAAGCTGCCGGAAGAGAGCGCAACGGCCGAGCCGATTGGTGCTGCCCCGCGGGTCGCCGATATCCTGGGCCGGGACGGGCTGATCGAACCGCCGCCGACCGGCGATGCCACCCCCGGCGACCTCACCCGCCAGCCGATCGAGTTCCCGGCCGACCGCGACCTGCGCCTGCAGAACCTGGCCCGCGGCGACGAGGGCTGGCTGCTGGCGCTCGGCTATTCGACCCAGCGCGGCTATGCCCGCAACCATCCGTTCGCCGGCGAGATCCGCATCGTCGATGTCGCGGTCGAGATCGTGCCGGAGGAGCTGGGCTTCCCGGTCGAGATCGGTGAGATCACGCTCAGCGAATGCGACATGATCAACCAGTTCGCCGGTTCCGAGACCGCGGCACCCGCCTTCACCCGCGGCTACGGCCTGGTGTTCGGCCAGGCCGAGCGCAAGGCGATGGCTATGGCGCTGGTCGATCGCGCCTTGCGGGCGCGGGAGCTGGGCGAGCCGATCACGGCGGCGGCCCAGGACGAGGAATTCGTCCTCAGTCACTCGGACAACGTCGAGGCCTCGGGCTTCACCCAGCACCTGAAGCTGCCGCACCATGTCGATTTCCAGTCGGAACTCGATCTGCTGCGCCGGCTGCGCGCCGAGCATGACGGCAAGATCGGGAGCGCCGCGGAATGACCGAGACCCTCGCCGGCTATAATTTCGCCTATCTGGACGAGCAGACCAAACGGATGATCCGCCGCGCGATCCTGAAGGCGGTCGCAATCCCCGGCTATCAGGTGCCGTTCGGCAGCCGCGAGATGCCCCTGCCCTACGGCTGGGGCACCGGCGGCATCCAGGTGACCGCGAGCATCATCGGCCGGTCCGACGTGCTGAAGGTTATCGACCAGGGCGCCGACGATACGACGAACGCCATCTCGATCCGCCGGTTCTTCGCGCGCACCGCCGGCGTCGCCACCACTGAGCGCACGGCCGAGGCGACCATTATCCAGACCCGCCATCGCATCCCGGAGACGCCGCTCCAGGCCGGCCAGATCATGGTCTACCAGGTGCCGATCCCTGAGCCGCTGCGCTGGCTCGAGCCGCGCGAGACCGAGACCCGGACCATGCACGCCTTGAGCGAGTACGGCGCCATGCACGTCCGCTTCTACGAGGACATCGCGCACTATGGCCGGATCGCGACGACCTACGACTACCCGGTCATCGTCAACGACCGCTATCTGATGCGACCCTCGCCGATCCCGAAGTTCGACAATCCGAAGCTCGACATGAGCCCGGCGCTGCAGCTGTTCGGCGCCGGACGCGAGAAGCGGATCTATGCGGTGCCGCCCTTCACCAAGGTGAAGAGCCTCGATTTCCACGACCATCCGTTCGCGGTAGAGAGCTGGGATGAGGCCTGCAGCCTGTGCGGCTCGACCGAGAGCTTTCTCGACGAAGTGCTGACCGACGACCGGGGCGGCCGGATGTTCGTCTGCTCCGACACGGATTATTGCCGCACCCGCCGCGATGGAGAGGCCGCATGAGTGCGCTGCCGCTGATCGACGAAGAGCCGCCATTGCTGGTCGTCGAGGGCCTGACGGTCGCCTACGGTGCGCGCGTCGGCTGCCGCGACGTCGGCTTCGAGCTCTGGCCGGGCGAGGTGCTGGGCATCGTCGGCGAGTCCGGCTCGGGCAAGACCAGCCTACTGAACGCGCTGTCGGCGCGGATCGAGCCGGCGGCCGGCCGCATCCGCTATCGCCTGCGCGACGGCCATCTCGCCGACCTGTTCGGCCTGAGCGAGGCGGCACGGCGGCAGTTGCTCAGGACCGACTGGGGCATCGTGCACCAGAACCCGCGCGACGGGCTCCGGCTCACGGTCAGCGCCGGCGCCAATGTCGGCGAGCGGCTGATGGCGATCGGCGCGCGCCATTACGGCGAGATCCGCGGCGCCGCGCTCGACTGGCTCGGCAAGGTCGAGATCGACCGCGACCGAATCGACGACCGGCCGGCGAGCTTCTCCGGCGGCATGCAGCAGCGCCTGCAGATCGCGCGCAACCTGGTCACCAACCCGCGCCTCGTCTTCATGGACGAACCGACCGGCGGCCTCGACGTCTCGGTCCAGGCGCGCCTGCTCGACCTGATCCGCGGGCTGGTCGCCGACCTGGGCCTGTCCGCGATTATCGTGACCCATGACCTGGCCGTGGCGCGCCTGCTCGCCCATCGCCTGATGGTGATGCGCGGCGGCGAGGTCGTCGAGAGCGGCCTGACCGACCAGGTGCTGGACGATCCGCAGCACCCCTATACCCAGCTCCTCGTCTCCTCGATCCTGCAGGTCTAGGCATCTATGGAACCGGTTCTCGAGATCCGCGGCCTCGCCAAATCCTTCACGCTGCACAACCAGGGTGGCGTCACCCTGCCGGTGCTGGGCGCGGTCGACCTGACGGTGCATGCCGGCGAGTGCGTGGCGCTCCATGGCCGGTCGGGCACCGGCAAATCGACCCTGCTGCGCACGCTCCACGGCAATTACCGGGTCGGCGCGGGCCAAGTCTGGGTACGTCACGGCGCCGTCCGCATCGACTTGGCCCAGGCAAGCCCACGCCAGATCATCGAGCTTCGGCGCAGCACCATCGGCTATGTCAGCCAGTTCCTGCGCGTCATTCCGCGCGTGGCGGCGCTCGACATCGTTGCCGAACCGATGCGCGCGCGGGGCGTATCCCCCGCCGTGGCGCGCGACCGGGCGGCGGCGCTCCTCACCCGCCTCAACGTGCCGGAGCGGCTGTGGCATCTGGCGCCTGCGACCTTTTCCGGTGGCGAGCAGCAGCGGATCAACATTGCCCGCGGCTTCGCGGTCGAGTATCCGATCTTGCTGCTGGACGAGCCGACGGCGTCGCTCGATGGTGACAATCGGGCCTCGGTCATCGGCTTGATCGACGAGGTGTTGACGCGCGGCACGGCGATCGTCGGCATCTTCCACGATGGCGAAGTACGCGAGCGGGTGGCGAACCGGCTCTATGACATGACGGAAGCGAAGGCGGCATGACGAGAATTCAGGATGCGGTGCTGACCAACGCCCGCCTCGTGCTCGAGGACCGGGTGCTCGACGGCACTGTCGTGGTCGAAAACGGCATGATCGCCCGGGTCGACGAGGGCAAGTCCAGCCTGCCCGGCGCCATCGATTTCCACGGCGATTATCTGCTGCCCGGCCTGGTCGAGCTCCATACGGATAATCTGGAAAAGCATTTCGTGCCACGCCCGGGCACGCGCTGGCCGGCGATGGCGGCGATCGTCGGCCATGACGCCCAGGTCGCCTCGGCCGGCATCACGACCGTGTTCGACGCGCTCTGCGTCGGCGAGACCTCGTCGGGCGGCGATCGGCTGGAGATCCTGGCCGGCATGGCGAACTCGATCCGCGAGGCGCGCTCGAAGCATCTCCTGCGCTCCGACCACCTGCTGCACCTGCGCTGCGAGATCAGCCATCCGGACACGGCGAGCCTGTTCCGGGAATTCATCGGCGATCCGGGCCTCAAGATGGTCTCGATCATGGACCACACGCCCGGCCAGCGGCAGTTCACCACGATCGACAAGTACAAGTACTACTACGTCAAGAAGCATGGCTGGTCGGACGCGGAATTCACCAAGTTCGTCACCCAGCAGACCGAGGCCTCGGCCCGCTACGGCGCCAGCAACCGCCGGACGATCGTGGCATTGGCCCACGAGAACGGTCTGACGCTCGCGAGCCATGACGACGCCACCGTCGCCCATGTCGACGAAGCCATCGCCGACGGCATGGTCGTCGCCGAATTCCCGACCACGATGGATGCCGCCGAGGCATCACGCGGCCGGGGCATGGCGATCCTGATGGGCGCGCCCAACGTCGTGCGCGGCGGCTCCCATTCCGGCAATGTCTCGGCGCTCGACCTGGCGCGGGACGGGCTGCTCGACATCCTGTCGTCCGACTATGTGCCCATGAGCCTGATCCACGGCGCCTTCATCCTGTCGCGCGCCGGCGTCGGTTTCGACCTGCCCGCCGCGATCCGGACCGTGACCGCGACCCCGGCGACGCGTGTCGGGCTCACCGACCGCGGCCGCATCGCGGCGGGCCTGCGCGCCGATCTGGTCCGGGTGCGCGACACCGGCGACATGCCGCTGGTGCGCGGTGTGTGGTGCCGGGGCGAGCGGGTGATCTGACCGCCGCCCAGTCCCTTTTTTGTCACAGGGCTGATTCGCCGGGGCCCGCCGTATCTCCAAGCATGTGCAATTCGCAACTTGGAGAATAAAAATGTATCGCACGAAGCTTCTGACCACCGTCGCCACGCTTGCCCTCGCCATGGGCATCGCGGGTGGGGCCTCGGCCCAGACGGTCGGCTCCGAGCAACAGCGCGACGTCGATCAGCAGCAGCGGATCGAGCAGGGGTTGAAGTCCGGTCAGCTGTCGACCGGCGAGGCCGCCAAGCTCGAGCAGGGCGAGGCGCATATCGATCGGATGGAATCGAACGCCGACAAGAACGGCAACCTGTCGGCGGCCGAGAAGGCGCGCATCCAGAACGCCCAGAATCGCGAAAGCGCCGCGTTCCATGCCGACAAGACCAACGGGATCACCGGCAATCCGAACAGCGTATCGAGCCAGCGCATGCAGGCCGACGTGGCGCGGAACGTCCGCCAGGACCAGCGCACCGAGCAGGGTATCCAGTCCGGCCAGCTGACCAACCGCGAGGTCGGCCGGATCGATCGCGGCCAGGCGCATCTGGATCACTCGGAGGCGGCCGCCAGCGCCAATGGCCATGTGAGCGCCGCCGAGCAGGCGCGGACCCAGCGGATCGCGAACCGGCAGAGCAACCACATCTACCGCGCCAAGCACAACGGCCGCACGCGCGGCTGATTTCCGCTGCCATCGTTAACCCGACATGCGGCGACCGCACACGTGCGGTCGCCGTTTTCATGGCGAAAACCGTTCCGCCTTCCGGCCGACCCACGCTAGCTTCGAGCGTCCCACGTCCAAGGAAGCGCGATGTCCGCCGGCCCCACCCTGATCTCGCTCAATGTTGGCCTGCCCGCCCCGCTGCGCTCGGCGCATCGGGAGGTCCAGAGCGGCATCCGCAAGCATCCGGTCACGGGCCCGATCCTGGTCGGCGCGGGCGGCTGCGCCGGCGACGGGCAGGCCGATCTCGAAAATCACGCCGGCCCCGACAAGGCGGTCTGCGTCTATGCGACCGAGCACCTGCCCTATTGGTCGGAGCGGCTGGGCCGCGCATTCTCGCCCGGCGCCTTCGGCGAGAATTTCAGCGTGACCGGCCTCGTCGAACATGAGGTCCGGATCGGAGATCTTCTCGCCATCGGCACCGCCCGCTTCCAGGTCACCCAGCCGCGCGGGCCCTGCTTCAAGCTGGGCATGCTGCACGACGCGCCGCATCTGGCGCTCTGGGTTCAGGAGCAGGGCTGGACCGGATTCTATCTGCGCTGCCTCGTGCCCGGCCCGGTCCAGGCCGGCGATCGGATCGAGCTGCTGGAGCGGAACCCGGACCATCCCACCATCACCGAAGTGGTGCGCGTGACCTATCACGATACTAAGGACGAAGCCGCGATCGACCGGGTGGTCGCCTGCCCGCCCCTGGCCGAGAATTGGCGTGGCGCGCTGTTACGGCGGCGCGCCAAGCGGCAGTAGGCGGGCGGCGGCTGCAGCCTCCGGGTGGGCCTTCGCGAACTCCGGGGCCGCCGCGCGGGCGACGAAGTCGCGGCGCAGGTCGATCGGGATCCGATCGAACGCGGCCAGGAACGGCCGTTCGACCCCGTCCGCGACCTGCGGCCTGAACCGGAAGCCGGTGCGGGCGCCGAGCGCGGCGATATCCCGATTGTAGAGATCGACGAGTTCCCGGTTCTGCGCCGCCGTCAGGTAGCGCAGGCGGGGACTGAAATCCGGCCGCCGCGCGAGACAATCCTCGAATAATGCGCGCAAGGGCACGACGACGGCGAGCTTGGCCTCGTCCCAGGCCTCCTCCAGATTCCGGTCGACCAGCAGGCGCAGGAGTTCGATTGTCGCCCAATGGGGTGCCTGGTTGCGGGCCGGTGCGGCGGCACCCAGGGCCGGATCGAGCCCGAGCGCGCCCATGCAATCCGGGGCGAGGTCGGCCCAGGTCATTCCCACGCCGTCGATCGAGCGGACCCTGATCTTGTCCCAGCCGAGCCCCTCGCCCCAGGCTTCGAGGTACGGCCAGACGGAAATGCGCGGCCGCAGCCAGTCGAGATATTCATCGAAATCGCGCAGGCTTTCGCCGTTGCGCACATCCTGGGCATAGCTCGACGAGATCCACGCGTCATAGGGCCGGATATAGGCGATGACGCGCGCGTCGAGGCCCCTCAGCCCCGACACCACGCCGTCGGTATATTCCCGGGGCCAGCCGAACATGAACTCGTTCGAGACGAGCACCGCCTTGTCCGGATGGGCCCGGGCGAAGCCGGCCAGTTCGTCCTGATGGCTGAAACCGGGCACGCCCGGCACGCTGTCCTTCATATGGCCGAAGAGCGCATAGCGCACGCCGCCCGCCGCCATCGCCGCACTCTCGGCGACGAAACAATCCTGCAGCGTGGTCGAGCCGACCTTGTTCCGCCCGATATGGAGATAGACCAGGGGCGACGGCCGATGCCGCCAGCGGCCTGCCTTCGCCTTCGCCCATTGCAGCAGACTCACGGTCTTGCCAGCCTCACTGTCGCATCCTTCCGCAGCCGAGATCGCGCCAGCCCAGGAAAGCGGTTCTTCGGTGACCCGTACCGATCCGGATTGGCCTTGACTATCCCGGGCAATCTTTCAGCATGGCGCCCAGGTTTTCGCAATCCACTGAGATGAATTCGGCCATGTCCCTGTCCTTGATCGAGCCGTCATCGACCGAGGTTTCCGAGGTGCTTCGCCAGGCGAACACGATGATTGCAGCCGGCGCGATGCTGGACGCGATCGACTATGCCACGCGGGCGAACCGGCCGCTGCGCGCGCCGAATCTGGACCGGCAGATCGCAGCCTGGCGTGCGGCGGCGTTCACGAGCTTGGCGCCGCCGGTCCCGCGCGCGGAATGGCCGCCGGCATTTCCCGATCCCTTCCCCGACGTCGGCGGGCTGCCCCAGATCGACGCGGCGGCGCTGACGCCGGAACTGCTGGGCGGCGCCATCCTGCATCACGGCGCGCTCTGGGTCCGCGGGCTGATCGATCCCGGCCGAGCGGAGCGGTTGCGTCGGGACATCGACCGGACCTTCGCGGCACGCGACGCATTCCGCGCCGGCGCCCCGGTCGAGGAGACCAATCCCTGGTATGCCCAGGCGCCGATGGACGATGCGCTTGCGGCGTCGCGCGACTGGGTCGAAGGCGGCGGCGGCGCCTGGACCGCCGACTCGCCACGCGTGCTGTTCGACCTGATCGACCTGTTCAATGACAGCGGCGTCGTCGACTTGATCGCAGGCGTGCTGGGCGAACGGCCGGCGCTCTCGATCGGCAAGTCGACCCTGCGCCGTGTCCCGCATACATCCGATACCGACTGGCACCAGGATGGCGCCTTCCTGGGTGCCAACGTCCGCACGGTCAATGTCTGGCTTAGCCTGTCGGACTGCGGCGTCGACGCCCCGGGCCTCGACGTCGTCGCCCGCCGAGTGCCGTATGTGCTGCAGGCCGGCTCGCACGGGGCACATTTCGACTGGTCGGTCGGACCGGGGATGGTCGGGCTGCTGGAACAGGGTGGCGCCCAGGTCGTGAGCCCGGAATTCGGCGCCGGCGACGCGCTGCTGTTCGACCAGCTGATGCTGCACCGGACCGGTGTTCGGCCGGGCATGACCAAAAGCCGCTGGGCCGTCGAGAGTTGGTTCTTCGCCCCGTCGAGCTTCCCGATGGATCAGGCGCCGATCGTCATTTGATCGTACGGGAGGATGGACTGACCGACCGCTATCTCGATCTCCTGGAGCTCGTCCTCACCGGCGCGCTGACCGAGGATCCGCCGATCCAGACCGAGAGCCATCGCATCCTGATCACGGATATGGTGCATTCAATCTATGGCCCGACGGCGACGGTGCACGAATCGGCCATGGGCTATAATCCGAAACTGCGCGAGACCGGCTGGGACTGGCCGTCGACGGCGTTCACCATGGTCGGGCTGCAACGCCTGAGGAATTTCAGGGCGCTGATCGAACGGGCAATCGTCGAACAAGTCCCGGGCGACATCATCGAAACCGGCGTCTGGCGTGGCGGTGCGTCTATCTTCGCGCGCGCCATCCTGGCGGTGCACGACATCGGCGATCGCAAGGTCATCGTCGCCGATTCGTTCGAAGGCCTGCCGCCGCCGGACATCACGCGGTTTCCGGCGGACCAGGGATCGGTGCTGCATGAGTTCCGCGAACTTGCGGTATCGCTCGAACAGGTACAGGCCAATTTTGCCAAGTTCGGCCTGCTCGACGATCAGGTCGTGTTTCTCAAAGGCTGGTTCCGCGACACGATGCGCCAGGTACCATCGGAACGGCTCGCGATCATGCGGCTCGACGGCGACATGTACGAATCCACCATCGACCCGCTCAACCACCTCTACGACAGGCTTGCCGTCGGCGGCTGGGTGATCATCGACGATTATTGTCTGGTCGAGGGTTGCCGCCAGGCGTTGCACGACTTCCTCGGATCCCGCGGGCTCACGCCGGAGATATTGCCAATCGACGGTGTCGGGGTCTATTTCCAGAAGACTCGGTGACCACCTCCCGCGCGACATACTGAAAAAGCCAGAAAGGCCAAGGAACATTGGGTATGCAGGCGAGCCGTCGAATTTCCGATATCGAATGCCTGCGCGGCGTCGCGGTCGTTTTCGTCATCCTGTTCCACGCGCGCAATACACTGTTCCCCTGGAAGATCCCGGCCTGGGACCATGTCGTGGATCATTATTTCAGCCTGTGGCCCGGCGTCGATCTGTTCTTCGCGATCTCAGGCTTCGTCATTGCCCGCACCCTGCTGCCGACCCTGCGTCGGTGCGACGGCCCGAGCGAATACGTGCGTGCAGCCCTGGTATTCTGGGTACAGCGCGCCTGGCGGCTGCTGCCGTCGGCCTGGCTCTGGCTGCTCATCATGCTGGCCGGTTCCGCCTGGCTCAATCGATCCGGCCTGTTCGATACGTTCCACACCAATTTCGAAGCGACCATCGCCGGCATGCTGAGCATCGCCAATTTCCGATTTGCCGAGAGTTTCGGGCTGCGCGGCTACGGCATCAGCACCCATTACTGGAGCCTGTCGCTGGAGGAGCAGTTCTATATGCTGCTGCCGCCGGTGGTCTTCCTGTCGCGGCAGCGGCTGCCCCTGGTGCTGCTGGTCGTGACCTTTGGCGTGTTCCTGCTGCCGCAGACCAATTTCGTGATGACGTTCCGAGTCCATGCGATCCTGCTCGGCGTGCTGCTGGCCATTTTCTCGGAGCAGCCGGTCCATGCGTTGTTCGAGCCGATCGCGCTCCGCGGCAGGCCGACCCTCGGCCTGACGGTGCTTACCGGCCTGCTGGGTGTGATCGCGGCCCTCGCCGTGTACGGCCAACTGATCGCGGACCATAATGTCGACGTCATCGCGGTGCTCTGCGCCATCCTGGTGCTGATCGCTTCGTTCGACCGCGACTATCTCTTTCCCTATCCGGCCCTACGGCGGGTGATGAGCTGGCTCGGCAGCCGGTCCTACGCGCTCTATCTGGTCCATATCTTCGCCTTCGTCGTCACGCGCGAGATCTGGTTCCGGCTGGCGCCACCGGGCACGGTGTTCGGCTCGACCTACACACTGCGCTTCGTCGTGACGGCGCTCGTGCTGCTGTTCGGGCTGGCCGAGCTCAATTATCGACTGGTCGAGCGGCCGCTGCGCAGCTATGGACGAGGCGTCGCCGCCCGGCTCGCGGCCCGGCCGCTGTTCGTGGCAGCCGCAGATCTCGAACCCCGGCCGGTCGCCACCGACGATCTGCTGGCGGACAACGAGGCGTCGGTCAGGCCCTAGCCGACCGGACGCGCGCGCCGCGCCGCTTCCAGCTGCTGCTGCAGCTCGACGATCAGGGCGCGGGACCGCATCAGCGCCTCGGCTTTCTGGGTGAGCTTGTTCTGCATCGTCGCGAGTTCGGCGCGCACGATCATGCCGTCCTTTTCCAGATGGCGGCAGATCTCCATCATCGCCGGGGCAGCGAAGAAGCCGTCGATCACCGCCTGCAGTTCGGGTGTCGTCCGCGCCTCTGGCACCAGAATGCCGAGACCGTTGAAGAACGGCAGCTGGTACAGCGTCATCGGCACGTCCGCGCTGGCCTTGAAATCCTCGACTGCGGTCAGCACCCCGTTGCGCGGACCGCCTTCGTGGGTCGCGTTGGCGAAATGGCTGTTGAGGCCGGTGTCGACCAGATCGCTGCGCCCCGGCAGCATGCCGCGATAGGCATAGGGATGGCGATCGGCCTCGTTGATCCCTGCCGGATTGTAATACATGTCGCGCCGGGCATAGGGCCACGCAACGTCATGGAACAGCACGACCGGCGGCACGGCCCCGGTCTCGAACGCGCGCTGGAAGATCAGCGTCAGTTCGCTGAATACCGTCGCCCAGTTATGGTCGCCGTCGAGCAGGACGAGGTCGGCCGGCGCCACCAGCGGCAGGGCATCGATGCTCTTCAGCGGGTGATAGACGTGTTCGTCAGAATAGGCCGCGCGCACGTCGTGGAGCGCCGGATGCGGGGCCGGATCGATGATGTCGAGCCGGCAGCCGGTCTGCCGGCAATATTTGAGAAGATGCCGCGTGTTCCAGCCGAACTCGGCCCCGACTTCGATGATCCGTCGCGGCGCCAGCGTTTCGACGATCGGCTTGATATGGCGTGCCCAAAATCGATGCATGCTGTGCCCTCACCGGTCGTCCGCAAGCGCGTCGTCGGACGACGAGAAATTACCGATCCGCTGCAGGTAACCGAGCGGACAGGTGGTGATCAGATGCGGCGTCCAGGTCTCGTCGATCGCGAACGGCGCTTCCTCGACCAGGGTGCGGATCGCCTTCGCGTACCAATGCTTCGAGTAGCCGAGCCAAGGCTGCCCGAACACCGAGCCCAGGAACACGAGATAGGAGCGCGGCGACACGAACCGGGCATAGGCCCTGAGAGCCGCGATCGGGGAATGATCCGCCGCGTCCGGCGCGAACAGCACCAGGATCTTCTCCGACGTCCCCAGGGCGCGCGCGACGGCCGCCAGCGTCTCCGGCGCCGAAGGCGCGCCGGCGAGCGCCCGAACCGTTTCCGGCACCGGAATGTCCCGGGGCGCAGCTCCGACGTCGATGATGCGGCTCAATGGCAGCTCGGCCAGCCGCAGCGCCGCATCGGCGAGATGCAGGACGCCCGGCTCGACATTGACCGCCACGATCCGGTCCGGCCGCTGCTGATGGATGATCTCCTGGATCGCCAGCACGTCGGGCGGTGCGAGCGAGAGCGCGTGGCCCTGCCATCGGGTCGCCCGGTTGAGCCCGTTCTCGACATAGGCCGAGCGCAGATAGTCGGTCGCCATCTCGCCGATATGCAGCGGCGCCGTTCCCGGTCGGACCCGATCGGTGACGCCGAGGCGTGCCGGCGACAGCGGGCGATGGCGGCCGATGATGCCGGCGATGACGCGATGCTGCCCGCGATAGCGGATGTCGGTTTCCTTGAGGCCGGCGAAGGCCTGCCCCTGGATGCGGGCGTAGCTGTTCTCGTAGGTCCGGACCCGCCGGTCCTTCTCCTCGTCCGAGACGTTGGTCGTGGTGCCGCCGTGGAACTGGTGGAACGACGCCTCACCCAGTAGGGCCACGATCGGTTCGTCGATCGCCGAGGCCGCGCGCTTGAACAAATCGAGATTGGCATAGCCGGCGCCGGGCTCGCTGAACGCCTCGTTCATGCCGCCGACCTGCGCGTAGAGCGCTCGGGGCAGGAACAGGCAATTGCTCTCGATTGCGCCGCTAAACCAATGATGCGCGCTTTCCCAGACCGGCGTGCCGATCTTGAATAGCTTGTAGCCGTCCCGCGGCCAGCCGATCTTGTCGAACAGCATGTCCTCTTGCAGGGCGCTGTAACCCACCGACGACAGCCAGCGCTGGTCACCGCCGACAAACCATTGCCGGATCGCGATCAGCGCGTCCGGGCTTTCTTCGACCGTGTCCCAGACCTCGCGGAAGACGCCGGGCGTCAGGACATGGGCGCCGTCGATCATGATGGCGAGATAGCGCCCCTTGGCCGTCGCCGCCGCCTCGTTGATCGCCTGGCAGGGCGACGGCAGGATCTTGCTTGGCACGACGAGGCGGAATTCCGGCCCGAAGCTGCGGATCCATTCGGGGTCGAGCGGTTCGGACGAGCCGTTGTCGATGCACAGCACTTCGTAGGGCAGATCGCCGATGCCGCGCTGATAGGCGCGGCTGAGCGAGGTCAAGGTGCGCGCGGCCTCCCGGCGCATGTTGTAGAACACGACGACGATCGTGAATAACGGCTCGGCCGGCGCCTGCCAACGCAGCGGACGGGTCCGTCCGGCACGGCTGTCCTCATCTTTGTCGACCCGCGGTGGCGGCTCGTCCGGCGGACCCTCGCACAGCGGCAGCTGCAGCGACAGAGGAGCGGCCAGGATCGAGCGACCGGAGAGCCGCAGGTCGATGGTGTGCAGCTTGCCGTCGGTCAGTGCTCGTGGGCAAACGGCCACGAACCCCCAACGGCCGTCGCCCTGATGCAGTTCTTCGAGATCGGCGCGCCAGATATCGGCCGTGAAGCCGCCGACCGGCTGATCGCCGTCCCAGATCTCGATCTCGACCGGCGCCGAGGGATCGGCCGGATTGAAGACCCATCCTTGGATCAGCGTGGGACCGAACTCGTCAAGATACCCCTCGACGCTGGCCGGCCCGCCGAGCGGAGTCGGCAGCACCGAGATGTTCGGCCGATCCGGCTCGGCCACCGCCATCGCATCCTGCCCGCCAAGATCGATCGAGAGCGCGCCATTCTGCAACAGCGTGCCGTCCTTGGCCCTGACCATGAGACCGACCGTGTCGCCCGGAAGGGCGGCGAGATCGAGCGGTACCAGAAAGCCGTAGGCGCCATCGCCCTTGCCGGCGGTCGCGAGGTCGGCGCGCATCCGATCGGCCCTGCCGGTCGCGATGACCGCATCACCGGCCAGCACCTCGATCTCGACCACGCTCGACGGTCGCAACGGGCGCCAAGCCCAGCCGTGCACAGCTCCCTGGGCCAGGCCGTCAACCCAGCCCTCGACCCGATCCGCACTCGTCTCAGTCATGGGTTCTGCGACCTTCCGCCCGACCGTAGCGGACATAATGTTCGAGCGGATTGTGCCCGTCCCGCGCGACTTCGGGATAGGTTTCCAGATAGAAGCGAGTGCTGAACAGGGGGCTTGGATTACGCCCTTCGCCCGCACCGCTCGCCAGATAATGCAGCAGCGGGTCGTGCCCCGCATCCGCCACGTCCGCGTAGGTCGAAAGATAGTAATGCGCCGAGAAATCGGGGCAAGGATCGCGCCCCTGATGGCTCAGGTAATGCAGCGCCGGGTCGAGCGCCCCCGCCGCGTCAGGATAGCGCGCGACATACCAGTCCGCATCGAACAGGGCCGATGAATGTAGGCGAGCGAGATCAGCTGCGCGGTCCGCGGCGGCGCCCCCGTCTCCGCGCAATCGCGCCCTTACCGCGCGCCGGCTTCGGCGCAGCAGCGCGCGGGCGAGGATTGCGGCCGAGTGATCCTCGACATTCAGCTGCTGCGCGGCTCGCAGGGCCGCATGCAGAGCCTCGTTGCGATGGGCGGCGCGCGCGCGTTCCTCCGCCGCGGCCTTCGCCGCAATTTCCAGCGCCACGCGCGCGGCCTCGAGGTCGGCCGACAGAGCGGCGGCGGCCGACCCCTGCGTCAGCGCCGCGACGACCGACGCCAGCATGGGCTCGGCCGGGCCGCCCAGCGGCTGCAGCAGGGCAATCCCATGAAACATCGGCAGCAGGGTGGTGATGAAGCGTCCCGCCCCTTGGTCGATGAAATCCTCGAGCGCCGTCAACACGCCGCTCTGCGGCTTGTTCTCGGCCGCGGCATTGAACCGATCGGCAAACAGCCCGTTTTGCGGCGACAGGGCGGACGCCCCCGGCACAACGCCGGAGCGTTCGTAAACCTGTCGAAAGGCCGCCGGCACCGCAGCCGGCTCGTCATAGGAATCCCGGCGACCATAGGGCCAGCCGACCTGGGTCAGAAGCACAACCGGGAAAGGGCGGTCCGAGCGGTCGGCCTGGCGCTGCAAGGCCGTCAGCAGATGATAGACATTGAACCAGTTCGGATCGTCGTCGATCAGCACCAGATCGGGCACCGGCAGCAGCGGCACCACGGCCAGCCCGCGGGCGCGATGCACGACCAGCCGGTCGCCGACCTGCCGACGGGCAGCATCGACATCGAACCCCGGCGTCAGCGTCGCGACGTGGAGCGCCCCGCCGATTCGCGCAGCCGCCCCGATCAGCTTGGACACCAAGCGGCCGTCCGTGCCGCCGATGTGCAGAATAACCTGTGGCCTGAGCGCCTCGATGACCGGTGCCGTTACGCGATCCCAGAATTGAAACATCCAACCGCTCTTGTTATTCGGCAGATTACCGGCCCGGACCTGATGAGGCCACCGACACTGGCGGGCGTTCTTGCGGTTGTCAACACACCCTAGCCGCGATAATTCATCGGGGTTGGCGGGCATAGGCTAAACCCTTGGATTCACGTAGGATTCGATTGCTTAGGC
>DATGEK010000096.1:0-48913 GCA_035310205.1 Aliidongia sp.
GTCGGCCTTATCACCTATATGCGAACCGACGGCGTGGCCCTGTCGGACGATGCCGTGACGGCCGCGCGCCGGCTGATCGACCGGGATTACGGGCCGCAATACGTCCCGCAGGCGCCCCGCGTGTACAAGGCGGTTGCCAAGAACGCCCAGGAGGCGCACGAGGCGATCCGCCCGACCGACCTGTTCCGCCACCCGTCCCAGGTGGCGTCCGTGCTCGATTCCGACCAGCTCCGGCTCTATGAGCTGATCTGGAAGCGCACCGTCGCCTGCCAGATGGAATCGGCAGTGATGGACCAGGCCACCGTCGACATCAACGGCGCCTCCGGCCGGGTCACGTTCCGCGCGACCGGCTCGGTCATCCGGTTCGACGGCTTCCTGAGGCTCTATCAGGAAGGCCGCGACGACGACGCCGATGACGACGAGAACCGCCGCCTGCCGCCGCTGAGCGAGCGCGAGGCGCTGAACCGCCTGGACGTACGGCCCGAGCAGCATTTCACCGAACCACCGCCGCGCTATACCGAGGCGAGCCTGGTGAAGAAGCTGGAAGAGCTCGGCATCGGCCGCCCCTCGACCTACGCCTCGATCATCCAGGTCCTGCAGGACCGCGAATATGTGACGCTGGAGAAGAAGCGCTTCACGCCGCAGGATCGCGGCCGGCTGGTGACGGCGTTCCTCGAGAATTTCTTCGAGCGCTACGTCCAATATTCCTTCACCGCCGACCTGGAGAACCTGCTCGACGAGATCTCCGGTGGCCGGGCCGACTGGAAGCAGGTGCTGCGCCAGTTTTGGGACCATTTCAGCCTGGCGATCGCCGGCACCAAGGACCTGACGATCAGCCAGGTGCTGGATGCGCTCGACACGGAACTGGGCCCGCATTTCTTCCCCGAGGACGGCTCCGGCCGCGATCCGCGCGTTTGCCCCAGCTGCGGCGCCGGCCGCCTGTCGCTGAAGCTCGGCAAGTTCGGCGCCTTCATCGGCTGCTCCAACTATCCGGAATGCCGCTTCACCCGGCCGCTCGCGGTCGAGGGCCAGGGCGACGGCGAGGCGGCCGCCAACGGCGATACCGGTCCGCGCGTGCTGGGCGACGACCCGGTGACCAGCCTGCCGGTCAGCGTCCGCAAGGGTCCTTACGGCAGCTACATCCAACTGGGCGAGGGCGAGAACGGCGAGAAACCGAAGCGCGTCTCGCTGCCCAAGGGCATGAAGCCGCAGGACGTCGGCCTCGACGCGGCACTGGGCCTGTTGTCGTTGCCACGCGACATCGGCACGCATCCCGAGACCGGCGAGATGATCGTCGCCGGCATCGGGCGGTTCGGGCCCTACATCAAGCTCGGCAAGACCTTCAAGTCGCTCGCGGCCGATGACGACGTGCTGACCATCGGCATGAACCGCGCCATCAGCCTGCTCGCCGAGCCGAGCAAGGGCGGCCGCAGCGCGCCGACGCCGCTCAAGACCCTGGGCGAGCATCCGGCCGACCAGGCGCCGGTCCAGGTGTTCAAGGGCCGCTATGGCCCCTATGTCGCCCATGACGGCGTCTATGCCTCGCTGCCCAAGGATGCCGATCCCGAGACCTTCCCGCTCGACAAGGCGCTCGAGCTGCTGGCGGCGCAGAAGGCGAAGCCCAAGAACGGCAAGAGCCGGTCCGGGGCCAAGGCGGCACCGAAGAAAGCGGCGCCCAAGACCAAGGCGAAGACGGCGGAACCCGAGGAGGGTGCTGCGGCGAAGAAAACCGTCGCCAAGAAGAAGGCCCCGGCCAAGAAGGCTGCTGCGAAGAAGGCCCCCGCCAAAAAAGTCGCGAGCGCCTGATGGCGCGGCCGCCGGGCGGCAAGCTTCCCAAGGTCAAGGTGCCGCGCCGCGGCCCCGGCAGCCTGCCGACGCGACAGCAGATCATCGATTTCATCGCCTCCAGCCCGATTCCCGTCGGCAAGCGCGAGATCGCCAAGGCGTTCAAGGTCGGCAGCGCCGACCGCGTCGCGCTCAAGGGGATGCTGAAGGAGATCGAGCGCTCCGGCCCGGTCGAACGCGGTCATCATCGCCGCCTGGCGCCGGTGGGCGCCTTGCCCGAGATCGCGGTCGTCGAGGTGACCGGCATCGATGCCGAGGGTGAGCCGGTCGTCCGCCTGCTCGGCAGCGATCCGAGCGTCGCCATGCCGACCATCCGCCTGGCCGCGGGCCGGCGTGGCGGTGCCGAGACATTGGGTGCCGGCGAGCGGGCCATCGCCCGCTTCCGCCGCCAGGATGATGGCAGCTACCAGGCCGCCGTCGTCCGCAAGATCGAGCCGCAGGGCGAACGGGTGCTGGGCGTCTACAAGGCGGGGCCCGACGGCACCGGCCGGATCATGCCGACCGACCGCCGCGACAAGACAACCTATCGCATCCGCGCGAACGAGGGGCTGAACGCCGCCGACGGCGATCTGGTGCTGGCCGAACCCCTGCCCGTCCCGCGCCTCGGCCTGCCCCATGCCCAGGTGATCGAGCGCCTGGGCAAGATGGGCGATCCCAAGGCGATCAGCCTGATCGCGATCCATCAGCAGGGCATTCCGGTGGGTTTCCCCGAGGCGGCGCTCAAGGAGGCCGAGGCGGCCAAGCCCGTCTCGCTCGGCACGCGCACGGACCTGCGCGATTTTCCGCTGGTCACGATCGACGGCGCCGACGCGCGCGACTTCGACGACGCGGTCTGGGCGGCGCCGGACACGGACCCGGCCAACCCCGGCGGCTGGCACCTGCTGGTCGCAATCGCCGACGTGTCCTGGTACGTGCGCCCCGGCAGTGCGCTCGATCGCGCGGCCAAGGAGCGCGGCAACTCGGTCTATTTCCCCGACCGGGTCGTGCCCATGCTGCCCGAGGCGCTGTCGAACGAGCTGTGCTCGCTCAAGCCCGCAGTCGAGCGCGCCTGCATGGCCATCCACATCTGGCTCGACGCCGACGGCAAGAAGCTGAAGCACCAAGCCGTGCGTGGCCTGATGCGATCGGCCGCACGCCTGACCTACGAGCAGGTCCAGGCGGCGATGGACGGCCGGCCGGACGACACGACCGGTCCCCTGCTCGATCCAGTGATCAAGCCGCTCTACGGCGCCTATGCGGCCCTCGACCTGGCGCGACGCAAGCGCGGCACCCTCGAGCTCGACCTGCCCGAGCGGCGCGTGGTGCTGGGCGCGGACGGCACGGTCGAGCGGATCGACCAGCGTGAGCGGCTCGACAGCCACAAGCTGATCGAGGAGTTCATGATCGCGGCCAACGTCGCGGCGGCCGAGACGTTGGAAAAGGTGCACAAGCCCTGCATGTACCGGGTCCATGACGCACCCGACCCGGAAAAGCTGGTGGCGCTGCGCGAATTCCTGGAAGGGCTCGACATCCACGCGCTCAAGCTCTCCAAGGGCCAGGTCGTGAGGCCGATGCATTTCAACCGTATCCTCTCGGCGGCGGAAGGTCGGCCCGAGGCGGCGATGATCAACGAGCTGGTGCTGCGCAGCCAGGCTCAGGCCATGTACGCGCCCGACAATCTCGGCCATTTCGGCCTGGCGCTGCAGCGCTACGCCCATTTCACCTCGCCGATCCGGCGCTATGCCGACCTGCTGGTCCATCGCGCCATAGTCGTCGGCCTGCATTTGGGCGAAGGCGGTCTCGAACAGGTCGATCCGGAGGGCTTCACTGAACTGGGGCTCGATCTCTCGCGCCTGGAGCGCCGGGCCGCAGCGGCGGAACGCAGCGCGGTCGACCGCTATCTGGTCGCCTACATGGCCGATCAGGTCGGCCAGATCCTGCCCGGCCGGGTCAATGGCGTGACGCGCTTCGGCCTGTTCGTGACCCTGGCCGAGAGCGGCGCCGACGGTCTGATCCCGATCTCGACCCTGCCGGCCGATTATTACCATCACGATGAAGCCGCACACCGGCTGGTGGGCCAGCGCAGCGGGCGGGTCTATCGGCTGGGCGACACGGTCGATGTCCGCCTGGCCGAAGCGGACCCGGTCGCCGGCGGCCTCACCTTCCAGCTGATCGACGGCGGCGGTGAGGATCGGGTGTCGCGCAAGGGGCAGCGCCTGCTGCGCTCGCCCCCGCCCGGCGCCAAGCGTAAGTTCGACAAGCCCGGCCGCAAGAGGCCAGGCACGGCGCCACGGCGGCGCTGACCCGCGCCCGCATCGCTTGAAAAGAATCGCGCGGATAGGCACGCTTTGTTCATTCGGAGCGTTATAGGGTTCGAGAGTTCCGTGAGCGAAATCGCGGGGAACTTCCCTGGAGGCAAGCGCCTTGGCGAGTGAGTGGAGCGGCTGCATACGGATGGGACGCCGCGGCTTGGGCGCCGCTGTGCTGCTTCTGTCGCTGATGAGCGCTTGCGCCTCGTCGTTCGACAATCACGCAATTCTCGGCGACCGGTTCAGCCATGATCCCGCCGGCACGCTGTTCGCCGACGTGTTCCACGAAATCCACGAATTCTACCTGGAGCCGGTTTCGAGCGAGACGCTGGCGCTGGCCGGTCTCGGCAAGCTCGACCAGGACGACCGATCCTTCGCCGTGGCCGAGGTCGGCCATACCATCGTCTTCTTCGACAAGGATGCGGCAATCGAGCGCCTGCCGGCGCCCGATCCGGAGGATGCCGACGGCTGGGCCGCGATCGTCTCGACCGCGCTGGCGGACGCCCGCCGGCACGCGCCCGACCTGGCCGGCGCCTCGGACGAGGCGCTCTATCAAAAAGTGTTCGACGGCATGCTGCCGAAGCTCGATCGCTTCACCCGCTATGCCGGCTCCGATGCGGCACGCGATCAGCGCGCCTCGCGCGACGGTTTCGGCGGCATCGGCATCACGCTCGATTATTCCGACGGCGAACCGCGGGTCTCGACGGTGACGCCCAATTCGCCGGCGGCCAAGGAAATCCGAGTCGACGATCGCCTGACGGCAATCGACAACGCCGAGATCGCGTCCTGGACGGAGCGCCAGGTTATCGATCATCTGCGGGGCGAGCCGGGATCGCGATTGACCCTGACGGTCCGGCGCCCCGGACACGGCACGCCGGTGACGGCGACGTTGAAGCGCGCCCTGATCGTGAATCCGACCGTGACGGTCGACCGGGAGGACGGCATTGCCATCTTCCATGTGTCGAGCTTCAACAGCGGCACCGTGCAGGCGCTGAGCGACGGGATCGCCCAGATGCGCGCGGATTACGGCCGGCAGTGGAAAGGCGTCGTGCTGGATCTGCGCGGCAACCCCGGCGGCCTGCTCGAGCAGGCGACCGGCGTCGCCAGCCTGTTCATCGACCATGGCCAGGTCGTCACGACTCGCGGCCGCAACCCGACGGCGACCCAGGATTTCGAGGCCAGAACCGGAGACCAGACCCACGGCCTGCCGCTGGTGGTGCTGGTCAATGGCGGCTCCGCCTCGTCGGCCGAGATCGTCGCGGCCGCGCTCCAAGACCATGACCGCGCCGTCCTGGTCGGCAGCAGCTCCTACGGCAAGGGCACGGTCCAGCGCGTGCTGGCGCTGCCCAACCAGGGCGAGATGACCCTGACCTGGGCGCGGCTCTACACGCCGGCTCACTATGTGCTGCATGACCATGGCGTGGTTCCGGTGTTCTGCACCAGCCGGTCCGGTGCGTCGGAGACCGCGGAAGAGCCCGTGGCGCGGCTGCCGGCGATCGTCGAGCGCGCGTTGCATCCCCAGGGCATCGAGGCACAACCGCGCGCCAGCCTCGGCAACGAGGCGTGGGTTCGGCTGCGCCACGATTGCCCGATGACGACGGAAGAAAACCCGCTCGACCTGAAGATCGCGCGGCGCCTGCTGCGCGATCCGACACTCTATGCGGCCGCGCTCTCCTCGCCCGGTGTGACGCTGGCGCAGCAATCAACCGGGCATTCCGACGCCGCACCCCTGCAATAGCGCTGGCCGCCCTTGACTTGCCGGCGGATGTCGATAGGTTGCGGCGTTTCGATGAACCCCGTTCGGAAGACCGGAAATGGCAAAGTCTGCAACCGTCCTGATCAAGCTCGTCAGCACCGCTGACACGGGCTACTACTACGTGACCAAGAAGAATCCGCGCGCCAAGACCGAGAAGATGGAACTGAAGAAGTACGATCCGGTCGTGCGCAAGCACGTGGCCTTCAAGGAATCGAAGATCAAGTAAGGCCGTTTCCGTCGCAGCCGATCCGGATGCCCCTCTGGGGCGGCGGGTCGGCCGGACGGCGGAAACTGGCGGCCCCTGCAATGCCGGGGCCCGCCGCCCGATGGCCTAGAAGGCCGTCCGGCGGAACCGGTCAGCCGAATAGGCGACCCTGCTTCCAGCCCTGAACGAAACGTCCCGCCTGCGAGCGGCGGCGCGCGTTTGCGCGCCCGGATCCCGGGGCGCGCCAAATCGCCGAGCGATTCGCGACGTGATCGGCGGCCTTCGCCCGCCCAGATCCAGTTCAATCGTTCAGGGCAGGATCCCGTCGGGGACGAACGGGCTCGTGCCCTCGCGTTCCCAGATCATGACGCGATTGCGCCCGGCATGCTTGGCGGCATAAAGCGCCTCGTCTGCATTCCGCAGCAGCTGGCCGGGCGTGAGCGCATCCGGCCCCGACACGGCGACGCCGATCGAGACCGTGACTGGTAGCGTGCGCGGGCCGATGGAGACTTCAATGACCCGCTCGCCGATCGCGCGGCGCAGACGGTCGGCGACCGAGCCTGCGGCGTTGAGCGCGCTTTCCGGCATGACCACGACGAATTCCTCACCGCCGTAGCGGGCGACCAGATCGAAGCCGCGCACGTTGGCGAGCGTCCGGTGTGCCACTTCGATCAGCACCTCGTCGCCGACCGAATGGCCGTGGGTATCGTTGACCTGCTTGAAGCGATCGATGTCGAACATCAGGATGGCGACATCCTTCATCGGGCTGCCGGTCCGACCGAACAGCGTGTCGATATGGGCGGTCAGGTAGCGGCGGTTATAGAGGCCGGTCAGGCCGTCGGTCAGCGCCAGGGTCAGGCCGCGCTTGTAATTGTCGAGCAGTTGGTCCTGCAGCCGCTTGCGCTTGATCTGGATGCGGGTGCGCGCGATCAGCTCGTTCCGGTCGACCGGGCGGATGATGTAATCATTGGCGCCCAGATCCAGGCCCTTGGCGAGGCGCGGATAATCGCCGTCATCAAGGATCAGCAGGATCGGCAGCTGCCGCGTCTGTTCGACCGCGCGCAATTGCGAGACCAGCCGCAGCGGGTCCTCCCGCTCCAGCGCCATCGAGATGATGATGACGTCCCAGTTGCCTTGGCCCGATAGCTGGTAGGCTTCGGCATTGGTCTTCACGAGCGTGAGCTCGGCCGCCAGCGGCTTCAGGGTCTGGGTCAGCTTGTTGCCGGCGAGCGGATTGTCTTCCAGCACCAGGATATTGCCGGGTGCGACCTGCTCAACCTCCGATGTCACCGCCTCGCCCGGCAGCGCCGCGAGCCGGCCGTTGATCTCCTCGCGCAGCAACCACTCGTCGAGCGTCCGCTTCAGGCGAATGAGCGACCGGACGCGGGCGAACAGGGCGACGTCGTTGACCGGCTTGGTCAGGAAGTCGTCGGCCCCGACCTCAAGACCCTTCAGGCGATCGGCGACGTCGCTGAGCGCCGTGACCATGACGACCGGGATGTGGCGGGTCGCAGGGTCGCCCTTGAGGCGCTTGCAGACTTCGAGCCCGTCCATGCCGGGCATCATCACATCGAGCAGCACGATGTCGGGCGACTCGCACTTGGCGATCTCCAGCGCCTGCGGCCCATTGGACGCGGTCAGTACGTCGTAATACTCGCTCAGAAGCTTTGCTTCGAGCAGCCTGACGTTGACCTCGATATCATCGACGACGAGAACTCTGGCGGACATCCACCGCTCACTAATTAAGGAACTGCTTCAATGTCTTGATGAAATAGGCCACGGAGATCGGTTTGGCCAGGTAGGCTTCGCAGCCCCCCTCCCGCATCTTCTCCTCGTCGCCCTTCATCGCGAATGCCGTGACGGCGATGATCGGGATCGATTTCAGGTCATCATCCTCCTTGATCCATTTCGTGACTTCCAGCCCGGAGATCTCCGGCAACTGGATATCCATCAGGATCAGGTCGGGACGATGTTGGCGCGCGAGCTTCAACGCCTCGATGCCGTCCTTGGTCTGCAGGGTGTTGTAGCCATGGGCCTCCAGCAGATCATGAAACAGCTTCATGTTGAGGTCGTTGTCTTCGACGATCAGGATCGTCTTGCTCATCGGAATTTCCTTAGTGCGAAACCGGCTGGCCCTGGAGGTACAACCTGTTCGTGAGACGACATCATTAACCAGGACCGTGGCCACGTCCAACCCTTAGCCAAGCGTCCTTAAGATTTCGTAATGCTTTTGAACCAACCAGGGTTGCCCGGCGGAAATTTCTAAGCCCCGCCAACCCTTTCCGACTATGGATTTCTTTGCGATGACCCCGCCCTTCCGCATCGGCGTCGACCTCGGCGGCACCAAGATCGAGGCCGTCGCCCTCGATTCCGCCGGCGCGATCCTCATGCGACAACGGATCGCGACTCCGATCGGCGATGCCGCGGCCACGATCGCGGCGATTCGGGACCTGGTCCTGGACATCGAAAGCCGCCTCGGCGCTACCGGCACGGTCGGCGTCGGCACGCCCGGCGCGCTGTCGCCGGCCACCGGCCTGCTGCGGAATGCCAATTCGACCTGCCTCAACGGCCTGCCGCTCGACCGGCTGCTGGCCGCAGCGCTCGAACGCGACGTCCGCATCGCCAATGACGCCAATTGCTTCGCGCTGTCCGAGGCGACCGACGGCGCCGCGGCCGGGGCCCCCATCGTGTTCGGCGTCATCCTGGGCACCGGTACCGGCGGCGGCCTGGTGATCGACGGCAGGATCCTGACCGGGCGGCACGCGATCGGCGGCGAATGGGGACACAACCCCCTGCCCTGGCCCACGGACGCCGAACGGCCCGGCCCCGCCTGCTACTGCGGGCGGTCGGGCTGCATCGAGACCTTCCTGTCCGGCCCCGGTCTCGCAGCGGATCATCGCAGCATGACGGGACAGGCGCTCGCCGCTGCCGAGATCGCGGCCCGCGCCGAGGCCGGCGACGCCAGGGCCCGGGCCACGCTCGATCGCTATATCGACCGCCTGGCGCGGGGCCTCGCCCATGTGATCAATCTGGTCGATCCCGACGTCATCGTGCTCGGCGGCGGCCTGTCGAACCTCGACCTGCTCTACCAGGCCGTGCCGGCCCGCTGGGGCCGCTACGTCTTTTCAGATGTGGTCGCGACCCGTCTCGTGCCGCCGCACCACGGCGATTCGAGCGGCGTGCGCGGCGCCGCCTGGCTCTGGCCCCTGGAATAGCCCTGGCGATCGCGCGCCAGTTCCGCTAAAACCCCCGGCCCTTCCCCGCGCCCGACGCGACAGCCGCCCCGCTCCCGGACGGCATCGCCTCCGCGCGCCGTCGGAGTTTTGGCATCATGGGCTATTGCGGCCTCGATTTCGGCACGTCGAACACCACGCTCGGGATCGCCTCCGGCAATGCGGCACAGCTCGTGGCGCTGGAAGGCACGGAAGAGACGCTGCCCAGCGCGATCTTCTTCGATTTCGCCGCTGCCAGGCCCGAGTTCGGCCGTGCGGCGATCGAGGCCTATGCCCGCGGCGCCGACGGCCGGTTGATGCGCTCGCTGAAATCGGTCCTCGGCACGGAGCTCATCGACCAGGATACCCTGCTCGACAAGCATCGCATCGGCTTCCGCGACGTGCTGAAGCGGCTGTTGGGCGAGATCAAGGCCCGCGGCGAGCAGGCTGCGGGCCGGCCGCTCGATGCGGTCGTCCATGGCCGCCCCGTGCATTTCGTCGACGGCGACGAGGCGGCCGACCAGCGGGCCGAGGCGGCACTCGCCGAGATCGCCCGCGATATCGGCTTTCGCCACGTCTCGTTCCAGTTCGAGCCGATCGCCGCCGCGCTCGACTATGAGCAGCAGGTCGAGAGCGAGGAAGTGGCGCTGATCGCCGACATCGGCGGCGGTACGTCGGATTTCTCGATCGTGCGGATCGGCCCGGACCGGCGCCGCGCCGCCGACCGCACGGCCGACATCCTGGCCAACGACGGCATCCGCATCGGCGGGACCGATTTCGACCGGCTGCTATCGCTGAAATGCGCCATGCCTCATCTCGGCTATCAGTCGGCCATGAAGAAGAAGGGTCTGCTGGCGCCGAACGGCTATTTCACCGACCTGTCGACCTGGGCCAAGATCAATTTCCTCTATACGCCCAAGGTCATGGCCGAGATCCGGCAGGTTCAGCGCGAATCGACCCGGCCGGACCTGATCGGCCGCCTGTCCCATGTCCTGGAGGACCATCTGGGCCATCGCCTGGCGATGACCGTCGAGCGGGCCAAGATCGGCCTCAGCGACAGCGACGCGCTCGACGTGCCGCTCGACTGGATCGAACGCCGGCTCGTCGCCCACTTCCGCCGGGCGGATTTCGAGACCGCAACCGACGAGCTCTGCCGCGGTATCGCCGGCATGATCCGCCGCTGCCTGGCCGATGCGGGATTGGCCGCCGGCCGGATCGACGCGGTGTTCCTGACCGGCGGCTCGACCCTGCTGCCGAATGTCCGGCGCGCGATCCTGGGCGAACTGCCGGACAGTCGCATCGTCGAAGGCGACAAGTTCGGCTCGGTCGGACTGGGTCTCACCCTCGAATCCATGCTGCGGTATCGATAGCCCTTCGTTAAGCCGTCATTAGGTCAAATTGCAGGATTATCGCCCCCGATCGACGGCCGAATAGCGCCACCGAATAAGAAGCATCGAGGGGATGCAGAACATGCGCGCTTTGGAGAATCTGCCGCTCTCCCG
Source organism: Aliidongia sp. (assembly GCA_035310205.1). Taxonomy (GTDB): domain Bacteria; phylum Pseudomonadota; class Alphaproteobacteria; order ATCC43930; family CGMCC-115725; genus Aliidongia. The sequence continues at coordinate 10,809 of DATGEK010000096.1, forward strand.
AAAGCTGGCCGTCCCGGCCGCGCTGGTCGTCCTGATCACGCTCGGGATCGTGATCTACGCCAGCAATTCCATGAGCAGCCTTGCCGGCCAATTACAGCAATTAACCGACCGGAAGGCGGTGGAACTGGAACTGGCGCTCGAGGCGGAGAGCGTCTTCAACAGCGCCGCCGTCAGCGAGAAGAACGTCATCCTGTCGCCCGATCCGGCGACGGCGCAGACCCACATCAAGCTCTATGACGACGCGTCGGCCAAGACGCTGGACCTGCTCAATCGGATCGACGGGCTGAAGCCTTCGCCGAGCCAGGCCGCATTGGTCGCCGACTTCCGGCGCGCCGTGACCGAGCGCCGCGACATCAGCCACAAGGTCTTCGACCTGGCGTTGGCCGGCAAGACCCAGGAAGCCTTCGTGCTCTCCAGCCAGGAAGCGGCCAAGAAGCGGCGCGAGGCGATCGCCGCCGTCGACAAGCTGATCGCCGACCTGCGCATTGAACTCAAGAGCGCGCGCGATCAAGCCGAGGCAGAAGCAATCTCGGCGCAGTACTGGATCAGCCTTGGCGGCACGGCGGGACTGTTGGTCGCCTTCGCCGTCGCGGCCATGATCGTGATCGGCTTGGTCACGCGCCCGCTCCGCCACCTGACTGCCCTCACCCAGCGGCTGGCCGAGGGCGATCTCGATATCGTCCTGCCGGAGATTGCCCGCCGGGACGAAATCGGTCGGCTCGCGGCCACGCTTGCGGTCTTCCAGGACCGCGCCCGCGAGGCGCTCGACCTCAGCGCAGCGATCGGCCGCGAGCATGAAGCCAAAGAGCGGCGTCGCCACGAGGTCGAAGCCGAGATTCAGAATTTCGACAGCTCCGTCGGCGGTGCGCTCGATCACCTCGCCGCCGCCACCACCCAGCTCAGCACCACGGCCGAGGAAATGACCGAGACCGCCGCCGATACCAGTCTGCAGGCGAGCGCGGTCGCCGCCGCCTCGCTGCAGGCCTCGGCCAACGTCGAGACCATCGCCGCGGCGGCGGAGGAGATGAGCGCCTCGGTGCAGGAGATCGCCCGCCAGACGAGCCGTGCCGCCGACATCATCGCCGGCGCGGTGCGGGAGGCCGAACGCACGGACGAAACGGTGCGGGGCCTGGCCGACGCGGCACACAAGATCGGCGACGTGGTCAAGCTCATCAACGATATCGCCAGCCAGACCAATCTGCTCGCCCTCAATGCCACGATCGAGGCGGCGCGCGCGGGCGAAGCCGGCAAGGGCTTCGCCGTCGTGGCCTCGGAGGTGAAATCGCTCGCCAGCCAGACGGCGCGGGCGACCGAGGATATTTCGAGCCAGGTCGACACCATCCGCGGCGTCGCGCAGAACGCCATCGACGCGATCGAACGCATCGGCGGCACGATCAAGGAAGTCCATGAGGTCGCAAGCTCGATCGCGGCCGTCGCCGAGCAGCAGCAGGCGAGCACACGCGAGATCAGCCGCAATACCGCCGAAGCGGCGCGTGGCACGCGCGACGTCTCCGGCACGATCGATCGGGTCAGCGAGGGCGCCGAGCATACGCAGGCCGCCGCCGGCCAGGTACTGGCGGCAGCCGCCTCGCTCAGCCGCGAGGCCGACATGCTCCGCGCTTCGGTCAGCGCCTTCGTCGGGCGGTTGCGGACGGTCTAGCCCGCCCGGCGCCGCCAGATGCCCGGGTAATCCACCACCAGCCCGTCACCATCGACCGCGAGGTCCGCGGTGAAGCCGCTCGCGCAACTGAGATACCGGAAGGCCGTCGGCGGATCGCCCGGATCGAGCCGCGTATAGGCCTGGGCCATCGCTTCGACACTCAGTTCGGGCAGGCGGACATAGGCGACCTGGAGCGTCCGCGGCTGGCCCGGCTCGAGGTCGAGCCGGTGGATCGGCAGGCTGTTGGTGAAGGGGCTCGCCATGATGTCGATGTCGACGCAATCGGCAAGATCCGGCCGCTCCCGCCCGTCGACCGTCCAGCGGCCATCGGCAGCATGTTCGATCGCCAGTGCCGTCGACGTCCCGCGGCCCTCGACGATGAGACGGGCCCGCTCGAAGCGCCAAGTGCCGTCGAGCGCCACGTCATAGGCAACGCGCAGCGGCTCCGGCCCCAACTGAACCACGACGAGCCCGCTGGCCCGGACCGCATCCGGTCCGACCTCGAGTGCCAGGTGCTCGAGCCCCGGCCGATCCAGCCACTCCCAGACGATATCCCTGCGCATCCGCTGCTCCGGCCGCAATGAACCTCGGTCCAGTCGCCGCCCGGTCAGCAGTTCGGCTTGGGCAGCGCCTGGATTTCCTTGAGCTTCGCCTTGATGACATAGTCGCCGTAGTCGATCGTCATCTCGCTGGACACGCCATTGTCCATGAGCCGCATGGAGAGCTCGTAGTCCGGGTTCTCGTCCTTGCTCGATTCCGGAAAGAACGCCATGCGGATGTTCCAGGACGGACGGTCGATCAGCGGCGACTTCACCTCCGTGCTGGCCGGATGGGCCTTGGCATCGATCCTGGGGCCGAGCACCGCGCTGATGTCGACCGCGCCATCGACCGAGGAGCCGTCGAACACGTCGGCCGCGACGTAATGTTCGCCGTCCTGCGCCTTGCGGATCAGCATCAGCGTATGGGCGGTCGGGAACAAGGCACCCGGCGGCAGATCGAAATTCTGGTCCTTGGGACGCGAGAATATGGCGGTGCCGGCGCCTTTGGCGCCCTTCAGCGCGGCGTCGCCCTTAATGTCCTCGTCCGGCTGGCCGTTGCGCGTCCGCCGCTCGTTGAAGCGATAGGACTTGCCGTCCTTGCTTTCCCAAGTGACGAAGTTGGAGTTGATGTCGACCGGCTGGTCCTGCTCGTACTGCATGCTCAGCCGGTAGCGCTGCTCGATCGTCCAGCCGTCGCAGCTTTCGCCCCATTGATAGGCGAGCGACCCGCTGGCGCCGACCACGCCGCTGTTCGGCTTGGCGCTTTCGAGCGACATGTCGTAGAGCGCGCGGTGCGGCTGCACCTCGACCGGGTGCGCCGGCGGCGCCGCGAGCGCGGCCCCGCCGCAGAGCATCAGGCCCGCCAACACCGGGGCCCACGGCCGCATCATGCTATTGCTCATGCTGTCCCGACGCTTTCCCGCTGCCCGTCTCATCATCCGGCTACACTGGCAGCAGCGGCGGCCCCGGCGCAATCGCCGAAACCGTGCCGCTGCTTGCGGCGGATGGCCGCCTTATAGAACGCGCCCGATCCGCAATCCGATCCGGCCCAGGCCTCAGGCCGGCTTGCCGCCCTTGGCGGGCGGCAGCGCCAGCGCGATATGCAATTCCTTCAACCGGGCCGGCGGCACCGGCGACGGCGCCTGCATCAGCAGATCCTGGGCCTGCTGGTTGAGCGGGAAGGCCATGATCTCGCGGATATTGGGCGTGTCGGCCAGCAGCATGACGATGCGGTCGATGCCCGGTGCCGAACCGCCATGGGGCGGGGCGCCGAACTTGAACGCGTTCAGCATGCCGCCGAAGCGCGCCTCAACCTCGGACGCCGGGTAGCCCGCGATCTCGAACGCCTTGTACATGATGTCCGGGCGATGGTTGCGGATGGCACCCGACGACAGCTCCACGCCGTTGCAGACGATGTCGTACTGATAGGCGTTGATCGTCAACGGATCCTGGGTCTCGAGCGCCTCGAGCCCACCCTGCGGCATCGAGAACGGGTTATGGCTGAACTCGATCTGGCCCGTGTCCTCGTTCATCTCGTACATCGGGAAATCGACGACCCAGCAGAACTTGAAGATGCCGGTCTCGCAGATGCCGAGCTCCTGGCCGATCTTCATGCGCGCGGCGCCGGCAAGCTTGGTCGCCGGGCCCTTGGCGTCGGCCACGAAGAACACGCTGTCGCCGTCGACGGCGCCCGTGATCTCCTTGAGCTTGGCGAGGCGCGCCTCGTCCAGGAACTTGGCGATCGGGCCCTTGGCGGTGCCCTCGGCGAAGGTCACGTAGCCGAGGCCCTTGGCGCCCTGCTCCTGCGCCCAGCCGTTGAGCTTGTCGAAGAAGCTGCGCGGACGGTCGGCAGCCTGCGGCGCGCGGATGCCGCGCACCACATGGCCCTTCTCGACCGCGCTGGCGAAGACAGCGAAATCCGAACCGCGGAACACGTCGGCGACGTCGGTGATGATCAGTGGGTTACGCAGGTCCGGCTTGTCCGAGCCGTATTTCATCAGCGCATCGGCGTAGGAGATGCGCGGGAACGGCCATGGCGTCACTGCCTTGCCGTTCGAGAACTCCTGGAACACGCCGCCCAGCACCGGCTCGATCGCCGCGAACACGTCTTCCTGGGTGACGAACGACATCTCGAAATCGAGCTGGTAGAACTCGCCCGGCGAGCGGTCGGCGCGCGCGTCCTCGTCACGGAAGCAGGGCGCGATCTGGAAATACCGGTCGAAGCCCGCGACCATCAGCAGCTGCTTGAACTGCTGCGGCGCCTGCGGCAGCGCGTAGAACTGGCCCGGATGCACGCGGCTCGGCACCAGGAAGTCGCGCGCGCCCTCGGGCGAGGACGAGGTCAGGATCGGCGTCTGGAACTCGGTGAAGCCCTGGTCGATCATCCGGCGGCGGATCGACGAGATGACACGCGAACGCAGCAGGATGTTCGCATGCATCTGCTCGCGCCGCAGATCGAGGAAGCGGTACTTGAGCCGCGTCTCCTCGGGATAGTCAGCATCGGCATTGACCGGGAACGGCAACGGCTCGGCCTCGGTCTGCAGCACCATTTCAGCGGCCTGCACCTCGATCTCGCCGGTGGCGAGGCCGGCATTGACCGTCTCGGGCGAGCGGGCGACGACCTTGCCGGTGACGGTGATCACGCTCTCGAGCCGCAGCGCATCGACCTGGGCGAACACGCTGCTGCCGCTGTCCACGACGACCTGGGTGATGCCGTAATTGTCGCGGAGATCGACGAACAGCAGCTGGCCATGGTCGCACTTGCGATGGACCCAACCGCTGAGCCGCACGGTCTTGCCGGCGTCGCTCAGCTTCAACTCACCGCAGGTATGGGTCCGGTAGGCGTGCATGGGTCGGGGCCTTCTGAAAGCGGAGAGCCGCGTCGGCGGCTTGAAAATGGACATGGGGGCGCCCGGCGTCGCCGCCGGTGCCCCGAAGCGGCGTAGAGCACCCTGCCGCCCCGGGTTTGTCAAGCGGCCGGCAGACAGGCATGCGCTGGTTGCGAGGCCTCGCGTCTGCTATCCCGTCGGCATGCCCGCGCCGACCTCGCCCGCCCCGTTCCATTGCCGTAATTGCGGCCATCCGCGCGCCGACCGATTTTGCGCCCGGTGCGGCCAGGACAGCCGGGACCATAGCCGGGAATTGGGCGAGCTGTTCCGTGATTTTGCCGAACATGTGCTGGCGTTCGACCTGAAATCGATCCGCACCCTCGGCACCCTGCTGACCAAGCCCGGGCAATTAACGCTCGACTGGGCCCAGGGCCGGCGCATGACATGGGTCTCGCCCTTGCGGCTCTATCTGGGCGCCAGCTTCCTGTTCTATGTAGCGCTCTGGGCGAGCGGCCTCGCTCTGCTGCAGATCAGCGCGACGCCGATGACCGACGCTGAGATCCAGGCCGCCGGGATCAAGCCGCACGACGATGGCACGCCGATCTATTTCTTCAGCCCGGAAATGTTCGTCAAACCGGTTCCGCAGGTTACCGTGCCGCCGCAGACCAGCGAGCGGCTGCGGGTGCTCGCCGACAGCACCGGCATCCCCAAGCTCGCTCCCCTGGCCGAGGCGGTGCTCGCCAATCCGGCCCGCCTCAATGAAGCCGCCGACGTCTGGCTGCCCCGGATCCTGTTCGCGCTGGTGCCATTGGCCGCGGCCCTGTTCGCCCTGTTTCGAGGTCACAAGCCCTTGCTCTATATGGACCATCTGGCCTTCGCGCTGCATCTGCAGAGCTTCATCTTCCTGCTGGCGATCGCCATGATGCCGCTGTGGGCCCGCTATGACACAATGACGGTGTCGGTCGGTCCGGGGCTGGTCATCCTGGCCTATGGCGCCCTCGCCCATCGCCGGACCTATGGCAACGCCCTGTGGCTGTCAGCCATCAAGGTGTTGATCGTGCTGTCTATATACCTGACGACGCTGCTGTTCGGGTTGATTGCCGTGGCCGGCTATGAACTCTGGCGCACGCTTGGCTGAGCGGCCGGCGCTGCCCTGACCCGCAGAATCAATGTTGCGACGCATTATCATTATCGCTTACATACTGCCTCGACGTTCGCCGCCGCCATCGCTCGAGGCCTCGCCGCCCATGTATGTCTGCCTGTGCAATGCCTTTACCGACCGCGAGGTCCGTGCCGTCTGCTCGTCCGCCGGCGGTTCGGCCGCTGCCGTATATTGCGCGCTCGGCGTGAGGCCGGTCTGCGGCAAGTGCGTGCCGACAGTACGGGAGATCCTGGCCGAGGCCGCGAACACGCTCACCCCGGGCGCGATCCCGGCCTGAGTCCCACCCGTCATTGACGCGACTGGACGCCGGTTCTAGGTTGTTGCCAAACGCTTAACCTGCCCCGGAAAGGAGCGGCCATGCGCGGCGACGCCACCGTCCTCCAGCATCTGAACGCGATCCTGCGCAACGAGCTGACCGCCATCAATCAGTATTTCCTGCACGCGCGCATGCTGCAGAACTGGGGCATCTCGAAGCTCGGCAAGTACGAGTACGAGGAATCCATCGACGAGATGAAGCACGCCGATCGCCTGATCGAGCGTATTCTGTTCCTGGACGGCCTGCCCAATCTGCAGGATCTCGACAAGCTGCTGATCGGCGAGACGATCGAGGAGATCCTGGCCTGCGACCTCAAGGTCGAGGAGCGCGCGATCCCGATGCTGAAAGAAGCGATCGTCTATTGCGAGAGTGTGCGCGACTTCGTTTCGCGCGATCTGCTGAGCGACATCCTCGAGGAAGAGGAAGACCATGTCGACTTCATCGAAGAGCAGCAGAGCATGATCAGCCAGATGGGCATCCAGAACTACGCCCAGCTGCAGAGCGATTCCGCCGAGTAGGTCCCTCTCCTTCGCCGGACGGCTGCCGTGCGGCTTCCCGCCGGCCGCCGTCCCGTGTATAGCAGTCTCATGAACTTGATCACCACGCCGGGCGAGCTCGAAGCGTTTTGCGCTCGGCAAGCCACCGCCGACTTCATCACGGTCGACACCGAATTCCTGCGCGACAAGACCTATTGGCCACAGTTGTGCCTGGTCCAGGTCGCCGGCCCCGACGAGGCGGCCGCGATCGATGCGCTGGCACCGGGCCTGGATCTGAAGCCGCTCCTCGACCTGCTCGCGAACGAGCAGGTGCTGAAGGTGTTCCATGCGGCCCGCCAGGACATCGAAATCTTCGTCAACCTGACCGGCGCCGTGCCGACGCCGCTGTTCGACACCCAGGTCGCCGGCATGGTCTGCGGCTATGGCGACGCCGTCAGCTACGAGACGCTCGCGACCAAGCTCGCCAGCGCCAAGATCGACAAATCCTCGCGCTTCACCGACTGGGCGCATCGGCCGCTGACCGAGCGGCAGCTGGTCTATGCGCTCGCCGACGTCACGTACCTGCGCACGGTCTACGAGAAGCTGAAGGCCAAGATCGAGAAATCCGGCCGGATGGAGTGGCTGGCCGACGAGATGGCGCTGCTGACCGACCCGGCGACCTACCGGGTCGACCCGGACGAGGCCTGGAAGCGCCTGAAGACCCGCGGCGGCAACAAGAAGTTCCTGGCGATCCTCAAGGAACTGGCCGCCTGGCGCGAGATCGCCGCGCAGACCCGCGACATTCCGCGCGGCCGCATCCTGCGCGATGAATCGCTGCTGGAGATCGCGGCCCATGCGCCGACCACGATCGACGACCTTGCCCGCATCCGCGGCCTCGGCCGCTCGGTCGCCGAGGGCAAGCTCGGCACCGACATGCTGGCCTGCGTCGAGCGCGGCCTGGCCTCGCCCGAGACCTCGGCGCCGGAACTGCCGGCGCGAGTCGACCTGCCGCCGGGCCTCGGCCCGCTCGTCGATCTGCTGCGCGTGCTCCTGAAGCTGCGCTGCGAGGAAAACGACGTGGCGCAGAAGCTGGTCGCGAATGGCGCCGAACTGGAAATGATCGCCGCCGACGACCATGCCGAGGTGCCGTCGCTGACCGGCTGGCGCTTCGAACTGTTCGGCCACGACGCGCTCGCCTTGAAGCACGGCAAGCTGGCGCTCACCGCCCATGGCAAGCGCATCAAGGTGGTCGACCTGGCAACGCCTCACGCGCCGACGGCCGCGGATTAAGGCTTTTCGGGCGCCTGTTCGTCGCAGGTCCGCAGCAGTGCGTGCCAATCCTCGTCGTTCATCGCCGGGCCGCCCGGCCGACCTTCCCGCTCGACCCGCGCCTGGCGATCGCCCGGATCGGGGTGGGTGCTGAACAGCGAGGGGACGACCGCGCCCGAGGCCGCCCGCTCCCGCCCGATCCGGCTGTAGAAGCGGGCGAGCGGCAGGCTGTCGATGCCTGCCTTCGCGAGCGTGGCGAGCGCGAACCCGTCGGCCGCTCTCTCGGCATCGCGTGAGTAGGCGCTGCGCGTCAGCAGCAGCGTGGCGATGCCGGCCGAGGAGCCGCCGAAGAGGTCGCCCATCGCAACGCCGATCAGTAGGCCCACGCCGGCATTCCGCACCAGCGCCTCGGTCGGATCATGGTGCATGACATGGCCCATTTCGTGCCCAAGGATGCCGGCGATCACCGACGGCCCCTCGGCGCGATCGATCACGCCCGACAGCAGCAGGATGCGGTTGCCCGGCAAGGCAAAGGCGTTCACGACCGGGCTGTCCAGCACGGTGACGTGCGGCGCCTCCGGCAGGCCGCCGGCAACGGCCAGGCGCTCCACCAGGCGATCGAGTGCTGAGAGGCCGGGCGGCAGGATGCAGCGCCGCACCGGCTTGCCCGACAGCCGCAGCATCGCGACCATGCCTTGCTCACTGCTCACCCCTAGTCGGCGATCGATAGAGCCCGGCAGGGCCAAGGCTGCCTGATGGGCAACCATCGGCAGCAGGACGAACAGCGTGCCTAGAAGCCCCGCCAAAGCCAGAACGGTCCAGAGAACCACTCGGCCGCCGGACCAAGCCCCCTTCGGCCGGCGACGCAAGTTTGGGCAATGCAGCTTGAGGAACTCGTGCGTATCGGCATCGACCTGCAGCCGGGCGCCTTCCCGCCCCGCGACGCCGAACCGCGCGCCCTGGGCCGTGCGCTCGATCAGTCGGATAGCGGCCAACGGCCAGGGCTCCGGTGCTACCATCCCATCGGCCACCGGCTCGAAGCAGAGCCGCCCCGCGTCGACATCGACGACGAGGTGAACCTCGTGGGCGGCACTGGTCCGCCCGTCGTGCAGCCGTCCGCGCAACGGGTGTCAGAAGGCGCCGATGTCGAACGAGTCCGCCATGCCCTCGCCGGCCGTCGGCATCGGGGCGGTCGATTGGCCGATCCGATCAAGCTGCTCGACATTGGTCATGGATATGGTGCTGCAGATTTGCCGGACGATGGACTGGTCGACCCACAGGATGCGCAGGATATTGATCAGCGTGAAGCCGATGACGAGAGTCGCACCGCCTATGACGATCCTGATGACTTGCGCCGCCTCTCCGTCGGCATGGCCGGCGGCGCCTATGCCGAAGGACAGTGCTGCCGCAGCCAGGCCGACGAGCACCAGCAACAGCAACGCCACGAAGCCGAAGCCGATCACGCCGGCGATGACACTCCCGACCGAGAGCTCCGAGCCTAATTGCACCTCGCCGAAGCGCGTCCGGCGAATGGTGTAGCGCAGTTCGACCAGAAGGTAGCGCAGAAAGCCTAGGCCGCCGACGGCATAGCCGACGAACAGGAGCCACATGTCGTGCGGCGCTGCGTTGTCCTTGGTCCTGATGAAGAGCGTGACATTGACCGCGAGGAAGACCACGAGCGCCGCGACGAGCAGGGCGAAGGGCAAGATCCAGGCGAGGAAAAGATCGCGGCCGCGGCCATCGAACCGCGCTTCGAGATCGCCGAGCGCCATCCGGTCCATCAGATAGCGCGTCGTCGCCATCCGCGCCCACGGGACCGCTACTCCCAGCGTGACGACCGAGAGCAGCGTCCAGCCGAGGACCAAGCGCAGATATTCCCAGCTCGTCCCGCCCTGGCTGGCGCGCACGCCGCGCCACAGCGTCCGCGACAGGCGATAGCGCCGCGCCCGGAAGGTCACGAACTGGATCAGGACGAAGAAGCCGAAGACCTCTGCCAGCCGGACCAGAGCGCCGGCAAGCGGATTGCTCGCCTCGAGCAGTGCTGTCAGGCCGTATGCGACGCCGAGCGGCAGCATGATGCCGAGAAACATCAGGAAGCCGATGAACAGCTCCAGCCCCGTCCCGGTGTATTCGAGCGGATCGCCAGCAATGGTGATCGAGCCCCACCAGTAGCGCCTGAGCGCCGCGCGCGCCCAGAAGCGATAAATGCCGAGTGTGATGAAGGTCAGAAACGCGTTCTTGACCAGCAGCCCGAACAAGCCGCCGCGATCCATGAAGGCGACGGGGCCTGACGGCGGCGCGGGCTGAGAGAGAGGAACGACGAGCGGCGTATCGGCGGTGAGCGTCATGAAGGTGCTACTCCGACTCCGCGCCTAACGCATGGCGCGAAATCTCGATAACACTCACGCCATACGCGCGTCCAGACCGATCTCGCTTTAACCCCGCGCGCGCTTCTTGGCCGGCGGCGGCACCTCGGCGTCGTCTGCGCGCACCAGCGTGCGCTTGCCGACCGCACGGCCGAGCGCGTCGAGGCGGCGTTGTATCGCCTCGCCGGTGTAAAGCGCCGTGTGCTCCGGCACGGTCAGCGCCAGGGTCGTGTCGTCGACATCGAGCGTCGCCCCACCGACGAGCCCGGGGGCCCCGCCCGAAAGCGTATAGGCGAGGCGCAGGCTGAGGCCGACCGCACGGGCGCGCGCGAAGGTCGGCTCGTCGATCAGCCCGTGGATGCGCGCCAGGATCGGCGCATCGGGGCTGCCGCCATAGCGCGCATGGAGCGCCACCGCCAGGAACGCCCGCGCGCCATGGTCGAGCCCGGCCACCGGCATGCGCAGGCAATGCATGAAGGTCTGCTCGTCGCGGTAATCCGGATGCTCGCTCCAGCCGATGTCCGACAGCAAGGCGGCGGCGCGCCGAAGCCGCTTCTGGCTGCTCGTCTCGTTCGGAAACAGCGGAGCGGTCCAGCGGACCAGTTCGTCGGCGCCGCACGAGAAGCGCGGATGGATCTTGGCCATCGCCTCGGCCGCGGTCAGCAGCGGATCGAGCCGCTGCTCGGCCGGCGGTAATTGTTCGAACAGATGACCCTCGCGCAGGCCATAGGCGCTGAACACCACGCGGTCCGGCTGGATCGCCTTGATCAACCGATGCAGCACATAGGCGGCGAGCGGCACCGTCTCCAGGCGCTTGCGCGAGATGCCGGTCACTTTGTCGAGCGAACGGCGCGACTGCCGGCCGATCAGGTCGGTGAAATTCTCCGCCTCCAGCCGCCCGATCGAATAATTCTGGATGATGTGCAGCGGATAGCCGGTCTGCTCCATATGGATACGGGCGAGCGCGCGCCAGGTGCCACCGACCGCATAGAACTTGCGGCCGCGTCCCTGGGGCAGCCAGTCGAGGCTGGCGACCGCCTGGTCGACGATCGCCCTCGCCTTGACATCGTCGCTGCCGGCTTCGGTGAGGCGCAGCGCACCGATCGGCAGGCTCGCGACCAGAGGCGAGACGACGGCACCGGTCATGGCAAGCTCGACCGAGCCGCCGCCCAGGTCGCCCGTGATGCCGTCGGCATCGGGAATGCCGGCGCGTACGCCGGCCGCCGACAAACGGCCCTCCTCGATGCCGTCGATGACCTGGATCTTGATCCGGTTCCGGCGTTCGATCTCGGCCACGAAATCGGCGCCATCGGACGCATCGCGCACGGCCGAGGTTGCCAGCACGTCGAGCCGGGCCACGCCCAGCCCGCGCGCCAGCGCCACGAACCGGTCGATATTGTCGCGCGCGAGCACCACGCCCTCGGGATTGAGCCGGCCCGAACTGTTGAGGCCGCGACCGAGCGCGCACATGACCTTTTCGTTGAACAGCACCATCGGCGAACGGCTGATCCGGTCATAGATGACCAGGCGCAGCGAATTCGACCCAATATCGATGACGCCGACCATCGTGCGCCGACGCTCGTCCAGGAGCGCCACGGCGTTGAAGGGGGACGTCAGAACTTCCATGCCAGAACTCATACGTTGTCGAGCACCAAACGTGGCGCGCCTGCTGGCTTTCGCAAGGCCGAACCGCGGCCGGACAGGCTGGGATTGGTCATGAAATAGTTTTGCGCGTTCACAGCGTCCGCCTTGGGCGGGATGCGGGTATAGACGCCGTCAGTGCCCAGGGTCCAGCTTTGCGCCTCGTCCTTGAGGTTTTCCAGCATGATCTCGCTCAGCACCTGCTGGTGCACCGTCGGGTTCTCGATCGGCACCAGCGTCTCGACGCGGCGATCGAAATTGCGCTGCATGCAGTCGGCAGAGCTGATGAACACGAGCGCCTTGGCCGAGGGCAGCTTGGCGCCATTGCCGAACGCATAGATCCGGCTGTGTTCGAGGAAGCGGCCGATCAGGCTCTTCACCCGGATATTCTCGCTCAAGCCCGGCACGCCCGGCCGCAGGCAGCAGATGCCGCGCACCACCAGGTCGATCTGCACCCCGGCCGCGGACGCGCGGTAGAGCGCATCGATCGTGGTCGAATCGACGAGCTGGTTCGCCTTGAACCAGATCGTGCCCGGCCGTCCCGCCTTGGCATGCTCGATCTCGGCCTCGATCAGGCCCAAGAGTTTCTGCCGCAGGTTGATCGGCGCGATCGCCAGCTTTTCCAGCTTTTCCGGCGTCGCATAGCCGGTGATGTAGTTGAACAGCCGACCGGCATCGCGGGCGAGCGCCGGATCGCAGGTGAAAAACGACAGGTCAGTGTAAACCTTGGCCGTATAGGGATGGTAGTTGCCGGTGCCGAAATGGCAGTAGGTCCTCAAGCCCCCACCCTCGCGCCGCACGACCATCGAGACCTTGGCATGGGTCTTCAGCTCGACGAAGCCATAGACGACCTGCACGCCGGCGCGCTCCATGTCGCGCGCCCAGCGGATATTCGCCTCTTCGTCGAACCGGGCCTTGAGCTCGACCAGCGCCGTGACCGACTTGCCGGCCTCGGCCGCCTCGATCAGGGCGCGGACGATCGGGCTGTCGTCGCTGGTGCGGTAGAGCGTCTGCTTGATCGCCACCACGGCCGGATCGCGCGCCGCCTGGCGGACGAACTGCACGACCACGTCGAAGCTCTCGTAGGGATGATGGACGATGATGTCCTTGGCGGTGATCGCGGCGAAGCAGTCGCCGCGGAAGTCACGGATGCGTTCCGGAAAGCGCGCATTGTAGGGCACGAACTTCAGGTCCGGCCGCTCGTCGATGATCAGCTGCTTCAGATCGACCAGGCCCAGGATGCCTTCCATCCGGAACAGATCGTCCGGCTTGGCGTCGATGCGCTCCATCAGGAACTGCGTCAGGTCCATCGGCATGGCCGCCTCGACACCCAGATGGATGACATGGCCGCGGCGGCGGCGCTTCAGCGCCGTCTCGAACAGGCGGACCAGATCCTCGGCCTCTTCCTCGACCTCGATGTCGCTGTCGCGCAGGATGCGGAAGCCGCCCTGGCCGGTGACGGTGAAGCCGGGGAACAGCCGGTCAAGGAACAGGCCGACCGTCGTCTCGATCGGGATCATGCGCACGCCGTCACCGGGCAGGCGCAGGAAGCGCGGCACCGAGGCCGGAATCAGCAGCAGCGCCTGCATCCGCTTCTTGTCGGCCTGGCGCTGCAGCAACAGGGCCAGACCGAAGCCCAGGTTCGGAATGAACGGGAACGGATGGGCCGGATCGACCGCGAGCGGCGTCAGCAGCGGGAACACATCGGCCATGAAGCGGTCGTGGAGCCAGCTGCGCTCGGCCTCGGAGATCTCGTCGGCGCCGACAACGGCGATGCCGGCGGCGCGTAATTCCTTGCGCAGCCGCGTGTAACAGGTCTGTTGCGACTGCATCAGCGCGCTGACCCGGCGATGGACCGCGTCGAGCTGCTGCACCGGCAGCAGCCCGTCCTGGCTCGGCGTCTCGATCCCGGCATTGACCTGGCCGCGCAGGCCCGCCACGCGCACCATGTAGAATTCGTCGAGATTGTTCGCCGAGATCGACAGGAACCGCAGCCGCTCGAACAGCGGGTGGCTCTTGTTGTCGGCCTCTTCAAGCACCCGTTCGTTGAACGCCAGCCACGAAAGCTCGCGATTGATGAACCGACGCTCCGAGGTCGCTTCGATCTTGGTGACGCGGGCGGTCGCGGTTCTCGTGGTCACGGGCAGGTCTCCATCGGCCGGGGCCCGCCGCCGGGTGCGGGCGGGCCTTTCTCACTGACCCTATCCTACGCAAGAGTCGCTGTCATGACAGCGCCCCTGATCCTGACAAGAAAGTGTCAGACGACCGGCCCCATCAGATGCATCTGGAAGCCGGGGCGGGCGGCCAAGCGCTTGTGCCAGGCGGCAAGATGCGGCAGGTCGGGCCGCTCGAAATCGAAGGCGTACCAGCGCCGGATGGAATTGCCCATGGCGATGTCGGCGAGGCTGAGCCGGTCGCCCGCGATATAGGGCCTGCCGGCGAGTTCGCGGTCGACGAGCGTCCAGGTCCGGGTCAGCTTGTCAATGAGGGCGGCCAATTGCGCCGCGTCGGGCCCGCCGGGCGACGGCCTGACCAGGGCCCAGAACACCGGCGCGATGGCAGGTGCCAGCGTCGAGAGCTGCCAGTCCATCCAGCGCTCGACATGGCTGCGGGCGCCCGGCTCGGCCGGATAGAGCGTCTCGCCGCCGTAGCGGTTCGCCAGGTAGCGCATGACGCTGTTGGATTCCCACAGCACCAGGTCGCCATCCCGCACGGTCGGCACTAGGCGATTGGGGTTGAGCTGGAAGTACCAGTCCTGGTCGACCTGGCCGAACTCGCGGCCGGCATCGAGCCGTTCGAACGGTACGCCCAGTTCCTCGCAGGTCCATAAGACCTTCTGCACGTTGGACGAAGTCGACCGCCCCCAAATCGTCAGCATGGCACCCTGTGCTCCCGGCATTTGTCATCCTTCGGCCGATGACGAAGCATCGCCGATTGTGGCGGGCGGGCCGTCCGGCCATCCTGCCGCTCCCTTGCATCGCATGATTGCGGCAGGCGAGGAACCCCTACCCGTTCAAGAAAGCGGCATCGCCAATGCTTCCGGTCGCGCTCGGTCCCTTGCTCCTGGTCATCCTGCGGGTCGCCAGCCGGCGCATGTCGATCCTGGCGGCTGGCTGCATCGGCTGGGTCGCGGCCCTCGCCGCCGCCGCCGTGCTCCGCGGCGGGACGAGCGCCTTTCCGGCCTGGGCCGCGATCGAAAGCCTCAAGGGCGCCTGCCTCGCCTGGCAGGCGGTGGCCGTCATCCTGGCGGGCCTGTTCTTTTACCGCGTGCTGCGCCGGCATGAGGCGCATCTGTTCCAAGCCGACGGTCCGCCCGAAGCCGTATCGCGCGGCCGGATCTGGGCCGTGTGCTTCCTGCTCGGCCCGTTCGCGGAGTCGGCGACGGGCTTCGGCGTCGGCGCCGTCGTCGCCATGGCAGCACTGATGCGCATGGGGCTGAAGGGCCCGGGTGCCGCCGTGCTGGCGCTCTATTCGCAGATGCTGGTGCCCTGGGGCGGGCTTGCCGTCGGCACCATCATCGGCGCCCATCTGGCGGGCGAGTCCGACATGGCGCTGGGACTGGCGAGCGCCGTCCTGACCGTGCCGCTGCTCGCGGGCTATCTGGCGCTCTACTGGGTGTTCGCCGGCCGGCTGACCGGGCCGGTGCCGCTGGTGCAGCGGGTCGAGGATACGCTGTGGACGGCGCTCCTCGCCGGCGCGCTCTGGCTCGCGAACAGTCACGTCGCGACCGAACTGGGCGGCGTCGTAGCGCCGGGCGCGCTGCTGGTCCTGCATTTCGTCCTGAGCCGCCGGCCGGACCGCACAGTCCTGCGCCAGGCGATCACGAGCGCCCTGCCCTTCGCGATCCTGGCCGCCCTGCTGATCGCGACGCGCAGCATCCCGCCCGTGACCCAGGTGCTGCGCGGCACCCTGGTGCTGGCGCCCTTCGCCGACCAGCCGAGCTTCCCGGTGTTCTACAACCCAAGCTTCTGGCTGATGCTGGTCGGCCTCGGCGTGATGGCTACCACGGGGCGGCTCGGCGAATTGCCGGCGCGGCTCAGGGAGACCTGGATCGGCGGCTCGCGCGGCGCTGGTGACGATCGTGTTCGTCGCCATGGCCCAGGTCCTGGCCGCCGCCGGTGCTGCCCGGCTGGTGGGCGAAGGCCTGCGCGCTGGGCTCGGGCCCGCCGCACCGCTGGCAGGCCCGCTGTTCGGCGCGGTCGGCGGCTTCCTGACCGGCAGCAATGCCGCCTCGAACGGCATGATGATGGCGGTGCAGGCCGCCCTCGGCGACGGGCTGGCAGGCTGGACCGCCGCGCTGCAGAACGTCACCGGCAGCAATTTCACCCTGCTCTCGCCGATCCGCGTCGCCATGGCGGCGGCGCTGATCGGCGGCAGCAGTGCCGATGCCGCGATCTACAAGCGCGCCTGGCCGATCGCGATCATGTTGCTGGCGGTTCTGTTGACCGAGGCGGCGGCCTTGACCCTGCTGGGCGCGCGACTTCAGTAACCAGCGGAAAGGCGCCGCCCTGTCCCGGCCCATGCTAGAATGGCGGGCGCCGGCAGGAGGGGGAGGACCGGCGAGCCAGGGCGGGAGAAGACGTCATGACGACCTATATCCTTCTGGGCAACTACACCGACCAGGGCGCGCGTCAGGTGCGCGAATCACCGGCCCGCCTGGACAAGACACGGGCGATGCTGCGCGAGATGGGCGGCAATCTGCAGACCTTCAATCTCACCATGGGCCGCTATGATTTCGTGGCCGTCTACGAGGCGCCCGACGACGCCGTCGCGGCCCGCTTCACCTTGATGCTGGGCGCGATGGGCAACGTCCGGACCGAAACCCTCAAGGCCTTTCCCGAAACCGCCTATCGCGAGATCATCCATTCGCTGGGCGCCTGAGCCGCCGCGTCCGGAAGGGGCCATTCAGAGCGCGGGCGGCCCCTCCCGCCGCAGAAGATCCAGCACCGCGTCGCGGGCCGGGTTCGCCGGCGCCCCCGGCCAGGCCAGGACGAGATCGGCCCCGACGTCGGGCAGGCCGCTGACCGGGCGGACCGCCACCTCTGGCGGCAGGAACCGCTCCGCCGAACGCGGGACCAAGGCAACGCCGAGGCCGCCGCCGACCAGCGCCAGGATGGAGTGGGTCTGCGTGACATGCTGCACGCCCGCGGGGCTGACGCCCGCCATATGAAGCAAGCCCATGATGAGATTGTGGAAATACGGACCCTCCACCGGCGGATAGGTGATCAGGGTCTCGGTCGCGAGATCCTGCAGGGTCACGTCCGGCGCGGTCGCCAGCCGGTGGCCGGACGGCACGGCCAGCACCAGCGCCTCGCGATAGACGGGCATCGAGCGCAGTCCCGACACCGGCGGCCGCAGCAGGCCGAGATCGAGCTGTCCCGACCGCAGCGCCGCCACCTGCTGCGGCGTCGTCAGCTCGCGCAAGCTGAGCGCCAGGCCCGGCAGGCGCGTGCGCAGCAAGGCGACGAAGCGCGGCAGGAAGACATAGCCCGATGCCGCGGTGAAGCCGATGGTCAACGACCCGGCGTCGCCACGGGCGATCCGCCGCGCTTCCTCGGTCGCGTCCGCCGCCGCATCGAGGATGCGCCCGGCCGAGCGCGCGAAGGCCTCGCCCGCCGGGGTCAAGCGGATGGCGCGGCTCGACCGGTCGATCAGCTGCACGCCGACCTCATGCTCCAAGCCCTGGATCTGCCGGGTCAGCGGCGGCTGGGTCATGTTCAGCGCCGCCGCGGCGCGCCGGAAATTCATCTTGTCGACGACGGCGAGGAAGCAGCGGAGTTGGATCAGGGTCAGCATCGATACAGAATGAGCATCATCCGATGCTGCATCAAGCGCAGACGGGTATCAGATAATCGCCTACGGCTAAGGGGCGCCGAGCTCACTCAAGGCCCGGCCCATAAAATTAGCCGGAGGACCTGAGATGACTGCCATTTGGCGCCCGCACGACGCGCTTACCCGGTTCGCGACCGAGCTGTTCGCGGCAGCGGGCATGGACGCCGACAAGGCCGGCAGCATGGCCCGGCTGCTGCTGCTGACCGACATGATGGGGCGCGGCACCCACGGGCTGGCTCAATGCGCCGCCTATCTGGACGAAATCGTCGGCGGGCGGATGACCACCGCCGGCGAGCCCGAGACGATCCGCGACACTGGCGGCACCGTGGTGTGGGACGGCAACTACCTGCCCGGCCTGTGGCTGATGGAGCGGGCGCTGCACCTCGGCTTCGGCCGCCTGGCCGAGCATGGCGTCTTTACCCTGTCGATGCGCCGCAGCCACCATATTGGCTGCCTCGCCGCCCTGGCCAAGACGGCGACGGACCGCGGCTACATGGCGATGATCGCGTCGTCCGGCCCGCACACCAGGGTCGTGGCGCCGCACGGCGGCAAGCAGGGGCTGTTCAGCCCGAACCCCTTCGCCTTCGCCTTTCCCACCAGCAAGTTTCCCGTGCTGGTCGATGCCTGCGCCTCGCTCACCACCGTCTCGATGACCCGGCAGAAGACCGCCGCCGGCGAGCAGTTCGAGCATGAATGGCTGCTGGACAGTGACGGTCGGCCGACGCGGGACCCCGCCGTGATGGAGCGGGCCGAAGACCGCGGCAGCCTGCTGCTGTTGGGTGGCCTGGAAGCCGGCCACAAGGGCTTCGGCCTGGCCTTGATGGTCGAGGCGCTGACCCAGGGCCTGTCCGGATTCGGCCGCAAGGATCGGCCGACCCGCTGGGGCGCCAGCGTCTATCTGCAGCTCTTCGATCCGGGGGCCTTCGCCGGCGACGACGCGCTCCGCGAGCAAATGGATTTCCTGGTCGCCGAGTGCCAGGCCAATGCGCCGATCGATCCGCACCGCCCGGTGCGGCTGCCCGGCGAGCAGACCGCCCGCAACATCGAGCGCCACCGCCTCGAGGGCGTGCCGGTAACGCTGCAGACCGCGGCGGCGCTCAGCCGCTGGGCCGACCGGCTGCAGGTGGATCGCTCGATCCTGGCCTGACGGCCCAGCACGAAGCCACGACGCCCAGACAAAAATATCGGGAGGAAGCTCATGGACCAGACGATTGCGGACCTGCACGCCGGCACCATCGCGGGCACACGGCGAACGAAGGCGCGGTGGCTCATGCTGGGGCTGGTCTTCGTCGGCACGATCATCAACTACGTCGACCGGACCAACATGTCGGTCGTGGCGCCGCTGATCTCGAAGGAATTCGCCCTCAGCCCGATCGCCATGGGCGTGATGTTCTCCGCCTTCTCCTGGGCCTTCGCCGTCGCGACCTTGCCCGGCGGCTATTTCCTCGACCGCTTCGGCACGAAGATCACCTATGGCGCGTGCCTCGCCGGCTGGTCGCTGATGACGATGCTGCAGGCGTTCGTCGGCGGCTTCGCCACGCTGTTCAGCCTGCGGCTTGCCGTCGGCGCCGCCGAGGCGCCGGCCTTCCCGGCCAACAACAAGCTTGCGACCGCCTGGTTTCCCCAGAAGGAGCGCGGCGTCGCCGGCAGCGTCTGCTCGATGGGCGTCTATCTCGGCACGGCCTTGCTGACGCCGCTGCTGTTCTGGATCGCCATGACCCAGGGCTGGCGCGCGGTGTTCCTGGTCTCGGGCGGGCTCGGCGTCGGTTGGGCGGCGATCTGGTTCCTGTGCTACCGCGAACCGTCCGAAAGCCGCCTCGCCAACGCGGCCGAGCTGGACCATATCCGCGCCGGCGGCGCCGTGACGACCGCTACGTCCCGGGGCGAGCCGTTCCGCTGGGACCAATGCTGGAAGCTCCTGCGCCGGCGCCAGATCTGGGGCGTGTGCATCGGCAAGCTGGCGGCGACCTCGACGCTCTATTTCTTCCTGACCTGGTTCCCGACGTATCTGGTGCAGGAACGCGGCATGACCATGCTCAAGGCCGGCGGCGCCTCGGTCGGTCCCTACATGGCCGCGGCCGTCGGCGTGATGTTCGGCGGCTGGTGGGGCGACTGGATGATCCGCCGCGGCATCAGCGTCAATCTCGCGCGCAAGCTGCCGATGGTGCTGGGGCTGCTGCTGACCGGAACCATCGTGCTCGCGAATTTCACCAGCTCGAACACGCTGGTGATCGCGGTGCTGTCCTTCTCGTTCTTCGCCCAGGGCATGTCGTCGACCAGTTGGGTCGTCGTCTCCGAGATCGCGCCGAAGCACCTCGTCGGCATGACCGGCAGCATCGTCAGCTTCGCCAGCAACCTGGCCGGCATCATCACCCCGATCGTCATCGGCATGATCGTCCAGGGCACGGGATCCTTCGCCTGGGCGCTGGGCTTTTGCGCGCTCGTCTCGCTGGTCGGCGTGTTCGCCTACACCGTCGTGCTGGGCAAGATCGAGCGGCTGGAGGTGGAATAGGCGGCGCGCCGGTGGCTGCTGACCTCGATCACGGCGCTGAAACCACCATGGTCTCGAACGCAATTTCGACGGATTCGACGGCAACCTCGTTGCCTTCGGATTTGAGATCGGTGCCCGTGATCTTGGTCGGCCAGGCATTGTTGAGCGTCCAGACCATCGTGGACGCCCCGTTCTCGTCCAGCAGGCTGATGACCACGGTCCGGCGCTCAATGTTGTCCATCTTGATCGCGTCGAACCACTTCCAGAGCGGCGCATCGGCGGCGAAGATCCCCTTGCGCAGGGTCACGTTGCCGACCTTGCCGAGGCCGGGCATCTTGACCGGATAGAAGCTCGGACTGTCGCCATGGCGATACTCGATTGGCTGAGTCTCGCTGTCCAGCCCGGTCACTTCCTGGAAGCTGGCGCTCCCGCCCCCGCCGAGCTGGACGGAAAAATAGAATTTCGGCAGGGGCCAGGGGTTGTTCGTCTGCGTTTCGCCTGTCATGCGGCCTCCCAAGCGTTGCTCATGTCCGGCAATCGGGCCGCGCGGCGCGGCAGCAGACCCTATCGCCGGCAAGCCGCCGCGGCGAGCCGGGAATGGCCCCAAGATCGAGATTCATGAGGTTGGAGGCCGATCCGACCGCTCAGCCCCGCGCGCGCCGGTGCCCGCTGACCTCGGCGCCGGCATCGGGTGCCAAGGTCCGGACGTCGAACAATGCTGCCAACGCCAATGCAGCGACCAAGCCGAAGGCAATGCGAAAATCCACGACGCTGGGCGTGCCGGACGTGTCGCCCTCGGCAAAGGCCGCGACGCGCAATGCCAACGCGCCGAAGGCGATGCCCATGCCCATGGTCATCTGCTGCACCATGCTGGAGAGCGTGCTGGCGCCGCTCATCTGCGGCGCCGGGATTTCCGCCAGGCTCAGGGTCGTGAGGCTGGTGAACTGCATGGAGCGGGCGAGCCCATTCACGAACAGTACGGCGGCGATGACCGGCCAGGGCGTCGCCGGCGAGAACAGCATGCAGGCAGCGGCGGCCACGACCACGACTAGGCCATTGCCGAGCAGGGTCGTGCGGAAGCCGAAGCGGCGCAGCACCGGGTTGGTGACCGTCTTCATGGCGAGATTGCCGGCGAACAGGGTCAGCACCAGCAGGCCCGAATGGAACGCATCCATGCCGAAGCCGACCTGGAACAAGAGCGGCAGCAGGAACGGTGCGGTACTGATGGCGATGCGGAACAGCGAGCCGCCCCAGGCCGCGACGGCGAAGCTCGGCACCTTGAGCGCCCCCAGATCCAAAAGCGGATGGGGATGCCGGCGGGCGTGCCCCCAGGCGAAGAAGCCGAGGACAACGGCCGCCCCGACGAATCCGGCCACTTGGCCCCAGGGCGCGTCCTGGCGGCCGAGCAATTCGACGCCGTACATGAAGGCGACGCAGGCGCTGCCGCCGAGCGCGAAGCCCAGGCCGTCGAATGGCTTGCGCTCCGATCCGCGCTCGTTGCGGATCCAGGCCCAGGCGAGCGCGATGCCAACGAGGCCGAGCGGAATATTGAGCAGGAAGATCCAGCGCCAGGAGGCGTAGGTCGTGATGAAGCCGCCCAGGGGCGGGCCCAGCACCGGCGCGACCAGGCCCGGCCAGACGATGATCCCGATCATGCGCATCAGGTCGCGCTTCTCGGTCGCGCGCACGACGACCAGGCGCCCGACCGGCACCATCATGGCGCCGGCCATGCCTTGCAGGATGCGCGCTGCGGTGAATTCCCACAGGCCGTTCGAGAGGGCACACAGGCCCGAGGCCACGGTGAAGCCGAGGATCGCGCCGCCGAACACGGTGCGCGCGCCGAACCGGTCGGCGAACCAGCCGCTCGCCGGGATGAACACGGCGAGCGTCAGCATGTAGGCGGTCATGCCCAGGTTGAGATCGACCGCGCTCATGGCGAAGGAGCGCGCCATCTGCGGCAGCGCCGTCGCGATCACCGTGCCGTCGAGGTTCTCCATGAAGAACGCCGCCGCAACCAGCAACGCGATCCGGAGCGGATTGCCGACGACGACCGGCGCCTTGGTCCCGTCGGGCACGTCCTAGAGCAGGCCCAGCTCGAGCCGCGCCTCTTCGCTCATCAGGTCCTGATGCCAGGGCGGCGTCCAGACCAGATTGACCTGGACGTCGGTGACGCCGGGCACGGTGCGGATGGCGTTCGCGACCTCGCCGGGCAGAGAGCCGGCAACGGGACAACTGGGCGCGGTCAGGGTCATCTCGACATAGACCTTGCCGTCGGCGCCCACGACCAGATCATAGATCAGGCCGAGGTCGACCAGATTGACCGGCAATTCCGGGTCGCGCACGGTCTTCAAGGCTTCCAGCACCTGGGCCTCGAGCGCCTTGTCCTCGCCCTGGATCTGCAGCTTGTCGAGCGGATCGACCTCGGCCGCGGCCGGGCGGCCGGGCATGAAGTCGAACAACGTCTTGCCGTCGTCCTGGATCGGCATCGCTCCGCCCCTACTCCGTCTTGACCGGCTCGGCCGCGATGCCGCCGGCCTTCAGCGCCGCTTCCAGCGCGTGCCAGGCGAGCGTCGCGCATTTGACGCGGGCCGGATAGGCCGCGACACCTTCGAGCGGGGTCAGCCGCTCGAAATCGTCTTCGAGCGCATCGGAGATCTCGACCTCCTCGCCGCCGGTCACCTTGCCGTGAAAGGCACGGAACAGCTGGTTCGCCTCGTCGAGCGTCTTGCCCTTCAGCACCTCGGTCATCAGCGACGAGGACGCGGTTGAAATGGCACAGCCGCGGCCCTGGAACGCCACGTCGACGATCTTATCGCCCTCGACCGTCAGGTAGAGGTTGATGCGATCGCCGCACAGCGGGTTATGGCCCTTGGCGCTGTGGGTCGGATGATCGATCTCGCGGAAATTCCGCGGCTTCTGGCCATGGTCCAGGATGATGTCCTGGTACAGATCGCGCAGGTCCATCATCGCCCGAACAACTCCTTCGCCGCCTTGATCGCCACCACCAGCGCGTCGACGTCGCTTTCGTCATTGTAGATGCCGAACGAAGCCCGGGTCGTCGCCGGCACGCACAGGCGGTCCATCAGCGGCTGGGCGCAATGATGGCCGGCGCGGACCGCGACCCGATGCTTGTCGAGGATGGTCGCGAGATCGTGCGGGTGGATACCGTCGACCTCGAACGACAGCACGGCCAGGCGCCGCTGGCCGGCGCCCAGCAGGGTCACGCCCGGGATGCGCGCCAACGCTTCCTCGCCGTACTGGGTCAGGCGCTCCTCATGCTCCAGAATTCGGTCGCGGCCGAGCGCTTCCATATAGTCGAGCGCGACGGCCAGGCCATGGGTACCGGTGATGTCGGGCGTGCCGGCCTCGAACTTGTGCGGCACTTCATTGAAGTCGGTGTGCTCGAACGTCACCGACAGGATCATGTCGCCGCCGCCCTGCCAGGGCGGCATCGCCTCCAGCAGGTCGAGCCGACCCCACAGCACGCCGATGCCGGTCGGTCCATAGGTCTTGTGGCCGGAGAAGACATAGAAGTCGCAGCCGATCGCCTGTACGTCGACCGGCATGCGGGGTGCCGCCTGGCAGCCGTCGATCAGCACCTTGGCGCCGACCTTGTGCGCCCGCTCGACGATCGCCTCGACCGGCAGGACCGAGCCCAGCGCGTTCGCGACATGGGTCACGGCCACCAGCTTGGTGCGCGCCGACAGGCGCTCCTCGAACGCCGCCATGTCGAGCCCGCCGGTGGCGTCAATCGGCGCCACCACCAGCTTGATGCCGATCCGGTCGCGCAGCATCTGCCAGGGCACGATGTTGGAATGATGCTCGAGTTCCGTGACCAGCACCTCGTCACCGGCCTTGAGCGCCGAAACGCCCCAGGTCTGGGCCACGAGATTGATCGCCTCGGTCGCGCCGCGCACGAACACGATTTCCTTGGCGCTCTTCGCGTTCAGGAAGCGGCGCACGGTCTCGCGCGCGGCCTCGTACTTGTCGGTCGCGCGCTGGGACAGACCATAGACGCCGCGATGGACGTTGGCGTAGTCGCGCTCGTAGAAGTTCGAGACCGCGTTGATCACGACCTGCGGTTTCTGAGCGCTCGCGGCCGAGTCCAGGAACACGACATCCGGATTGTTGCGGAAGATCGGGAAGTCCTGCTTCACCACGCGCGGATCGAATGCCGGGCGCGACAGGGGCGCGCCGGCGACCGGCACCAGGCGGGGATCGTTGTCCTTGCTCATGAGCGCGTCTCTCACTTTTCGGGATGCCGCAGCGCCAGCCACCGGCCGATGGCGTCGGTCAGGTAGTCGCGCGCCTGTTCATGGCCGACCAATTCGACCGCGTCGATGACGAAGGCCTCGATCAGCATGGCGCGGGCCTGCTCCGGCGCGATGCCGCGCGAGCGCAGGTAGAACGCCGCCGTCTCGTCGAGATCGCCGACGGTGGCACCGTGGCTGCACTTGACGTCGTCGGCGAAGATTTCCAGCTCCGGCTTCGCGTCCATCACCGCGCGATCGCTCAGCAGGACCGTCTTGTTGAGCTGGTAGGCGTCGGTCTTCTGGGCCGCCTGGGCCACCTTGATCTGGCCCTGGAACACGCCATGCGCCCGGTCGGCCAGGCAGCCCTTGAACACTTCCTTGGTCTCGCCATGGGGCGCCAGATGCTCGATGACCGAGGCGACGGTCGATTCCTGCCGGTCGGCCAGCAGATAGACGCCCGACACGCCGCAGAACGCGCGCTCGCCCTTGAGCTTCGCCTGGATGTCCTGGCGCGCCATCGCCGCCCCGAGCGACAGGGTGAAGCCGTCATAGACCGCGTCCGCGCCGATCGACACGTCGAGCGTGCCGGTATGGAACGCGGTCAGGTCCTCGTCCTGCAGCCGGTAATGGCCGAGATGGGCCTTGTCCGCGACCTCGACGCTCATGGCCGCATTGGTCCAGGTGCGGCCGACGCCGGCGAAGCTCTCGATGACGGTCACCTTAGCGCCGGCGCCGAGCCGGATCAGGCCCTTGACCTGGTTCGACGCGGCCTCGGTCGCCTCGCCCCAATAGAGCACGTGGACCGGGTCTTCGAGGGTCACGCCGGCCGGCACGACGAGCACAAGACCGTCGGTGAACAGGCCCTGATTGAGCGCCCGGAACGCGTCGGGCGCACCGGACGGCCGCTCGAACAGCGCCTCGGCCTCGCCGTGCTGGGCGGCCCAGTCGGCGAAGGAGCCAAGGAACACGCCCGGCGGCAGGCTGCAGATATGGCTATGGTCCGGGTCGAACCGGCCGTTGACGAACACCAGCCGGTTGGCGTGGCTGAGCAGGCGGCACAGTCGCTCGCCGACCACCGTCGCATTGCCCGGCAGCGCCGGGGCGGGGGTGAAGGCGGTGCCGGTCAGGCCCTTGAGTTCGGTAAAGCGCCAAGCCTCGTGGCGGCGGGTCGGAAAGCCGGTCTCGGCGAAACGGCTCCGGGCCGCCTCGCGCCGTGCGCCGAGCCACGCGGGCTCGGCCGGGTTGTGCGGACCGGCGAGGGTTTCGAGGAACGGAGAGGCCCCCGTTGTGGCATTGGTCGCGATCGACATGGTCAGGCCGCGTCGCCCAGCATGGCATAGCCGCTCTTCTCGAGCTCGGTCGCCAGGCTCTTGTCGCCCGACATGACGATCTTGCCCTGGCTCAGCACATGGACGTGATCCGGCACGATATACTCGAGCAGGCGCTGGTAATGGGTGATCAGCACGAAGGCCCGGTCGGGCGAGCGCAGCTTGTTGACGCCGTCGGAGACCTGGCGCAGCGCGTCGATGTCGAGGCCGGAGTCGGTCTCGTCCAGGATCGCGAGCTTCGGGTCGAGGAGCGCCAGCTGGAAGATCTCGTTGCGCTTCTTCTCGCCGCCCGAGAAGCCGACGTTGACCGCGCGATTGAGCAGATCCTCGCGCAGGTCCAGGAGCTTCAAGGTCTGACGCACGGTCTTGAGGAACTGACCGGCGTCGAGCTCCGGCTCGCCGCGATGCTTGCGCACCGAGTTCACCGCCGCGCGCAGGAAATACATGTTGTTCACGCCCGGGATCTCGACCGGGTACTGGAAGGCGAGGAACACGCCCTCGCGCGCCCGGACGTCGGCGTCGAGCTCTAGCAGGTCCTGGCCCATGTAGGTCACCGAGCCTTCGGTCACCTCGTAGCCGTCGCGGCCGGACAGCACGCTGGCGAGGGTCGATTTGCCGGACCCGTTCGGACCCATGATCGCGTGCACCTCGCCCGGCTTCACGGTCAGCGAGATGCCCTTGAGGATTTCCTGGTCGCCGACGCGAGCGTGCAGATTCTTGATCTCGAGCATGTCGTTCCTCGGTATTCGAATTTCTTTCAAGCGGAAGGCGGTCAGCCGACGCTGCCTTCCAGGCTGATCGCCAGCAGCTTCTGCGCCTCGACGGCGAACTCCATCGGAAGCTCTTTCAGAACTTCCTTGGCGAAGCCATTGACGATCAAAGACAATGCGTCCTCGGCCGAGAGCCCGCGCTGCTGGCAGTAGAACATCTGATCTTCGCTGACCTTCGACGTCGTCGCCTCGTGCTCGACCCGGGCCGAGCGGTTGTAGACGTCGATGTAGGGCACGGTGTGGGCGCCGCATTGGTCGCCGATCAGCAGGCTGTCGCACTGGGTGAAGTTGCGGGCACCCTGCGCCTTCGGCAGCACCTTGACCTGGCCGCGATAGGTACCCTGGCCCTTGCCGGCCGAGATGCCCTTCGAGATGATCGTCGACTTCGTGTTCTTGCCGATATGGATCATCTTGGAGCCGGTATCGGCCTGCTGGCGGTTGTTGACGATCGCGACCGAGTAGAACTCGCCCACGGAATTGTCGCCGGTCAGTATGCAGCTCGGGTACTTCCAGGTGATCGCCGAGCCGGTCTCGACCTGGGTCCAGGAGATCTTGGAATTGGCGCCGCGGCAGTCGCCGCGCTTGGTCACGAAATTATAGATGCCGCCCTTGCCCTCGGCGTCGCCCGGGTACCAGTTCTGGACGGTCGAGTATTTGATCTGGGCGCCTTCGAGCGCCACCAACTCGACCACCGCGGCATGAAGCTGGTTCTCGTCGCGCTGCGGGGCAGTGCAGCCTTCGAGATAGCTGACGTAGGAGTCCTTGTCGGCGACGATCAGCGTCCGCTCGAACTGGCCCGAATTAGCCGCATTGATGCGGAAATAGGTCGACAGCTCCATCGGGCAGCGCACGCCCGGCGGGATATAGACGAACGAGCCGTCGCTATAGACCGCGGAATTGAGTGCGGCGAAGAAATTGTCCGTCGTCGGCACGACCGAGCCCAGATACTGGCGCACCAGCTCCGGATGCTCTTTGATCGCCTCGCCCATCGAGCAGAAGATGATGCCCTGCTCCGCCAGCTTGCCCTTGAACGTGGTCGCGACCGAGACGCTGTCGAACACCGCGTCGACCGCGATATTGCGCACACCGGCCAGCATCTCCTGTTCCTTGAGCGGAATGCCGAGCTTCGCATAGGTCTTCAGCAGCTCCGGATCGACCTCGTCGAGCGAGGCGACCGTGGGCTTGGCCTTGGGTGCCGAATAATAGGTCGAGGCCTGGTAGTCGATCGGGTCGATCTTGAGCTTCGCCCAGTTGGGCGGCGTCATCTCGAGCCAGCCGCGGAACGCGGCGAGGCGCCATTCGAGCAGCCATTCCGGCTCGCCCTTCTTGGCGGAGATGAAGCGGACCGTATCCTCGTTGAGGCCGATCGGCGCGGTCTCGCTCTCGATGTCGGTGAAAAAGCCATACTTGTACTGGCTGTTGTCGGCAACGGCGCGGACGGTGTCGAGGGCTGCGCTCATGGTGCGGTCGTCTCGATGTTGAACTGCGGGGAAAGCGAAGGGACCGGGCGGCCGGGCTGGATCATGTCGGCAAGCGTGACGCTGCCGAGCGCATCGCCGACCGCCTGGTTGATCCGGTGCCAGTGCGGCCGGGTCGGGCAATAATGCAGCCGGTCGCACGGACCGATCTTCGAGGTGCATTGGGTCATCGCAAAATCGCCGTCGATCGCGGCCACGATCTCGGCCACCGAGATCGCGTGGGCGTGCCGGGCCAGGCGATAGCCGCCCGCAGCCCCGCGCACGGCCGAAACGACGCCGGCCTTGGCCAGCAGCTTCAGCACCTTGGCGACCGTCGCCTGCGGCAGACGCGTGTCCGCGGCCAGATGCACGGCATTGACCTGGTTCGGTGCCACCGAGGCCAGATGGGTAGCGACGATGACGCCGTAGTCGGCGAGTTTGCTCAGAATGATCATGGACGACCCTTCCTCAATCTAGACTGATTTAGTCCTGATTGACCCCACTCACAACCCCGGAGACGGGATTAGCCCCGCACGAGGCGCATGGGACTGCGGCGGAGATTGCGCGAGCAATCTGCTTGCCGCCGGTTCCGCGCCACCCACGGCGACCCGTCGCCCCCTTTCGGAGGGCGTGGCGACACCCTGCCGATCACGCTATGTTGGCGCCGCGCCGCGATCGCATCGGACCCATTTTCGAAAGAGCGGACCCATGTTTCGTAGCCCTATCTTCCTCGCCACGGGAGCGCTCGGCCTCCTCGCCCCGCTCGCCGCCCACGCCGACTCGGTCAACCAGACGCTCGATGGCAAGCGGCTCGACATCGAGGTCACCTGCGTCGACCGGGTCGAGATCCAGCCCCAGGCCGGTCTCGCCGGCAAGGTGACGGTCGAGGCGCATTCCGACCGGGACGGCGAGCTCAAGGACTTCGTGTTCGCCGGCGGCGAGACCGCTTCGGTCAGCCGCAAGCGACAGGTCTGCACCTCCGACGGGCCGAAGGTGACCGTGTCGGTCCGGGTCCCGGCCGGCATGCCGCTCGACATCAAGAGCGGCGGCTCGACCGACTATACGATCGGCGCTGTCGGCGGCCCGCTCGACGCCCATCTCGCAGGGGCTGGCAACCTCAAGGCCGAGGCCGTGAGCGACCTCTATCTGACGATCGCCGGCTTCAGCAACGCCAGACTCAGCCAGGTCACCGGGGCGACCGACATCCGCATCGCCGGCTCCGGCGACGTCAAGATCGGCAGCGCCACCATGCCGAGCCTGAAGATCGACGTGCGCGGCAGCGGCAACGTCCAGGTCGACCAAGGCCAGATCGGCACGCTCGATGCCGGTGTCACCGGCTCGGGCAATCTCAACATCAAGGCGGTGGTGAAGGACGCCAACCTGTCCTCCGTCGGCTCCGGCGACATCCAGGTGGCAAAGGTGACGGGCAGCCTTCAGACCAACAAGGCCGGATCCGGTTCGATCCGCGCCGGGCGGGACTGACCGCGCGGTTCCACGCCACCGACGATTGGGTTATTTCTGCGCCATTCCACGGTAAGCGGGCTTGGATGACGAATATTGCACAGGATGCGACGGTCCCCGATCGCATCGGACCCCGGTCGCAGCATTGGCTGATCCGCCTGGATCGCTGGCTCGCCGGCCTCGGCATGATGCCGGCGGTACTGGTGCTGACGGCCGGCGGCGCCGGCCTGGCGACGATCTCGGCTTCGATCTGCTGGCTGATCGTGTTCGGCCATCTGCCCGCTTCCATCCCCGTGCTGACCGGATCGGTCGGCGCGGTGGTTGGCTGGCCGATCATCCTGCACAGCCAGAAGCTCATCAAGGCGCTGGAACGCAAGAAGCGCGAGCTGACCGGTCTCGCCGTGGCACTCGCCCAGTCCCGCGACGAGGCGGAAGCGTCCAACCGCTCGAAGATCACGTTTCTGGCCAACATGAGCCATGAGCTCCGCACGCCGCTGAACGCCATCATCGGCTTTTCCGAGCTGATTCGGGACGAAAAGAACGGACCGATCGGCCAAGGCGTCTATCTCGACTATGCCGCCGATATCAACGACAGCGGCCGGCGCCTGCTCGACATCATCAATTCCGTGCTCGACCTCTCGAGGATTGAGGCCGGCGACATGGAGTACGCGCCCGAGCCGGTCGATCTGCACCAGTTGATCGGCGAATGCCTGCGCGAACTCAGGGACGACGCACGGCGCGCCGCCCTGACCATCGAGAACAACGCCGCGACCCGTGCCGACATCATCGCCGACCAACGGCTCGCCAAGCGGGTCCTGTTCAACACGCTGTCGAACGCAATCAAGTTCAACCGCGCCGGCGGCACCGTGCGAGTCGAGCTGATGGTCGCCCCGCAGGAGGCGACGGTCACCATCCTCGACAGTGGCATCGGCATGACCAAGGACGAGATCGTCACCGCCCTGCGGCCGTTCCAGCAGATCGATACGTCGCTCGGTCGGCGCTATGGCGGGACCGGCCTCGGACTGCCGCTGGCCAAGGCCCTGGTCGAGCATCAGGGCGGGACATTGCTGATCGACAGCGAGCCGGGCGTCGGCACCACCCTGGCCGTGACCTTTCCGCTCGCGAGCCTGCCGGAGCCCTGCCCCCCACGCTGGGCCCTACCGCTCGGGCCGGCATCGCGCTAAGCAGACAACGCGCGCTTTTCTGCCGAAGGACCACGCCCCTCATGATCTGCCTCGTCACCGGTGCCACCGGCTTCGTCGGCTCGGCCGTCGCCCGCAAGCTGATCGCGGCCGGCCATGAGGTGCGCGTGCTCGTGCGCGCCGGCAGCGACCGGCGCAACCTGGTCGGGCTCGACGCCGCGCCGGTCACCGGCAGCCTGGACGATCATGCATCGCTCGCCCCCGCCATGAAGGGCTGCGAGGCGCTGTTCCATGTCGCCGCCGATTATCGGCTGTGGGTGCCCGAGCCCGCCAGGATGTACCGGACCAACGTCGACGGCACGGTCGCCCTGATGGAGGCGGCGCTGGCGGCCGGCGTCAGCCGCGTCGTCCATACCTCGAGCGTCGCGACGCTCGGCCTGCTGCCGGATGGCGCCGATGCCGACGAGGCGACGCCGGTGTCGCTCGACCAGATGGTCGGGCCGTACAAGCGCTCGAAATACCTGAGCGAGGAAGCGGTCCAGCGCCTGGTGCGCGAGCGGCAGTTGCCGGCGGTCATCGTCAATCCCTCGACCCCGGTCGGCCCGCGCGACGTCAAGCCGACGCCGACCGGCCGCACGATCCTCGAGGCCGCATCCGGGCGCATGCCGGCCTTCGTCGATACGGGCCTCAACTTCGCCCATGTCGACGATGTCGCCGAGGGCCATCTGCTCGCCTTCGACAAGGGCCGGATCGGCGAGCGCTATATCCTGGGCGGCGAGAACCTGACGCTCCGCGCGCTGCTCGCCATGATCGCAGGCATGTCCGGCCGCAAGCCGCCGACGATCAGCCTGCCGATCGACCTGCTGATGCCGCTCGCCTACGGCGCCGAGCTCTACGCCCGCATCACCGGCAAGGAGCCGTTCGTGACGCGCGACGGCCTGACCCTCGCTCGCAAGAAGATGTTCTTCACCATCGCCAAGGCCCGGCGCGAGCTGGGTTATGCGCCGCGCCCGGCCGAGGACGGCATCCGCGATGCGATCGAATGGTTCCGCGCCAACAACTATATCGCGGGCTGATCCCCTTGCCCTGCCGGCCCCTATGAGGCATTGAGTGCGCCAATGAGCGATCCCCTGCAGAGCGCCCCCGCCCCGGGCACCCTCGAAACGCCATCGGGCAAGACGGCGGCGGACGAGAATTTCCCGGTCGGGTCCTGGCTGATCCGCCCGGACCTGCGGCGCCACGTCCATACCTTCTACAATTTCGCCCGCGGCGCCGACGACATCGCCGACAATCCGGACCTGGCCGCCGACGATAAGGTGGCACGCCTGGCACGCATGGGCGAAATCATTCTGGGCCAGGGCAGTCGCGCGACCGAGGAAGCCGAGTCGGCAGCCTGCGTGCGCATGCGCGAGAGCCTGGCCGAGACCGGCGTCACGCCGCAGCATTGCCTGGATCTGCTCAAGGCCTTCACCCAGGACGCCAACAAGACGCGCTATCGCGACTGGGACGACCTGCTCGGCTACTGCTTCCTGTCGGCGGCACCCGTCGGCCGGCAATTGCTCGATCTCCATGGCGAGGGCGCAGCCTGCCGGCCCGGCGCCGATGCGTTGTGCAACGCGCTCCAGGTGATCAACCACCTGCAGGATTGCGCCGCCGACTATAAGGCGCTCGACCGGGTCTATCTGCCGACCGGCCTGATGGCGCAGGAGGGGGCGACCATCGGCGATCTCTCGCGTCCCGCGCTCACGCCGGCGCTGCGCCGCGTGCTCGACCGGACCATCGCGCCGCTGGAGGGCCTGCTGGCCGAATGCGCCGATCTGGTGACCCAGGTCGACGACGTCCGCATCGCGCTCGAATGCCAGGTCATCCGGACCCTGGCGGTGCGCCTGACCCGCCGGCTGAAGCGCGAGGATCCGATCGCCACGCGTGTCGAGCTGTCGAAGCCCGTGGCCGGCGGCATCGCCATCGGCGCCCTCGTCTCCGGCATCTGGCGCCGCCGCTTCCGCCCCGCCCCTCGCCCCGCAGCGCAGCACCCATGAGCATGACTGCCCCGATCCAGACCGACGATGTTTCGGCCGATCTCGCCGAGGTCACGCGCCAGGTCGGCCAGGCCAAGAGTTCGTTCTATACGGCCATGCGCTTCCTGCCGAAGGATCGGCGCGAGGCGATGTTCGCGATCTATGCCTTCTGCCGCGAGGTCGACGACATCGCAGACGAGCCGGCCCCGCAGGACGAGAAGCAGCGCGGGCTCGCGGCCTGGCGTGCCGAGATCGAAGCGATCTATGCCGGCCGTCCGGCGACGCTGCCGGTCGGTCGCACGCTGGTGGGACCGATCCGCCGGTTCGACCTGCAGAAGCGTGATTTCCACGCGGTCATCGACGGCATGGCGATGGACGCGGAACGCGACATCGTGGCGCCCGATGCGGCCGAGCTCGACCTCTATTGCGATCGGGTCGCGAGCGCGGTCGGCCGCCTGTCCGTGCGCGTGTTCGGCACCTGGCAGCCGCGAGCCGACGAGGTGGCGGAGCATCTGGGCCGCGCGCTGCAGCTGACCAACATCCTGCGCGACATCGAC
Organism: Aliidongia sp.; assembly: GCA_035310205.1. GTDB lineage: Bacteria > Pseudomonadota > Alphaproteobacteria > ATCC43930 > CGMCC-115725 > Aliidongia. The sequence continues at coordinate 44,375 of DATGEK010000096.1, forward strand.
GAGGATGCCGAGCGCGGCCGGCTCTATCTGCCGCGCGAGGCGCTGGAGCACCACGGCATCGCGACCCGTGTCCCGACGGAGGTCATCGCCCAGCCCGCGATCGACGCCGTCTGCACCGAGCTCGCGGCCGAGGCCCACCGCCGCTTCCAGCTGGCCGACGCCGCCATGGCCCAATGCGCCAAGGGTGCCATGCGCCCGGCCCGCATGATGAGCGCCGTCTATGCGGCGATCCTCGAGCGCCTGCTCCGCCGCGGCTGGGCGCCGCCGCGGGCGACGGTCAAGGTGCCGAAGCTGGTCAAGCTCTGGATCGCCCTCACCCGCGGCCTGCTCTGATCCCATGCAACCGATCACCCATGTCGTCGGCGCCGGCCTTGCCGGGCTCAGCGCCGCCCTCCGCCTGACCCAGGCCGGCCATCGCGTCGTGATCTACGAGGCAGGCCCGCAGGCCGGCGGCCGCTGCCGCTCCTATTTCGACGAGCCGCTCGGCTGCCGCATCGACAATGGCAACCATCTGCTGATGAGCGGCAACGATTCGGCGCTCGCGTACCTGAAGCTGATCGGCGCCGAGGACACGCTCGAAGGACCGGCCGACTCGCGCTATCCCTTCGTCGATCTCGCGACCGGCGAACGCTGGTCACTTGCCCCCAACCGCGGCAAGCTGCCCTGGTGGGTGCTGATGCCGAGCCGGCGCGTGCCGGGCAGCCGCGCGCGCGACTATCTGGGCGGCCTGCGCTTTCGCAAATGCGGCCCCGATGCCACGGTCGCCGACCTGGTCGGCCGGGACACGCGGCTCTATCGCCGCTTCTGGGAACCGCTCGCCGTCGCAGCGCTCAACACCGAGGCGAAGACCGCGGCCGCCCATCTGCTGTGGCCCGTGCTCGAGGAGACCTTCGCCCGCGGCGCCGATTTCTCGCGCCCGCTGGTCGCGCGCGACGGCCTGTCCGAAAGCTTCGTCGACCCGGCTCTGGCCTGGCTCGCCCAGCAGGGCGCGACGCTGCGCCTGTCGACCCGGGTGCGCAAGATCGGCTTCCACGGCAATCGGTCCGTCTCGCTCGATCTGGGCGGCGAGGTCGTGGGGCTCGACCAGGGCGACAATCTGGTGCTGGCCGTGCCGCCGGCCGTCGCGACCACCCTCGTGCCCCACCTGATGACGCCGACCGAGTATCGGCCGATCGTGAACGCGCATTTCCGCCTGGACGAAGCCGACTCTGTCGCCGGGGTCGAGATCCTCGGCGTCATCGGCGGCACCGCGGAATGGGTGTTCCGGCGCGGCAGCCTGGTTTCGGTTACCATCAGTGCCGCCAGCCATGTCGTCGACGAAGAGGCCGAGGTGCTGGCGCCGCTGATCTGGGCTGACGTCGCCGCCGGCCTCGGGCTCGGCAATCGGCCGCTGCCGGCCTGGCGCATCGTCAAGGAGAAGCGTGCTACCTTCGCCGAGACGCCGGAACAGGTGAAGCGGCGGCCCGAGGCGCGGACCTTCTGGCGCAACCTGGCCCTGGCCGGAGACTGGACCGACACGGGACTGCCGGCAACCATCGAGGGCGCCATCCGTTCCGGTGAAACAGCGGCGGCGTTGTTGAAAAGCGCTTGAATTGTTGCAATAGGCGCATCAGTTCAGACGACGCGCTACAGCCATTACGCGTTGGCTCTTGAGAATGTTGCCAATTTTCACCAAAGTTCGCTGCAGTTGCGAAATGGAACTTTTGACGAGACCACAGCACCGATCATGAACGAGACCGCCGACATGCTCCGAGCCGCCCCCTTGGCCGAGCCTTCGATTGCCGCGATAGACAGCGCGATCGAAAGCGCGACCGAAGCGCTCGTCTCGCGTCAGAACGGCGACGGGCACTGGGTCTTCGCGCTCGAGGCGGACGTCACCATTCCCGCCGAATACATCCTGCTGATGCACTACCTGGACGAGATCGATCCGGCTCTCCAGGAATCGATCGCGCGCTATATCCGCAAGACGCAAGGCGCCGACGGCGGCTGGCCGCTGTTCCATGCCGGCCCGTTCGACATCAGCGCGACCGTGAAGGCCTATTACGCGCTCAAGCTGGCGGGCGACGACATCGACGCACCCCACATGGCCCGTGCGCGCCAGGTGATCCTGGGCGCAGGCGGGGCCGCGCGCTGCAATGTCTTCACCCGCATCGCGCTCGCGCTGTTCGGCCAGGTGCCCTGGCGCGCCGTGCCGGTCATGCCGGTCGAGATCATGAACCTGCCCAAGTGGTTCCCCTTCCACTTGAACAAGGTCAGTTACTGGTCGCGCACGGTGATCGTGCCGCTGCTGGTGCTGATGACCCTGAAGCCGCAGGCGAAGAACCCCCGGCGGATCGACGTGGCCGAGCTGTTCGTGACGCCGCCGTTCGAAGAGAAGCGCTACCTGCACTCAACGACCCGGAATTTCTGGGCGACCGCGTTCCGCTGGGTCGACCATGTCGTGCGCTTCGTCGAGCCGTCCTTCCCCAAGAAGGGCCGCCAAAAGGCGATCGAGCGCGCCATGGCCTTCACCGAGGAACGGCTCAACGGCGAAGACGGCCTGGGCGCCATCTTCCCGGCGATGGCCAATGCGGTCATGGCCATGGAGCTGATGGGCTTCGCCAAGGACGATCCGCGCCTGGTCACGGCCAAGCTGGCGTTGAAGAAACTGATCATCACCGACGCCGACGGCGATTCGATGGTCCAACCCTGCGTCTCGCCGGTGTGGGACACGGGCCTCGCCGGCCACGCCATGCTGGAAGTGGCCGACGTGCGCAACGACGGCAAGGCGAGCGGTGCCGGCCGGCAGGCCGCCGCGGCCGCCGCGGACTGGCTCGCCTCGAAGCAAATCCTCGACGTGGTCGGCGACTATAACGAATCCGCCCCCGGCGTGCGTCCGGGCGGCTGGGCGTTCCAATATGCCAACGCCCATTATCCTGACGTCGACGATACCGCCGCCGTCGTCATGGCCATCGATCGCGCCGGCGATCCGAAGCACCGCGAGAACATCGAGCGCGCGGTCGAATGGATCATCGGCATGCAGAGCAAGAACGGCGGCTGGGGCGCGTTCGATGCCGACAACGAGCATTATTACCTGAACTACATCCCGTTCGCCGACCATGGCGCATTGCTGGATCCGCCGACGGCGGACGTCAGCGCGCGCTGCGTCTCGATGCTGGCCCAGCTCGGCTACAAGCGCGGCACGCCGGTGATCGACAAGGCGCTGGCCTATCTCTGGCGCGAGCAGGAACAGGACGGTTCCTGGTACGGCCGCTGGGGCACCAACTACATCTACGGCACCTGGTCAGTGCTGTGCGCGCTCAATGCCGCCGGCGAGGACCTGGCGTCCCCCGGCATCCAGAAGGCGATCGACTATCTCGTCGCCATGCAGAACGCCGACGGCGGCTGGGGCGAGGACGGCACCAGCTACTATGACGGCCGCCACGGCGAGGGCAACGGCTCGACCGCGTCGCAGACCGCCTGGGCGGTGCTGGGGCTGATGGCCGCCGGCGCGGTCGACCACGTGGCCGTGCAGCGCGGCGTCGACTATCTGATGCGGACCCGGCCCGAGAACGGCCTGTGGCACGAGGAGACCTACACGGCCGTGGGCTTCCCGCGCGTGTTCTATCTGCGCTACCACGGCTATCGCGCCTATTTCCCGCTCATGGCGCTGGCGCGCTACCGCAATCTCAAGACCGGCAATTCCAAGCTCGTCATGCACGGCATGTGAGCCGCTTGACCATGCATCTCGGCATTCTGGCGGGCCTCCAATCGGAGGCCCGTTGCCTTTCGGGCACCCTCCCGGGCGCCCACACGATCCAGTTCAGCGGGGCCCGGCTCGACGGCGCCCGGCGGGCGGCCCGGCGGCTCGTCGACGGCGGGGCGACCCACCTGCTGAGCTTCGGTCTGGCCGGTGGTCTCGATCCGGCCCTGGCTCCCGGCACGCTGCTGCTGCCGGGGCGCCTGCTGACCGCAGGTGGGACCGGCATTCCCGTCGATACCGCCTGGCACGCGCGCGCCATGGCCCTGCTCGGCTCCCTTCAGCCGATCACCGCCCCCATGGTCGGCAGCGACCAAGCCATCGCAACCGCGGCCGACAAGGCGGCATTGTTCGCGCGGACCGGTGCCACGGCGGTCGATATGGAAAGCCACGTGCTGGCAGAGGCCGCACCCGACCTGCCGCTGCTGATCCTGCGCGTCGTCGCCGACTCGGCTGGGGACGCGCTGCCGCCGGCGGCGCTGGCCGGCATCAAGGCCGACGGCTCGACCGATCTTGCGGCGGTACTGGGATCGGTCCTGCGCCGCCCGGGCCAGATCCCGGCGCTGCTGCGCCTCGGCAAGGCCGCAGCCCGCGCGGAGGCAACGCTGCGCGCGGCCGCCAGGCTGGGCGGCCCAACCGGATTCGGCCTGCTCTGATCAAAGAAAACGGGCGCTGCCAGCGGCAGCGCCCGTTCATCGTCGCGAGTGTGCGGCCGCTTACGAGGCGGCAGCCATGTCGGCCAGTTCCGGCGGCATCTTGAAGCGCACGTTCTCTTCGACGCCGGCCAGGATCTCGATATC
>DATGEK010000097.1:0-3843 GCA_035310205.1 Aliidongia sp.
CTCTCGTCTCATCCCCGCCGGCCTGTTCCTGCTGGCGCCGGCGGCGGCATTTGCCCAGGGCACGGTGCCGGAATCGGAGCTGACCGGGCCGGTGTTCTCAATGCAGCCGAAGGTCGCGACGCCCAATCAGAACGTGCTGGGCAACAGCGGCATCCCGGCGGCGCCGACGCTGATCGGCCCGCATGTCGCGCCGGGTACGCCCGGTGCGCGCCTACCGAAGCTGCCGATGAGCGACCTGCGAGCGGCCGACCCGGTCCTGCAGGCCTATGTCCGGTCGCTGCAGGAAAAGTTGCCGGAGCACGGCTACCGGCCGGGCCCGGTCACCGGCCGGCTCGACCCGCAGACGGAGCAGGCGATCCTGGCCTATCAGCGGGATGCCGGGATCGCGCCCAATGCCCGTTCGGCCTGGGTGTTGAAGCAGACGCTCGACAGCGTCAGCTTCGCCCGGCCGCCGATCGAGGCGGCGTCGGCCGGGGCCGGCAATGCGGTGGCACTCGCGCAGCAGCGCCTGGCGGCCAAGGGCTATGATCCCGGTCCGGCCGACGGCAAGCTTGGCCGGCGCACCGTGACGGCGATCAAGGATTTCCAGGGCGACCGCGGCCTACCGCGCGACGGCAAGGTCAGCCCGCAGCTGCTCGACCTGCTCAACCGGACCTGATCGGGCGGACGGACGTAAAAGCGTCACGCCCCGGCGCTAAGCTCCTCCGGACATGGATTGCCGGGGGGACGGGCGATGGCGCATGCGGCTGTATTCGACGAAGGCGGCAGCGCCAGGGGACGGCGCCTCAGCCTCGGGCTGTTCATGGCGGTCATGGCCGTCGGTCTCGGCTATATCGCGGTCCAGCTCACCGCCGATCTGGCGCCGGTCCAGGAAAGCTCGGCGTTCCCATACATCCTCCTGGGCGTGGCGCTGCTGATCGCGCTCGCCTTCGAGTTCGTGAACGGCTTCCACGACACCGCCAATGCGGTCGCGACCGTCATCTATACCCATTCGATGCAGCCGAGCTTCGCCGTCGTCTGGTCCGGCTTCTTCAATTTCATGGGGGTGCTGACCTCGTCGGGCGCAGTCGCCTTCGGCGTCATCTCGCTGCTGCCGGTCGAGCTGATCCTGCAGGTCGGCAGCCAGGCCGGCTTCGCCATGGTGTTCGCGCTGCTGATCGCGGCGATCATCTGGAACCTTGGCACCTGGTATTTCGGCTTGCCGAACTCCAGCTCGCACACGCTCATCGGCTCCATCATCGGCGTCGGCCTGATGAACCAGATCTTGTCTGGAGCCTCGGGCACGAGCGGCGTCGACTGGAGCCAGGCGGCGGGCATCGGCCGGGCGCTGCTGTTCTCGCCGGTGATCGGCTTCATTCTGTCGGCGCTGCTGCTGCTGCTCAGCAAGCTCCTGATCAAGGCGCCTCAGCTCTACAAGGCGCCCAAGGGCAAGCAGCCGCCGCCGTTCTGGATCCGCGGCCTCCTGGTGCTGACCTGTACCGGCGTCAGCTTCGCCCATGGCTCGAACGACGGCCAGAAGGGCATGGGCCTGATCATGCTGATCCTGATCGGCACCGTGCCGACTGCCTTTGCGCTTAACCGGGCGGTGACCCCCGACCAGACCCAGGTTTTCGTCGCCGTGTCGCGGCAGGCATCCGACGTGCTCGGCCATTACGTGCCCGCCGGTGCGCCGGCCTCGGTCGATGCGCGCAAGGAAGTGACCGAATTCATCCGGACCCGCGAGCTGGCGCCGGCGACGATGCCGGGCCTGCAGGCGCTGGCCGGCTCGATCGCCCAGGAGGTCGCCAAGTTCGGTGAGCTCTCCAACGTCCCGCAGGGTCAGGTCAACAACGTGCGCAACGACATGTACCTGGCCAGCGAGGCCTTGCGCCTGATCGGCAAGTCCGGCAATCCGGCCTTCGAGAGCGGCGACAAGGACGTGCTCAAGACCTATAGCCGCCAGCTCGACAATGCGACGAAGTTCATTCCGGCCTGGGTCAAGGTCGCGGTCGCCCTGGCGCTGGGGCTCGGCACGATGGTCGGCTGGAAGCGCATCGTCGTCACCGTCGGCGAGAAGATTGGCAAGGATCACCTGACCTACGCCCAGGGCGCGTCGGCGGAACTGGTGGCGATGACGACGATCGGTGCCGCCGACATGTTCGGCCTGCCGGTCAGCACGACCCATGTGCTGTCATCCGGCGTCGCCGGCACCATGGCGGCGAACGGCTCCGGCCTGCAGTGGGAAACGATCCGCAACATGATCCTGGCCTGGGTGCTGACGCTCCCGGCCTCGATCCTGCTGTCGGGCACGCTGTTCTTCCTGTTCCGCCAGGTGCTCTGAGCGACGGTCGCCCGTAGTTCGCGCGAACTGGCACCTGTCATCAACCTTTGGTAGGGTGGACGCCCGTTTTGGATTTGGCCGTGGAGGCCGTGACCCGTGAAGCAGCGTCCGCCCATCGCCCCGCCGCCCACGCGCTACGGCGGGGCGCCCGCATTGTCACAGGGCCTGATCGCGCCGCGGGCAGCGCAGCCGAAGCGGCTGGCCCCGCCACCACCGCCATTGCCACCCGGAAGCGTGCGCTGGTCCGCGCCGGTGCTGCAGCGCGCCGCAGACGACCAGGCACTCTCCACGCTCAGCCAGATCCGGGGCATATCGGAAAAGATCTTCCAATGGTCCAAGGCTGAGGACAGCCGTTTCCAGGAAGCCCAGACCATGTATCTGGAGGGCGACGTGACGGTGTCGAGCAACGCGCTCCACGCCGACTATCTAAAAAGGGCGGTCACCGGCCAGAGCCGGGGACGGCTGTCTTCGCTGGCACTGCTGCCGCCGACGCACTCCGGCAAGTCGAATGCCTCGATGCTCCGGCCGTTCAACCGGACGAGCGGGCTCGAGGACATGCTCATCGCCAACCCGGAAAATCACGCAGAACAGAATCTGCTGAAGCATCTGGTGAAGAAGCTTGCCCAGGGCACGGTCCCGACCGCGCCGGTCGTGATCGGCGGATCGAAACCACCGTGCAACAAGTGCCACAAGGTGCTGACCGCCTTCAGACGGGCCTATGATGAGGTCTATACGACGAGCCGCCTCGTCTTCCTGGATCGCGTTGGCGACGCTTCGGTCACTCTCGAGCCGCTCGATCCCTTCACCGGTGCCAATCCGAAAGAGGGGGCCCGGGAAAAGTTCGAAAGCCTGAAGAGCAAGTACAAGACCTACATCGCGGCATAAGCACGAGCCCTAGCCGGGCGGATAGACCCGGACCTCGCGAGGGCGCCAGCGGCACGGGCCACCCGCGGCCAGGCTGCGGCGCGCGATGTCATCGACGTTGAGTTCCGCCGTCACCAGCGCGCCCTGATAATCGAGCGTGGCGCGCGCCCGTGGGCCGATCGCGTGAAGGTCGACCATCATGCCGTCGAGTGCCGCGCCGCCGTCGGGCGGCGCCAGCTCGACATGGTGCGGCCTGAACCAGGCCGTAGCCGGCCCGTCGGCCTGCCCCGATGCCGGCCCCAGAACCGTTTCGCCGACGCGGGCGAGGCCATCCGTGATCGTGCAGGCGATGTGGTTGGCCTGGCCGAGGAAGCCATAGACGAAGGGCGAGACGGGGGCGGCATAGACCGCGGTCGGCGTGCCGACCTGCTCGATCTTGCCAGCGCGCATGACCACGATGCGGTCGGCAAGCTCCATCGCCTCCTCCTGGTCGTGGGTGACGAAGACCGAGGTCACGCCCAGGCGCCGGTGCAGGCCCTTCAGCCATTGCCGCAGTTCGGTGCGGACCTTGGTGTCGAGCGCGCCGAACGGCTCGTCGAGCAGCAGGATCCGGGGTTCGATGGCGAGCGCGCGGGCGAGGGCGACGCGCTGGCGCTGGC
>DATGEK010000098.1:0-20481 GCA_035310205.1 Aliidongia sp.
GAACGGCGCCAGACGGGCGGCCGCATCGGTGCCGAGCGGTCGGTCAAAGACCGTGATCCGGACGCGATCGCGCAAACGGTCCCAGTCGGCGAGCGACAGGGCGACGCGCTGATAGTCGTCGAGGATCGCCAGCTCAAGCACGATCGCAATCCGGCTGCTCGAACGGCGGCGACTCCTCGGGCACCGGGCGCGGGCGTCCGTCGTCGTCGATCGCGACGAAAGTAAAGGTCGCCTTGGTGACCTGGATGCTCTCGAAATCATGGCGCGGCCGGCGCCAGGCCTCGACCAGGATCTTCATCGAGGTCCGGCCGACGCCGAGGATCCGGGCATAGAGGCTGACCTCGTCGCCGACATGGACTGGCGACAGGAAGGCCATGCCGTCGACCGCGATGGTGACGCAGCGGCCGCGCGCGCGCCGGGCGGCGGCGTTGCCGGCGGCCAGATCCATCTGTGCCATCAGCCAGCCGCCGAAGATATCGCCGGCCGGATTGGTGTCGGCCGGCATGGCGATGGCACGGATCATCGGCACGCCGACCGGCATGACCGGCGTCGCAAGGGGATCGCCGTGCGGCGAGGAGTCCGTCATTCCCGAGGTCCTTGGATCAAATCGAGATTTTCAACGGCGAGGGTCGCCCGTGCCCGGCCCGATCGCAAGCGTTTCCTCAAGCGGCTGGCAGGGCGATGCCACGCTGGGCGCGGAAACCCGCCATTTCCTCGAGCAGCCAAGCGGCGAACGCAATGGCGCCGGCGCTCTGCGGCCCGCCCTCCGGCGTCACCAGCAAGTAGGCGCCGAAGCAGGAGTTCTGCGGCAGGGGTTGCACCAGCCGGCCGGCGGCGACGTCGTCGCCGGTCAGGATCGGATCACCGAGGACCACCCCCTGGCCGAGCACCGCCGCCTCGATCGCCAGGGTCGCGTCCCTGAACACCGGGCCGCGCCGGACCGCGAGATCGGGCAGGCCGGCGTCGCGGAACCAGCGCGCCCAATATTCCCGATCCTCTTCGTGCAGCAGCGTGTAATGCACGAGGTCGCCCGGCCCCTCGAGCGCGGGGCCTGTGCCCAGCAGCCGCGGCGACAGCACCGGTGCGCCCCAGACCTCGGCCAGCGGGTAGCTCTCCGTGCCGGGCCAACTCGACCGGTCGTCGGAATAGCGGATGGCGAGCTCCGCCCCGCTGCCGGTGAGGTCGACGATGGCGAAATCCGGGTCCAGCACCACGTCGATCTCGGGATGGCGCTGATTGAACCGGCTGAGCCGCGGCAGCAGCCATTGCATGGCGAAGGGCGGCTCGACGCTGATCTGCAGCAGGCTTTCCGGCGTGGCCCCGCCGAGGCTCAGCACGGCGGCCTCGATGCCTTCGAACGCGCGCGCGGTCGCGGCGGCGAGGGTGGCGCCGGCCTCGGTCAGCTCGACCTTGCGATGCAGGCGATGGAATAGCGGCCGGCCCAGCGCCGCTTCGAGTTCCCGGATCTGCCGGCTGACCGCCGCCTGGGTCACGAACAGCTCGTCCGCGGCACGGGTGAAGCTTTGATGCCGCGCCGCGGCTTCGAACGCCTTGAGCGCCGTCAGGGACGGTAATCGCCGCGCCATGGGGTGAATCCCGCGATCGCATAACCTGATGTTATGCAGAGCCCAAGATATCGCCGTTTGCGCCGCTTGGCGAGCCCAGGTGAAATGGCACCGTCCCAACGAGGAGTCATCCCGAAAATGTCGTCCTGGATCCTGCGGGTCTATGGGGAGCTTACCGGCTTCCTGACCCTGCGGCCGGCGGCTCCGCACAAGCTTCCGGCCGAGATCTGATCTCGTGCCCTAACCGATGGAACGGCCGGTCCCTTGCAGGACCGGCCGTTTTGTTTTCACGATGGAAAAGTGCTGTCGACCGTGCCGCCCGGTTGATTTAGTGTGATGAAAATTCCCATAAGCCGAGGCTCCGATGAGATTTTTCCTCCGGTCCGGATTCATCGCGAGCTTCGCACTGCTTCTCGGCCTGGCACTTTGCGGCGGCCGGGCGCAGGCGGCACCGGGGCCCTCGGACGAGGTTCGCGGCTTCTACGACGTGCTGCTGAACAACATGAAGAATGCCGCGGCGCTCGGCGTGAAGGGCCGGTACGACAAGCTGGAGCCGGTCGTCATGGCGACCTTTGACGTGCCGTTCATGTCCCGGCTTTCGGTCGGCCCGTCGTGGGGGCAGTTGAATGCCGAGCAGAAGCAGGCGGTCGCCAAGGCCTTCGGCCGCTACATCACCGCGACTTATGCGACCCAGTTCGATGGCTATTCCGGCGAGCAGCTCAACGTCATCGGCGAGCAGAAGCTCAAGCACGGCACGCTTGTGCGCACCCAGATCGTGAAGTCGGACGGCGAACCGATCTCGATCAATTACGTGCTGCACGACAATGACGTCCGCTGGCAGATCCGCGACATCTATCTGGCCGGCACGATCAGCCAGCTGGCGACGCGCCGCTCGGAATTCTCATCGATCCTGCGGGGGCAGGGCATCGAGAAGCTGGTTTCGGTGCTGAACGACAAAGCCGACACCCTGCAGAAATAGGGCAGGCTCAGACCAGCATGGCCAGTTGCGCCGCCAGCAGTTCGCATTGCCGGCGGATGTCCGGTACGGCCGTCATCTCCCAATAGGCACCGCGCGTCACCGGCCCGACGGCGAAGAGCTGGCGCGAAATGGCGCCGGCGCGGTCGCGAAGTGCCCCGGACGGCGCCACGTCCAGGCCCAGCCGCTGCGGATCGGGGCGGACCAGCCCGTCCCGGAGCAGGCGGCGCACCAGGGGATGCGGGATCCGGTCGAAGTCGCAGGCGGGGCCCGCGCAATTAACCACGCGTGCGACGGCGAGCTCGCGCCGCTCGCCGGTGCCGCGGGGGCGATAGATCACCGTCGCCGCCTCGGCACCGGCGGTGATGCCGTCGATGCGGCCGGCATGGATATGCAGCTGGCCGCGCGCCCGGGCGGCATCGATCCGACGGGATACCTCGGGCGCCAGCCGATGGCGGTGCACGTCCCACCAGGGCCGCAGATGGCGCAGGAAGCGGGACCGGTCTTCGGACGAGAGATTCTGCCAGAGATCACGCCCGAACGGGCGCAGCTCGTCGAGCGCCGCCTGCCAGGTGCTGCCGTCATGCGCGGCGCGCCGGGCCTCGCTGCGCAGCATCCGCAGGCAATCGATCAGCCGGTCGGGGATCGCCGCTCCCGGTCGGCGCACCGGCCGGGCGGCGGCGGCATGCCGGCGTGGCGTCAGGCCCCGGCGCGACAGCGCGTGAATCGGCCCACGATGCCCGGCATCCTCGAGCGAGGTCACCGTGTCGACCATGGTGAGGCCGGTGCCGATCAGCAGCACCGGAGCGTCCGGATCGAGCCCGTCGAGCGCGTCGCCGGCCCAGGGATCGGGCCGGTAGAGCGCGGTATCGAAGAAGCCCGGGTCGGCGATCGTCGGCGGCTCCGGCGGGAAATTGCCGATCGCCAGCACGGCGAGATCGGCTTCGATCCGGCGCTCGGCGCCGATGCACAGCGAGAGCAGGCCGTGCGGTTCGCCCTCGATCGCCGCGACGTCGCCGCGCACCAGCTCGAGCCGGCCGGCGGCACCGGGCCGCTTCAATTCCTCATGCAGCAGGTGGCGGATATAGGCGCCGAACTGGCGGCGCGGGACGAAGCTGCCCGGGCCGACATCGGCCGGTGCCTCGGCCTGGCGGGCGAGCCAGTCGAGGAAATCGCCGGGCCGGTCGTGAAAGGCGCTCATGCGCCCGGCCGGCACGTTCAGCAGATGGCTCGGGTTGCCCGTGGCATAGGCGGGGCCCTGGGCGAAGCGGTTCTGGCGCTCGATCAGCACGACCCGGACCGCGGGCGGCGTCCGGCGCAGCAGATGCAGGGCCAGCAGCGTGCCGCTGAAGCCGGCACCAATGATCGCGATGGCGGTCATGCTGAATCGGACCTCCCGGCCTTGAGCCGCCTTCGTGGGCGGTGCGGGGATCATCTATTTTACGTATGCAGTTCGTCAATAAGTTTTAAATTACAGACAAAATTCGATAACCCGATTGACGGTGATCCGGGCCTATAAATCTGGGCAGCGCCCTCTCGATCCGGAGCCCGCCTGCCGTGACCGCTGCCTTTCCCTCGCTCCGCCTCGTCGATCATCCGCTCATCCAGCACAAGCTGAGCCTGATGCGCGACAAGACCACGCCGACCATCCAGTTCCGCCAGCTCCTGAAGGAGATCGCGCTGCTGATGGGCTATGAGCTGACGCGCGACCTGCCGCTCACGACCGAGCGGATCGAGACGCCGATGACTGCCATGGACGCGCCGCGCATCCAGGGCAAGAAGGTCGCCATCGTTTCGATCCTGCGCGCCGGCCTGACCATGGCCGAGGGGCTGCACGAGCTGATGCCGTCGGCGCGCACCGGGCATGTCGGGCTCTATCGCGATCACGACACCCACATGCCGATCGAATATCTGGTCAAGCTGCCGGAGCCGGAGGGCCGGCTGTTCATCATCGTCGATCCGATGCTGGCGACCGGCAACTCGGCGATCCACGCGGTCGACGTCTTGAACAGGCGGGGGGTCGAGGATGCGCGGATCCGGTTCCTGGCGCTGGTCGTGGCCCCGGAAGGCATGGCGAAATTCGCCGCGGCCCACCCGGGCGTGACGGTCTATGGCGCCGCCCTCGACGAGCGGCTCGACGACAATGCCTATATCGTCCCGGGCCTGGGCGACGCCGGAGATCGCCTGTTCGGCACGAAGTGAGGCGGTCCCGGCGGAACCCGGACGGGTGCCAGCTGTTTGCGGGCATGGTTCGTCGGTTCACTCACCTTTGCCGGGTAATTCCTCTCGCCTTCCTGTTGTGCTCGACCGCCGCACGGGCGGACGGCATCGCCTATGAAACCAAGATCACCGGCGTCGACGACAGTGCGCTCGAGTCCGATCTCGAGGCCAGTTCCCAGCTGGTAAAGCTGCAGGATGACAAGCCGCCGGCGACGGTCGGCGCGCTGACCCGCCGCGCGCGTGACGATGTCGACCGGCTGACCGCGGTGATCGAGGCCGCCGGCTATTACGAGCCGCAGATCGATCCGGTGATCGACGACAAGGCGACACCCGTCCAGGTCGAGGTCAAGATCGCGCCCGGGCCGCGCTACACGCTCTCCAAGGTCGTGCTGACGACGGCCGCCGGCACGGCGCCGCCCGACATCGGGCCGTTCGATCCGGCCGCGGTCGGGCTGATCGTCGGCGGCCCCGCCGTCTCGGGGCCGGTGGTCGATGCCGACGCGCGGATCGCCCGGCTCTACCAGGTGAAGGGCTATCCGTTCGCCAAGATCGCCGACAAGCACGTCATCGTCGATGCCGGGACCAAGACGATGGAAGTCACCTTCGTGCTCGATCCCGGAGCCCCGGCGCGGTTCGGTGCGCTGGCGGTCAACGGTCTCGACCGGCTGGAGGAAAGCTGGGTCCGTCGGCGCATCGGCTGGACCGAGGGTGCTACCTACGACCAGGCCCAGGTCGACGCCACGCGCCAGGCGCTGGTGTCGAGCGGACTGTTCGGCACGGTCACCGTGGCGCCGGCCGGTCCGGTCGGCCCCGACGGCACCGTGCCGATCGAGGCGCGCGTGATCGAGCGGGCACCGCGTTCCGTCAGCCTCGGCGGCAGCTACGACACGACCCAGGGCATTTCCGCGAACGTCTCCTGGGAGCATCGCGACCTGTTCGGCGGTGCGGAGGACCTCAAGATCACCGCCATGGGCGGCACCTCCGACAATGGCTTGTCCGCGACCTTCCGGCGGCCCGACCTCTGGACCGTCAACCAGGACCTGGTCACCTCGGTGATCTTCGACGACCAGAGCTACAAGGCCTATGATTCGATCGAGCAGAAGGCGCAATTGGGGCTGGAACGGCACTTCGACCCGACCTTGACCGGCGGCGCCTCGATCCTGGCCCAGCATGCCCGCGTCGACGAAAAGGTTGATTTCCGGACCTATGTCCTGGTCGGCACGCCGGTCTTCCTCAAGAAGGACGGCACCGACGACCTGCTGAACCCGACCAAGGGCTATCGCGCCGCGATCGAGGCGACACCCTACCTGCGCGCGATCGGCTCGAACCTCACCTTCCTGCAGTCCAAGCTGACCGGCAGCTGGTACGACCAGCTCAGCCCGAGCGGCAGCTACGTCCTGGCGCTGCAGGGCACGCTCGGCGGCACCTTCGGCACGTCGCTCGCCTCGATCCCCAAGGACCACCGCTTCTATGCCGGCGGCGGGGGCTCGGTCCGGGGCTTCGGCTTCCAGGAAGCCGGCCCGCTCGACAAGTTCAACAACCCGATCGGCGGCCGGTCGCTCGCCGTCGTCAGCGCCGATCTGCGCACCAAGGTCACCGATACGATCGGCGTCGTGCCGTTCCTCGATGCCGGCTCGAACTATGCGAGCGAGCTGCCCGACTTCAAGGGCCGCATCGCCCTCGGCGCCGGCATCGGCCTGCGCTACTACACGGCGGTCGGCCCGGTCCGCCTCGACGTTGCGACCCCGCTCAACCCCCGAGGGAGCGTCGATTCGCCGATCCAGATCTATGTCAGCCTCGGACAGGCGTTCTAGGATGGCGGCGACGCCCTTCTTCCCCAATCTCGTCATCCCCGGGCTCGACCCGGGGATCCACGCATCTCAACCGATCGGTCGAGGGTTGGATGTGATGGACGCGACGGAAGGTCATCGTGGGCAACGAGATGACGCGGCGACGGCAACGTGGATCCCCGGGTCAAGCCCGGGGATGACGGGGGAGGTTGAGGGCTCCGGGCAGCTTCTGCTCGCGCCGAAAGCATGGTGGTATCGATGAAACGCCCCCTTCGCTGGATCGGCCTCGGGGTCGCTGCCTTGGTCGTGCTCGTCATCGTCGGGCTGGGCGCCGGCCTGCTCTGGCTCGGCTCCGGCTTCGGCCATGCCTGGCTGGCGGCGGAGCTGACCCGCTCCTTGAGCGATGCCGACACAAAGGCGACGGTGACGGGGGTCGACGGTGCGGTGCCGTTCCATGTCACGATGGCGCGGCTCGATCTTGCCGACCGCGACGGCGTTTGGCTTACGGTCGAGAATGCCGCGGTGGATCTCGATTTCGGCGCGCTGTTCGGCGGCACCGTGCGGGTCGATCGAATTGCGGCCGGCCATATCCAGGTCGCGCGCGCGCCGTTGCCCGCGACCCAGCCACCCGCGCCTTCGTCGCCTTCAAGCGAGCCCTTCAGCTTGCCCCGCCTGCCGGTCGGCGTCGAACTGGGCACGCTCAGCGTGCCCGCGATAGACCTCGGCGCGCCGGTCCTCGGCGAGCCGGCGACCCTTGCCCTCGATGGCACGGCCAGGCTGCACCGCGGCCGCGCCAATGCTTCCCTGTCGCTGGTGCGGCTCGGCGGCGCCGAGGGCCATGCCGCCGTCAAGCTGATGCTCGACGACCAGACGCTCGATCTCGACGTCTCGGCGGTGGAAAGCTCGGGCGAGCTCATGGCCATGCTCGATCCCGATGCCGGGCGGCAGCCGCTGACCCTCGCGCTCAAGGGGCGCGGACCGGTCACCGGCTGGCACGGCCGGCTCGATACGAAGATCGGCGACAGCTCGAAGCTCGGTGCCGACCTTGGCCTGGCGCTCGACCAGGGTTGGGCCGCCTCGATCAAGGGCTCGGCCGAGATCGCGGCCCTGCTCGCAGACCCGTTCAGGCAAGCCACGGGGAACGAGATCGGTTTCGATGTCGCCGCCGCCGGCCCGGACGGCAAGCCGGTAACCCTCGATCATGCTGACATCCACCTGGCCGCGGGATCCATCGCCGCCAAGGGCTGGTTCGATCCGGTCAAGCAGACGCTCGATGCCGCCGCGACCATCACCGGCGACGTGAAGCCGCTCGAGGGCGTGGCGGGCCGGCCGGTCGAGGGCAGCTACCGGCTCGACCTCGGCATGCAGGGCGCGCTCGCGCGGCCGACCGCGTCGGTCCAATTCGGCGCCCAGGGGCTGGCGGCCGGCGAGAATGGCGTGAACGACGTCTCG
The DNA here is from genome assembly GCA_035310205.1 of Aliidongia sp. Lineage (GTDB taxonomy): Bacteria > Pseudomonadota > Alphaproteobacteria > ATCC43930 > CGMCC-115725 > Aliidongia. The sequence goes on from DATGEK010000098.1 coordinate 8,004, forward strand.
GCCAAGCTCGACCTGGCCACCACGGCGGACGACCAATTCCATATCACCGGCGGCGGCCGGCTGAGCGGCCTCAAGACGGCGGGCGCGCCGCCGCCCGACGCGCTGGGCGACAGCCTCGACTGGACGATCGATCTGACCGCGAACAAGGCGGGCGACCGGATCCGGCTCGGCAAGGCGACCGCGACGGGGGCGGGCGTGCAGTTCGACGCGACGGGCCGCTTCGACGGTGTCGCCGCCGATGGCCAGGTGCATCTGGCGGCGGCCGATCTCGCGCGCTTCGGCGGGCTCGCCGGCCTGGCGCTCGCCGGCAGCGTCAAGCTCGACGGCACGGTCAGCAGCCCCGACGGCAAGGCGATCGATGCCAAGCTCACCGGCCGGCTCGCCGATCTCAAGACCGGCATCCCCGAGGCGGACGGGCTGCTCGGTCAAACCGTCACGCTTGCGGCGGCCGGCGGCCGGTCGGCCGCCGGCGACTTCTCCCTCGGCGAGCTCAAGGTCAATGGCGCCAGTCTGGACCTGACCGGGCACGGGACATTCGATCCGGCGGCGCAGAAGCTCGACGGCAAAGCGGCGCTGAGCCTGCCCCGGCTTGCGGCACTAGGTGCGGGCTATGCCGGCCAGGCGACCGTCACGGCCGATGCGACGGGCCGGCCCAAAGACCCGGCGGTGACTTTGCAGGTCGACGGCAGCGGCATCGAGGCCGGCAGCCGGCGCATCGATCGGCTGGCGCTCACCGCCACTCTGGCGAGCCTGGTTCAGCGCAGCGTGGTGGTGGCCGCGAAGCTTGACGCCGGACAGCTGCGCGCGACGCTCGACGGCACGGTCGCCCAGACCGGCGATAATGCCTATGCGGTCAAGGGCCTGAAGTTCGCCGGGCCCGGCACCCGCCTCGCGGCCGATGGCGCCCTCGACCTCGCGGCCAGGCGTGGGGCGGGAACGATCGATGGCGCGGTGAGCGATCTCGCGGTCTGGGCGCCGCTCGCCGGCATGCCGCTCGGCGGTTCGGCGAAATTTTCGGGCAAGCTCACGGGGGCGAGCGCCAGTTTCGACGCCGATGCCGGCAAGCTATCGGTCGGTCCAGGCGGCGGGCAGACGACGCTCGATCACCTGACGGCGACCGGCGACCTCGCCGATGTCTGGGCCAAACCGCGCGGCAAACTGGCGCTCGACGTCACGAAGCTCGCGACCGCCGGCGCGTCGGTCGACCATGCCAAGCTGGCGGTGGCAAGCGACAAGAGCGGCGCGTTCGGCTTCACGCTCGACGGCGCGGGCACGGCGCAGAAGCCGTTCCAGGTCGCGGCACAAGGCACGCTGGCGCTCGGCCAAACCCAGGACCTGACGCTGCATCTGGCGAAATTCGACGGCAAGCTCGGTGACCTGCCGGTCACGCTGCATCGCCCGCTGACCCTCGCGCGCAAGGGTGAGGGCTATTCGCTCGCCGGCCTGGCGCTCGGCGTCGGCCAGGGCGACGTGACCGGCGACGGCAGTGCCGACGCCAAGAGCCTGCGGCTCGATCTCGACGGCAAGAACCTATCGATCGGTGCGTTGAGCGCGCTCGCGGGCCAGGTCGGGACCGAAGGCACCCTGGGCTTCTCGGTTCGGCTCACCGGCACGACGGCGCGGCCGGGCGGCACGATGACCGTCGCCGTGCCCAACCTGAAGCTCGCGGCGGCGACCCATCCCGACCTGCCACCGGTCGGGCTCGCGGTGACGGCCGACCTGGCGCCGGGCCGGGTCGACCTCAAGGGCAAGCTCGACGGGCTCAAGGGCCAGGCGATCGGCTTCTACGGCCATGGTCCCCTGCAGATCAAACCGGATCTGTCCGGTGTTGTGATCCCGCCGGACGGCCCGGTGCAGTTCAAGCTCGAAGGCGCCGGGCGGCTCGAGACCTTGAGCGAGATCCTGCCGCTGGGCGAGGACCGCGTCGGCGGCGGCTTCACCATCGATCTCTCGGTCGGCGGCACGGTCGGCCATCCCGAGGCCGGCGGCCGGCTCGCGGTCAGCGACGGGCGCTACGACAATGACGCCTCGGGCATGACGCTCCGGGCGCTCACCGTTGAAGTCGATGGCAATCAGCAGAGTTTCGTGCTGAGGAGCCTCGCCGGCAACGACGGCGGCCAGGGCACCATCGGGGCGTCCGGCCGGGTCGACCTGGCGGCGGCCGGCGGCCCGGCGCTCGATCTCAAGGCCGAACTGAAGAGCTTCACCGCCGCGCGCGGCGATACGGCGACGGCGGTGGTGAGCGGCACCGCCACGGTTGCGGGTCCGCTGTCCGGGCCGGCGGTCAAGGCCGCGATCACGCTCGACAAGGCCGACATCAACATCCCGGACCAATTGCCGCCCAATGTGGCAAAGCTCGACGTCATCCGGATCGATTCCCGCTATCCGCAGCGCCAAGCGCCCGCAGCCGCCGGGCCGGCGGCACCGCCCTTCGCCGCCACGCTCGACGTCGATTTCTCCTCGCCCGGCCAGTGCTTCGTGCGCGGCCGCGGCCTGGAGAGCGAATGGCGCGGCAAGATCCATGTTGCCGGTACCAGCGCCGCCCCGGTCTTGACCGGCAATTTCGAGGTCGCGAATGGCACGTTCGACATCCTGGGCCGCACCTTCACCATCCAGCGCGGCACCGTCGGCTTCGCCGGCAATACCAATCCGCAGCTCGACCTGCTGGCCTCGGCCAAGACCGCGGACATCACCGCCAATGTCGAGATCCAGGGTCCGCCGACCAATCCGACGCTGAAGCTGAGCTCGACGCCGGAGCTGCCCCAGGACGAAGTGCTGTCGCGGGTGCTGTTCGGCACCTCGGTCGGCCAGGTCTCGGCCGTCCAGGGCCTGCAGCTCGCGGCGGCGGCGGCCTCGCTCGCGAGCGGTGGCGGCCCGGGCGTGCTGGACCGCCTGCGCACCGCGACCGGGCTCGACCGGCTGACGCTCAATTCCGACAACACCTCGACATCGAGCGGGTCCGCCAACGGCAACAACCAGAAGGGCGCGCTCGGCGGCGCCTCGGTCAGCGGCGGAAAATATGTCGCACCCGGCGTCTTCGTCGGCGTCGACCAGGGTGCCGGCGTCGGTACCACCAGGGCGCGCGTCGAAGTCGAGCTCCTGCCGAAGGTCACGGTCGACGCGACCGTCGGCACCGGCTCGGATTCGACGAGCATGGGCATAAACTATAAGTTCGATTACTAAAGCGGATATGCCACCGTCATTGTTCGCAAGAGTTTGATCGGCGCCCATGGCCGAACGGGCATAGGGTCGGCCCTGAACTATCTGGAGGAGGGATCGCTCATCATGCGTAACGTCGCATCCGATATTGCCGGCCTGTTTCCCACCATGGACCTGAGCCGGCGGGGCTTCGTCGTCACCACGCTCGCCGCCGGCTTCGCGCTGACGGTGCAGCCGGTCCAGGCCAGCACGATCACGACCGACGCCAATGGCCTGATCGCCGGCGAGGTGCAGATCCCGGTCAAGGACGGCCATATTCCGGCCTACCGCGCGCAACCGGTCGGCTCCGGCCCCTATCCGACGCTGCTGGTGGTCGAGGAGATTTTCGGCGTCCACGAGCATATCAAGGACGTGTGCCGCCGCTTCGCCAAGCTCGGCTTCCTCGCGATCGCGCCGGAGCTCTACAGCCGGCTCGGCAATGTCGTGGCGATGACCGACATCAAGGAAGTCATGGCGGTCGTCAACAAGGCGCCCGACGCGACGGTGATGAGCGACCTGGATGCGACCGTGGCCTGGGCCGCCAAGAACCGCGGCAATACCCGGCGGCTCGGCATCACCGGCTTCTGCCGCGGCGGCCGGACGGTGTGGATGTATGCCGCCCACAATCCCAACCTCAAGGCCGGCGTCGCCTGGTACGGCCCGCTGGTCGGCACGCCGACGCCCGAGATGCCGACCAATCCGGTCGATGTCGCAGCACACATCAAGGCGCCGGTCCTCGGCCTCTATGCCGGGCTCGACCAGGGCATCCTCGCCGACCATATCGCCCTGATGCGGCAGAAGCTGGCTGAGGCCGGCAATACCAAATGCCAGATCATCGTCTACCCGGACGCCCAGCACGGCTTCAACGCCGACTACCGGCCGAGCTACAACGAGGCCGACGCCAAGGACGGCATGGAGCATGCCGTCGCCTGGCTGCGTGCGAACGGCGCCGGCTGACCCGATCCTTGGGGCACCGACGCCGGTTCAGGCGTCGGTGCCTCGCCTATTTCGCCGCCATGGCGCAGCCGGTCTTGTCCGGGGCGAGGAATGCCTCGGCGGCCGGCACGGTCGCGACCTTCTCCAGATAGTCCCAGGCGTATTTCGACTCCTCCGGCTTCTTGACCCGCATCAGCAGCCGGTCGAACACCAGCTTGTTGTTCGACTGGATCTCGCCGTGGGCGGTGAAGACATCCTCGACCGGCATTGCCTTCATGGCGGCGACGACCGGCGTCGTATCGGCGGTGCCGGCCTTCTGGATCGCCTTCAGGTAATGGCTGATCGCCGAATAGACACCGGCATGGGTGTCGTTCGGCATGCGGTTCATCTTGGCGAAATAGCGCTTGGCCCAGGCGCGCGTCTTGTCGTCGGAGTCCCAGTACCAGGACTGCATCAGCAGCAGTCCCTGCGCCTGCTTCAGGCCCATGCTGTGGACGTCCGACAGGTAGACGACTGGCGCGGTGACCAGCTGCTTCGGCGAGATGCCGAACTCGGTGGCCTGCTTCAGCGAGCCGATCAGGTCGGCGCCGGCATTGGCCAGCATGACCACCTTGGCGCCCGAAGCCTGGGCCTGCAGCAGGAATGAGGAGAAATCGGCGGTGTTGAGCGGATGCCGGACCGAGCCCTTGACCGTGCCGCCCAGCCGCGTGATCTCGGCCGTCGCGTCCGCCTCCAGGCTCTTGCCGAAGGCATAGTCGGCGGTCAGGAAGAAATAGCTGTCCTGGCCCTGCTTCATCAGCGCGCGGATCGGCGCCACGCTGTTCGACCAGTTGTTGTGGGTCCAGGCGATGCCGGTGGGCGCGCAGGCGGAGCCGGTCAGATCGGACGAGGAGGCGGAGGTGAAGATCGCCAGCTTGTTCTGGTCCTTGGCCAGCGACTGCACGGCGAGCGCGATCGCCGAGTTGGTGAAGTCGATGATCATGTCGACGTGATCCGGGCCGTACCATTGCCGAGCGATCGACAGGCCGACATCGGCCTTGTTCTGATGGTCGGCGACCAGGATCTTGATCGGCTTGCCACCGACCGAGCCGCCGAAATCATCGACCGCCATCTGGGCGGCCACGACCGAGCCAGGCCCGGCCAGATCGGCATAGGGACCGGACTGGTCGTTCATCACGCCGATGCGCACCGCATCGCCCGAAATCTCCGCCCGGGCCGGGGCCGTCGCGGCCAATAGCAGGGCGAGCGCCCCCAAGATCCGTCTCATCGCGTTGAAGCTCCTGTCGAATACCGGCGCCTCTGGCGTGCGCCTTTTATCAAAGTTTATAGGCAGTTCCGGGCCGGGTCACGGTTGGTGATGGCTTGTCACGTCATTCCCGCGCAGGCGGGAATCCAGAGCGATATATCGATGCTTCCGCTCTCGCATCCGACCACCGGTCGCTTGCCCTGAATCCCCGCCTGCGCGGGGATGACGGCGAATAAGTTTACGCTTTACCGAAACCCCCGCCGCCGGGGGTTTCGATGACGAACACGTCGCCGGCGGCCATGGCGGTGTCGTCGGTCGAGGCGAGCTCCTGGGTCTGGCCGTCGGCGCGTTCGACCCGGTTGCGGCCGGGGTGGCCCGCGCCGCCGCCCTCGAGCCCGTAAGGCGGCACGCGGCGGCGGTTCGACAGGATCGCCGCGGTCATGGGTTCGAGGAAGCGCAGCCGCCGGATGGTACCGTCGCCACCGCGCTGCCGGCCGGCACCGCCGGAGCCGGGGCGGATTGCGAAGCTTTCCAGCAGCACCGGGAAGCGCCATTCCAGCACCTCCGGATCGGTCAGGCGCGAATTGGTCATGTGGGTATGCACCGCCGTGGTGCCGTCGAAATCAGGGCCGGCACCGGCGCCGCCGCAGACTGTCTCGTAATATTGATAGGTCGCGTTGCCGAAGGTGAAGTTGTTCATGGTGCCCTGGGCACCGGCCATCACGCCCAAGGCACCATAGAGCGCATCGGTCACGACCTGACTGGTCTCGACATTGCCGGCGACGACGGCGGCCGGATAGCGCGGGTTCAGCATCGAGCCTTCCGGGATGACGATCTCCAGCGGGCGCATGCAGCCGGCGTTCATGGGAATGTCGTCATTGACGAGCGTGCGAAAGACATAGAGCACGGCGGCGAAGCAGACCGCGGAGGGGGCGTTGAAATTGTCGGGCAGTTGCGCCGACGTGCCGGTGAAGTCGATGCGCGCGCCGCGCCGGGCCCGGTCGATCGTGACCGCGACCTTGATCATGGCGCCATTGTCGAGCTCATAGGCGAAATCGCCGTCCTTCAGCACGTCGATGACGCGCCGGACCTGCTCCTCGGCATTGTCCTGGACATGGCCCATGTAGGCCTGGACCGTGGCCAGGCCGAACTGGTCGGCGATGCGCCTCAGCTCGGCGACACCCTTCTCGTTGGCGGCGATCTGGGCGCCCAGGTCGGCGATGTTCTGGTCCGGGTTGCGCGCCGGGTATTTGCCGGACGTGAGGAGCGCCCGCATCTCGGCTTCCCGCAGGTGCCCGCGCTCGACCAGCAGGAAATTGTCGATCAGCACGCCTTCTTCCTCGACCGTGCGGCTGCCCGGCGGCATGGAGCCGGGCGAAATGCCGCCGATATCGGCATGGTGGCCGCGGCTCGCCGTGTAGAACAGCGGCCGGGCGCCATGGCCGAGGAACACCGGCGTCACGACGGTGATGTCGGGCAGGTGGGTCCCGCCATTGTAGGGGGCGTTCAGCACATAGACGTTGCCCGGCGCCATGTCCGGGTTCTGGCGGATGATCGTCTTCACGCTCTCGCCCATCGAACCCAGGTGGACCGGCATGTGCGGCGCGTTCGCGATCAACTCGCCGTCGCCATCGAACAGCGCGCAGGAGAAATCCAGGCGCTCCTTGATATTGACCGAATGGGACGTGTTCTCAAGCGTCGAGCCCATTTGCTCGGCGATCGACATGAACAGGTTGTTGAACACCTCCAGCATGATCGGGTCGACATTCGTGCCCATGGCATGGTCGCGGGCGAGCGGCGCCACGCGTTCCAGCACCAGATGGCCCTTGGCCGTGAGCTCGGCGCGCCAGCCCGGTTCGACGATGTTGGTGCCGGTCGGCTCGACGATCACCGCCGGCCCGTCGATCCGATCGCCGGCGCGAAGGCTTGGCCGATCGAAGATCTGCGCCACGTGGAGCGCGCCCTGACTGTAGATCCGTGTTTCGGCGAGCGGCGCGGGGGCGGCGGTCGAGGCCGGCACCGGGGCATCCTCGTGGCGGTCCATATGGCCGATCAGCTCGACCGCGACCGCCTCGACGATATGGCGCTTGCCCGGCACGGTGAAGCCGTAGCGCCGGACATGGGCCGCTTCGAACCGGCGGATCAACTCGTCCGCCGCATCGGGCCCGGTCGGCGGCAGCTCGACCACCAGGAAGGCGTCGGTGCCTTCATAGCGCAGACGGGCGGTCGGGATCGCCCTCATCCGGTCTTCGGGAATGCCCTGGGCCGCGAGGTCGCGCCGCGCCGCCTCGCCGAGGCGCGCCACATGGCGATAGAGGTCGTCGAGCGTCTTGGCCCCAGCCGGCTGTTCGACCGCCAGCTCGCGCATCACCCGGAAATCGGCCAGGCCCATGCCATAGGCCGACAGCACGCCGGCGAGCGGATGCAGGAAGATCCGGGTCATGCCGAGCGCGTCGGCGACGGCGCAGGCATGCTGGCCGCCGGCGCCGCCAAACGAGCAGAGCGTGTAGCGGGTGACGTCATAGCCGCGCTGGATCGAGATCTCCTTGATGGCATTGGCCATGTTCTCGACCGCGATCTTGAGGAAGCCGTCGGCGACCTCGTGCGCGCTGCGCTCGACGCCGGTCTTGCCGGCGATCTCGCGGGCGAGATCGCGGAACTTTGCCTCGACCACGGCGCGGTCCAGCGGCTGGTCGCCATTGGGGCCGAATACCTTGGGGAAGAAATCCGGCGACAGCTTGCCGACCATGACGTTCGCGTCGGTCACGGTCAGCGGGCCGCCGCGGCCATAGGCGGCCGGGCCCGGATTGGCGCCGGCGGAATGGGGCCCGACGCGGAAGCGGCTGCCGTCGAACGACAGGATCGAGCCGCCGCCGGCTGCGACAGTGTGGATCTGCATCATCGGTGCCCGCATGCGCACGCCGGCGACCTTGGTGTCGAACGCGCGCTCATACTCGCCGGCATAATGTGACACGTCGGTCGAGGTGCCGCCCATGTCGAAGCCGATCATGCGGTCGAAGCCGGCGGACAGCGTCGATTGCACCGCGCCGACGATGCCGCCGGCCGGGCCGGACAGGATCGAATCCTTGCCCTGGAACAGCCGCGCATCGGTCAGGCCGCCGTTCGACTGCATGAACATGAGGCGCGTGCCGCCCAGCTCGTCCGCCAGCTGGTCCACATAGCGCCGGAGGATCGGCGACAGATAGGCGTCGACCACGGTCGTGTCGCCGCGCCCGACCAGCTTCATGAGCGGGCTCGCCTCATGGCCGACCGAGACCTGGGTGAAGTCCAGCTCGCGCGCGATCCGGGCGACCGCCCGCTCATGCTCGCGCCAGCGATAGCCGTGCATGAACACGATGGCACAGGCGCGGATGCCGGCGGCATAGGCGTCGCCCAGCGCGTGCCGCGCGGCATCCAGGTCGGGCGCCTTCAGCACCGTGCCATCGGCCATGACCCGCTCGTCGACCTCGGCGACCCGCTCGTAGAGCTGCTCCGGCAGCACGATCCGGCGCGCGAAGATATGGGGGCGGTCCTGGTAGGCGATGCGGAGCGCGTCGCGGAAGCCCTTGGTAATGATCAGCAGCGTACGGTCGCCCTTGCGCTCCAGCAGTGCGTTGGTCGCAACCGTCGTGCCCATCTTGACCGCGGCGATCCGCTCGGCCGGGATCGGGTCGTTCGGGCCGAGGTCCAGGAATTCGCGGATGCCCTGCAGCGCCGCGTCGCGATAGCGCTCGGGATTTTCCGACAGCAGCTTCTTGGTGGCGAGCGTGCCGTCCGGCCGCTTGGCGACCACGTCGGTGAAGGTGCCGCCCCGATCGATCCAGAACTGCCATTGCTGCCGATCGGGAAGGCCTTCGTTCCGCATGCTCCACGTCCTTCGGTCCCACGGCCCGCACCGGCCGCGCTGCCGATTTGACGCCATGGCGCGGCGGGCGTCCAGACCGGCGAAGTCGATATGGGTAGATGCAGAGCTGTGTTGACTTCTTCTTCAGGTAGAGTTGCCTGGGGCACGGGCTTCACCGTCCGGCACCGGTGCCGGACGGTGAAGGGTGTCAATGGCGGGCGGGCTTGGCGATCTTGAAGTTCCGAAGCTCGCCCAGCAGGGCCTGGACCTCGAGGAAGCTCATCGAGGCGTTGCTCCAGGCATCGTCGCGAACCAGTTCGTCGTCTTTGGTCGGGGTCTTGCCGGCATAGGCGCCGAAAATGGTTTCTTCGCCGGCCGGGTCAAGATAGCTGACCTTGTGGCTCGGGATCTTCGCCGTGCCGGCGATGCCGATCCGGACATTGGCGTTGCCGTGTGCACGCTTGCAGTCCATCAGGTTGCCGAGGATGGCGCGGACAAATTCCACTTTGTCCGCAAGGGCGGGCAGGGCATCGCTGATCGTTGCGTTCGGTTCGAGAAGTTGGGCCATGGTCGCTCCGTTTTGTGCAATGCGCCTGGCATCATATGGGGGGACAGCGGGCTGGGTACGAGCTTTGCGCATCGCACCCCCGAATAAAGAAGGCGTCCGCTATTTGAGCCGCCTCACGCCCGACGGCGCTGGCGGACGCCGGCCGGGGCCTCGTCGAACAGCTCGGCCAGCTTCTCCATGACTGTGCCGCCCAGCTGCTCGGCATCGACGATGGTAACGGCGCGGCGATAGTAGCGCGTCACGTCATGGCCGATGCCGATCGCGACCAGCTGCACGGGCGAGGTGCGCTCGATCACGTCGATCGTCTGGCGCAGGTGCTTTTCCAGGTAGTTGCCGGGATTGACCGATAGCGTCGAATCATCGACGGGCGCGCCGTCGGAGATGACCATCAGGATGCGCCGCTGCTCGTTGCGGGCGAGCAGGCGGTTGTGCGCCCAGAGCAGCGCCTCGCCGTCGATGTTCTCCTTGAGGATGCCCTCGCGCAGCATCAGGCCGAGCGACCGGCGGGCGCGGCGCCAGGGCGCGTCGGCCGCCTTGTAGACGATGTGCCGCAGGTCGTTGAGGCGGCCGGGATTGGCCGGCTTGCCCTCGGCGATCCAGCGCTCGCGCGCTTGGCCGCCCTTCCAGGCCCGGGTGGTGAAGCCCAGGATCTCGACCTTGACGTTGCAGCGTTCGAGCGTGCGCGCCAGGATGTCGGCGCTCATGGCCGCGACGCTGATCGGCCGGCCGCGCATCGAGCCGGAATTGTCGATGAGCAGGCTCACGACCGTGTCGCGGAAATCCGTGTCCTTCTCGCGCTTGTAGCTCAGCGGATAGGCCGGGTTGGTGATGATGCGCGATAGCCGCGCGGCATCGAGCAGGCCTTCCTCGAGATCGAATTCCCACGACCGCGTCTGCTTGGCCATCAGCCGGCGCTGCAGCCGGTTGGCGAGGCGGGAGATCACGCTCTGCAGGTTCGCCAGATGCTGGTCGAGCATGGCGCGGAGCCGCGTCAGCTCGTCGGCGTCGCACAGCTCCTCGGCCAGCACGATCTCGTCGAAGGCGGTGGTGTAGGCGCGATAGGCGTTGGGATCGTCGCCGAGGCCACCCGGCTGGCGCTGGTTGGCCTTGCCCGGCTGGCTCTCGTCGTCCTCGGCCGCTCCCGGCATCATCTCGCCGGTCATCTCGTCCGCGCCGCCGTCTTCCCCATCCTCCGGCGCAGTGTCGGCCGGCATGGTCTCGGGCTCGCCGCGCTGGCCTTCGCCCGTCTCCTGCTCGGCCTGCTGGCTCTCGCCGGCCTCGCCCTGGTCGGCGCCGTCCTGCTCGTCGTCGCCTTCGCTGCTCTCGCCCTCGGCCTCGCCCAGGTCGAGGTCCAGATCCTTGATCAGCTGGCGAGCGGCCGAGGCATAGCCGTCCTGGTCGTTGATCTCGCGCGCGAGCGCCGCGAAATCCTGGACCAGCTTGCCTTCGAGGAACGGCCGCCACAGCTCCATCATCTGGCGCGCGGCCGGCGGCGGCGGCGCGCCGGTCATCTGCTCGCGCGCCAGGAGCCGGATCGCCTCCGGCAGGGTCGCGTCGTTACGCTCGATCACCCGGTCGAAGCCGGCGCGGCGATAGCGCTCGTTCAGGCCCTGGGCCAGGTTGTCGGCGACGCCGACCATGCGCCGGGCGCCGATCGCCTCGACCCGGGCCTGCTCGACCGCCTCGAAGATCGCGCGTGCCTGCTCGCCATGGGGCAGGCGGCGGGCGTGCAGCACCGGGTCGTGATGCTTCAGGCGGAGTGCGATCGCATCGGCCGCCCCGCGTACCTGGCCGGCGATGTCGGCCGGCAGGTCGCGCGGCGGTGCCGGCAGGCGCGCCTTGGTGCCGGTCAGGCCGGGCGGATCGGCGGCATAGGCGACGGTGACGTCGTCGCGCTCTGCCATGGCCCTCAGGGTCGCGGCGGTTGCCCGCTTGAACTCCTCGACCGCGTCGTCGGCGATACCCATGTCGGCAGCTCCTCGACCGGGCGCTAGGCGCGGCCGGCCCTGATGCCGGTTTCCTTGAGCTCGGTGCCGAAGCAGCGCTGGTAATATTCGGCGACGGTCGAGCGCTCGATCTCGTCGCACTTGTTGAGGAAGGTCAGGCGGAAGGCGAAGGCGAGGTCGCCGTCGAAGATCCGCGTATTCTCGGCCCAGGTGATGACCGTGCGCGGCGACATGACGGTCGAGATGTCGCCGTTGATGAAGCCGGCGCGGGTCAGGTCGGCCAGCGCCACCATGGCCGAGACCATCTTGCGGCCGGCCTCGTCGTCGTAGCTCGGCGCCTTCGCCAGCACGATCGCGACCTCGTCGTCATGGGGAAGATAATTCAGCGTCGAGACGATGTTCCAGCGGTCCATCTGACCCTGGTTGATCTGCTGGGTGCCGTGGTAGAGGCCGGTCGTGTCGCCCAGGCCGACCGTGTTGGCGGTCGAGAACAGGCGGAAGGCCGGGTGCGGGCGGATCACCTTGTTCTGGTCGAGCAGGGTCAGCTTGCCCTCGACCTCGAGCACGCGCTGGATCACGAACATCACGTCGGGACGGCCCGCATCGTATTCGTCGAACACCAGAGCGGTCGGCGATTGCAGCGCCCAGGGCAGGATGCCTTCCTTGTATTCGGTCACCTGCAGTCCGTCGCGCAGCACGATCGCATCCTTGCCGATCAGGTCGATGCGGCTGATATGGCT
>DATGEK010000099.1:0-24952 GCA_035310205.1 Aliidongia sp.
CCGTGCAGCTGGAAGACCGACTTTGCAATATCCAACCCGATGACCCGAACCTCCGCCATGGCACTCTCCTCCATCTAAGGCGAAGTAGGATAAGTCCAGCTCCGCACGTGGGTGGAGAGCCGTCCACAGCATCAATGGCCGTCGTAGATCGGCCCAGCTCACTGCCCCAAAACCGGAATTTCCGCTTCCGCTCCTTCGATAAGCGTCAAACGCCGTGCCGTTTCACACCTATCCTTTCAGCTTGAGAAAGGCGCGGACCCGATCGAGGAATTGCCCTGGCGGGAGCGCTGCGGCCTCCCGATGCGCCGCCGAATCCTGCTGCAGCATCTCCTCCCCGCGGCGCGCAAGGGCATCCAACACCTCTTGTAGCTTCGGATGGGCCGCGAGCGTCTCCGACAGTTCCGTCCGTTCGAGGAAGTAGACCGATGCCAGGGTCAGGGCCGTGGCGGTCGCCGCGTTATGGGCGCCGGTCAGCAGACCGACGGCGCCGACGGAATCGCCGGGGCTGAGACGCGTTACGACGTGGGACGCGCCCTTTTCGATCCGTGTGACCTCGATCGTCCCGGCGGCAATCAAGTAGAGCGCGTGGGAGGGGTCGTCCTGGCGCAGGATGACCTCGCCGACCTTGAGCTTCCTAGACTTCAGCTTGGCGGCTATGGCGGACCGCAGGTCCTCGTCGAGGAAATGGAAGACATTGCAGTCCAGCAGCAGTTCCAAAGGTCCCGGGACCGATGGCGGCGGGTCGGTCGGCATGCCGACGCCCGCAACGGCGATCCCGATGCCGGCATATCGCAGGTGGCGCTGGATATGGGAGAAAAGCTCGTTACGCGCCGGCTCCAGCCCCGCCCCGTTCGCGATGGAGAAGCTGATCTCATAGGTCGCGCCGTCGCCGTAAAGGCCGGTGCAGCAGATCTCGGCCGCCGGATGGGACAGCGGCAGGCGGCAGGCACGGACGGCCGCAGCGAGGACGGAGCGGCAATAGTCGGTCGATACGGTCACGTCCAGGCGAAGCGAGACGGTATCGCGTCGGATCTCGGTCGGTGAACTTAGGTTCACCAGCCTGGATTTCGCCATGACGCTGTTGGGGATGACGGCGACGTTGTTCTGGCCGGTCGCGATCAGCGTCGACCGCCAATTAACCTCGACGACTCGCCCCTCGATGCCGCCCTCGACCCATATCGAATCGCCGATCTCATAGGGGCGGGCGACGCCGACGGCGATCCCGGCGAAGACGTCGGCGAGGGTGTTCTGCAGCGCCAGACCCAGCACGATGGCGATCACGCCCGAGGTCGCCAGCACGCCGCCGAGCGGCAGTCCGAAGTCGAGATCGATGATTGCCAGCAGCGTCGCGCAATAGATGGCGGCAGTCGCCAGGTCGGACAGCAATCGCGCTTCCCGGGGGCGGTGTTCGACCACGAGCAGGAAACGGCCGAAATCGATGCAGATCCGCGCGCCGAGCAGCCACCACCCCGCCCGGATGAGACGGGTCCAAAACACCTGCGCCGTGCTCGCGCCCGCCGGCGGCGTCCAGGCGGTGTCGAGAATGGACGGTACGAGCAAGAGTACGGCGACGAATAGTGCGACGTTCAGGATCGACCGTGCCCAGACCGGCCATTTGAGGCGGCCTGCGGGAAACAGGCCGGCGACCATGAGCGCGGCCGTCGCCATCGCGATCGGCAGTAGCGGGGGAATGCTTTCAGACATCGGTCGGCTTTCCTGGACCCAGCCGGAAATCGTATGCCAAGGCTACCGGACGACGGAATGGTTCAGAAATATCATCGATCGCCTCGGCGCAAAATTGAACAAAGGTCGCTCGGATTATCGAAAAGAGCGCAGGCCTTCAATGCGTCGAACTCGGCCAACGGCAGGCCGGCTGCCAGAATCCCCATCAGCCGATCGTAGTGGGGACGCTCGAATGGACGACCTAAAGCGTCGTCAATTGCTGTGAATCCGGGCGGCGGAACCAAGTTCGGGCAGCGCGCGATGCCCACCCTGGCCAGCTAACTAGTCACCAAAAGTGCTTAATTTCAGCATAATATAGCGTTGGACCGTTATAATGCGACCGTGCAAGCCTGCCGTCATCGCGTCACGACGTCAGGAATGCAGCATGTCAGCCGCCAATTCTCTTCCAGTCCACCAACTCGGGCGGACTGATCTGCACATCACGTGGAGATGGTCATGATCGGTGGCGCCATCATACGCACTGGCGCCGGTTTCGGCCTGGCAGCGCCCTGATCGCTCGAACCGGTGATCGCGCGCGGGCCTGACGTTGATTGGTCTGCCCGGGTCATCGGTGCAGAAATGCCTGCTCCCAAAAAATGGACGGACCAATGCTCGGTCAATACATCGCACTTGCGATCATTACAGTTGCAGCCGCGGGCTTACCGGCGACCGCCCTGGCTGGCGATGCTCCGGCTGGCGATGCCCTCGCCGGACAGCGCGATTTCAGCCGCTGTGCTGCCTGCCATGCCGCGGAACCCGGCAAAAACCGCATCGGGCCCTCTCTCGCGGGCGTGGTCGGGCGCTCCGCCGGCGGCGTTCCGGACTACAGCTATTCAACGGCGATGAAGAACGCGCACCTCACCTGGGATGCCGCGACCATCGACAGGTTTCTGGCGAACCCGCAAAGCGTCGTTCGGGGCACGAAGATGTTCGTGGACGTGCCGGATGCAACGGCGCGCGCCAACGTCATCGCCTATCTCGCGACGCTCAGATAGGCGGAAGAATAGGAGAGCCAAGTGGAACTACGCATCAACGGCGCGAACCATACCGTCGACGCCGATCCTACGATGCCGTTGCTTTGGGCCGTCCGCGACCTCCTCGGTCTGCACGGCACCAAGTTCGGCTGCGGCATCGGCGCCTGCGGCGCTTGCACGGTCCATCTCGGGGGCGAGGCCGTCCGCGCCTGCATCACGACGCTCGAGGAAGTGGCCGGCAAGGAAGTCACGACCATCGAGGGCCTCGCCAAGACCGGCGACCACCCGGTCCAGAAGGCCTGGAAGGATGCAAACGTCCCGCAATGCGGCTACTGCCAGCCGGGCCAGATCATGCAGGCGGCGGCGCTCCTGGCGCAGACGCCGAGGCCGACCGACCAGCAGATCGCCGACGCCATGGCCGGGAACATCTGCCGCTGCGGCACCTATCAGCGGATCAAGGCGGCCATCAAGGCCGCCGCGGAGGCGGCATGATGGAGGAGATCGCCAATCTGAGCCGGCGCCGCGCCCTGCAGGGCGCGCTCGCCGGGGGCCTTGTCCTGGGCCTGCGCGTCGGCGGTATCGCGGCGTTCGCGGCCGAGATGCAGCCGGCGCCGGCGTTCGAGCCCAACGTCTACGTCTCGATCGTGCCGTCCGGCAAAATCACGCTGATCATCCATCGCTCGGAAATGGGCACGGGCGTCAAGACCAGCCTCGCCATGATCCTCGCCGACGAGCTCGAAGCCGACTGGAAGGCGGTCAGGATCGTCCAGGCCCAGGGTGACAAGAAGTACGGCGACCAGAATACCGACGGCTCGCGCAGCATCCGACAGTTCTTCACGCCGCTGCGCCAGGCCGGCGCCGCGGCGCGACAGATGCTGACGACCGCAGCCGCCCAGCGTTGGAAAGTTCCTGCCGATTCCTGCCGCGCCGAAGCGGGTTTCGTCATCCATGCCGGCAGCAACCGGCGCCTCGGCTATGGCGCGCTCGTGTCGGCCGCGGCCAAGCTGCCGGTTCCCGCCGCCGACACACTGAAGCTAAAGGCGGCAGCAGAGTGGCGGTTCATCGGCAAGTCGTTTCCGGTCGTCGATCTCGACGACATGGTCCATGGCAAGGCCGTCTACGGCATCGATATGGTCGTGCCGGGCATGATCCATGCCTCGATCGAGCACCCGCCGGTCTATGGCGCGACATTGAAGAGCGTCGACGCCAAGGCCGCACTGGCGGTGCCCGGCGTGCTCAAGGTCATCGAGATCCCGACGGCGGCACCCCCCAGCGGCTTCAAGCCCTTGGGCGGCATTGCGGTCCTTGCCACGAACACCTGGGCGGCGATGC
Organism: Aliidongia sp.; assembly: GCA_035310205.1. Taxonomy (GTDB): domain Bacteria; phylum Pseudomonadota; class Alphaproteobacteria; order ATCC43930; family CGMCC-115725; genus Aliidongia. Next base: position 4,029 of record DATGEK010000099.1, read on the forward strand.
AGGGGCGCCAGCAGCTGAAGCTCGACTGGGATCTGGGGCCGAACGCCGGCTACGGCACGACCGAATATCGCAAGGCGCTGGAGCAGTCGGCGCGCCAGCCCGGCAAGATCGTCCGCACCGGCGGCGACGTGGATGCGGCTCTGCAAGGTGCCGCCAAGCGGATTTCGGCCGACTATTTCGTGCCCCATCTCGCTCACGCGATGATGGAGCCGCTTTCGGCGACCGCCCACTACCGAGACAACGCCGTCGAAGTCTGGACCGCCACCCAGAACCCCCAGCAGGCGCGAACGACCGTCGCCGAGGTGCTTGGGCTGCCGGAATCCGCGGTGGCGATCAACGTGACGCTGCTCGGCGGCGGGTTCGGCCGCAAATCCAAGCCCGACTATGTCGCCGAGGCCGCGTTTCTCTCGAAGGCGGTGGGTGCGCCGGTCAAGGTGACCTGGAGCCGCGAGGACGATCTGCAGAACGACTACTACCACGCCATCTGTGCCCAGCACCTGGAAGGCGGCCTTGATGCAGAGGGCAAGACGGTCGCCTGGCTGCATCGCACCGCGTTCCCGTCGATCTCGTCGACCTTCAAGCCGGGCGTCACCCATGGTGCCGCCGGCGAACTCGGCCAGGGCGTCACCGACATGCCCTACGACATCGCCAATGTCCGCTGCGAGAACGGTGCGGCGGAAGCGCATGTCCGGATCGGCTGGTACCGTTCGGTCTACAATATCCCGCACGGCTTCGCGCTCGGCTCGTTCGTCGACGAGCTTGCCGCGGCCGCCGGCAAGGATCCCGTCGAGTACATTCTCGAACTGCTCGGCGCGCCCCGGCATGTCGACCTCAAGGCGATGGGTGTCGATTACCCGAACTATGGCGCATCGATGGACGAGTATCCGGTCGATACCGGCCGGCTCGCCGCCGTGGTCAAGGAGGTGGCGAAGCGGTCCGGCTGGGGCACGCCGCTCCCGGCGCGCCAGGCCCGCGGCATCGCCGTCCATCGCAGCTTCCTCAGTTATGTCGCGGTGGTCGCCCAGGTCGCGATCCAGCCCGACGGCGGCGTGTCGGTCGTGCGGATCGACATGGCCGTCGACCCCGGCCGGATCATCAATCCCGACCGGGTGACCGCCCAGTTCGAGGGCGCTGCGGTGATGGGCATCAGCAACACGCTCTATAGCGCGCTCAGCTTCAAGAACGGTCAGGTCGAGCAGACGAACTTCGCCGATTACCAGGTCGCGCGCATCGACGCGGTGCCGGACACGCACGTCTACATCGTGCCGAGCGATGCGCCGCCGGGCGGCGTCGGCGAGCCGGGCGTGCCGCCGACCTCCGCCGCCATCTGCAATGCCATTTTCAAAGCTACGGGTACGCGCATTCGCGCCCTGCCTGTCGACCCGTCGCTCTTGAAACAGGCCTGATCCGGGCCATCGGGGGACGGCCGCGTCTGGGCTGTCCCCCGATGGGGAACGCGCAGGCACGGCTCACGGGGCGTCTCTCTTGCATTCTGCCGAGCGCCGCGAATTGTACTGGCATATATTTGGCATGATTCCACCGTGTGCAGGGCCCTGGCGCCCCCTTCGGAGGCGAGATGGTAGACATCCGGTGGCTCGATGATTTCCTGATGGTTGCGGAGACGCGCAATTTCTCGCGATCCGCCGAACTGTTGAATTCGACCCAGCCCGCGGTCAGCCGGCGGATCCAATCACTCGAGGATTGGCTCGGCGCGCGGCTGTTCGACCGGAACAGCCAGCCCATTTCGCTGACGCCGGAAGGCGAGCTGTTCCGTCCGGCGGCCGAGGAGATCCTGCGGCGCCTTGCCCGGTCCAGGGATGAGGTTCGCGCACTGCGCGAGCGGGCGCCCAAGATCCTCCGCTTCATCACGACCCACGGTCTGGCCACCATCTTCTTCCCGGCGTGGCTGCGCTCGATGGAGGAATTGGCGGGTGTCGTCGCCATGCGGCTCGAGACCGCGCGGCTCGATGACTGCGTGGCCGCGATGGTCGGCGGGACGAGCGACTTCATGTTGTCCTACGTCCATCCCGCGACGCCGCTGCCGCTCGATGCGGAAGGGTTCAAGTCGGTCGTGATCGGGCGCGACCGCCTCGTGCCCGTCTCGGCAGCGGATGCCGCGGGCCAACCCTTGCACCCGTTGCCCGGCCGGAGCGGGGAGCAGCCGAGCGGCTATCTGGCCTACACGCTGTCTTCGGGTTTCGGGCGCGTGATCGACCTGTCTCTGCGCAGCCGCGAAGGCTCGCTTAACCTCGTGCGGGTGTTCGAGTCCCATTTGGCCGGCGTGTTGAAGATCATGGCGCGCCAGGGCCGTGGTCTCGCCTGGCTGTCCGAGCAGGATGTGGCGGCCGATCTCGCCGCCGGGACGCTGGTCCGGGCCGGGGACGAGGAATGGGTGATCGACCTCGAAGTCAGGATCTTCCGGAACGCTGCCCGTGTCGCACCGGCAGCGGAACATTTCTGGCGGACCGTAACCACTGCCGCCGATCCCGCTATACGCTAAGAACATCGGTCAATCGGGAAAAGGAATTATACGCGCCGAGACAGAATCCATAGAGTTCGCTCAGTTAACTTCAATAACTGGCGGATCCCATGCGCGCCCCACGAATTGCCATTCTCGGTTTCGCTATCGAATGCAACCGGTTTGCACCGGCTTCAACGCGAGAGGACTTTTGCACGCGGGCAATGCTGGCGGGCGACGCCCTCATATCCGAGGCGCGCAAGGCGGCACCGGCGATGACCCCGGAGATCCCCGCCTTCGTCCGCACCATGGATGCCCGCGGCCCCTGGCAGCCCGTTCCGATCCTGTTCGCCAATGCCGAGTCCGGCGGCCCGGTCGAGCACGGCTTCTTCATCGAACTCGTCGAGCGCTTCCGCCAGGAGCTGGCCGCGGCGATGCCGCTGGATGGCGTCTACATCTGCGAGCATGGCGCCGCCATTACGACCGAGGAGGATGATCCGGACGGGGTGATCTTCGCTTTGGTCCGCGAGATCGTCGGGCCGAATATGCCGGTCGTGGCGACCATCGACCTGCATTCCAACGTCTCCGAGCGCATGGTCGGCGCAGTCGATGCTCTCATCTCTTACCGGCGCAACCCGCATACCGACATGGCGGAGCGCGGCGCCGACGCTGCGGCGGCCCTCACCGAGCTGCTCGACGGCGTCAGGACCACGATCGCCCATGTCCGCCTGCCGATCTGCCCGCCGCCGACCGTGCTGTTGACGGCGCCCGGGGCCGGCCCCTACGCCGACCTGATCCAGGCGGCCGAAGCGGCGGCCGAGGCGGACCCGCGCCTGCTCAATGTCTCCGTCGTCGGCGGCTTCGCCTATGGCGATACGCCGAAGAACGGCCTGACCGTGCTCGTCACCACGCGCGGCGATGCAACCCTTGCCCGGGAGACGGCCGAGGAGCTTGCCGGGTTGGCCTGGCGCCAGCGCGCCCGATTCGTGCCTCGACTGACGCCGTTCGAAGAGGCGGTGATGCTCGCCAAGGCGGCAGGCGAGGATCGTGATCGGCCGCCGGTGTTGCTTGCCGACGTCGCGGACAATCCGGGCGGTGGCGGCCGGGGCAACACGGTATTTCTGCTGAAGGCGCTCATCGAAGCCGGCGTCCGCGACGTGCTGCTGGGCGTCTTGACCGATCCCGAGCTGGCCGCCGAGGCCCATTCGCTCAATGAAGGGGCGACCTTTACCGCCCGGTTCAATCGAGCGGAAAGTGCGACCTACTCGGAGGTGTTCGAGGCCAGGGCGACCATTCTGCGACTGAAGGACGGCAAGGGTGTCGGCCGGCGCGGTCAGCTCGCCGGTTGCGCTTTCGACCTCGGTCCCTCGGTGGCGCTGGTCATCGATGGCGTGGTGCTGATCGTCATCACGCACCGCCATCAGTGCCACGAGCCGGCCTTCTTCGAGCTCTTCGGCCTCAATATCGGCGCCGCGCGCTCGGTCGTACTGAAGTCGCGCGGGCATTTCCGGGCCGCCTTCGACGAGTTCTTCACGCCCGCGCAGATCGTCGAGGTCGATGCCCCCGGTTTGACTTCGCCGCTGCTGTCGCGCTTTGCTTTCACGAAGCTGCCGCGTCCGGTCGTGCCGCTCGATCCGATCGAGGATTGGGCGCCGAAGGCGCGCCTATTCGCCGGAGCCCGGTCATGAGCCTCGCCGCATTCGAGACGCCCTGCCTCCTGCTCGATCCGACCCGGCTCGCGCGCAACCTCGAGCGGATGAGCGGACGGGCCCGCACCCTCGGTGTCAAACTGCGCCCCCATCTCAAGACCGCCAAGTCCCACGAGGTCGCGCGGCGCGCCACGGCCGGCGAGTTCGGCGGCATCACCGTCTCGACCCTGCACGAGGCGGAATATTTCCTGGCGGGCGGGATCACCGACCTGCTCTATGCCGTCGGCATCGTCGCCGGCAAGTTGCCGCGCGCGGCACGCCTCGTCGAGGCCGGTGCGCGTCTCACGCTGGTTCTCGATTCAGTCGAGGCGGCCCGCGAGGTTGCGGCCTTTTCCGCGGCTCATTCGGTCGGGTTCGCGGTTCTGATCGAGATCGACTGCGGCGAGGGCCGCTCGGGCGTGCTGCCCGACGCGCCCGAACTGGTCGAGATCGGCAGGATCCTGGATCGGCCGCCTTATTGCCGGCTCGACGGCGTGATGACCCATGCCGGCCATTCCTACACGGCGCGCGACTTGGCGACGGTCGTCCGTATCGCCGAGGCCGAGCGTGCGGCCGCGCTCGGGGCCGCCGAACGGCTGCGCGCGGTCGGGCTGCCGGCTCCGGTGGTCAGCATCGGCTCGACCCCGACCGCGCTCCACGCCGCGCATCTTGACGGGGTCACCGAGCTCCGGGCCGGCGTCTATATGTTCGGCGACCTGTTCCAGGCCCAGATCGGCAGCTGCGTGATCGAGGATCTCGCCGTTTCCGTGCTGGCGACCGTCACCGGACACCGGCGCGACGCCGGCCAGCTGATGATCGACGCCGGCGGGTTAGCGCTGTCCAAGGACCGCAGCACGGCCGATGCGCCGCATGATTGCGGCTTCGGCCTGCTGCTGCGCGAGAACGGAACACCCTTCGCCCGGGAACTCAAGGTCGTTCGGGTCTATCAGGAGCATGGGTTGGTGCGGGCGACCGAGGGCGACCTGCCGTTCGACGAACTGCCGGTCGGCGCGCGGGTCCGCGTCCTGCCGAACCATGTCTGCATGACGGCGGCGATGTATGACCGCTATCATCTGGTCGAGGACGGCAGGGTCGTCGGGGAGTGGACCAGGACGAACGGCTGGTAGGGCAGGGCCGGCTCGGCTCAGCCGAACTCGACCGCGGTCCCTCGGCCGCGGTCGCCGGCCCGCCGCAGGGCGAGGCCTGCGACCGCCAGGTCCTGCAATGCGATGCCGGTGCTGTCGAACAGGGTGATCTCGTCGGCGTTCGCCCGGCCGGGCAGGCGACCGGACACCAGGCCACCGAGCGTGCCGCAAATACGGTCGGGTGAAAGAAGGCCGAGCCGGACCGCATGCTGGCACTCGCCGATCGTGATGGCCTGTTCCAGGCTGTCGACATAGACCGCGGCGCGCGCGACCAGTGCCGCCTCCAGCTCCTGCTTTCCCGCGGTATCGGCGCCGACGGCATTGATGTGCGTGCCGGCTCGGACCCATGCGGCCTCGACCAGCGGTTCCTGCCCTGGTGTCGCGGTCACCAGGATGTCGGCTGCGCGGACGGTCTCCTCGAGGCTCGCTGCCCGGGCGGCCAGGCCGCGTGCCCGCACCGCTTCGAGAAAGGCTTCCAGACGCGCCGGCGTGCGGTTCCAGGCAACGACCTCGCTGAGCGGCCGCACGCAGCGGATGGCATCCAACTGATAGAGCGCCTGGGTGCCGGTCCCGACGAATCCCAGCACCCGGGCGTCCGCCCGGGCGAGGTGGCGGGTGGCGAGGGCCGCCGCTGCGCCGGTGCGCACACCGGTCAGGTAGTTGGCGCCGACCAGCGCCGCCGCCCGGCCGGTCTCCGGGTCGAACAGCAGCGTGGTCGATTGGTGGTTGGTGAGGCCGCGCGCGCCATTGTGCGGCCAGTAGCCGCCGGCCTTGAGGCCGAGCGCTCCGGCGGCCCGATCGTAGCCCGTCTTGACGCCGAACACGGCGGCGTGGCTGCCCAGCTTCTCGCGCACGACCGGGTAGCTCGCGGCCTCCGACCGGTCGAGGGCGGCAAAAGTCTCGGCGACCGCTTCGATCGCATCGGGCATGGCGACGAGGGAACGGGCCTCGGACTCCGAAATAACCAGCATGCTTATTTCCCAATCAACTGACGGCTAGGGGCGGGATGGCGAAATGGCAGGCCGCCGTGTGGTCGGCACCGACGGTGACGACCGGCGGCGTCTGCCGGCAGATGTCCTGAGCGAGGGGGCAGCGCGTATGGAAGCGGCAGCCGGCCGGCGGCGCCAGCGCGCTCGGTACGTCGCCCTTCAGCACCACCCGCCGGCGCGGGCGCTCCGGATCCGGCACCGGAATGGCCGACAGCAGTGCCTGCGTGTAGGGGTGACGTGGTGTTTCGAACAGCGCCTGGGTCGGGCCGGATTCGACGATGCGGCCGAGATACATCACGGCGACCCGATCGGCGACATTCCGCACCACGGCCAGATTGTGCGAGATGAACAGGAAGGTCAGGCCGAATTCCGCCTGCAGGTCGCCCAGCAACTGGAGGATCTGTGCCTGTACCGAGACGTCGAGCGCCGAGACCGCTTCATCCAGCACGACGAAGCGCGGCTTGAGGCTGAGCGCGCGGGCGATGCCGATGCGCTGGCGCTGGCCGCCGGAGAACTGGTGCGGATGCTTGTCCGCCGCCGACGCGGGCAGGCCGACGACCTCGAGCAGCTCCGTAACCCGCCGCCGACGCTCCGCACCGACCGCCACGCGATGGATGTCGAGCGGCTCGGCAATGATATCGCGGACCGTCATCCGCCCGTCGAGCGAAGCCCAGGGGTCCTGGAACACCATGCCGAGATCGCGCCGGACCGCAGTGAGGGCGCGGCCCTTGAGCGAGAGCAGGTCGACGCCGTCGAACTCGACCTTGCCGCCGGTCGCGTCGAGCAGGCGGACGAACAGCCGTCCCATGGTCGACTTGCCGCAGCCGCTCTCGCCGACGATGCCCAGGGTCTCGCCCTGGCGCACCTCCAGATCGACACCGTCGACGGCGCGAAGGACCGGACGATCGGATCCGAACAGGCGGGGCCGCCCGCCGAAATGCTTGGTCAGCCCTTCGGCCTTGAGCAGGATCGGGCGCGTCATGGCGTACCTCCCGGGCCGGCGAGCCAGCACGCCGCCTCATGGCTTCGGTCGAGGGGGACGAAGGGCGGCTGGGTTGCCGTGCAGCGGCCCGCGGCGATCGCACAGCGCGGATGGAAGCGGCAGCCTGCGGGCATGTCGACGAGCGCCGGGACGCTGCCCGGGATCGGCCGGGGTTTCGCCAGCGGACCGTCGAGCGGCGGGATCGATGCCAGGAGCCCCCGGGTATAGGGATGGGCCGGTTCGCGGAACAGCGCCTTGACCGGGCCGGTCTCGGCGACCCGTCCGGCATAGAGGACGACGACCCGGTCGGCGAATTCGGCGACGACGCCCAGATCGTGGGTGATCAGCATGACCGACATGGCGAGTTCCTGGCGCAAGCCGCGCAGCAGATCGAGAACCTGTGCCTGGACCGTCACGTCGAGTGCCGTGGTCGGCTCGTCGGCAATCAGCAGCTTGGGTTCGCAGGCGAGCGCGATGGCGATCATCACGCGCTGGCGCATCCCGCCCGACAGTTGGTGCGGATAATCGCTGATGCGCTTCGCCGCGGCGGGGATTTCGACCAGGTCCAAGAGCTCGATGGCCCGCCGCCGCGCCCGGGCCCGGTCCATTCCCCGATGCCAGGCCAGGGTCTCGACAATCTGCTCGCCGATCGTCAGAACCGGATTGAGCGAACTCATCGGCTCCTGAAAGATCATGGCGATGCGATCGCCGCGGATGCGCCGCATCTCCGTCTCGCTCCGGCCGAGCAGGTCGACGCCTTCGAACAGGATCCGGCCGGAAGTCACGCCGACGGACGCAGGGAGCAAGCGCATCGTCGAGAGCGCAGTCATGCTCTTGCCCGACCCGGATTCGCCGACGACACCGACGACCTCGCCGTCGCCGATCGAGAACGAGACGCCGTCGAGGATCGTGAGACCGCCGACGCTGGTGCTCAGGCCGTCGATCTCGAGCACTGGGTTTGGAGCCATCTCAGCGACCCTCGAGCTTGAGGCGCGGATCGAGCACGTCGCGCAGCCCGTCACCCATCAGGTTCACGCCGAGCACCGTGACGGCGATGATCAGGCCCGGAAACAGCGAGATCCAGGGCGCCGTCGGGATATAGCTGCGGCCATCGGCGATGATATTGCCCCAACTCGGCGTCGGCGGTGGCGGCCCGACGCCGATGAAGCTCAAGACCGCCTCGGCCAAGATCGAAACGGCGAAGATGAACGTCATCTGCACGATGAGCGGCCCGAGGCTGTTCGGCAGCACGTGGCGCAGGATAATGCGCAAGTGGCCGGCGCCGGCGACGCGCGCGGCGTCGATATACTCCATGCGGCGGACGACCAGCACCGCGGCCCGGACGATGCGCGCCGTGCGCGGTGCATAAGTAACGGTGAGTGCGATCACGACGTCAACGACCGACGGACCGAGCACGGAGGCGAGCGCAATCGCCAGCAGCACGCCCGGGAAGGCCATGAGGGCATCCATGAGGCGCATCACCGGATTGTCGAGCCGGGCGAAATAGCCCGCGCTGACACCGATCAGCGTGCCGCAGAAGGTCGATGCCAGCACCACCATGAGCCCGATCTCGAGCGAGGTGCGGCCGCCGTAGAGCACCCGGCTCAAGACGTCCCGCCCGAAATTGTCGGTACCCATCAGGTGCGCGCCGTTGGGCGCCCCCAAGCGATAGTGGAAATCGTTCTTCAGCGGCGAATAGGGCGCGATCAGATCGGCGGCGAGCGTCGCCAGCAGCACGATCGCGAGGATGACGGCACCGGTCACGAACAGGCGATGGCGCAGCAGCTTGTGCAGCATCGGATGGCGTTGCGTCAGCCGCGGCCGTGCGGCTTCGGCGGCCGGGCCGGCCAGGACACCCTCAGTGTTCATGACGCACCCGCGGGTCGAAGGCGGCATAGAGCAGATCGACGGCAATATTCACTGCGACCATGAACACCCCTACGATGAGGACGCCACCTTGGATCACCGGCAGGTCGCGGCGCAGCACGGCGTCGATGATCAGGCGCCCGACGCCTGGGATGGCGAAGACCGATTCGATGACGACGGCGCCGCTGAACAGGATGCCGATGCTGATGCCCAGCACCGTCAGCACCGGCACCGCGATGTTGAGCAGCGCGTGCTTCAGAATGACGATGCGTCCAGGCAGCCCCTTGGCCCAGGCCGTGCGGATGTAGTCCTGGCCCAGCACCTCGAGGAGGCTCGACCGCGTCATGCGGGCGAGCAGCCCGGTCTGGGTGAGCGCGAGTGCCACCGCCGGCAGCGTGGTCGTCTGCAGCCAGCCGAGGGGACTGTCGCCGAACGCCACGAAGCCGCCGGTCGGGAACCAGCCGAGCGCCACCGAGAACACATAGATCGCGACCAGGCCGAGCCAGAAATCGGGCAGCGACAGGCCGACCAGCGCGGTCATCATGACCGCCTGGTCGATCCAGCTGTTGCGTTTCAGGGCCGCGATCGTGCCGCTGCCGATGCCGAACAGCAGGGTGATGACGAGCGCAAAGCCGGTGAGGGACAGGGTGACCGGCAGGCGCTCGAGGATCGCCGCGGCAACGCTGCGGCCGAGCAGGAGCGATTGGCCGAGATCGCCGTGTAGCAGGTTCCGGTACCAATGCAGCGCCTGGATCCAGACCGGCTGGTCCAGGCCGAGATCCGCTCGGATATGGGCGAGCTCTTCGGCACTGGCGCTCGGGCCGGCGAGCTCCGCGGCGGCGTCGCCCGGCACCAGCCAGATCAGCACGAACGAAATCAGCGACACGAGCAGGAGGACCGGCAGCGCACTCGCCAGACGCCTGAGGATGAGGTTTGCCATCGGCTTTCCTGCCCCTCCCGGCTACTTGTACCAGACGTCCCACATGCGCGGGATCCGGAACGGCTTGTAGTTGGCGACGTTCGCCCGCGCCGCCTGGTAGATGCCGAGATCGCCGAGCTTGATCGCATAGACCTGGTCGATCAGGCGCTTTTGGAATGCCGCGAACGCGGCCTTGCGATCGTCGAGCGCCGGCGAGGAATTGAGCTTCGCGGCATCGGCTTCCAGTTCCTCGTCCGGATGCTGCTGCCAATTTTCCTTGCCGGTGAAGAACGTCGTCGTGCTGTACGGTCCCTCCCACGGCTCGATGCCGATGAAGATCGGGAACATGTTCCAGCCGGTCGGCTTCTGCCGCGTCGCGATCGTCGTCGGCCAGTCGGCAACCTGCAGCTTGACGTTGATGCCGACCGCCTGCAGCTGCTGGCTGGCCACGACCGAGGCGTCGTTGTCATTCTTGAAGCTGTTGTCGGTGACGAGCGTGAACGGCTCGCCCTTGTAGCCGGCTTCCTTCAAGAGCTGCTTGGCCAGCTCCGGATTGTTGAGGTTGTACTTGTCCTTGCCGACGTCGCCCGCGAAATATTCGGTGCCGGGGTGCTGCCAGCCATGGGTCAGGCGGAACAGGCCGTCGGTCGCGATCGTCATGATCTCCTCGTTGCCGAGCGCGGCATTCACCGCCTGGCGGAACTTGAGATTCTTGGTCGGGCCGTCATTGGCGTTCAGGAAGAACACCTGGAAGGCCCAGGGCATCATCTCGTAGAGCTTGACGTTCGGATCGGCTTTCAGGCGGTCGGCGTCGGTGACCGCAAGCTGTTCCAGTGCCTGGACCTCGCCGGTCTGCAGCGCCGCGGCGCGGGCGCCGGACTCGGGCATGAAGCGAAACGTCACCGTGTCGAAATAGGGGGTCTTCTTGCCGCCGAACCCATCCGGCCCCTGAAACCGGGCGTTGGGAACATAGTCGTCGAAGCGCTTCAGCTTGACGTAACTGTCCGGCTTGTAGTCGACGAACTGATAGGGGCCTGTCCCGATGAGGGCAATCTTGTTCGGCCCCTTGCCGGCCTCTTCGGCCGGGATAATGACCATCGGCGCGCGCGGCGTGCTGATCTCGTCGACGAAACCGGGAACGGGCTGGTTCAGATGCACCACGACCGTATAGGGATCCGGCAGATCGATGCCGGAGACCGGGGCCAGCAGCTGGGCCGAGGCGCCGATCTCAGCATATCGCTCGAGGGACGCCTTGACGTCGGCGCCGGTCATCTCCTTGCCGTTGTGGAACTTCACGCCCTTGCGCAGGTGGAAGGTGAAGGTCTTCTGGTCGGGAGAGGCCGAGGAGTCGAGGGCGAGCTCTGGGATCACGGCACCGGTCTCGCCGCGGGTGTAGAGCGTCTCGAAAACATGCATCGTGATGTTGCGCGCGGCCTGCGCGAAGGTCGTCATGGCATCGAGGCTGGGCGGTTGGGCCTGCTGGGCGACGGTGATGTCGCCGCCCCGTTGCTGCGCCGATGCCGGGGGGCTTGTAGCGAGGATGGCGACGGCACCCACCGACGCGATGCCGAACCAGCGGCAGCCGATCTTTCGCTTCATCTTCATCGTCCCTGTTGCAAGTCATTGCTGTTTTATTTTCTGACGGCCTCGCTGGCAGTCAGGTCGCGTAGTCCGGCTCCTCGCGGTCGAGCATGCGGCGCCAGGCATCGAGATGCAGGCGCGCGTCGGAGCGCTCACCCCAAGGGCCCGTGTAGCGATCGCGCAGCTCCTCGCCGAGATGATTGAGCGGCAAGCCGGCGGCCATGGCGGTCATCTGGTACATGCATGTCCGCTCGGCCATGTAGAGCTCGTCGAACGCCTCGTGGATCGACGGGCCCACGACCGTCACGCCATGATTGGCCATCAGCAGGATCGTCCGCTCGCCCAGGACGCGCGCGACCCGCTCGCCTTCGTCGTCGCTCAGCACGGGGCCGTTATGGGTGTCGTCATAGGCGATCCGGTCGCAGAGCGTCAGGCTGTTCTGGTGGGCAAGCGCGAGCTTGCCGCCCTTGGCCATCGATAGCGCCGTCAGATATTGCGGATGGACATGGAGGATGCAGCGGGCTTGTGGATGCTGCAGATGGATCTTGGCGTGGATGTGGAACGCGACCTTGCGCAATTCGCCCCGACCCTTCACGACGTTTCCGTCGAGATCGCACAGGATCAGCTTGCTGGCGGTCAGCTCGCGGAAATGCAAGCCGCGCGGATTGATCAGGAAGAGCTGCCCGCTGCCGGGCAACATCACGCTGTTGTGGTTGGCAATCTGCTCATTCATGCCGAGCCGCGCGAGTATCCGGAACACGGCGGCAAGGTCGCAGCGCGCCTGCCATTCATCCTCTGCGGAGAACGTCGAGCCTGGCAGCATCTCGCGATGCCTCCCTACCGTTGATCTTCGAATGATCGATGCTAGCGGTCTGCTGTCGTCTTCGTGAAATGAGTAATGCGGATCGGGTGATGCATCCTCGGTATCTCGACCATTGTCGGCCATCGCGGATCGACGGAGCGGGTAAATCCTGGCCAAGTATTTCGCGCTCGAGCTTCGGATATGCGCTTGCCGTATCGGGTAATCAGCAAACGGCATTCGCCAAGCGGGGCGCCGAGACCTTAAAGGTCGCTCCAGGTCTGCCGGCGCGCTGCCACAAGCATCCCGACACGGCCCATCCCGCTTCAGCACTCGAGGACGCGACCATGATTGGTACGGTGAGGCCCTACTGGCGCAATTTCATCGACGGCGAATGGGTCGATGGGGCCGGCGGCGAACGTATTGCCGTCGAGAACCCGGCCACCGGTGAGATCATCGCCGAGGTTGCGCGGGCGGTCGCGGCCGACGTCGATCGTGCGGTCGCGGCCGCGCGGGCCGCGTTCGACGCCCGCGTGCTTCTCGACCTGCGCCCGTCGGAACGCGGCGAACTGATGTTCGCAATCGCGCGGCAGCTCGAGCAGATGCGCGAAGAAATCGCCACGGTCGAATGCCTCGACAATGGCAAGACGCTGGCGAATGGGCTGGCCGAGGTGTCGCTGACCGTTCGCTACCTTACCTACTACGGCGGCCTCGCCGACAAGCTCGAAGGCCGACAGATCCCGCTCGGCAAAGACTTTCTCGACTACACAATCCACACGCCATTCGGCGTCTCGGCCCAGATCGTGCCTTGGAATGGTCCATTGCCCGTCGGTGCGCGCTCGGTCGCCTGCGCGCTCGTTACCGGCAATACCGTGGTTCTGAAGTCGCCCGAGGATTCCCCGCTCAGCCTGTTCCTGTTCGCGGAAGCCTGCGAGAAGGCCGGCGTTCCCAAGGGCGCGGTCAATATTCTCTGCGGCTATGGGCGCGATGCGGGGGCGGCGCTCGTCGCTCATAGAGACATCGACCACATCGTCTTCACCGGCTCGGTCGCGACCGGCAAGAGCGTGCTGCGCGCCGCGGCCGAGCGCATCGTGCCCTCGGTGATGGAACTCGGCGGCAAATCCGCGGGCATCGTCTATGGCGACGCGGACCTCGACCGCGCGGCGAAGGCCGCGGCGCGCGGCATCTTCCATCATTCCGGGCAGATATGCTCGGCGGCCTCGCGCCTCATCGTCCACCGCACGATCCATGACGATTTCCTCGAACGTCTGAAGGCGGAGGCCGAGCGGCGCTCCGTCGGTCCCGGCGTCGACGGCCACGACATGGGGCCGCTCATCTCCCGCCGTCAGCTCGAAAAGGTGGAAGGGCTGTGCAAGCTCGGCCTTGACGAAGGGGCCACGCTCGTCACTGGCGGGCGCCGGATGGCAGGACAAGCCGGCCATTTTATGCAGCCGACGATCTTTGCCGGCGTTCGACCCGATATGACGATCGCGCAGGAAGAATTCTTCGGCCCGGTCGTCGTGGTGATTCCGTTCGACACCCCGGAAGAAGCGGTCGCGATCGCGAACGGCACGGACTACGGACTGGCCGCCGGAATCTTCACGCGCGACCTCCGGCTTGCGCATTGGACCGCGGACCGGGTCGTCGCCGGCCAGGTCTATGTCAACGAATGGTGGGCCGGGGGCGTCGAGACGCCGTTTGGCGGCATGAAGCGTTCCGGCTATGGTCGCGAGAAGGGACAGGAGGCACTGCTGGGCTACGTGCAGACCAAGAATGTCGGGATCCGCCTCTAGAGCGGCGATGCGAAACAAGCGTCTTCGGTCGAACGCGCGATCCGTCGGTTGGCTGCTAGAGTGGCTGCATGGGAGCGAACCCTCATGGCCGCTCGTCCAACGCGATACGGGAAGGGATCGATATGACGCCCAACGAATCGGCCGTTAACGTCGCTATCCTCGATGACTATCAAAATGCTGCCCTGCGGATGGCGGACTGGTCGCCGCTGGCAGGGCGGGCGACCATCACCGTCTTCAACGACCATCTCGACGATCCGGATGCCGTGGCCGCTCGACTGGCGCCGTTCGACGTCGTCTGCGTCATGCGTGAGCGCACACCACTCACGCGCGGGCTTCTCGAACGACTGCCGCGCCTGAAGCTCATTGCCTCGACCGGTTTTGTTAACGCCTCCATCGACCTTCAGGCGGCCCGTGAGCGGGGCATAGCAGTTGCACACACAGGCTATGAATCGACCCCGACGATCGAAATGACGTGGGCCCTCATTCTCGCGAGCGCCCGCCATATCGCCGCCGAGAACGCGTCATTGCGCTCCGGCGGATGGCAGCGATCGATCGGCAGCGATCTCAAAGGGAAGACATTGGGCGTGCTCGGACTGGGCAATATCGGCGGCGAGGTGGCCCGGATCGGGCATGCCTTCGGTATGAGGGTGATCGCTTGGAGCGAAAACCTCACCGCGGAAAAAGCCGCGGCAGCGGGCGCCGAGCACGTGCAGAAGAACGAGCTGTTCAGGCAATCGGATGTTCTGACCATCCACCTCATTCTCAGCCGGCGAACCCGCAAACTGGTCGGCGCGGCCGAACTCGCACTGATGAAATCCACGGCATGGCTGGTCAATACGTCGCGCGGCCCGATCGTCGACGAGGGCGCCTTGATCTCTGCCTTGCAAGACCATCGAATTGCCGGTGCCGCCGTAGACGTCTTCGACGTCGAACCGCTGTCGGCGGATCATCCTTACCGGTCACTCGACAATATGCTCGCGACGCCGCACCTCGGCTATGTGTCCCAGAATCTTTACCGAACCTTCTATGGCGACACCGTCAAGAACATCGTTGCCTGGCTGGATGGCTCTCCGTTTCAAGTCGAGGCGTGAGTCTGGATTTGCGGCACAGGCCGTAAGGGCAGCGGCGACCACAGCAATGAACACGACTTCGGTCGCCCGCGAAGAAGCCGCCTGAGCGATAATTCGGGCGGGTATTGCGTTCGGGTCCGCGATGGGGCAACCCCGGATGCAGGCGCACGAAGGCGCGAGACCTGGGGCGTGCTGCGCGCTTACGCTAATCCCAGTGCTCGACGACCGACGGGGGCAGGCTGACCCAGGGATGGCGCCGCACGGCGTAGACCGAGATGGTCGGCGGCGGAAAGCCGGGGTCAGCGAAGGCGCCGACCGCAACCGCGACGAACCCTTCGCCCCCGGAATTGTCCCAATAGACGGTCGAGCCGCAATCCGGGCAGAAGCGGAACCGCGCGTGGCTCCCCTCGTCGCCGATCCGGACATATTCGGACGCCCGCCCGGTGATCACTAATTGCTCCCGCCGGAACCGCGCCTGGATGCCAAACGCGCTGCCGGTCCGTTGCTGGCAAGCGAGGCAATGGCACATCCCGACCCGGATCGGCTCGCCCGTGCACTCAACTGTAAGCTGGCCGCAGCTGCAGGATGCGCGTCGGGTGGTCATCGGCAGGCTCCTCCGGACGATTGCCGCCGGATTCTACCCCACGCGCCGCACCGCCGATAGTCGGATGCCTCTCCGGACGGATCAGGGTGAAGCCGCGCTCAGGTCACCCGGCTTGCGCAGCATCTTGTCCACCTCGCCGGCGTGCATCTCCTCCGCGTAGATCATCTGCCGTGCATATTCCTCGAGCATCACCGAGCGCCCTTCGACCAGGCTTAGCAATTGCTTGTATAGGCCGAGCGCCTTGCCTTCGGTCTCCAGCGACTCCTTCAGCATGGTGCCGATGTCGTGCTGATGGCTGTCGAGCAACGGGCCGATGCCGAGCGAAGGATAGGCTCCCAGCTGGGTGATCATTTCTCCGGCCTGCTGGGCATGAATCAAGGACTCCGCGGCCTGGGCGCGCATCCAGGAGACGATCGGGATACGATTGTAACCGAACACCAGGAGCGAGTAATGGGTGTAACGGACGACCCCGGCCAACTCACTTTCCAGGATACGGTTCAGCAGGTCGATCACCTTCTGCTTGTCCAAATCAGGCATGGCGAGTGCTCCCTCCGTCCCGTTTTCGCGATCAGGCCCGGGCGCGCTCATGGGGACTTAAGAGCGGCCGCTTGAATTCCGGCGCGATCGGTGACAGCCCGAACCCGTCCCGGACCCCGGCGGAGCGGTAGCCGGTGCTTGGCGGTCCTGAGCAGGTTGCCGGCGGTGGTTCGCGGCAGTGCAAACTCCCAGGCATTGAGGCGGGAAAGAGTAATACATTGCTCGTCATCGGACCATGTGTGCTTCGGGCCGCTGCGGCAGATCCATCACGCCGAAGCGACCTGCCGTTCCTGCTCATGCATGATCTCGTCGACGAAGTTGACGAAGGTGCGGGCCTTCGTCGTCGCCGTGCGCCCGGCCGGAAAGACCGCCCACAGGTCGATCGTCGGTAGCTGCCAATCCGTCAGCACCGCCCTCACGCTTCCGTCCGCGATTTCGGGCGAAAACATCCACTCTGAAGCGATGGCAATGCCGGCGTGCGCCAGCACGGCTGCGCGCACGCCTTCGGCCGCCGAAACGTGCAACCGCCCCTGCATCGTGACCGCGAGCTCGACGTTATCGCGCTCGAAAGTCCAAACCGTTCCGCCGCCCTTTTGGGCGTAGATCACCGCTTCATGCGAGATCAGGTCGCCGGGCTCCTTCGGCAGGCCGGCTCTCTCGAAATAGGTGGAAGTCCCGAGAACCGCCCGCCGTCCGTTCGCGATCCGTCTCGCGGTCAGGCTCGAATCGGCAAGCTCGCCCATGCGAAGTGCGACGTCGATGCCTTCCTGCACCAGATCGATGTTTCGATCGTCGAGCACCACTTCCATCTCCAACCCGGGGTGTCGCGCCAAAAATTCGGGAATGCGCGGCATGAGATGGATCCGGGCGAATGTCACCGCCGCGCATATGCGCAGCTTGCCGGTCAATCCCGCGCCGGATCCCCGCGCGGCGTACTCCGCTTCGTCGGCCTCCTCGATCGACCTTCGCGCCCGCTCGTAGAAATTCAGTCCCGCCTCCGTCGTCGTCAGGCCGCGCGTCGAACGCGTGATCAACTTGACGCCCAGGCGATCCTCGAGCTGGGCCACGGATTTCGAGACGGCCGGTTGTCCGACGTTGAGACGACGCGCGGCTGCTGAAAACGACCCCGTGTCGACCACGAGAACGAAAGTCTCCATCGCCGCCATCCGATCCATGCTCATGCCTCACGGGAATGAATGATATTGCCACGACATTACTGCCACGGTGCACGGGGAATGGCCATTGTCTTCAGGCACATGGGGCGCCGCCCCGGAGTACCGTGGAGACGAAGATGCGAAACCCGACGAACGGGGCGACGAGTGACGCAGCAAAATATCCGGGTGAGCCGGAGCGCAGCTCAGCCCATGGCCGCCTGGTGTCTTCGCTGCGCGCTGGCGACCATGCGCCTGAATTCCGCCTCGATGATGGGACCGGGCAGATCGTGTCCCTGTTCGCCACGCTCAAGACAGGCCCGGCGGTTCTGTCCTTTCTGGACAGCCGGGACGGCAGCGACTTGTCGAGCCAGCTCCGTGCGCTGAACGACCACGCGGGCCGGATCGCCGGGTACGGCGCATCGCTCCTGGCACTTTCATCGATTGCGCCACCGTCGGCTCCCCCGAGCCCACGCTTCAAGGTGCTGCTCGACGCTGGATGCGATGTCGCCAGTGCCTACGGCTTGTACCCGCCACCGCGCACGCCCCTGCGTCAGAGTTCCAGGGCTCCTCGGCCCAACGTCGAGGCCGCGACGGCTGCCGGGCCAAGCCCGGTTCCGGCGACATTCGTCATCAGCGAAAGCGCAAAGATCGTCATGTCGCTGACCGATGCGGCCTTCGACCGCGAAATAGTTTCCGCAAACGTGGTCAGCACCTTGGAAGCGCTGCGGCTTCGCCAGGGCGCACGGCGATGAAAACGCTCATCACGTGGGCGTGTCCGGCTGCGATCTCGAACCTCGGCGACGCAACCCTGATCGCCAGTCTCGCCGACGGCAGCGTCCTTGGGGGTGTCGTCACCTTCGGGACCGCCCGGTTCCTCAACCTCATCCGTCAACGGCCACGACACGCGGTCACCGACTGTCGTGCCTGTCTTTGATTGCTTCGCTCAAAATGGAGAAATCGATGATCAATCTCTTTTCCCCGACCCAGGTCGGTCCCTACGCCTTGAAGCACCGTGTCGTCATGGCACCGCTGACGCGCATGCGGTCGGAGCCCGGTGATATCCCTGGCGATCTGATGGTCGAGTACTATCGCCAACGTGCTTCCGATGGCGGCTTCATCGTTTCCGAGGCGACGCCGGTATCGATCCGTGGCTACGGCTATGCCGGCGCGCCCGGCATTTATTCCGACACGCAGATCGCCGGCTGGCGGCGCGTCACCGAGGCGGTCCACGCGAAGGGCGGACGCATCGTGCTGCAGCTCTGGCATGTCGGACGGCAGTCGCATGTCGATCTCCAGCCCAACGGCGAGGCGCCCGTGGCACCATCGGCCATCCGGGCCGAGGGCCATGCCTACACGCGGAACGGCGAGGCCGAGTTCTCCATGCCGCGGGCACTCGAGCTCCATGAGATCCCGTCGATCATCGAAGAGTTCCGCGCCGGCGCCGAGCGTGCCCTTCGGGCGGGCTTCGATGGCGTCGAGATCCACGGCGCCAACGGCTATCTGCCCGACCAGTTCCTGCAGGACGGCACGAACAAGCGCACCGATGAGTATGGCGGCCCGATCGAGAACCGGGCCCGCTTCATGCTCGAGGTGGCGGACGCGGCGATCTCGGTCTGGGGTGCCGATCGGGTCGGCGTCCGGTTGGCGCCGAGCGGCACCTACGGCTCGATGCATGACAGCGATCCGCAAACGACCTTCGGTTATGTCGCCGAGCAGCTCGACAAGCGAGGGATCGCCTATCTCCACGTGGTCGAGCCGCGTATCAAGGGGATCGAACTGATCGCCGAGGGCCAGGCGCCGATCGCGGCCCAGCATCTGCGCCCGAAGTTCTCGCGGACACTGATTGCTGCCGGCGGCTTCACGCAGGAGACGGCGGAGGCGATCGTCAAGGCTGGTCATGCCGACCTCGTCGCCTTCGGCCGGCATTTCATCGCCAATCCCGACCTGCCCAAGCGGTTCCGTGAAGGCTGGCCGCTCAACCGCTATGACCGCTCGACCTTCTACGGCGGCGACGCGCGCGGCTACACGGACTATCCGACCTACGCTGACACAAAATAAGAAGCCGTCTGATGCGGTTCGGGGTGGCAATCGCGGCCGCATGAAGCGCCGCGCGGGCCACCCCGTTTTTGTCGATCAACGCGATCGGCTATTAGAAGCGATGCGAGACCGCCGAGCATCGGCCCGGCCTTCGGATGACGCGGCCCGCGTTCGACCGGGGCGCTTTATTCCCTGAAGAAATATTTCATATCACTCCGAGGCGCCTACCCAGCCACGGCCGAACGAGGAACATTGCGGGCACATCATTCACCGCAACACTTCGGAGAACCGCCATGATCAACGGATTTACGCTTCACGACACGACGACGGCCCCTGCAGGCTCTGCGGCGATCCTGAACGGCGTCCAGCAGGCCTGGGGCTTCGTGCCGAACCTGCACCGCGTCCTCGCCGAGAGTCCGGCGGCGCTCGAGGCCTACAGCACGCTCTGGGGCATCGCCGAGAAGACGGGCTTCACGGCGCAGGAGCGGAACGTCGCCTATCTCGCCATCATCTACGAGAACGAATGCACCTACTGCATGGCGGGCCACACCAACCTGTCGCGCATGGCGAAGGTCGACGACGCCGCGATCACCGCGGTGCGCGAGGGCCGGCCGATCGCCGACACGAAGCTCGAGGCCTTGCGCCAGTTCGCGGCCAAGGTCACCCGTCAGCGCGGGGCGGTGAGCGAGGCCGATGTCGCCACCTTCAAGGCCGCCGGCTACGACAATCGTGCGGTACTCGACGTGCTCGTGCTTGCCGCGACCAAGCTCATCTCCAACTACACCAACCATCTCGCCGAGACGCCCAACGACAGCTTCATGAAGGGCGCGGAATGGACGGCACCCGGAAAGCTCAAGCCGGCGGCCTAAAGCGCGCTCTGGCCACCCCGCTCACGGGCGGGGTGGCGCTCAAGATTTGGACGTGTCCGACAGTTGCCGCGCAAGCGTAGTGCTTGGGCGGCAACGTTTATTTACGGCGCAGCAGCGCCGGTCGTCAGAAACGCTCAACAGCGCCATCCCGTGGATCTCGGTCTACTTTCTTGCCCAGGGCGACGTTGCAACGGCGAAGGCCGGCGGGGCTGGTAAGCCCGCCGGCCGTTCGATGGCTGATGACAGTCCGGTTCAGGCGGTCTCTCGGGCCAGCCGCAGGATGTCCTGCTTCAGGAGGTAGATCGAGGCGACGAGCAGGACGACGTCCTTCAGCAGGAAGGCATTGTTGATGGCCATGGCGGGGAAGCCGACCGCGGCCCAGCCGTTCGGCATGAACGGGATGATGGTGACGGTCATGACGAAGGTGCCGGTC
>DATGEK010000100.1:0-3735 GCA_035310205.1 Aliidongia sp.
CCGAGAAAGCCGAAGCTGGCGGGCTCGGTCCATGTCGGCGGCATCGCCCGCCGCACGCCGCACACGAGCGGCAAGGCGTTCGGCGGCGGCCCGCAGATGGTCGAGATCAGCCGCGACGGCAAGCGGGTCTATTGGACCAATTCGCTTTATTCGACCTGGGACGACCAGTTCTATCCCGACGGGGTGCCGGGCGCCCAGGTCATGGCCCATGCGGGCCCGAGCGGCGGCCTCGAACTGGCGAAGGACTATTGGGTGGACTTCCCCGAAGGCTACCGGGCGCATCAGATCCGGCTCGAGGGTGGCGACTGCTCGACGGATTCGTTCTGCTATCCGTCGGTTTGAGCGCGAGCGGCGCGGATTTGACGGCTGCCGGGCTGTGGCTGGCCGTCATCGCGAGCGGTCTCTATCACGGGGTGAACCCGGGGATGGGCTGGCCGCTCGCCGTTTCCGCCGGATTGCTTGAACGGCGTTCGAGCGCCTTCCTCGGGGCGCTGTGGCCGCTGACGGCCGGCCATCTGCTGGCGATGCTGTTGATGACCCTGCCCTTCGCGCTGCTGGTCGCCCTGGTCGAATGGCAGTGGCAGATCCAGGTCGGCGCCAGCCTGCTGGTCATCGGCTTCGGGATCTTCCGGCTCGCCTACCGGCGCCATCCGCGAGCACTGGCACGGATCCGGCCGACCCAGCTCGGGCTCTGGTCCTTCGCCGTGGCGATCGCGCATGGTGCCGGATTGATGCTCGTGCCGATCTATCTCGGACTGTGCCGCGCCGCCGACCTCGACCGAGGCCACGCGGCGGCCGGCAACCTCATCGACGCCAACCTCGGCATGGCCCTTATGGTCTCGGTCATCCACACGGCCGCGATGATCGCGACCGGCGGAACTCTGGCGTGGCTGGTTTATCGCTACCTGGGTTTGAGATTCGTATCGCGGAGCTGGTTCAATCTCGACGCGGTCTGGGCCTGCAGCCTGGTGCTGGTCGGCGCGCTCTCGCTGTCGATCAGTCTCGCTTAGATCAGGATGATATCAAGCCGGGTCGGCTTGATATCTGAATCCTGATCTACCCCATATGATTAGAGACCGATTCACCGATCAAACCGATTCGGTTTGATCGGATCGGGCTCTAGCGCCGCCAGCCGTAGCGCGCGCCGTAGGCGACCTCGTTCGGGACGATGGTCTGCCCGATCGGGAACAGCGCGATCGGCACCAGCTTCAGATGGACCCAGGCGAACGGTAGGCCGATGATGGTGACGGCATAGGCGGCGGCCAGGACCAGATGGCCGAGCGCCAGCCACCAGCCCATGACGACGAACCAGATGATGTTGCCCAGCGTTCCCAGCGGTCCGGTGCCGAGATCCATGCGGCCCGACAGCTCTTCACGCGAGACCGCGGTCTGGCCGAACGGGAGCAGCGTATAGATGCCGATATTGATCGCCGCCCGCGCCCAGGGCAGTCCGACGATCGACAGCGCGCATATGACTCCAGCGAGGATCCAGGCGGCGCCGCTCAGCAGGCCGCCCCCCAGCACCAACCAAAGCACATTCAGAATCAAGCTCATCACGACCATCCTTGTCCGAGGCGGCAAGCGGTCGCGGGACGCGTTGCGCACGTAACCGTAACATTTGCACGGTATAGCCCGCTTGCAATCCCCTTTGTGGAGGATTCGGCGTGATCATGGATATTGTCGAGGCAACAGAAGCTTACGAGGCCTGGGCCTTTGCCGAACTGCCTAAGAACCGGGCCGACCTCGCCCGGAAGCACGAGGCGATGGCGTCGGGGCCGTTCCCGTTCCTGCGCGCAACCTATTACCGCTGGGCCCAGCTCTGGCCGAAGCTGTGTGACGATTGCACCGATGCGCCCCGCGTCCTCGCGGTCGGCGATCTCCACGTCGAGAACTTCGGCACCTGGCGCGACATCGAGGGCCGCCTGGTCTGGGGCGTCAATGATTTCGACGAGGCGCATACCGCGCCCTATACGCTCGACCTGGTGCGGCTGGCGACCTCGGCCCTGCTGGCCTTCGAGGCGAACCAGGTCGAGATCTCACGCGACCGGATCACCGATACGATCCTCGCCGGCTATCTGAAGCATCTGGAAGGTGACGCACGGCCGTTCGTGCTGGAGGAGCCCTATCGCTGGCTGCGCAAGCTGGCGTTCGGCGAGTTCCGCGATCCCGAGCCGTTCTGGGCCAAACTCAACAACCTGCCCGGCGCCGACGACACCATCCCGCACAAGGTCAGGAAACACCTGGAGAAGCGCTTTCCGCAGCCTGACCTCGCGCTGCGCTACGTCCATCGTACCGCCGGGCTCGGCAGCCTCGGCCGGCCGCGCTTCGTGGCGCTGGCGCCCTGGCATGGCTCGACGATCGCGCGCGAGGCCAAGGCGCTGCTGCCGTCCGCCTGGGTCTGGGCCCGCGACAAGGGCCGCAAGCGCATCCGCTACAACGACATCCTGGCGCGCGCCATCCGCTGCCCCGATCCCTATGCCGGCGCGGTCGACGGCTGGATCATCCGCCGGCTCGCCCCTGAAAGCATCGGCATCGATCTGACGGCGCTGCCGCGCAAGAAGCTCGAGGATCGGCTGCTGATGGCGATGGGCGCCGAGACGGCAAACATCCATCTGGGCACGGAGGGCGCCGGCGACGCGATCCGCAAGGACCTGAACGGCCGGCGCCGGTCCTGGCTCGACCGCGCCGCCGAGGCCATGGCCGACAAACTGCGCGAGGATCAGGCCGCCTGGCGTGCCGCCCGGCACCAGGACTGAACCCTACCTGCGTCAGCTGCGGGTGGCGCGGAGGCCGTCCACGAACCTCGCGACCGCCTCGCTCCAGAGCGATGGCTGGTCAGCGACCATGGCAGCGGTGCTACCGACCATCGGCAATTCGACGAGCCGGGCCGGCGCCGAACCGGCATGGTTGAAGCTTGCCACCATGCGCTGCGCCGGGCCCGCGTCGCTCTGCGCATAAAGCCACAGCGCCGGCCGATGGATCGTCTTGCCGTACCGCGCCAGCAGGCCGGCCAGGACCGGGTCGGCGACCGGTTGGGCAGCGGGCTTTGCCGCCGCCGGCGCGAGTTGGAGCGGCGTCGAGGCACCGCCCGAGAGATCGACCTCGCCATCACCCGCGGCCAAGGCATCGGGGCTGGCGGCCGGCACATCCGGCCGTAATTGTCCGCCGAAATTGATCGCGGCCATGACCCCGGTCGGCTGGCGGGCGGCGAGCCCGAGGGCGGCGAAGCCGCCGGTGCCCTCGCCGGCCAGGATGATGCGCCCGGCGTCGACGAAGCCCTGGCCCCGCATGTAGCCGTAGGCGGCATCGAGATCGTCGGCCGCGGCCTCGATTCCTTGCGCCGCATCGCCGGACCCGAGCGGGCGCGGCACGGCCACCAGGGCGGCATAGCCGCGAGCCGCGAACCAGCGCGCAGCCGGCCTGAGCGGATCGTCCAGCCGCCGCGCGGTGGCGGCATCGGCCGGTCCGTCGGGGCACAGCAGGACGAGCGGAAAGGGGCCCGGCCCGTCCGGCCGGTAGAGCGTCGCCGACAGCAGCCCGGTGGCGCCCGGCACCAGCCAATGCTGCTGGCGATAGGGCGTCGATTCGCCGTCGATCGGACCCGCGGTCCTGGGCGTCTCGGCCACGGGGGCCATCGGGAAATAACGCGGCGGCAGCTTCGCCGTCGGCGCCGAACAGCCGGCAACCAGCGCCAGGGCGAGGATACCGGTGAGAACTCTAAAATTCATGCGCCCG
>DATGEK010000101.1:0-15216 GCA_035310205.1 Aliidongia sp.
ACGACGGCCTGACCATGGGCGACATCGCCGGCAGCTTCTCGGGCGGCGTGCTGACGCTGACCTCGGCTAGCCACGCGGCGACGGCGGCGGAGTTCCAGGCGGCGCTCGCCGCGGTCAAGTTCTACGACACCAGCGACACGCCGGTGACCGGCAGCCGCACGGCGACGATCGCGGTCGCGGACGCCACGACCAGCAGCACCCGCACGATCGCCACCACCACGGTGACTGTCGTCGCCGCCAACGATTCGCCGGTGCTGACGCCGAACCCGTCGTTGACCGTCGGGACGGCGATCGAGAATGGTGCGGCGCCGGTCGGCGCCGTCGGCACCTTGGTCTCGTCGCTGGTCGGTGGGGTCGCCGACACGGATGGCGCCGGTGCCCATGACGGCGCCGCGCCGGGCCTGCTCGGCATCGCCATCACCCAGGCCGACACGACCGAGGGCACCTGGTACTACTCGACCGATAATGGGGCCACCTGGACCGAGTTCGCCGGCACCGGCATGACCGCGATCTCCGACGCCAACGCGCTGCATTTGGTCGCCGATGCCAACACCCGGATCTACTTCCAGGGCAATGCCGGCACCGAGAGCAGCACGATCGACACCGCGCTGACCTTCCACGGCTGGGACCGGTTCGACGGGGCGGCGAACGGTTCGCTCTCGGCCCTGCCGACCGACAGTGCGCTCGGCACCGGCACCAATACCCAGGCCTCGGCCTATTCCTCGGCGGTCCAGACCGTGCCGCTGACCATCACGGCGACGGGGGCCGCGACCTATGTCGAGCCGAACGACACGGCGGCCTCGGGCGCCGCGGTCGCGGTCAACGGCGACCTGATCCTGACCAGCAGCGATTTGTTCAGCGGTGCCACGGTCCGGATCACCGGCAACTTCCAACTGGGCGAGGACGTGCTGGTCGGCACCACGGTCGGCCCGTTCGCGGTCGGCGCGTTCGACGCCGCCACCGGCACCCTGACCTTCACCGGCACCGGCACGGCGGCGCAACTGCAGGCGGCGCTGCGGGCGGTCGAGTTCTACGACTCGAGCGACACGCCGAACGCGTCGCCGGTGCGCACGATCACCATCACGGCCCATGACGCGACCACGAACAGCGACCGGACGCTGTCGACCACCACGATGACCGTCGAGGCCGCCAACGACTCGCCGGTGCTGACGCCGAACCCGTCCTTGACCGTCGGGACCGCGACCGAGAATGGTGCGGCGCCGGTCGGCGCCGTCGGCACCCTGGTCTCGTCGCTGGTCGGCGGGGTCGCCGATACGGATGGCGCCGGTGCCCATGACGGTGCGACGCCGGGCCTGCTCGGCATCGCCATCACCCAGGCCGACACGACCGGGGGTACCTGGTACTACTCGACCGATAATGGTGCCACCTGGACGGCCTTCGCCGGCACCGGCATGACCGCGATCTCCGACGCCAACGCGCTGCACCTGGTCGCCGACGCCAACACCCGGATCTACTTCCAGGGCAATGCCGGCACCGAGAGCAGCACGATCGACACCGCGCTGACGTTCCACGGCTGGGACCGGTTCGACGGCGCGGGGAACGGTTCGCTCTCGGCCCTGCCGACCGACGGCGCGCTCGGCACCGGCACCAACACCCAGGCCTCGGCCTATTCCTCGGCGGTCCAGACCGTGCCGCTGACCATCACGGCGACAGGGGCCGCGACCTACGTCGAGCCGAACGACACGGCGGCCTCGGGCGCTGCGGTCGCGGTGAACGGCGACCTGATCCTGACCAGCGGCGACCTGTTCAGCGGTGCCACGGTCCGGATCACCGGCAACTTCCAGCCGGGTGAGGACGTGCTGGTCGGCACGACGGTCGGCCCGTTCACGGTCGGCGCGTTCGACGCCAGCACCGGCACCTTGACCTTCATCGGCACCGGCACGGTGGCCCAGTTGCAGGCGGCCCTGCGGGGGGTGACCTTCTACGACTCGAGCGACACGCCGAACGCGTCGCCAGTGCGCACGATCACCATCACGACCCATGACGCGACCACGAACAGCGACCGGACGTTGTCGACCACCACGGTGACCGTCGAGGCCACGAACGACTCGCCGGTGCTGCACGGGACGACCGTCTCGCTCAATCCTGTGGCGGAAGATGCCGGCGCGCCGGTCGGCGCCGTCGGCACGCTGGTGTCGGCGCTCACCGGCAACGGCAACGTGACCGACACGGACGGGGCGGGTGCCCATGACGGCGCCGTGCCGGGCACGCTCGGCATCGCCATCACCCAGGCCGACACGACCGAGGGCAACTGGTACTACTCGACCGACAATGGCGCGCATTGGACCGAGTTCGCCGGCACCGGCATGCCCGCGATCTCCGGTGGCAATGCCCTGCACCTGGTCGCCGATGCCAACACGCGGATCTATTTCGCACCGAACGCCAATTGGAACGGCGCCATCCCCGATGCGCTGACCATTCGCGGCTGGGACCGGTTCGACGGCGCGGCAAACGGTTCACTCTCGGCCTTGCCGAGTGACGGCGCGTTCGGCACCGGCACCAACACCCATGCCTCTGCCTATTCGGCGGCGACGCAGACGCTGCAACTGGTCGCCGATCCCGTCAATGACGCGCCGGTGGCGAGCGGCAGCGCCAGCTTGCCGGCGACGTCGGAGGATACGGCCAACCCGCCGGGCGACACGGTGGCGCACCTGTTCGGCGGCAACTTCAACGACAGTACCGACCAGCAGCGGACGGCCGACAATCCGACCGGCTCGGTCGCGAATACGCTGGCCGGCATCGCGATCACCGGCAATGCCGCGACCGCGGGCGAGGGCACCTGGCAATACTCGACCGACCACGGCACGACCTGGACCACGATCCCGACCACCGGCCTCGGCGACGGCAGCGCGCTCGTGCTGCCCGCGTCGGCGGAACTGCGCTTCGTGCCGGCGGCGAACTTCAACGGCGTGCCGGGCGGCCTGACCACGCGGCTGATCGACAGCTCGACCGAGCTGCTGACGACCGGTGTCACCGGCCAGGATCTGTCGACTGGCACGACGGCCTATGCCGGCGTCGACGTGTCGGGCAGCCACGACGGGGGCACCACGGCGGTCAGCGCCGCCACGGTGACGCTCGATACCTCGGTCACTGCGGTCAACGACGCGCCGATCGCGAGCGGCAGCGCCACCCTGGCGCCCATCGCTCAGAACGCCCAGAGCAATCCGGGCGACACGGTGGCGGACCTGTTCGGCGGCAATTTCTCGGATACGGCCGACCAGCAGCAATCCGCCGACAATCCGACCGGTTCGGTCGCGAACTCGCTGGTCGGGATCGCGATCACCGGCAATGCCGCGGCCGGGCAGGGCACCTGGGAATATTCGACCGACCATGGCGCCACCTGGACGGCGGTGCCGACCAGCGTCAGCGACGGCAGTGCCATCATCGTGCCGGTGACCGGCAGCATCCGCTTCGTGCCGAACGATACGTTCCACGGCATCCCCGGCGCCTTGACCGTGCATCTCATCGACAGTTCCTCAGGATCGATCGCGGCGGCGGCCACCGGCGTGAACGTGACCGATGTCGGTGGCAGCACGGTGTACAGTGCGGCACCGGTCCTGCTCTCGACCCAGGTCATCCAGAGCGGCGGCCGGGCGATCCTGACGCCGCCCGGCACCGATCCCATCTTCGGCGACATGGCAAACGGCGACGGCGCCCCGACGGTCGAGAAGCCGCCGACGGACGATCTCGGCACGTCGGTCGCGGCGAACCACGGGTCGATCACCGACGACTTCCTCGAGCGGCCGATCATCCCGCAGATCTCGCTGATCGGCTCCGTCGGCAACAGGTTCATCCTCGCCGAGCAGCAGGCCATTATCGCGGTTCCCTCGAACCTGTTTGACGACACCTACCCAGGCGCCCAGCTGCAATACGAAGCCCGCGACCCGGCCGGCGGCGCACTACCGGCCTGGCTCCAGTTCGATCCGCGCAACCTGACCTTCACCGGCACGCCGCCGGCGTCCGCCCATGGCGCGGTCGACGTGCTGATCGTGGCGAAGGACCAGTTCGGCAACGAGGCGACCGCCAGCTTCCGCATCCTGGTCGGCCGCGAGCCGGAAGACCTGCAGCATCTGCTGGCACCGACCACGCCGCCGCCCTCGACCGACGGTCTGGTGGTGGCCGTGCCGGCGGCGCCGGACGGCGACGGCACTCCCGTCACGGGCAACGGCGCCGCACCCGGCCGCCGCACCCATGCCGGCGCGGTGCCGCACGATCGGCATGCCGACGCGGGCCATGGGCATGTCCAGCTGGATCATGTGCACGGTGGTACGGTCGACGGCCTGTTCGCCTCGCTCGCCCAGCCGGCGCACGGCGGCCGGACCGGGCATAGCGCCTTCTCGGCGCAATTGCGCGAAGCCGGTCCGATCGGACGTCTTTCCCAAGCCAGGCAGTTGCTGGACACGATCGCCAAGACCGTGTCGCCCAAGCCTGCCGCCTGAACCTTTATTTCCTGAAAGAACGGCACATTATGCAGCACGTTACCGATGTCGGCCGGGAGTTCGCACGGTCGGAGAACCTTGGAGATCGCTCGGGCCGGCGCTTGTCCCGGCTCGGCCGCCAGGTCAGCCTGACGGCGCTTTCGGCGGCATTGCTCGGCGCCTGCACGATGACGCCGCAGCCGATCACCCAGGCCGAGCATTTCGAGCGCGCCCAGCAGGACTACAAGGCGCTCTACGCGAACTATGCGCCGCTGACCGAGCCGCTGACTCTGTCGAACGCGATCGCCCGCTCGCTCAAGTACAATTACGACGCCCAGCTGGCGAAGACCGAGATGACGCTGCAGGAGCGTCAGCTCGACCTGGCCATGGCGCAGATGCTGCCGCGCGTGGCCGCCAATGCCGGCTATAACTGGCGCAGCAACGACAATGCCGCGGAAAGCGTGTCGGAGCTGACGAAGCAGCAGTCGCTGCAATATTCCTTCTCGGAAGAGCCGATCCACAGCACGGCCGGCCTCGAGCTGTCGTGGAACATGCTCGACCTGGGCGTCAGCTACTTCCAGGCGAAGCAGCAAGGCTACCGGACGTTCGTCGCGGTCGAGCGCCGCCGCAAGGTCATCGACGGCATCGTCAAGGGCGTCCAGGAAGCCTATTGGAAGGCGGTCGCCGCCGACCGGCTGCTGCCGCGCCTCAACCCGCTGCTGGCGGAT
This sequence comes from Aliidongia sp., assembly GCA_035310205.1. Taxonomy (GTDB): domain Bacteria; phylum Pseudomonadota; class Alphaproteobacteria; order ATCC43930; family CGMCC-115725; genus Aliidongia. The sequence goes on from DATGEK010000101.1 coordinate 5,168, forward strand.
GCGGAACGCATCCTGGCCGCGTCGCGCGAGGCCAGTGCCAAGAAGCTCGAGCCGCCGCTGCAGGCGCTCGACTTCCAGCAGAACATGCTGCAGGTCATCGGTCAGCTGAAGCATATGCAGACCGACCTGAATTCGGCCCGGGTCCAGCTGGCGGCGCTGATCGCGGTGCCGATCGACGCGCCGTTCACCCTCGCCGGCATGGATGTGGCGCTGCAGCCGCCGGCCGGCCCGGTCGATCCGCGCAAGCTCGAGGCCCTGGGCCTGGCGCTCCGCCCCGAGCTGCGCGAGGAAGCCTACCAGGAAAAGATCGACCAGCAGGACGTCTACAAGGAAATGATCAAGATGATGCCGGGCATCGGCCTGCTCGGCAGCATCAACTACGACACCAACAAGTATCTGTTCAACCCGAGCTGGGGTCAGCTCGGTGCCCAGGTCACCTTCAACCTCGTCAACCTGATCGAGGGACCGAAGGCGATCGAGGCGGCCGAGACCTCGGTCGAGGTATCGCACACCCGCCGGCTGGCGCTCAGCGTCGCGGTGCTGACCCAGATCAACCTCAGCTATCAGGAATATCTGGCGGCCTCGGCCGACCTCGGCATCGCCAAGCAGAGCGACGACGTCGAGCAGCAGATCCATGTGGCGTCGAACAACGCCTCGGCCGCCAAGACGCAGTCGGACGCCGACCGTGTGCGCCGCGAGCTGGCGACGATGGTGGCGGAGCTGGGGTATGACCGCTCCATCGCCCAGGTCCATACCGCGCTCGTCAACCTCTACACCGCCGTCGGCGTCGATCTCGTGCCGCCGTCGGTCGACACCGACGACCTGGCGGCGCTCAGCCAGCATGTCAGCACCGCCATCGCCGGCTGGGAGGCCGGTAAGCTGCCGGACGCCGAGCCGCCCGCAGCCGCGCCGATCGCGACCTCGGACGCGGCACCGGCTGAGCCCAGTGCCCAGCCGGCCGTGGCCGTGGCCGACAATCAAGGGGCCTCGCGGACCGTCGAATGATCGTCTTGTCGAAGCGTCGCATCAGCCTGCGCGCGGCTCTCGCGGCCGCCCTCATCCTCTCCAGTCCGGCGCTCGCGGCTGGGCCCGACCCGGCGAAGGCGCCGATCGAGCCGGCCGTGCGGGACATCCGCGTCCAGGTCGTGGCCGAAACCAGCGCCAGCATCGGCGCACCCATGGCGGGGCGGCTCGTCCAGTTTCCGCTGAAGGACGGCGAACGCTTCACCCAGGGGCAGGTGCTCGCCCGCTTCTTCTGCGCGGAGAAGGAAGGGGCGCTCGGCCATGCCCGCGCGCTGCTCGAAGGCAAGCGGCAGGTCTTCGCCAGCAAGCAGAAGCTGCACAATCTCGGCAGCTCGAGCGAGGTCGAGTTCCAGGTCGCCCAGGCCGAGGTTCAGGAAGCCACGGCCGACGTGACGACGGCGCAGGCGCTGGTCGATGCCTGCGTCGTGGTGGCGCCGTTCTCCGGCCGAGTCTCCGGCGTCTTCACCCATAATTTCCAGTTTCTCGGCACCGGCGCGCCGCTGCTCGAGATCCTGAGCGACAAGGATCTGGATCTCGAGCTGATCGTGCCGTCGCTCTGGCTGGCCTGGCTCAAGCCGGGTGCCGCCTTCGACGTGGCGATCGACGAGACCGGCAAGACCTATCCGGCCAAGATCACGCGGCTGTCGGGCAAGGTCGACGCGGTCAGCCGGTCGGTCAAGGTCTATGGCAAGATCGACGGCCCGGTCGATGCGCTGCTGCCGGGCATGAGCGGCCGCGCGCTGCTGTCGCCGCCGACGGGCGGGGCGCCGGGCCAATGAGCGCGCCCCATTCGGCGCTGAACTACCAACTGCTGCGGCTCGGCGCGCTCCTGCAGCTGGAGCAGCGCGCCCGCGCCGCCGGCCGCAAGGAACTCGAGTTCCTGATGGTCAACGACACGGCGACGGTCGTGGCCTACCAGCAGGCGGTCTTGTGGCGCAAGGCGCCGGACGGCGGCGGCTCGCTCGTGCTCTCGGGCGTGGCGGTCGCGGAGGCCGGTGCGCCCTACCGGATGTGGCTCGACCGCGCCATCGCCGCCATCGTCCAGGACGGAGAGGCGAGCACTCTGCATCCGGTCATGGCGACCGACCTGTCGGACGCGCTGGCGGAGGAGTGGCCAGAATGGTTTCCGCCGCATGCGCTCTGGTGCCCGCTCAGCCGGCGCGACGGCGAACTGGTCGGCGGCTTGCTGTTCGGGCGGACCGACCCGTGGCTCGACGGCGACCGGCAATTGATCGAGATGCTGTCCGGGGCCTATTCTCAGAGCCTGATCCTGAGCGACGCGGTGCGGCCGGCCGGCTTTCGGTCGCGCTGGGCCACGCTCAAGCGGCGGCCGGTCGTCATCGGGATCGCGGTGGCGATCGTGCTGGCGGCGCTCGTGCCGACGCGTCAGTCCGTGCTCGCCCCGGCCGAGATCGTGCCAATCGATCCGGCGCCGGTCCGCGCGCCGTTCGAAGGCGTGGTCGACACGCTGCACGTGGCGCCCAATGAACCGGTCCATGCCGGCCAGTCCCTGGTTTCGCTCGACAGGACGCAGCTGGCGACGCGCTTTGCCGTGACGCAGAAGGCGCTCGACATGGCGAAGGAGGAATATGCCGACACCGCCCAGGCGGCGATGAGCGACGAAAAATCCAAGGGCAAGCTCGCCATTCTCGCCAGCAAGGTCGACCAGCAGCAGGCGGAGCTGGCCTATGACAAGGACATGCTCGATCGGGCCGAAGTGACGGCCGCGGCCGACGGCATCGCCGTGTTCGACGACAGCAACGAATGGGCCGGCAAGCCGGTGGCGCTCGGCGAGCGCATCATGCAGATCGCCTCGCCGACCAATACCCAGCTCGAGATCCAGGTGCCGGCGGCGGAGGTCGTCACGTTCGACCTCGGCTCCGAAGTCGTGTTCTTCAGCAACCTGGCGCCCGACAGCCCGTCGCGGGGCACGCTGACCTTCGCCAGCTATTCGAGCGCGGTCACGGCGGACAGCGTGCTGTCCTATGCGTTCCGCGCCAAGCTCGACCCCGCCGAGGCGCCGCCGCGGCTCGGACTCAAGGGCACGGCGAAGATCTACGGCCCCCGCCGGCCCTTGGCGCTGTGGCTGCTGCGTCGGCCGATCCAGCTGGTGCGGGAATGGCTGTCGCTCTGAACGCGGCGCCGGCCGGCACCGGGACCGAGGCGCCGGCCGGCGGCGTCGCGCCGATGGGGCCGGTGGCCCTGCCGCCGCTGCGCGAGGATCTGAAGCTGCTGCCCGGCGCCGCGGCGGCGGACGGCAGCCCGACCTGGACGCTGCAGGACGCCGCGCGCCACCGCTTCATTCGCATCGGCTGGCTCGAGTTCGAGATCCTGGCACGCTGGGGGCTGGGGAAAAGCGACGCCGTGGCCGAGGCCATCTGCGCCGAGACGACCATCCGCGCCACCCAGGCCGATGTGCTCGAGGTGCTGCGCTTCGTCCATCGGGCCGGACTGCTGATGCCGTTCGGCGACGCCGGCATCAAGCGCCTGGTCGCCGAGATCGACAGCCAGAAGCTGTCGGCCTCGCGCTGGCTGCTCAAGAACTACCTGTTCCTGAAGATCCGCCTGGTCAATCCCGACCGCGCGCTCGGCCTGGCGATGCCGTACATCGGCTGGATGTTCACGCGCGGCTTCGCCATGGCATTGGCGGCGTTGGCACTCTTGGGCTTCTATCTGATCAGCCGCCAGTGGGAGGCCTATACCCATAGCCTGCTGCATCTCTTCTCGCTCGAGGGCGCGTTCGAGGTCGGCGTGGCGCTGTCGGCGGCCAAGGTCGTCCATGAGCTGGGCCATGGGCTGATGAGCAAGCGGTTCGGCTGCCGCGTGCCGGCGATGGGCGTGGCACTCCTGGTCATGTGGCCGGTGCTGTGGACCGACACGAACGACGCCTGGCGCCTGACCGATCGGCGCAAGCGGCTCGCCATCGACGCGGCCGGCATGCTGGCCGAGATCACGCTCGCGGTCGCGGCCTCGCTCGCCTGGTCGGTGCTGCCGGACGGCCCGGTGCGGACCGGCGCTTTCCTGCTGTCGAGCTCGACCTGGGTGCTGACCGTGCTGGTCAACGTCAATCCGCTGATGCGGTTCGACGGCTATTTCCTGCTCTCCGACCTGATCGACGTGCCGAACCTGCAGGAGCGCGGCTTCGCCATCGGCCGCTGGTGGCTACGCGAGCAGCTGTTCGGCCTCGAGGCGCCGCCGCCGGAGAATTTTCCGCCGGCCAAGCGGCGCATCCTGATCGCCTATTCCCTGTCGGCACTGATCTATCGCTTCTCGCTGTTCCTCGGCATCGCGCTGGTCGTCTATCACATGGCGTTCAAGGCGCTCGGGTTCTTCCTGATGGCGGTCGAGATCTGGTGGTTCCTCGCCCGGCCGATCCTGGGTGAGCTGTTCATCTGGAAGGGCAGCCTGACGAAGGTCCGGCGGAACCGGCGCCTGACGACGACGATCCTGCTCGCGGGCTTGGGGCTCCTGCTGCTGGTGCTACCCTGGCGCAGCCAGGTGGCCGCACCGGCACTGCTGCGCGCGGAGCACCAAGCGATCCTCTACACTGCCGAGCCGGGCCAGCTTGCCCGGCTGCCGCGCAACGGCGACCGGTTCGCCGAGGGCGACGCGGTGTTCGGACTGCAGTCGCCGACCGTCGCATTCCACAAGGCGACGGCGGCGGCGGTGTTGGCCGGCATCGAGGCGCGCATGAAGGGGCAGGCGTTCGATCCGGATGCCGCCTCGTCGCTCGAGGTCGGCTGGCAGGAATTGCAGGGCGCCGTCGCGACGCTCGACCAGGCGAAGGCGCAGGAGGCGGTGCTGACGGTACGCGCGCCCTTCGCCGGGATCGTGACCGACGTGCCGCCGTCGCTGAGGGCGGCCCAATGGCTGCCACGGCGCGAGGCTCTCGGCATGCTGGTCGATCCGTCGAGCGCCGTGGTCGAGGCCTATGTCGGCGAGGCGGATCTTGCCCGTGTCCATGCCGGCGCCGAGGCGAAATTCTACCCGGACAATGGCGACGACCCGGTCGCGCTAACCGTGACGAGCGTCAACACCGCCTCGCTGCGCGCGCTCGATGCGATGGATCTCGCCTCGGTCTATGGCGGCGGCATCGCGGTGCGCAAGGACGCGGCCGGCAAGCTCGAGCCGGAGAGTGCCCTCTATCGCGCCCTGCTGGCGCCGACACAGCCGGGTCTGACCGTGCCGAAGCGGCTGCGCGGCACGGTCGAGATCGCGGGCGACCGGACCAGCCTGATCGCCCGCATCTATCGTCGCGCGGTTGCCGTCGTGATCCGCGAGGGCGGCCTTTAGGGCAGGCGAGGCTCGGCCGGGGCGTTCAGGCCGAAGCCTTCGAGGACGGTCTTGCCGCGGCCCTTGCCACTTTCGAGCAGGGCGTGGACGCGCTTCAGGTTGGCGGCGTCGATCGGCGTGAACCGCTCGGTCAGTGTGGTCCGCAAGGTGCCGGCGTCGACGAGGCGGGCGACCTCGTTCAGCAGCTTGCCCTGCTCGTCGATGTCCGGTGTCGCGAAGGCCGACCGGGTGAACATGAATTCCCAATGGACCGAGACTGACTTGCGCTTGAAGCAGTTGGCGTCGAGCGATGCGGGGTCGTCGATCAGGGCAAAGCGGCCCTGCGGTGCGATCAGTTCGGCGATCTCGCCCAGATGCTGGTCGGTGCTGGTCGTCGAGAACACGAAACCGGGTGCGCCGAGGCCGAGTGCCGCGACCTGCTCGGCCAGCGGCCGGCGATGGTCGATGACATGATGCGCGCCCATCTCTTGGGCCCAGTTCCGGGTCTCGGGCCGCGAGGCGGTGGCAATGACGGTGAGGCCGGTCAGCTTGCGGGCGAGCTGGATCGCGATCGAACCCACGCCGCCGGCGCCGCCGATGATCAGGATCGCCGGCGCCGCGCCCGGAACCGGCTTGTTGACGTCGAGGCGGTCGAACAGGGCTTCCCATGCGGTGATCGACGTCAGCGGCAGCGCTGCCGCCTCTGCCCAGTCGAGCGATGCCGGCTTGCGCCCGACGATCCGCTCGTCGACCAGGTGATATTCCGCGTTGGTGCCGGGCCGGCCGATCGCGCCGGCGTAGAACACCGGATCGCCAGGCTTGAAACCGGAGACCTCGGCGCCGACAGCGCGCACCACGCCCGCGGCATCCCAGCCGAGAACCTTCCAGCTCCCGGCTTCGGGCGCGGTGCGCACGCGAACTTTGACGTCGACCGGGTTGACCGATACGGCCCTGACCTCGACCAGGAGGTCGCGGCCTTGCGGCGCGCCAGGCGTCGGCAGTTCGATGTCGACCAGGGCGGCGTCGGCGTCGATGCTTCCCGGGATCTGGTATCCGATGGCACGCATGTGCACTCTCCTCAATTGCCTGTGCACAAGAATGAGCACTATTGTCGCTTGCGGGAAGAACGCACAAATTCAGCCGATAGTATCAAAAAGGATACCGTAATGGCCCAGATGCGCCATAACCGCCTGGACTGCAGCCCCGGATGTTCAGTCGAGGCGACGCTCAGCCTGATCGACGGCAAATGGAAGGGCGTGATCCTGTTCCACCTGCTCGACGGCACGCTGCGCTTCAACGAGATCCGCCGGCGCGTGCCAGGCGTGACGCAGCGCATGCTGACCACCCAGCTGCGCGAGCTGGAGGCGGACGGCCTGATCGAGCGCGAGGTCTATCCGCAGGTGCCGCCGAAGGTGGAATACAGCTTGTCGCCGCTCGGGTGGACTCTGGAGCCGGTGCTCGTCGCGCTCAAGATCTGGGGCGACGCCAATCTCGGCCTGTTCGCCAAGCCGTCCACTGCGCAATCGGCCGCCTGAGGACGTCTAGGCTCTGGTGCCGGGCGCCTGGTCGAGCGGCTGCTCGTCCGGCCGGTGCCGGTGCGACAGGAAGCTGGCGTAGGACGTGATGAACAGCGCGTAGAAGGCGGACGAGGCGAAGATGGCGAAGAACGGCATCTCCGGCTTGCGGTCGCTGAGGATGGTCAGAAACACCAGGAAGGTCGGCAGCGGCAGGATCGCACGCGGGATGATCGACCAGCCGCGCGGGACCGCGCCCAGGACGAAGCCCAGGCCCAGCGCCACGAGCGCCGCGCCCTCGAGCCAGGGTTCATGCTCGCCGGGGCGGTCGCTCAGGCCGCCCAGCGAGAAGGCGGCGAAGCCCAGCGCGAAGATGATGGTATAGAGCAGCCTACGCATCGGCCTCACCCCTCCGGCGTGATGGCGGTCGAGAACAGCCGCGCCTCGCCGATCATGTCGCTGCGATGGCGCTCGAGCTCGCGGCTATAGGCCTTGAGCGCCTCGGCCTCGGTCAGATAGCCGAGGAGCTGCAGCGTTTCCGGATCGTCGACCACCGGCAGGATTTCGAGCTTGGCCTCGGAGAATTTCTTCAGAGAGCCCTGCAGATTGTCGGTCGCCAGCAATGTGGCGGTGATCGGCACCATGATGTCGCCGGCGCTTACTTCCTCGGGAATACCGCCCAGGTCCGGGGCCCAGAGGTCGGCCGGATCGATCGTGCCGACCAGCCGGCCCTCCTCGGTCGCGAACAGCGCCGGCGTGCTGCCGAGCGGGATGGCCTTGCGCATGGAGGCGACGGTCATCTCGATCGGTACGGTCTTGCCGTCGCGCCGCATCTCCCGGCCGATGGTCAGGCTGTCGATCCAGCCGATGTCCTCGGCGCCCTGGATCTTGAGGCCGCGCAGGTGGAAGCGCCAAGTCGCGAAGGAATAGCCGAACCAGCGCCGGACCGCGACGGTGGCGGCGATCACGCCCACCGTGACGCCGACGGTGGCGGCGAAATCGCGGGTCGCCTCCAGCACCAAGAGGATCATGGTGATGGGCGCGCCCACGATTGCGGCGCCGACCGCGCCCATGCCGACCAAGGTATAGACCAGCGGATCCGGGTCGATCTGGGGCGCCACGATGTTGAGCGCCATCACGACCGCGCCACCGAACAGCGAGCCCAGGAACAGGGACGAGCTGAACAGGCCGCCGCGAAAGCCGGCGCCGATCGAAATGGCCGAGGCCGCGATCTTGGCCGCGATCAGCCCGCACAGATAGGGCAGCGCGAAGGTGAAGTGCAGGTTGGCGACGATGCCGCCATGGCCGCTGCCCAGGACGCGGGGGTAGACCAGGGCGACGATGCCGACGACCAGCCCACCGATCGGCGGCCGGACCCAGGACGGCACCGCCTGGCGCCGCATCCATTGCTCGGTCGCGGTCACGCCATGCATCACCGCCATGCCGAGCGCCGCCGCACCCAGGCCGACCGGCACGAACAAGAGATAGTCGGCCGTGGCCAGATGGACGGCCCGGTTGGTGGCGAAGGCCAGGTCCTCGCCAATTAGGTCGCGCGCCGTGAAGGTGCCGGCCAGCGCCGCCATCAGCACCGGCGCCAAGTTGGCGATCGAATAATTGCCGATGATCAGCTCATAGGCGTAGAACGCGCCGGTCAAGGGCGCGTCGAACGCCGCGGCGATGGCCGCCGCGGCCCCGCAGCCGACCAATGTCCGCATGTCGTCGCGCCTGAGCGCCAGGCGGCTGCCGATGTTGGAGCAGAAGCCGGCGCCGAGCTGGGTATAGGCGGCCTCCAGCCCGACCGAGGCGCCGCAGCCGCCGGACAGCAGGGTCAGGATGGCGAGGTTGATGCTGTCGGTCAGCGACATGCGCCCGCCGTAGAGCGCGTTCGCCTCGATCGCGTCGATTGTTTCGTGCGGGCGCTTGCGCTTGATCAGCCAGGCGACCCCACCGACGACCAGGCCGCCGCCGCAGGGCACCAGCACGACCGTCCACCAGTCGAGGCTGAAGCCGTCGGAGAGATGCCCACCCCAGGGAATGCCGTAGAGCAGCGAATGCAGCGCCGTCACCCCCAGGCGCAGCAGCACGACGCCGAGGCCGGTGCCGACGCCGAGGACGCCGGCCAGCAGAATGAGCGCCAGCTCGCTGTTGCGGAACGCGATCCAGCCCGCCGGCACCGCAGCCGGACCGCCCCGCCCCCCGCCGAGACGGAGCCGGGCTGCGAGATCGCTGAAGGGGCGTACCCGATCGCCGAGGGTCACGATACCAATGCCGCGCCAGAGACCAGCCGGCCATTGCCGACGGTAGTCCGATGGTTACCGAGCCGACGGCGGCGAGGCAACGCCTATGATGCTGCGCGGCAAAAACTGCGGGGATTTGGCGCGGTGAAGGCCGGTGAGCATGATATGTTGCGTCACCTTGTCCGAACGATTTGCCGGAGCGAGCGCGCCTTGGATCACGAATGGACCTGTAGCTGTTGCGGCCGAACTTTCGGCACGCTGCCAATGGACTACGGATTTTCGGCTCCCTGCAATTAGTCCGCGATTCCCCTGGCCGAGCGAGCCGTCCGAACTAAGCTTTCCCGCGACCTCTGCGTAATCGACGGCCGCGAATTTTACGTGCGAGGGTGTCTTGAGATTCCCGTCCATTCCAGCGCACAGCCGCTGGTATGGGGTGTATGGGTCGCGATTTCTGAAGACAGCCTGCGGCGCATCCTGGACCTCTGGGACGAGCCCGAAGCCGACAAGGAGCCCCCGCGCTTCGGTTGGCTCGATACTTGGATCGACGGTTATCCCGAGCCTCGCAAAATCCGATGTCATGTTCATTTGCGTTCCGGAAATCTCCGGCCCCGGATCGTGTTGGAGCCGACCGACTATGCCCTTGCCGACGAGCAAACGCGCGGCATCACGCTGGATCGAGTGAAGGAAATCGCAGCGCGATCTCGGCACGGCTAGGACCGTAGGCGTCAGATCGCACCGGCGCGGCTCTTCCGCCGCGCCGGATCCGAACTTGTCAGCCGACGGCTTTGCCGACGACGGACCCGCTCAACACCCACTGCCCCGACTCGTTGAAGGTCTTCGAGAACGCGTGGCCGGTGGCGGGGAACTGGGCGATCTGATCGAGCGTGAAGCGAAAGACCTCGACGCCGATCACGTCATCCTGGTTGGCGAGCTTTTCCCAGAAGCTCAAGTCGTCCGCGACCGCCTGGCCGATCTTACTCTGGGCGTTCGCGATGGCTCCCTT
>DATGEK010000102.1:0-19015 GCA_035310205.1 Aliidongia sp.
CATCCCGTAGGCCTCGCGGTAGTTGATGCCGTACCAGTGCGCCGCCACCTTGCTGACCGCGTAGGGGCTGCGCGGATAGAACGCCGTCGCCTCGCTCTGCGGCGGATGCGCCGCGCCGAACATCTCCGACGAGCCGGCCTGATAGACCCGCACCTCGACGCCATGATGATCCATGTGGTCGCGCACCGCCTCGAGCAGCCGCAACGGCCCCATGGCCACCGCGTCGGCGGTGTATTCAGGCACCTCGAACGAGACCTTCACATGGCTCTGGGCGCCCAGATTATAGACCTCGTCCGGACGCACCTTCTCCAGCACCCGCCGGAGCACCGTCGCGTCGGTCAGATCGGCGTAGTGAAGGGTAAAGCGGGCGCCGGGCGTGTGCGGGTCCTGATACAGGTGGTCGACCCGATCGGTATTGAACAGGCTCGCCCTGCGGACGAGGCCATGCACCTCATATCCCTTGCTGAGCAGAAGTTCCGCAAGATAGGAGCCATCTTGCCCGGTAACGCCAGTAATGAGCGCACGCCTCGCCATCGACAGCTCCGAATCAAGGATGATATGAAGAATTATTGCCGCGAACTTGTCCGCCGTCATTTCGATGGGCGGCGGTTGGCGATCCTCGGCAGGTAGAGAACGCGAATATCGACGAGTTGTTCCAGCGCCCTAATCGCGCCATGCGGCTGTCCGTGTTTTTTTCTAAACCCGAGAGAGAAAATACCGCGCCCGGCGTTGACGTGGCGACGTGCCACCGAGCAAGCGAGATGGTCTCATGGCGATCACAGAAACTTCTCATGAAATGGCCGACATGGCGTGGGATCCCGCCACATTCTCGGCGAAGTTCGATCGGGAGCCGTTTGGCTTCGAACACAACCTGTCCGGGCTCGACTTGTTCAAGTTCGACAACCTGATTTCGCTGGCTGAGAAATATGCGGCATTCGACCAAGATTATTTCGTGGCCGAAAGCGCGCCGGCACCGGGCGCGGAATTCTATTCGGTGCGGACCCTGTTCCGGCCGCCCCATGAGGTGCTGCCGCGCCTCGACACCGGGGCCTACCGCATTTTGCTGAAGCGGCCGGAGAACTTCGACAAGGGCTTCGCCGAACTGCTTCGGCACCTGTTCGCCAAGGTCGTCGAGGCGTCCGGGTATCTTGCCGGCGAAGAGATCGTCCGCCTGCAATCCGGCATATTCATCAGTTCCGCGACCGCGACGACGCCGTTCCATTTCGATCCGGAAGTGAACTTCTTCTGCCAGATCGAAGGCGACAAGATCTACCACGTCTATCCGCCCGACGCGGTCACGGAGGCCGAGCTCGAGCGGTTCTACAAGCGCGGGATCATCAACATCGGGCAGCTCGATCTCGCGAGGCGACCGCAGAATCGGGAATTCGTCTTTTCGCTTCGCGCCGGTCGCGGGCTTCATCAGCCACAAAACGCGCCGCATTGGGTCGAGGCTGGTAATTCGCGCTCCATCTCCTATAGTTTCGTGTTTGAAACTGCCTCGTCCCGGGCAAAGGGTCGCGCACGTTCCTGCAATCATTACCTTAGAAAGTTCGGGTTCAACCCCTCGCCTCCCGGCATCAATCCGGTCGTCGACGCGGTCAAATCGGGGACGATGCAGTTTGTGATCCCGGCCCGTCAGAGCGTCGCGCGCTCCGTGCGCCGCGTCCTCGGGCGTTAATTCCGTGTCCCAGGGAAAGACTATGGAATCACCAACTGTCGACCCACTCGTCCGTGCTCCCGAGGCTGACGGCGAGCGCCCGCTGCTTCAGGACCCAGACGGCCAATTCGCCCGGAACTACAACCGGTCGAGCTTCATGTTCGAGCATGGCTTCACCGGCAATCCGATCTTCGAGCTGCCGAGCCTGGTCGAGCTATCGCGGCGCCTGCCCGATCATCCGCTGTTTGCCTACTGGTCCAACGGACCGGTTACCGTCAATGATCGTTGGGAAGCCGGTCTGCGCGCGCGCGCCAGCCTGCAGGAGACGATCGCGAACATCGCCGAGAACAATTCCCTCGTCATCCTGAAGCATGTCGAGCAGGATCCGGTATTCGCCCCGTACTTCCAGAAATTTCTCAAGCAGGTCGTCGATTTCAGCGGCCCGCAGATGAGAAATGACGTGACCGTCGGCGAAGTCCTGATCCTGATCAGCTCGCCCAACCGCGTAACATCGTACCATATCGATGCGGAGACCAATTACCTCGTCCAGGTCACCGGCAATAAGACGGCACATATCTTTCCGCATAACCGGCCGACGATCGTGACCGACGTCGAACTGGAGCGCTTTCACGCCGGCGACTTCAACGGCGCCGTTTACAAACAGGCGAGCCAGGAGTTCGCCACGACCTACGACCTCAGAGCCGGTCACGGCATCCACATTCCCACGCACGCGCCGCATTGGGTGCAAAACGGCAATAACGTATCGGTCGCCCTCAGCGTCAATTTCGAACTGAAATCGGTCGCCGACTTGTCGATGATCTATCGTTTCAACCGCTGGCTCCGCCACGCCGGAGCCACGCCATCGTCGCCCGGCACCCATCCGAAGCGGGACAGCGCGAAACTTGCCGTGACGAAGACCGCGATCGCCATCAAGAATCTGGTCAAACACGAAGCAGCGGGGCCGTCCTGGACGACTTGGAGCCCCTAACTTCTCGTTGAAGCAGATCGGTTATTGACCTGTTGTTTCGACCGTCGCTCGGCCGTTCCCCTCGCAGCACATTCATAAAAAAATAAAATGCAATGAACTTTCCAATTTTCTCTTCGTTTTCGATCTGCTGCCTTGAACCCGCGTGCGAGACACAGGAATGGCTCTGGTACGGACAGCCAAGGAAATCGATCCCGACGGGCGCAGCCAGTCGTTGTCGGTTCACGCTCTTTTCTCCACGGTGGCGCACAACCAGCCCGAGAAAAAAGCCGTCCTCCATGAGGGGGGCAGCCTGAGCTACCGCGAGCTGGCCCGCGCCGCCGATCAGATAGCGGCTCATCTGGCCGCGATGCTGATCGGCCCGGGCGCACTTGTCGGCCTTTGCAGCGAAGCTTCCCCGGGCACGATCGCCGCCATCCTGGGAATCCTGAAGGTCGGCGCCGCCTACGTTCCCTTCGACCCGTCCTATCCGGACAAGATGCTGGATTTCATCCGGCAGGACAGCGCGCCGGCGGTCGTCCTGCTCTCCCGCCAGCAGAGCGAGCTGTCCGCTGCCAAGCCCCGTTGGGCCGGCGCCACGCTGATCATCGAGGATCTGCTCGACCGCGCGCCCGGCCAGTTTTCCGGAGACGCGGCCGTCACGCCCGACGACCTCGCCTATATCATGTACACCTCCGGCTCTACCGGCCGGCCGAAGGGCGTCATGGTCCCCCACCGCGCGATCACGCGCCTCGTGCGGGATACCGATTATGCCTACTTCGGCGAAGACGAGGTCTTTCTCCAGCAGGCCCCGCTCGCCTTCGACGCCTCGACCTTCGAGATCTGGGGCGCCCTGCTCAACGGCGCCACGCTTGCCCTGCCCTCCGGCGGTCGCGCCTCGCTCGACGACATCGCCCAGGCGATCGGCCGGTTCAACGTCACGACCCTGTGGCTGACCGCCGGCCTGTTCCATCTGATGGTCGAGCATCGGCTGGACGCGCTCCGGCCGCTGCGCCAACTGCTGGCCGGGGGCGACGTGCTCTCCGTCCCGCATGTGCGCAGGCTGCGCGAGGCGCTGCCGTCCTGCCGGCTGATCAACGGCTACGGCCCGACCGAGAACACGACCTTCAGCTGCTGCTATACGGTGTCCGACGATCCGGAAGCCTTCGCGGACAAGGTGCCGATCGGCAGCCCGATCAACGGCACGACGGCCCATATCCTGGACGAGGACGGCACGCCCGTCGCCGATGGCGAAGCCGGCGAGCTCTATGTCGGCGGCCTGGGCCTTGCCCATGGCTACCTCAACCGACCCGAGCTCACGGCGGAGAAGTTTGTCGCCAATCCGTTCGACCACCGCGCCGGCAGCCGCCTCTATCGCACCGGCGACCGGGTCCGCCGCCGTCCGGACGGGAACCTGGAATTCCTCGGGCGCGCCGACCGGCAGGTCAAGATCAACGGCAAGCGCGTCGAGCTGGACGAGATCGAGGCGACCGTACGCCGGAGCGGGCTCGTCCGCGACGCCGCGACGGTGCTGGTCGAGGCCGCGAACGGCACCCGCACGGTCGCTCTGTTCGCAACACCGTCCAATCCGGGCGCCCCCGACATCGCGGCGCTCCGCCGGTTCATCGCGGCCGAACTGCCGGACTACATGATGCCGGCCCGGATCGACATGCTGCCGGCGCTGCCGCTGTCGCCGACCGGCAAGCTCGATCGCTCGAAGCTGGCCGCGGCCGCCGCACCCGTGCGGCCGACCGCCGCTGCCGCGATCGCGCCGGTCGGTGAGATCGCTGGGAAAGTCGCCGCGGCCTGGAAGCAGGCGCTCGGCACGGAAGCGTTCGGCATGGACGACAATTTCTTCGATCTCGGCGGGACCTCGCTGCAGCTGATGGGCGTGCATGCGGGCCTGCAGAACACGTTCGGGCGCCCGCTGGCGCTCGTCGAGCTTTTCTCGCATCCGACCGTCCGGTCGCTCGCGCGGTGGCTGGAACAGGGGCCCGCCGCCGGCCCCGCCTCCAGTAGTGCCCAGCAGGACATGGCGGCGAAGCGCAATGCTTCGCTCGCGCGTGCCCGTCTTTCCCGGGGAATGAACGTCTCATGAACGAAGATGAGAAACTGCTGGGTCCCGGCATCGCCATCATCGGCATCGCGGGACGCTTTCCCGGTGCCGACACCGCCGAAGCGCTGTGGGAAAACATCTGCGCCGGGGTGGAATCGATCACCCGCTTCACCGACGCCGATCTGGACGATTGGCTGGACGCGTCCGAGCGGCAGGCGCCAAATTATGTCAAGGCGCGCCCGATCCTGAAGGATGTCGAGCGGTTCGACCCGGAATTCTTCGGGATGTATGCGAACGAGGCGGCGCTCACCGACCCGCAGCACCGGGTGTTCCTCGAATGCAGCTGGCAGGCGCTCGAAGACGGCGGCTACGATCCCGCGGCCTATCCGGGCGCAATCGGCGTCTTCGCCGGCTGCAGCATGAACACCTATTTCCTCAACAACGTCTGCGCGGATCGGCGCACGGTCGAGACGTTCACGACCAGCTTCCAGGTCGGCTGCTACTCGATGCTGGTCGGCGGCGGCCGGGAGTTCCTCGCCACCCGCGTCGCCTACAAGCTCGGCCTGACCGGCCCCGCGATCACCGTCCAGACCGCCTGCTCGACCTCTCTCGTTGCGGTCGGCCAGGCCTGCCAGAGCCTGCTGTTGTATCAGAGCGACATGGCGCTCGCCGGCGGTGCTTCTATCACCTTTCCGCAGCAGCGCGGCTACATGCACCAGGAGGGTGGCCTGGCCTCGGCCGACGGCCATTGTCGGGCCTTCGACGCCGCTGCGAGCGGCACGGTGTTCGGCAGCGGCGCCGGCGTCGTGCTGCTGAAGCGGCTGGAGGATGCGGTGGCCGACGGCGACCGCATCTATGCCGTCATCCGCGGCATCGGGATGAACAACGACGGCGCCACCAAGGTCGGCTTCACCGCGCCGAGCGCCGACGGCCAGGCGGTCGCCATCGAACAGGCGCTGGCACTCGCCGGCGTCGACGCCCGCGACATCAGCTATGTCGAGTGCCACGGCACGGCGACGCCGCTCGGCGACCCGATCGAGATAGCCGGCCTGACCAAGGCCTTCCGCAAGACCACAGACGACCGCCAGTTCTGCGCCATCGGTTCGGTGAAGACCAATGTCGGCCATCTGGACGCGGCCGCCGGCGTCACCAGCCTGATCAAGACCGCGCTAGCCTTGAAGCACGGCGTCCTGCCGCCGACGCTGCATTACCAGACGCCCAACCCGCAGATCGACTTCGAGGCCTCGCCCTTCTTCGTCAACACCGCCCTCACCGCCTGGCCGGCCGGCAACGGGCCGCGGCGCGCCGGCGTGAGCTCGTTCGGCGTCGGCGGCACCAACGCGCATGTTGTGATGGAGGAAGCGCCCGCCGCCCCTGAGCCGGTCGCCAGCGAGGGTCCGCAGCTGCTCGTGCTCTCGGCCCGCACGGCCCCGGCACTCGCCGAGGCGCGCGCCCGGCTCGCCGACCACATGCGCCGCCATCCCGAGGCGAACTTGGCGGATATCGCGGCGACGCTGCAGAGCGGGCGGCGCCGGTTCAAGCATCGCCTGGCCCTGGTCTGCCGCGATCGGGAGGAGGCACTCGCCAAACTGGGCGACGGAGGCCAGTCGGCGACCGCCGAGACGGACACAGCGGATCCCGCGTCCCTGGCCTTCCTGTTTCCGGGACAGGGCGCGCAATACCCGCAGATGGGACGGGATCTCTACGACAACGAGCCGGCGTTCCGCGAGGCCGTTGACGCTTGCGCCGAGATCCTGCTGTCGCTGTCCGGCGTCGACATCCGCAGCTATCTCTATCCCGAGGCCTCCGGCGAGGCGCCGGCCAAGGCGCTGATGGCGACGCTGATCGCGCAGCCGGCGATCTTCACCGTCGAATATGCCCTGGCGCGGCTGTGGCAGAGCTGGGGCCTCAAGCCCGCAACGATGATCGGCCACAGCATCGGCGAATTCGTCGTCGCCTGCCTGGCGGGCGTGTTCACGCTCGAGGATGCCTTGCGCATCGTCGCGGCGCGCGGACGGCTGATGCAGGACCTGCCCGGCGGCGCGATGCTGGCCGTCCGCCTGTCCCGCGCCGAAGTCGAGGCGCTGCTGCCGGCCGCGCTCGCGGTTGCCGCGGTCAACGGCCCGACCTTGTCCGTCGTCGCCGGCTCGTACGAGGCGATCGCGGCATTTCAGGCGGATCTTGAGGCCCGCGGCACCTTCTGCCGGCTGCTCGCCACCTCTCATGCCTTCCATTCGCCGATGATGGACCCGATGGTGGATGCGCTCCGCCAGGTCGTGGCAAGCGTGACCCTGTCGCCGCCGAGCTTCCCCTATGTCTCGACCGTCACCGGTGGCTGGATCGACGCGAACGAAGCAGCCTCCGCCGACTATTGGGCGCGGCACGCCCGCGAGCCCGTGCTGTTCCATACGGCGCTGACGACCCTGTTCGAGCAGGCAAAGCCGGTCCTGCTCGAGGTCGGTCCGGGAACGACGCTGACGAACCTGGCACGCCAGGCCATCCGCGGCATCGATCAGCGCACCGCCGCGTCGCTGCCGGATCCGAGCCGGGAGGTCGACGACCGGAGCGCTGCCTTGGCGGCGGTCGGCGACCTCTGGGCCGCTGGCGTCCAACTTGATTTCGCCGCGATCCGTCGCGGCCAAGGCCGGCGCATCTCGCTGCCGACCTACCCGTTCCAGCGCACCCGCCATTGGATCGACCCACCGGCCCGCTCCGAGACTGCCGTCGCTCAGCCCTCGCTCGCCCAAACGACTATGCAAGCCCCGCCAGAGGAACCGCCTGCCATGCTCGATCCTTCCACCCAGCCGTCGACGTCCGATTCCTGGAATGCCGAACTGCGCTCCATGATCAAGACGGCCATCGAGGAATTGTCCGGCGAATCCCTGGCGAATGCCGAACCCGGCACGAGCTTCCTGGAAATGGGCTTCGATTCCCTGTTCCTCGGCCAGGTGGCCCAGCGGCTGCAGAACCAGACGAAGATCAAGATCAGCTTCCGGCAATTGCTGAAGGAGCAGTCGACGATCGAGAAGCTCGCAGACTTCCTCGCCGAACGCATGCCGGCCCCGGCGGCCAAACCGGCCGCAAGCCCGGCGCCCCTCGCAAGCCCCGCGGCCGCTGTTGCGGCGGCACCGATTGTGGCGGCTCCGGCGCTCCAGCCGGCGGCGGTCAGCGTCGGCGGCGGCATCGAAGGCCTGTTCCGCGACCAGATGAATGCCATGAAGGCCCTATTCGACCTCCAGCTCCAGACGCTGCGGCAGGTCGGTCAGCCCATGCCGGCGACGGTCGCACCCGTCGCCATCGCACCGGCGGCGGCCCCCGTGCAGCCGGCCGTGGCGGCCGCACCCGTCCCGCCGCCCGCGGAAGAGGCGCCCTCGCGTTTCCAGGTCTACAAGGCCGGCGCCAAATCCGCCGCGACGGAGGCCACCCCGGCGCAGCGTGCCCATCTCGAATCGCTGATCGCGCGCTATGTCCAGAAGAGCGCCGGCTCCAAGCGCCTGACCGGGCAGTATCGCCCGTCCCTGGCGGATCCCCGTGCCGCCGCCGGCTTCCGCGCCGAATGGAAGGAGATGGTCTATCCGATCGTCTGCGCGCGCTCGCACGGCTCGAAGATCTGGGACGTCGATGGCAACGAATATATCGACCTGGTGAACGGCTACGGCCAGACCGCTTTCGGCCATGCGCCCGAATTCGTGACCAAGGCTGTCGCCGAGCAGATGGAGCGCGGCTTCGCGATCGGTCCGCAGGCGGATCTGGCCGGCCGCATCTCCGTGCTGTTCCGCGAGATGACCGGCAACGAGCGGATGACGTTCTGCAACACGGGCTCGGAAGCCGTGATGGCGGCGTTGCGGGTCGCCCGCGCCGTCACCGGCCGGACCAAGGTCGTCGTCTTCAACGGCGCCTATCACGGCCAGTTCGACGAGGTGCTGGTCAAGGGCGTCGCCCGCGCGACCAGCAATCCGCGCTCGCTGCCCGTGGCCCCCGGCATCCCGGATTCCGCGGTCGGGAACATGGTCGTCCTCGACTACGCGACGCCGGAGGCGCTCGAATGGATCCGGGCGCATGCAGATGATCTGGCCGCGGTCGTGGTCGAGCCGGTGCAGAGCCGTCACCCGGCGCTTCGCCCCGTCGATTTCCTGAAGGCGGTCCGCGAGATCACCGAGGCATCGGGCACCGCCTTCATCATGGACGAGGTCGTCACCGGCTTCCGCGTCCATCCTGGCGGCATGCAGGCGGTCATGGGCATCCGGGCCGACATGGCGACCTATGGCAAGGTCGTGGGCGGCGGCCTGCCGATCGGCATCCTCGCCGGCAAGGCGGCCTTCATGGACGCGCTCGACGGCGGCGCCTGGCAATATGGCGACGCCTCGGTGCCGGAGGCGGCGGTCACCTTCTTCGCCGGGACTTTCGTGCGCCATCCCCTGACGCTCGCCGCGACCTGGGCGGTGCTGAATCACCTGAAGGACGCGGGCCCGGCGCTGCAGGAGCAGCTGGCAGACCGGAGCGGACGGCTGGTCGACCGCCTGCGCGGCCTGTTCCAGGCCTATGGCGTCCCGGCGCCGATCGAGAATTTCTCGAGCTTCTTCTACTTCAACCTCCACTCGGAACATCCGCTGGCCAGCCTGCTGTTCCACCACCTGCGGTATCGCGGCATCCATATTCAGGACGGCTTCCCCTGCTTCCTCACCACCGCGCATTCCGATGCGGATATGGACACCATCGTCCGGGCCTTCGACGAGAGCCTGGCCGAGCTCGCGGAGGTCGGAATCTTCGGAAAGCCCGAGGAAGCGGCCGCAGCGGTCGCGACCGCCGCAGCGTCGACGGCGGCGCCGGTTGTCGACCAGGTGCCGCTGACCGAGAGCCAAATGGAGATCTGGCTCTCCGCCCAGTTGGGCGACGAAGCGTCCTGCGCCTTCAATGAATCGGTGACGCTGAGCCTCGACGGCATGCTCGATCGGCAGGCGCTGCAGGACGCGCTCGACCTGGTCGTGGCACGCCATGAATCGCTCCGCGCCCGGTTCAGCCCGACCGGCGAGTGGCTGCGCATCGCCGCCCCGGAGCCGTTCCGCTACGAATTCCATGATCTGGTCGGATCCGGCATCGAGGCGCGCTTCGGCGAAATCGTCGACCAGGACGCCCGGACGGCGTTCGACCTGGTCAATGGCCCGGTCCTTCGGGGCCATCTGGTTCGGTTCAGTGCCGACCGGCACGCGCTCGTGCTCACCGCCCACCACATCGTCGCCGACGGTTGGTCGATCAACGTCGTCGTCAGCGAGTTGGCCGAGATCTATGCGGCCAAGGTCAAACGCGAGGCGCTATCCCTGCCGGAGCCGCTGCGCTTCAGCGAATACACGATGCGTGAGCACGACGCGATCTCCGGACCGGAGCGCGCGACGACCGAAGCCTATTGGCTGGCCAAGTTCGAACGGCTGCCGGCACCGCTCGAGCTGCCGACCGATCGTCCCCGCGCCGCGGTCAAGAGTTTCAGCGGCGCCAGCCGGTCGCGCCGGATCGATGCCCAGCTGCATCAGGCCCTGAAGGCGGCCGGCGCCGCCCGGGAATGCACGCTGTTCGTGACTTTGCTCGCCGCGTTCGAGGCGCTCGTCGGCCGCCTGGCCGACCAGACCGAGGTGGTCATCGGCGTCCCGACCGCCGGCCAGTCGCTGATCGACGACGAGGCACCGCTCGTCGGCCATTGCGTCAACTTCCTGCCGGTCCGCGGGGGCTGGAAGACCAACACGACGCTGGCGGAACACATGCGGAAGGTGGCCGGCCAGGTCCTCGAGGCCTACGAGCACCAGAACTATACGTTCGGCACGCTGGTCAGGAAGCTCGCCATGGAGCGCGAGATGAACCGCCTGCCCCTGACCGAGGTCCAGTTCAACCTGGAACGCCTGTCGGAGCGGCTCGACCTGCCCGGTCTGACGATGGAAATCCAACCCAACGCCAAGGCCTTCGTCAATTTCGACATCTTCCTGAACGTCATCGAATCCAAGCAGGGTCTACGGCTCGATTGCGACTACAACACCGATCTCTGGGACGCCGCCACGATCGACCGCTGGCTCGATTATTACGAAGGCATCCTGCGGTCCATCGCCCGCGACGCCGACGGGACGGTGCCGCATGCGGAGATGCTGCCCGCGGCGGAGCGGGAATGGCTGCTCGCCGAACTGAATGCGACCGAACAGCCCTTCCCGGCGGACGCCTGCGTCGATCAACTGGTCGAGGAATTGGCTGCCCGCCGCCCGGATCGCACCGCCGTCATCGCGGCCGGCCGCCGTCTGAGCTATCGCGAACTGAACGAGGCGGCCAATCGGATGGCCCATGCCGTGCTCGAGCAGGTCGAGCGCCCCGGCGCCCTCGTCGGCATTTGCGTCGAGCGATCGGCTGAGATGCTGGTCGCCATGCTGGGCGTGCTGAAGGCGGGGTGCGCCTACGTCCCACTGGATCCGAACCATCCCTATGAACGCCGGCGCCTCATCCTCGCGGAGGCCGGGGTCGCCGCCCTCATCACCGACGACGCGGAGATGGCGACGCTCGTTTCCGCCGGCACCGCCATCATCGATCCCGCGGTCCACGGCGAGTCCGGCCGGTTCGCCGCGACAGCGCCATCGATAGCCCGCGCCTCGAGCCAGCTGGCTTATGTGATCTACACGTCCGGTTCGACCGGCCGCCCGAAGGGCGTCGAGATCCAGCACCGCGCCGTCGTCAACCTCCTGACCAGCATGGCGCGCGAGCCCGGCTTCGGGTCGGAGGACGTCTTGCTGGCTGTGACCACGATCGCCTTCGACATCGCAGCGCTCGAACTGTTCCTGCCGCTCATCGCCGGTGGCACCGTGGCGATCGCATCCCCGGACGAAGTTCGCGACGGCTTCAAGCTGCGCGATGCCCTGTCCGGCACCGGCGCCACCATGATGCAGGCGACGCCGGCGACCTGGCGCCTCCTGCTCGAGGCCGGGTTCACCGCCGCACCGGGCTTCAAGATGCTGTGCGGTGGCGAGGCGCTGCCGCGCGAACTGGCGACCCAGCTGCTCCAGGCGGGCGGCAGGCTCTGGAACATGTACGGGCCGACGGAGACGACGATCTGGTCGTCCTGCGCCGAAATCACCGCCGACACGGCCGAGATCACGATCGGGTCGCCGATCGCGAACACCCAGTTCTACGTCCTCGATCGTTTCGACGAGTTGGCACCGATCGGTGTGCCCGGCCAGCTGCACATCGGCGGCGAGGGCTTGGCGCGCGGCTATTTCAAATCCCAGGATCTTACTCTCGATAAGTTCATCGCCAATCCGTTCGGCGGTCCTTCGCCGCGGCTCTATCGGACGGGCGACGTCGCACGACGCTCGGCGAGCGGCGCGATCCTGCTCAGCGGCCGGATGGACAACCAGGTGAAGCTGCGCGGCTTCCGCATCGAACTGGGCGACATCGAGGCGGTACTCGGCGCCCAGGACGGCGTCGCCGCTTGCGCTGTCGCCCTGCGAAACGGCCCGTCCGGGGCGCCGCAGCTCGTCGGCTATATCGTCGCGCGGGACCACCAATCGCTGGCACCGGCACAACTGCGCAGCGGGCTCGCCGAGCAATTGCCGGACTATATGGTGCCGTCGGCCTGGGTCGTTCTCGACGCTCTGCCGCTGTCGGCGAATGGCAAGCTGGATCGGGCGGCCCTGCCGACACCGGAGGCGACGCCGGTCGAAGCCGACCAGGATCAGCCGATCAGCCCACTCGAAGCGCGGATTCTCGAGATCTGGAAGGACGTGCTCAAGCTGGACGCCATCGGCACGAACGACGACCTTTTGGATCTGGGCGCGGATTCGATACACTTCTTCCAGATTACGGCGCGGGCCA
This sequence comes from Aliidongia sp., assembly GCA_035310205.1. GTDB lineage: Bacteria > Pseudomonadota > Alphaproteobacteria > ATCC43930 > CGMCC-115725 > Aliidongia. The sequence continues at coordinate 12,520 of DATGEK010000102.1, forward strand.
ATCGGGAAGGCATCCAGATCGCGGCAAAGCAGCTCCTGAAGCATCGGACGATTTCGGGGCTCGCGGCGTTTATCGAGATGCGGAATGCCCCGGAGACCAGGGCAGCCGGCACGGCAGGGGACCACGCAAGGGTCGGATGAACGCAACGAGTCGTCGAGAAGGCGCGCCACCTTGAAACCGGGGCATTTCAGCTTGGAGTTGGCTAACACCGGGGCGAGCTTGCCGGCGGGTCGGGAACAGCAATACCCCTGCTCGCTCGCGCAAGAGCGTTTCTGGATCCTGGATCGTCTGCTGCCAGGCAATCCCGCGCTCAACATCGCTGTGCGCTGGCGGCTCGTCGGCAAGATTTCGACCAACGAACTGGAACAGGCGTTCCGCCTCATCCTGTCGCGGCACGAGGTCCTGCGCACCGCTTTCCTGGAGCAGAATGGCGAGCTGACCCAGGTGATCAGGGTGTCGGTGCCGTTCCGGCTGCCGGTGATCGACCTCTCCAACCTTACGGAAGATGCCGCCGAAGCGGAAATGGAGCGGCTGGCGAAGCTGGAAGCGCGCGGCTCGTTCGATCTCGCCGATCCGCCCTTCCTGCGCGTGACCCAGGTCCGCGTGCGCGACGACCAGTCCGTGCTGCTGGTGACAGTCCATCACATCGTCGCCGATGGCTGGTCCATCGGCGTGCTCGCCCGGGAGATGGGCGAGATTTGCGCCGCCCTGCAGAGCGGGCGGCTGCCGACATTGCCGCCGCTGTCGCTCAATTACGGCGACTTCGCCCGCCATCAGCGGGAAAGCCTGTCGAGCGCCGACTTCCAGGCGGACGCGGATTTTTGGCGCAGCTCACTCGGCGGCATGAAGCATTTCGAGCTGCAGACCGACTTCCCCCGCCCGCTCGAGCAGACCTCCAACGGCTCGATCGTCTCCATCCTGATGCCCCGGTCGACGACCGACGGCTTCGCCCAGCTCGCACGGCGCAACGGCTGCACCATGTACATGGCGGCGCTTGCGACCCTCTATACCCTGCTCCATCGCTATTCCGGCGAGACCGACATCGCCGTCGGCACGCAGATCGCCGGACGTGACGAGGTTGATGTCGAGAATCTGGTCGGGCTGTTCATCAACACCCTGATCCTGCGCGCCGACCTGTCGGGCGACCCGACCTACACTGATCTTCTCGATCGTATCAGCGATCTGGTCGGCGATGCGTTCGAGCATCAGCGGGTGCCGCTGGAACGCGTCATCGAGATCGTGGCACCGAGGCGCGATCTCAGCCGGAACGCGCTGTTCTCGGTCAATTTCATCTTCCAGCGCTCGTTCATCACGAACGCCACCTACGGCGATTTCAAGCTGATCGACATGCCGTCCCGGTCGGCCGGCGCGCTCTACGATCTGAATTTCTTCATGGTCGAGCGGCCGGAAGGATGGCGGATTTCCTGCGAGTACAATACCGACCTGTTCGAGACCGCAACGGCCCAGCGTCTCATCGAGCATTTCAGGAACTTGCTGGTGGCCGCGACCACGGAGCCCGATACGAAGATTTCGGCGCTGTCGATCCTGAGCGATGCCGAGAGATCGGCGCTCATAGTCGAAGCGAACGATACCGCGGCACCCTATCCGCACCAGACGGCGCTGCCGGAATTGTTCATGGCCCAGGCGAAGAAGACGCCGGCATCGGTTGCCGTGACCTGTGGGCGGGCATCGCTCACCTATGAACAGCTCGACCATGCGTCCTCGCTTCTGGCGCAGCATCTGCTGGCGCTTGGCGTCGAAGGCGGCCTCGTCGGCGTGATGCTCGAGCGCTCGGTCGAACTGCCGGTCGCCCTGCTGGGCATCATGAAGGCCGGCGCCGCCTATGTCCCGCTCGACCCGGCCTATCCGACGACGCGCCTCGTCCAGATCGTCGACGATGCCGGCTTGGCGGCAATGGTCACCCACAGCGGCCTGCGCGAGCGGCTGCCGACCGCGGGCCTGCCGCGCCTCGAGATGGATCGCCTGCCGGACGCTCCCAGCCCACGGCCGCTGCCGGAGATAGCGCCGGACGCACGAGCCTACGTCATCTTCACCTCCGGCTCGACCGGCCGGCCGAAAGGCGTGCAAATTCCCCATCGCGCCCTGGTCAACCTGCTCTGGGCCATGCGCGAGCGTCCGGGCCTTGCCGGCACCGACGTCCTGCTGTCGGTCACCACGATCTCGTTCGACATCGCGGCTCTTGAGATCTACCTGCCGCTGATCGTCGGTGCGCGCCTGGTCATGGCCACCGCGGCACAGACGGTCGACGGCCGCGAACTGCTGGCGTTGCTCGAGCGCGAAAAGGCCACGGTGCTGCAGGCGACGCCGGTGACCTGGGAGCTGCTGATCGAAGCCGGATGGCAGCACTCGCCGGCGCTGAAGATGCTGTGCGGCGGCGAGGCGCTGTCCCGCCGGCTCGCCAACCAGATGCTGGAGCGCGGCGGCGAACTCTGGAACATGTACGGCCCGACCGAAACCACGATCTGGTCGTCCGCCTACAGAGTCACTTCAGGGAAAGGACCGGTGCCGATCGGCGGCATCATCGCCAACACTCAGTTCTATGTGGTCGATGCGCTGGGCGGCCTCGTGCCCCCGGGCGCACCGGGCGAATTGGTCATCGGCGGCGACGGCGTCGCGATCGGCTACCTGGGGCGCGACGATCTGACCAAGGCGCGGTTTTACCCGGACAGCTTCCGTCGTTCGGCAGGCGCACGGCTCTATCGCACCGGCGATATCGTCCGGTCGCGGCGCCCCGGCGAGATCGAATATCTCGGCCGAACCGATCATCAGGTGAAGCTGCGCGGCTTCCGCATCGAGCTGGGCGAAATCGAGGCGGCCATCCTGGCGAACCCCGACATCGCCGAGGCGGTCGCGACGATCCACCGGCCCGTGGCCGGCGAGCCATCACTGGCCGCCTACGTCGTGGTCGCGGCCGCGCATCGGCGGTCGGCGGCCGAAACGGTGGCCGTGCTGCGCAACCAGCTGGCCCAGTCCCTGCCCAAGTACATGCAGCCGCAGTATTTGACCGTGCTCGACAGCCTGCCGCGCACGCCGAACGGCAAGACCGACCGGGAAGCCCTGCCGCCGCCGGTCGTCGAACAGCCGGCCGCGCAGGAAGCGTCACCGCCGTTCGACAAGGTTGAGCAACGGCTGGCCGTCATCTGGCAAAGCGTGCTCGGGCTCAACGCCATCGACAAGGGGGCCGATTTCTTCGAGCTCGGCGGCCATTCCCTGCTGGCGGCCCGCCTGCTGCTGCGGGTCGAAGCCGAGTTCGGCCAGAAGATCAGCCTGGCCAATCTGTTCAAATCGCCGACCCTGGAATCCATGGCACGCCTGCTGAAGCAGACGGAGCTGCGGCAACATGATTTCCGCCAGGTCGTCCGGTTGCAGACGACCGGGCAGCGCGCGCCGGTCATCGGCATCAACAATACCGGGCTCTATTTCACCCTCTCGAAGCGGCTTGGCCACGACCACCCGTTTACCGCCCTGCAATTGTTCGATCCCTCGTTCTCGCGGGAGCAGATGCCGGACAGCTTCGAGGCGATCGCCGAGCAATATCTCACCCTGATCCGCGAGGTCCAGCCGACCGGACCCTACGCGCTGGTCGGCTGGTGCGTCGGCGGGGCGCTCGCTTTCGAAGTGGCACGGCAGCTCGCCGCGGCCGGCGAAGAGATTTCCCTGCTCGCCCTGATCGACACATGGGCGCCCGGTTATCTCAAGGATCTCGGCCCCATCAAGGGGCGGTTCGCGGACTATGCCTACCGGGTGCAGCTGATTCTGCAGGATTGGTCGCGCGCCAGCGCGCAACCGGGTGGTATCGGGCGTTTCATCCGCAATCGGTCGTTCGTGCGGAAGCTCGGCCGCTTGTTCGGCTGGCGCGGCTTCACCGCGGACCTGACCCTGGGCGCACAAGGTCGGTACGTCACGGCGGACGGCTACGACCAGTGGCTGCTGAAATTTCTTCAGCAGACCATCAGCCGCTACCGGCCGGGTCATTATTCCGGAAAGATCACGATCCTCAGGAGCGAGGAGGAGCCGCGCGGGCTGTTCCTTGACAAGACATTCGGCTGGCAGAGATTCACCGACCAAAGCGTGGAGGCCATCACGATTACCGGAGATCATTTCAGCATCTTCACCGAGCCTGGCGTCGATCAGATGGCCCGGGAGATCAGCAAGCGCCTTGAAGCGTTCGAAGTGGTGGCGGGCGCGTCACGGAAGACAGCATGAGGATGAGCCATTTGCTCGCCGCATGCGGCGCAATGGCGGTGGCGGCAGGGGCATTTCTGATCTTCGCGACCATGCCTGTCCGGCTGCCGGCACCATCGGGGCGCTTTGCTGTCGCCAGCCGACCGCTCGAGCTCCCGGTTGCGAACGGCGCTATTGCGACGCCGATTGCGGAGATCTGGTATCCGACCGATCCGACGAGCGATCACGGAACCGACGGGGCCGCCCCGCCGCCGCTCACCGGTCGCCCGCTTCCCGTCCTCTTCTATCTGCCGAGTTGGGGCGGGACGGCCCTGGAAGACATGTTTCTCATCCGCGACCTGGTCAGCCACGGCTTCGTCGTGACCAGCCTGCGCTACCCCTCGCCGTCGGAGATCGCGGCGAGCGCGGCAAAAGGCGTGCCCCTGCGCCCCGAAGAGGCGGGTGCCATGGATTTCTCCTCGAAGCAGGCCTTCGAGAATACCTGGCAGCTGGGCAGCGAGAAGGTGCGCACGCGGGCGCAGAATGTCGTCGCGGTGCTCGACCGGCTCGAGCGCCTCAATGAAGAACCGTCCAGCGCATTCGCCCATCGGCTCGACTTGGACCGGGTCGGCGCCTGGGGCTTCTCGCTCGGCGGAGCGGCCGCCGCCCAGGCGGCCTGGCTCGACCGGCGGATCAAGGCCGTGGCCAATCTCGACGGCTGGCTCTTCGGCGATGCCGCGACCGATGGCGTGCCCTGCCCGTATTTCCTCATCGGCGACGACACGCCGCTGCCGGGTCCCACCGAGCTCAACTCGCCGAATGCCGGGACGCGCTATACCGCGACGTTCGAGCTGCAGGACTACGACCGCCAGATAGCCGGCATGAAACGGTACGGCGGTCTGGCCATGACGATCGACGGCACGAACCACATCAATTTCTCCGACGAGGCGGCACGATCGAGGTTCCACCGCCTGACCGGGGCGGGGCCGATCGATGCCGGGCGGGCGTTCGTCATCGTTGCCGACTATCTGCGAAGCTTCTTCGAGGCCCGCCTGCTCGGCCAGCCCTCCCCCTTGCTCGATGGCGATTCTCCCGTCCACCCTGAGGCGCATCTTCAGGTCTTCGGCCGCAGCGATGTCCATTCCTGAGCCTGGCGCAGCGCGATCCTCACCGCTGTCCAGTCTCTTCCCCGCCGGCGTCGTGACCATGGAGATGCGGGCGGATGGGGATCCGACAACCCTGTCCGAGGCCGAGGCGGCTCACATTGTTCGGGCGAGGCCCGGACGGGCGCGCGAGTTCGCGGCCGGGCGCCAGTGCGCGCGCCAGGCGCTCGAGCGGCTCGGTCGATCCGGATGGGATCTGCTCGTCCGTGCGGATCGCACGCCGCTCTGGCCCCTGGGCATCGTGGGCAGCATCTCGCACACGACCGGTTGCTGCGGTGTCGCCATCGGCGAGCAGCGCCATTTCCGCTCGATCGGCCTCGACATCGAACTCGACGGCCGCCTCACGCCCGATCTCCACGAACAAATCCTGACGCCGTCGGAGCGGTCGGTGCTGGAAAAACTGCCGGCAGGCTTGGTGGACAAGCGCGCCACCCTCGTCTTCTCGGCGAAGGAAGCCTTCTACAAATGCCAGCATCCACTAACGGCGGAGTGGATGGATTTCACGGATATCACGGTCGACTTGCCGGACGATCTTCCCGAAGCGGGGCGTCTCGTCGTCCGGCCGACGCGGTACCTGCAGATCGAGCGCCAGGTTCCGCCTCCCTGGTCGGGACATTTCGTCTGCTTCGAGGGCTTTGTCGCAACCGGCTTCGCTTTCCGTGAAGCGGACGGTCTCTAAGCCGTCAGAAGAGCCCAGATAGGGCTACAGAGCCGCGACGACCACGACGCCCCAGCACGTCGCGGCAGCAGCGAAAATGCCGACGACGATACTCCAGCCGACAATTTGCTGACGCAGGGACATATGTTCCTGCGCCGATCGAATGACGTGGGAAACCATTCGCTGCAGAAGCACAGCACGATGCGCGGATGGGCGACGGGCCTGCCGGGCTTTCGCATCAACCTGCTGCTTCACGGTCAACGTCCTTGGATTTGCCGCGGCCTACCATATTACCACTTCGGGGGCCGTATGGCACGAATCCAAGAACGAATGAGGCCCCGTCCAGGTCAGATTTTGCGCCGGTCCGCCGATCGGATGGAGGAAGCGGGTGTCCAGGTCTGGAACTGCTGGCCGCGCAGGGAGTGGATGACGCCGAGCGAGGCGCCGGCGAGGGCGACGAGGATTTCGGCGATGGCGGAGAGCGGGCGGA
>DATGEK010000103.1:0-15256 GCA_035310205.1 Aliidongia sp.
CGTGGTCGGCGACGGCGACCGCATGGAGACTGGCTCGGCCGGCGCTGGCGGACGCACCGCCTATGATCTCTACCTCGATCCGGCGCAATGGCGCGGCCAGGTCGACGAGGCGCTCCGGACCGCGCTCGTCAATCTCGGCTCGGTCCCGGCCCCGGCGGGCGAGATGACCGTGGTGCTGGGTGCCGGCTGGCCCGGCATCATGCTGCACGAGGCGGTCGGCCACGGGCTCGAGGGCGATTTCAACCGCAAGGGCCTGTCGACCTTCTCGAACCGGGTCGGCCAGCGCATCGCAGCACCCGGCGTGACCGTGGTCGACGACGGCACCATCCCGAACCGGCGCGGCTCGCTCACGGTCGACGACGAGGGCACGCCGTCGAGCCGCACCACGCTGATCGAGGACGGCATTCTGGTCGGATACATGCAGGACCGCCTGAATGCCCGCCTGATGGGCGTGCCGGCGACCGGCAACGGCCGGCGCCAGAGCTATGCCCATCATCCGATGCCGCGCATGACCAACACGCTGATGCTGGGCGGCAACCATGCGCCGGACGAGATCATCAAGTCGGTGAAGCGCGGCCTCTACGCCGTCAATTTCGGCGGCGGCCAGGTTGACATCACCAACGGCAAGTTCGTGTTCTCCGCATCCGAGGCCTACCTGATCGAGGACGGCCGGATCGGCGCCCCGGTCAAGGGTGCCACCCTGATCGGCAGCGGCCCGGACGCGCTGCATAAGATCACCATGATCGGCAACGACCTGAAGCTCGACGACGGCATCGGCACCTGCGGTAAGGACGGCCAGGGTGTCCCGGTCGGCGTCGGCCAGCCGACGCTGCGCATGGATGGGCTGACCGTCGGCGGCACGGCCGCTTGAACCGAACTCGCAGCGACGACCCAGCGGGCACATAACTATAATGAGACGGCTTTCGTACCTTGCGGCCGCGTGCGGCCTCGGCCTGGCCGTCGCCGGTGCGCCCGCCCGGGCCCAATCTGCGGCCTGCGACCTCGACCACGCCCCGACCAGCCGCTGGGCCGTCACCCGCGACCACGGCGCCGCCTGGCTGGTGACACCCTGCGGCGAGCGGTTCTTCTCGGCCGGCGTCAACGTGCTCGACGGCGGGGCGCCCGAACGCGTCGCCGACGATCGCATCTGGTACAGCTGGACCGCCTTCGCCCCGTCGCTCGCCGCCTGGGTCGACGAGACCACGGCGCGGGTCAAATCCTGGGGCTTCAATTCCGCCGGCGGCTGGTCGCTGCCGCCGGACCAGTTGCAGCTGCCGCAGATCCCCGACCTTGAGCTGGGCCGGCTCAGCCGCTTCCACTGGTTCGACCCGTTCGATCCGGCGACCGAGCGCGACATGCGCGCGGAGGCGGACGAGCTCGTCCGGCCCTATCGCAACAACCCCTATCGCATCGGCTATTTCACCGACAATGAAGTCGGCTGGTGGAACGGCGCGCTGTTCGTGTTCTACAGCAAGGCGCCGCCGTCCAACTTCACCAAGCAGCGCTGGGTCGCGTTCCTGAAGCAGTTCTATGGCGACGACTGGCAGCGGTTCTCGGCCGATTTCGAGCCGCCGACGGGGGCGCAGGACTGGGCGAGCCTGCTGGTGGCCGAGACCGGGACGAAGCTCCGGCCCGGCAGCAACGGCATCCAGGCCGTGCGCGCCTGGACCGGCATCCTGGCCGAGCGCTACTACGCGCTGGTCGAGCAATCAATCCACGCCGCCGACCCGCAGGCGCTGATCTTCGGCGACCGGCTGCCGATCTATTACGATCCGGTCGCGATCCGTGCCGAAGCGCGCCATGTCGACGCCATCGCGACCAATTATAACGTCGACAGCCAGGACGGCTGGGTCGCGCGCTATTTCTTCGACGGGCTGCACCAGCTGACCGGCGGCAAGCCGGTGCTGGTGTCGGAATGGTTCTACGCCGCGGCCGAGAACCGCACGGGCAACCTCAACAACGGCCATCTGATGACGGTCGCGACCCAGGCCGAGCGCGCCCAGGGCGCCGCGACGGCGATCGGCCAGTTCGCCCATAACCCCGACCTCGTCGGCATGCACTGGTTCCAATATGCCGATCACCCCAAGGGCGGCCGGGCCGATGGCGAGGATTATGATTTCGGCCTGGTCGATATCAATAACCGGCCCTATGAGCGGCTGCTGGCCGCCGTCTCGGCCGAGAACCGGCAGCTGCCGGCGCTGCATGCGGCCGCCGGACCCGATCTGGCGCGGCAGAGCGATCGCAAGGAGATCCAGATCCCCTATGCCGAGATCGCGATCGGCGACCGCCGGTTGACGGATTGGCCGAAGCAGGCAGCACTGCTGCCGCCGCTGGTCGCCGCCCCCGGCGAGGTGCCGTTCGGCGAGGCCTATCTCGCCTGGAACCGGGACGGGCTGGCGCTCGCCACCATCGGCCAGGATTACTACGACCTCGACCTGCTCGCCTATGACGGCGCCTTTCCCCTGGCCGAGGCGTACCGGGTCGAGCTGGGCGTCGACGCCGGCAGCGGCGCCAGGCATTTCACGCTCTATTTCATCCCGCCCAAGACCAAGGTCAGGGACCATCCGCCGATGACCGCGCTGCTGTGCGCCGGCATCGCGGCGGTGCCGGCCGACCCGTCGCCGCAATGCCGGCCGGTCCCGGGCGCGCTCACCAGCTATTTCGGCGCCGACCAGCCGCGCATCACCTCGGAAAGCCTGGTGCCCTGGGCGGCACTCGGGCTCGACGGCCCGCCGGCGGGCGGCCAGATGCGCGTCGAGGTCTCGGCCACCGCTTGGCACCGCTCGCGCTGGATGTCGCTCTCGGGCATGCCGCCCGAACAGGGCTGGGCCCGGCCCAAGCGCTGGTCGGTCGCCCGGCTCGGCCGGGTCTCGTGACCGAGCGCCCGGCCGTGGCCGTGCCCGTGGCGCCGCTCGCCCGGATCCAGACGCCGCGCCTGACCCTGACGCTCGCGCCGCCCGAGGCGGCGCCGCGGGTGGTGGCCTATCACCGCGAGAACTGGGATCATCTCGCGCGCTGGAGCGCCCCGCGCAGCAGCGAGGACCTGTCGGTCGCCGCTTGGCGCCGGCGGCTTGAGCAATTCGCCGTCGACGAACGGGCCGGATCCGCCCTCAGACTAATGCTGTTTCCCGAGCGCAACCTCGGCGGCCCAGTGCTGGGCGTCGTGAACTTCACCCAGATCTTCCGCGGGCCATTCCAAGCCTGCTACCTCGGCTATGCGCTCGATTTCCGCCTGGAAGGCCGCGGCCTGATGCATGAGGCGCTGGAAGCGGCCATCCGCCATGTGTTCGAGGTGCTGAAGCTGCACCGGATCATGGCCAACTACATGCCCTCGAACGAGCGTAGTGCGGCGCTGGCCCGCCGCCTGGGCTTCGTGCCCGAGGGCATTGCGCGGGACTATCTCTATATCGACGGCGCCTGGCGCGACCATGTGCTGACCGCGCTCACGAACCCCATTGCCATCAAGCCGGCCTAGCATTGAGCGACCGGTCCGGACCGGCAATGTCACTTGATGATCCGGCCGAAACATGGTTTCAGAAGCGGCATGAGCATGCTCGATACCCAAGTACCTCCGGCACCCGCTGCCCCGCAACTAGACGAGCGCGACCTGCTTGTCCGGCTGCGCACCCTGCACGAGGCCCAGCGCATTCGCGTCGCGGTCGACCGCTCGAAGCTGTCGCACATGGATTTCCCGCTCGGCCTCGAAGCCGACGGCAATCGCTGGGCCTATGCGATCGTCATCGTCGTCGGCGTCATCTGGTGGTACTTCGGCGTCTATCCCGGTGTCGCGTGCGCGCTTGCCGGCTTCGCGCTCTACCAGACCGTGGCCAAGCCCTGGATCGCCCGCCGGCTGGAGCAGCGCATCCATGACCGCGGCCTCGCCGAGATCGACACCTGGCGCAAGCTGTGGCGCTTCGGCGGCGTGATCCTGACCGATCCGGCGACCGGCCGGACCTGCCAAGGCCCGGAGGGGCGCTGGATGAGCTTCGTCCAGGCAACGGACCAGAACCCGGCGACATGAGGCAGGTTCAGGCTCGATTGACCGTCGATACCGGCGGCGGCGACCTGACCGACATTACCGGGCGGATCTCCCGCTGGCTGGCCGAAACTGGGCTCGTTAGCGGGCTGCTGACGATCTTTTGCCGCCATACCTCCGCCTCGCTCGTCATCCAGGAAAATGCCGATCCGGACGTGCAGCGGGACCTTATCACCTTCTTCCGCCGGCTGGTGCCGGAGGGCGACCCGCTCTATCGCCATACGGCCGAGGGGCCGGACGACATGCCGGCCCATGTCCGGGCGGCATTGACCCAGACCCAGCTCTCGATCCCGTTCGACCAGGGCCGGATGGCGCTCGGCACCTGGCAAGGCATCTACCTGTTCGAGCATCGCCGCCGGCCGCACCAGCGCGAGCTGGTACTGCACGCGCTGGGCGATTAGCGCAGGGTCGATCTAACGCGTCGGCGCGATCCGCCAGATCGTGCCGTTGCCGTCCTCGGTCATGAGCAATGCCCCGTCATGGGCGACCGCGACGCCGACCGGGCGGCCCCAGACCGCATCGTCATCGACGACAAATCCCGTGAGGAAGTCCCGATAGCTGCCGTCCGGCACGCCATCCTTCATCGGCAGGCGGACGAGCTTGTAGCCGGTCCGCTTGCCGCGATTCCACGAACCGTGCAGCGCCACGAACGCGCTGCCGCGATACTCCTCAGGAAAAGCCGCCCCGGCGCCCGCCGGCGGATCGTAGAAGACGATGCCGAGCGGCGCCGAATGGGGCTGCAGCAGCACGTCCGGCACGGTCACCCGGGAGGCAAGATCGGGCCGCTCGCCCTTGTGGCGCGGATCCTCATGCACACCGGCATAGAACCAGGGCCAGCCGTAGAACCCGCCCTCGCGCACCGCCGTCGCATAATCCGGCGGCAGATTGTCGCCCAGGCCGTCGCGCTCGTTGGTGACGCACCAGGGCACGCCGAGATGCGGTTCGAGCGCCAGGCTCACGCAATTGCGCAGCCCCGTCGCATAGGTCCGGGGCGCGCCGCCCTCGGGCGCAAAGACCAGCACGTCGGCGCGGTTCTCCTCGGTCCCCCAGGCGGCGCCGATCCCGTGCGCCGCCTCCCAGTTCGCGAGCGCCCCGCCCTGGCGCGGTGCCAGCCCTTCAGCATCGTTCGAGTCGGAGCCGACCGAGACGAACATCCGCCGACCGTCCGCCGAGAACGCGATGTCGCGCGTCCAATGGCCCCCGGGCGAGGGCGTCAGGCGCTTCACCACGACCTCGGCCTTGCCGCGCGCCGCGAGGTCGCCCGGACGATAGGGGAAGCGCACGATCGAATTGGTATCGGCGACATAGAGGTATTGCGGCGCCGGGCCAGGCGGATAGAAGGCGATACCGAACGGCTGGTCGAGATTGCTTGCGAAGACCTGGTCGATCGACGGCCCCGCGGCGCCGTCGGCGGCGCGCAGCACGCGGATCCGGTCGGCGCCGCTTTCCGCCACGAAGATGTCGCCGTTGGGTGCCACGCGGATCTGGCGGGGACCGTCGAGACCATGGGCGAATTCAGCGACCGCGAAGCCGGGCGGCACCCGGAGTGCTGCCCCCCGCGGCCGGGCGACCACGTCCGGCTCGTTGCTCGACGAGCGGCTGGCATAGGGCGGCGGCAGGTCATCGGGTCGAATGAGCCGCCCGACATCGGGCGCATCGCCCCGCCAGTCGCCGTAAGCCGCCGCCCCGGTCAGCGGCGGCGGCTCCGCCGCAAGACCCGCGCCGGCGCCGCCGAGGGCGAGCAGCGCCGGGATGATGGCCATCCGAGCCGCGTCCATGGGCCCCTCCGTCCAGCCGGGACGTCGGGACCCCGGCCGTTCAATAGGCGTAGTCGGTAAAGACCGGATCGACCGAGCGGTTCCACTTGGTCTCGTAGTCCGACAGCAGCTCCTCGGCCGGCGTCCGGCCGGAGCCGGCGATCTGGAACAGGGTGTCGAGGAAGAAGCCCTCGTCGTCGCCGACATTGTTGCGCCGGGCGCGCCGATGCAGGCCTGCCCGTGCGATCGCCAGCACCTCCAGCGCCACCTCGCGCAGCGTCCGGCCCCGGAACGGCACGGCCAGACCATGCCGCGGCACGGCGCTGCGCAGCTCGCTGATCTCCTCGACCGTCCAGTCCTTGATCAGCTGTGCGGCGGCGTCGAGCGCCTCGGCATCGTAGAGCAGCCCGACCCAGAGCGCCGGCAGCGCGCAGAGCCGACGCCACGGCCCGCCATCGGCGCCGCGCATTTCCAGATAGCGCTTGAGGCGCACCTCAGGAAAGGCGGTGGTGACGTGGTCCGACCAATCGCCCATATGCGGGATCTCGCCGGGCAGCGCCGGCAGCCGGCCGGCGATGAAATCGCGGAAGGACTGGCCGGCGGCATCGATGTACTTGCCGTCGCGATAGACGAAATACATCGGCACATCGAGCAGATAGTCGACATAGCGCTCGAAGCCGAAGCCGTTCTCGAACACGAAGGGCAGCATGCCGGAGCGGTCGTTGTCCGTGTCGGTCCACACATTGCTGCGATAGGACAGGAAGCCGCTGGGCTTGCCTTCGACGAACGGCGAGTTGGCGAACAGCGCCGTCGCGACCGGCTGCAGTGCCAGGCTCGTGCGGAACTTCTTCACCATGTCGGCTTCGGACGAGAAATCGAGATTGACCTGGACGGTGCAGGTCCGGTGCATCATGTCGAGGCCCATGCTGCCGACCTTGGGCATGTAGCGGCGCATGATGTCGCTGCGCGCCTTGGGCATCAGCTGCATCTCGGCACGGCTCCATTTCGGCTCGAACCCGAGGCCGATCATGCCGATGCCGAGCTCGCCCGCGACCTCGCGCACCTGGCGCAGGTGGCCGTTCACCTCGGCGCAGGTCTCATGGATCGTCTCGAGCGGCGCGCCGGAGAGCTCGAACTGGCCGCCCGGTTCGAGCGTGATCGAGCACAGTCCCTGGAGCAGGGCCACCGGCTGGTCGTTCTCGTAGACCGGCTCCCAGCCGAACCGCTGCATGCCTTCCAGGAGGGCCCGGATGCCTTGCGGCCCGTCGTAGCCGGCCGGCCGATGGTCGGCCAGGCGGAACACGAACTTCTCGTGCTCGGTGCCGATGCGCCACGCGGCCTCGGGCTTCGAGCCTTCGGCGAGATACTCGACCAGCTGGCTCTTGCTGGCGATGGTGGCGCCGCGCGCGTTCGGGGGAGCGGACATTGCGGTCGGGCCTCAGGCTAAAAATGCATCCCGTCCGGACGGACGGGAATGGGTCAAATGGGGATGGCGGCTGCCGATGGAAGGGCACCGCGCACGGTATTCCAATCACCGGCGAGCGCCTGGAACACGGCCAGCGCGGCGAGCGCCGCCGTGTCGGCGCGCAGGACCCGGGGGCCCAGGCCGACAGCGGTAACAAATGGCTGTTTGCGAAGCCCGTCAAGCTCTTCGGGTGCAAAGCCGCCCTCCGGCCCGATCAGCAGGGCCCAATCCGACGCCGCGGCCGCCGGATCGGCCAGCACCGCCGCGATCGACGGCGCGCTGCCGGTCTCGTCGCACACCATCAGTCGGCGCCCGGCGGGGAACTGGTCGAGAAACCGATCGAGCGGCTGTGGCGCCTCGACCAGCGGCAGGCTGAGCCGTTCGGTCTGCTCCGCCGCCTCGCGCGCGTTCGCCTGCAGGCGCTCGACATTGACCCGGGCGACGTTGGTCCGCCGGGTGATGATCGGCAGCAGCCGGCTGACGCCAAGCTCGGTCGCCTTCTCGGCGATATAATCGATGCGCGCGCGCTTGACCGGCGCGAAGGCCAGCCACAGGTCGCGCTCGACCGGCTGGGGCCGGGTCTGCGCCTCCAGCGCCACCAGGCCCTTGTTCTTGCCCAGCTCGACGATCCGGCCGCGCCATTCGCCCTGGCTGCCGTTGAACAGGCTGAGGGCGCCGCCCGGGCCGAGCCTGAGCACCGCGCGCAGATAATGCGCCTGGTCGGCATCGAGCGGCACCGCCAGCCCTGCGGCCAGCGGCGCGGTCACGAACAGGCGGGCGGCGATATCCTGGTCCAGGTCATCCATGGCGAGCGGCATAGCATCGTCGCGGGCCGCGAGGGAAGCACGCCGATCAGGCCTTGGCACCCTCTACCCTCGTCGCTATATCTCGATCGCAATTCACCGCGGCCGGCAATCAGACAGAAGGCATCGGACTCCGCTTATGCGCAAATGGGTGAGTGCGGCCGTCATCTTCATGATGTCGGCATTCCTGGTGCTGAATCCCGTGATGGCCGACGCCAAGGCCGCGGCTTCGTCGGGGCGCAGCAGCAACGGTTACAGCCGGCCGATATCGCCCCCGCCTGCCTCTCCGGCGCCCGCGCCGGCGGCACCGAGCGGCAGCGGCACGTCGTCCAAGGGCTATGCCCTGCCCGGCCAAGCGCCATCGAGCCCAAGTGCTGCACCGCGCGTGCAATCCGGCAGCGATGCCGCCCTGTCGCGCCAGGCCTCCGGCAGCGCGCTCAGGAATTACAGCGCCCAGCAGGAGCGCGCGGCCTACGCCCGCAGCGCACCGGCCGCGCCGGTCGCCCCGGCCTTCAGCGGCTATTCGGGCCGCTACAGCAGCTATGACAGCTGGTATTCCAGCCGCAGCGCCTGGTACGGCGGCATGGGCTGGGGGCCGCCGGTCTATGTCTATCGCTCGCAGCCGTCCTTCGGCATGTGGGACGCGTTGTTCTTGTGGTTCATGCTCGATTCGATCAGCAACGCGAGCCATGCCGCCTGGTTCTACAATCACCAGCAGGATCCGGGCTATGTCGACTGGCGCCGCGAGGCGGACCGGCTGGCAACCGACAATGCCGACCTGCGGCAGAAGCTGGACGATCTGGACGCCCGGACCCAGACGCTCGAGGGCCAGCCGCGCGACCCGAACTACATGCCGGCCGACGCCAAGCCCGAGCTGGCGCTGGCCGCCGAACATGCGGTGGCGGCCCCGCCGCCCCAGGGCAGCGGCCATCCGATGCTCTATTTCCTGCTGGGCATGGCCGTCGTGGCAGGCGTGCTGCTGCTGTTCCGCCGGTCCCGGCTGGCCTGAGCCCTTTCGAGAAGGTCCTTTGCCGATGTCCTCGTTCCAGGCGCTCGCCAACCTGATCAAGTACAAGCTGTCGGGCGCGCCCTATCATCACAGCCTGTTCCGCGTCGGCATGGTGATGGAGCCGGACCCGACGCCGTTCGTGCTCGCCGCCGGCGTCACCAAGGTCCAGGACCCGACCGGCGGCGAAAAGCTGGTGGTGAGCGCCGTGTCGTTGCTACAATCGGGCGCGGTGTCGCTGACCCGGCTGCACCTGGGCGACGGCGGCGCCTTCCTGCAGCTGGCCGTATCGCCCTCGGGCCAGGTCGAGGAATGCCGCTTCTTCACGCTGCTCGACCGCGAGACGCCGCCGGACGAGGAGACCTGGGACGTCTGGCTCAACCCGACGCAGGGGCTGATCGGCTGGTCGCAGTTCCAGACCCTCGACGGGCAGCTCTACGACCGGGTCTGGTCGCCGGGCCTCTCTCGGATCGAGCCGATCACGTTCGATACCACCGTCACCACCATGAACGGCAAGTTCTCGCTCGAGACGCGCGCCATGCTCTACGCACGTCCGACCGGCCTCGCCGATCCGGCGCCGCGGACCGAGTACCTGATGGTCGGCGTCGCGGAAGACAAAGATCAAGCTTGGGTCGATCTCCATGTCGGGATCGACCTCAATCCGGCCGCGCTCACGCTCGCCTGATCCGGCGGGCTACCCACACACGGGAGATTTCAGATGGGTCTTTCCTTCTTCAAGAATCTGATCGGCGTGAAGGCCGACCAGGCGGTGCAGAGCGGCATCGAGCTCTATGTGAAATGGGACCCCACGGGCGCGTCCGAGGCCGAGCTCAAGACCATGGAAGGCAAGCTCGACGAGCTGGGGCTGAACGTGGCGAAGGCGCGGGCTCGGTTCACCGAGACCCAGAAGTCGCTCGACACCGCCAATACGCTGCTGCATCAGCGCATGACCGCGGCCGACAGCCTGCAGGCACAGATCGAGGCCACGACCGACCCGGCCCGCAAGGCCTCGCTGGAAAAGAGCCTGGGCACGCTCATCGGCCTCCTGGAGCAGATGACCCCCGAGGTCGAGCAGGGCAAGAAGGATGCGGCCGACGCCCATGACTTCGTGGTCCAGCTCGAAGACGCCTACAGCACCTTGGGCGAGAAGTTGAAGGGGGTCCGCGCCGAGCTGGAGCGCGCCCAGCGCGACATGGAACGGGCGCGCATGTCGAAGCAGGCCGCGGCCGAGCGGGCCGACATGGCGCGCAGCGCCGCCGGCCTCGGATCGAGCGGCCCGGGCGTCAACATCGCCTTGAAGGCCATGCATGACGCGGCCGAGAGGGACCGGCAGGCGGCCGAGGCGCAGAACGCCAAGGCGGCGCTGTTGAAGCCGACCTCGCCCGAGACCGACGATCCGAACATCGCCGCCGCCCTCGCCGGCGCCCAGGGCAAGCCGGTCCAGCCGCAGAGCCTGAGCGAGCGGCTGGCCGCACTCAAGAACAGCGCCGGCTGATCGCCTCTTTCCGGCGCGGCCGATCCGGGCTAGAGCTTCCGTCATGCGTACGATGATGGGCGGCTTCACCGATATCCGTACCGGCGGCTGGCTCGACCGGGCCCTGCCCGGTTGGGCCCGGCCCTATGCCCAGCTGGCCCGGTGGGACCGGCCGATCGGCTGGTGGCTGCTGCTGCTGCCGGGCTGGTGGAGCCTGGCCCTGGCCGCACCCGACCGGCCGCCCGTCGGCCTGTTCTTCCTGTTCTGGCTCGGCGCCGTGGTCATGCGCGGCGCCGGCTGCACCCTCAATGACATTGTCGACCGCAACTACGACGGCGCGGTCGAGCGGACGCGCGGCCGGCCGATCCCGTCGGGCCGGGTCGCGGTCTGGCAGGCGGTCGTGTTCCTGGTGCTGCAGCTCGCCCTCGGCGCTGGCGTGCTCTTGAGCATGAACTGGCTCGCGGTCGGGCTCGGCGTCTCGATCCTGGTGATCGTCGCGGCCTACCCGTTCATGAAGCGCATCACCTATTGGCCGCAGTTGTTCCTGGGGCTCAATTTCAACTGGGGTGCGCTCGTCGCTTGGGCCGCCGCCACCGGCCATGTCGCCTGGCCGGCGGTGCTGCTCTATGTCGCCGGCGTCGCCTGGACGCTGCATTACGACACGATCTACGCGCATCAGGACAAGGCGGACGACATCGAGATCGGCGTCAAGTCGACCGCGCTTCGCTTCGGCGCCAAGAGCAAGCAATGGATCGGCGGCTTCGCTCTCGTGACGCTCGCCGGCATCGGCCTCGCCTTCTGGACGGCCGGTGCCGGCTGGCCGAGCTATCTGGCGCTGGCGGCGCTCGCCGGCCATTTCGCCTGGCAGATCGGAACCTGGCGCATGGACGATCAGCCGGACTGCCTCGCCAAGTTCAAGTCCAACCGCGACGCCGGCCTGATCATCCTTCTCGGCTGCCTGCTGGCGTCCGTCCATTGACGCCGCTCAGGGACGGCGCGGCATTCGGCTTCATCGCGGAAAACACCTTGGTCGCCAGCCCCTCGCTGCTGCCGGAGCTCAAGCTGCAGCTGGCGAGCGAGATCACGCCGATCTGGCAGGCGAGCGAGATCGCGCTCGAGCAGGCGAACGTGCCGCCGCCGTTCTGGGCCTTTGCCTGGGCCGGCGGACAGGCGCTGGCGCGGCATGTCCTCGACAGCCCGCGCACGCGCTGGGCGAACCGGCGCGTGCTCGATTTCGGCGCCGGCTCCGGACTGGTCGGCATTGCCGCAGCGAAGGCCGGCGCGCGCCTGGTCCGCGCCGCAGAGATCGACCCGGTCGCCTGTGCCGCCATTCGGCTGAACGCCAAACTGAACGATGTTGAGATCGAGGTGGTCGAGGAGGATGTGATCGACCGCGACCCTGCGGTCGACATCATCCTGGTCGGCGACATGTGCTATGAGCGGCCGCTGGCCGAACGGCTGGTGGCGTGGCTCCGGCCGCTCGCCGGCCGTGGCGTCGAGGTGCTGATGGGCGATCCCGGACGGACCTATCGGCCGACTCACGGGCTGGTCGAGGTCGCGCGCTACACCGTGCCGACCAGCCTGGACCTGGAAGACCGGGAGACGCGCGAGGGCATCGTCTGGAAGCTGCTGCCCTGACCGTCGGCGCTAATCAAATAGTTAGAGCACGGTCCGGACGCTTCCATCCGGACCGAAAACCCTAGCCGTCAGCGCCGGGCCGGCTGACCTTCGGCCAACGCCGGGCCGGTGCCGGGCTCGGTCGCCGTGCCCTCGACGATGCGGTAGCGCGACTGGCAGTCGTCGACCGTCGCCCAGGCGCGCGATGCCCAGACATCATGGGCCTGTTGATAGGCCTGGAAGGGACCGTGGCGCTCGAGCGTCTTGCCCGGCGCGATGGTGGTGAAATCGGTTCCGGTATATTCACCGCCGACAACCCAGAAAGCCATTGGGTGCCTCATCAATCCATGTGGTCATGTGGGGGCGTGCGTGACGTGAACATGCGTTAGCCCATGCCGCGCTGCAAGAAGCGGTTACTCAGCCCTGCCTTGCTGCAAGGTCTCTGGTTTCCCCGGTGGTCCTACTGGCGACGCTGCCGCTTCGCGCTATAGTCGGCGCCACTTGTTTCATATGCATCTCCGAGGCGTTTTCAATGCCCTATGCCAGCCTGCGCGACTTCATCGACCGGCTCGAGGCCCGCGGCCGCCTGGTGCGCGTCACGACGCCGGTCTCGACCGCGCTGGAAATGACCGAGATCCAGACGCGGCTGCTGGCCGAGCAGGGGCCGGCCGTGCTGTTCGAGCATGTCGTGATGGCGAACGGCGCCCGCTCGCCGATGCCGGTGCTGGTCAACCTGTTCGGCACGGTCGAGCGCGTCGCCTGGGGCATGGACCGGGAGCCGCATCAGCTGCGCGAGGTCGGTGAGACGCTGGCATTCCTGAAGCAGCCGGAGCCGCCGGGCGGCTGGCGCGAGGCGCTGGAGCTGCTGCCGCTCCTGAAGACCGTGCTGGCCATGAAGCCCAGGACGGTCGGCACGGCGCCCTGCCAGGAGGTGGTGCTGCGTGGCGACGACATCGATCTGGGCAGCCTGCCGATCCAGGGCTGCTGGCCCGGCGAGCCGGCGCCGCTCATCACCTGGCCGCTGATCGTGACCAAGGGGCCGGGCAAGGAGCGCGAGGATGCCTTCAACCTTGGCATCTACCGCATGCAGGTGACCGGCCGGAACACGACGCTCATGCGCTGGCTGAAGCATCGCGGCGGCGCCCAGCATTATCGGCGCTGGGGGGCCGAGAAGCGCGAGCCGCTGCCGGCCGCCGCCGTGATCGGCGCCGATCCCGGCACCATCCTGGCGGCGGTGACGCCGGTGCCCGATACCTTGTCGGAGTACCAGTTCGCCGGCCTGCTGCGCGGCAAGAAGGTCGATCTGGTCGATTGCGTCTCGGTGCCGCTCAAGGTGCCGGCCCAGGCCGAGATCGTGATCGAGGGCCATGTCATGCTCGACGAGTTCGGCGACGAGGGTCCCTACGGCGACCACACCGGCTATTACAACAATGTCGAGCCGTTCCCGGTGTTCCGCGTCTCGGCCATCACCATGCGCCGGCAGCCGATCTATCTCTCAACCTTCACCGGCCGGCCGCCCGACGAGCCGTCGGTGCTGGGCGAGGCGCTGAACGAGGTGTTCATCCCGCTCTTGACCCAGCAGTTCCCCGAGATCGTCGATTTCTGGCTGCCGCCCGAGGGCTGCTCCTACCGCATCGCCGTCGTGTCGATGAAGAAGGCCTATCCGGGCCATGCCAAGCGCGTGATGATGGGCGTCTGGTCGTTCCTCAGGCAGTTCATGTACACGAAGTTCGTCATCGTCGTGGACGACGACATCGACGCGCGCGACTGGAAGGACGTGATGTGGGCCGTGTCCACGCGGATGGATCCGGCCCGGGACATCACGGTGATCGAGGGCACACCGATCGACTACATGGACTTCGCCTCGCCCGAGAGCGGCCTCGGCGGCAAGATCGGGCTCGACGCCACCAACAAATGGCCGCCCGAGACCCATCGCGAATGGGGCACCAAGATCCGCATGACCGACGAGATCATCGACCGCGTTACCCAGAAATGGGCGAGCTACGGGCTGCCGGGTTCCGGCAAGCCGATCTGGAAGTGATCCGGCACCGGCCGATCACGACGAACGATTTCCCCGCCGTCGCCCACTTCATCGAGCGGGTCAACGAGCGGCCGGCAGCGCGCGACCTGCACACGTACGAGACGCCTGCGGACGCGCTGGTCCGGGAGATGGCGGATCTGCAGGCCGCCGGCCGGCTGCTGGGCCTGGTCGAGGAACGGGACCGCGAGCTGGTCGGCGCCGTGCTGATGGATGTCGACGACGCCAAGGGCCGTGCCTGGGCCTGGGGTCCGGCCCTGGCGCCGGAACGGGAGGCCGGTGCGCTGCTCGATGGGGCGCTTGATCTATTGCCCACTAAGATCGGCCGGATCTCGTTCTTCCTGGCCGCGGAGAACCTAAGGTTTCACACCGTCCTCGCCGCGCGCGGCGCGCGCTTCCAGCCGGCGACCCATGTCTATCGCGCGCTGTCCGCAGCCGCCGGACCCGGCGGCGAGACCCGCCTCGCCCGTGCCGGCGACCGGGCGGCGCTCGCGGCACTGCACGAGGCGCATTTCCCGGCGAGCTATCGCTCGGTCGACGAGATGCTGGCCGCCGACGCGGCGCGGTCGCGCCTGATCGTGGCCGATGCCGGCGGCACGCTCGCCGGCTATATCGCCACGACCATCCAGGAAGACGGCACCGGCTATGTCGATTTCCTCGCGACCGATCCCGCGCATCGGCGGCAGGGCATCGCCGCCTGTCTGCTCGCCGCGGCACTCAACTGGCTGTTCGGCGACTGCCGGGTCCAGTCCGCCCACCTGACCGTCACCGACGACAAAGCGGTCGCCCGGCGGCTCTACGAGCGCGCCGGCTTCCGCCTGCACATCAGCGGCATTCCGGCCGACCTCTACCGTTAAACACCGGAGCGCAGGAGATCGACGGCCGCGCCGATCTCTATCGACCGGTCGGCCAAATTCACCACCGTCTGCCCCAGATCCCGACGGTGGACGGCGGCAAGCCGATGGGTCAGCAGCACATGCGGGCTACCGTCGATCTGAAAGACGGGGTGGAGCGTGGCCGAGAGACGCTTGAAAAGTTCAGCCGGCACCAGCGGGACGAC
>DATGEK010000104.1:0-17215 GCA_035310205.1 Aliidongia sp.
TAGCCGGATGCCGCGACGCACCTCCCGACACGATGAACGGCCTGCCACGCAACCGCATTGATGGCTCGATCGACAATGGCCGGAAAACGCCAACGCCGGGCGGGCAGCGATGCCGAGAAATGTCAAAGCGATCGCCTGCCCGCCTCGGGTCGAGAATTATTTCGCGATGAGCGTGTAGGTCATGTCCGTGCAGTTCGGGCTGGCTCCAGGCGTGCTGGAAGGATAACAGCCGGTGGTGTGGACAACGTGGGTTCCGACCGGGAAGCTCCGGGTGGCGAAGTATCCGTCGGCAATCGTATACATGGGAAACTGTGCTTCCGTAGCCGAGGTAATGAAGTAGGTCGTCGGCGTCCGCCACTGCGGAGTTATCGTTTCCGCATGACCGTCCAAGGAGAAGCTCAAATTGGTTGCGTGATCGATGATCGACGTGGCCTCGACCAGCATTACTCCAATGAACGTCGTGTTGGAAAAAGCCGTTGTGACGATCGGAATGACGACCGGATTGTTTGCCCGAACGGTGCAAACCGTCGTTTTCTTCCCGGCGTTGTAGGCTTGCAGCAGGTATGTGACCGAACCCCTGTTGTTGAGACAGAATGGTGCTGGCGGCGCAACCCGCTGGTTTATTTCATTGACCCACCATGCCTCCGCATCCTCGGTGAGGGAGCGGCTCTGGGCGGCGGCAGGGACGGCGGCATTAGCAAGGGCGACCAATGCTGTTATTGCGGCTATTGTTATCCGAGACATCATTTTCGTCCTCGTTGGCATGGCGCCGAATGCAGCGCCACGGAGGGGATCGCCAAGCGAGTTGGTGGACGGAAAGACGTGCTGAAATGCGATGACGCGAATGCACGTGCAGATCTCTACTTCCCGTATGAACTTCCGAGAATCAGATTCGTCTCATAAACTTTTACGAAAGCACGTGTTAGTCTATATTTTATGAATTTACACTACCTGTAATTGGATTTTTGGTTTGCATCTTTGGGGGCTGAAACCATGAATTCGAGCCGCTGCTTCCACGCAGGCACCGACAGCCATCCGATCTATGTCGATCATGTCGCGGCGAACAAGAACGGCGCCCACAGGGGGCCGGTGGTTCTTGTCCATGGTGCCTGTCACACGGGCGCCTGCTACCTTTCGACACCGGATGGTCGCCCGGGTTGGGTCGCCTCGTTCGCGGCGGCCGGATTCGACGTCTTCGTTCCGGATTGGCCGGGTCATGGCCGCTCCCCGATGCGGCACGACTTCGCGACGCTCTCGACCGTCGAAATCGCCGAATCGCTGCTCGCCCTGCTCGAGGAGATCGGGCCCGCCGTGCTGGTCGTTCATTCCGCGAGCGGACCCATGGCGTGGTGGCTCGCCGAACGGCGCCCGGACAGGCTTCGCGCGATCATCGGTGTCGCGCCCGGCGCGCCCGCCAACCTGCTAGCGGAGCTGCCCGACGACCCCGAAGCCATCTACGCCCTGCGGGACGACCAGAGCCTGGGCTGTCCGGTCTGCGTGCCGGAGGACAGGCCGGTCTGGGCCGCGCCCGCCTTCATGGCCGCCTACTGGGCGAACGCGCCGCGCTTCCCGCGCGCCGCCCTGAGCCGCTACCAGCGGTCCGTCGTGCCTGAAAGTGCCAGGGTGCTGAACGAACGCTTCAATATCGGCGGTCGCGGACTCCGGATCGGTGATCCCGCCGCCCTCCGGCAGCGCCCCATCCTCATCATCACCGGAGACAACGATCCCCGGCACCCACGCGCCGTGGACGCGGCTACGGCCGACTATCTCGGCGCCGAGTTCATCTGGTTGCCCGATCGCGGCATCACCGGCAACGGACACATGCTCATGATCGAAGACAATTCCGACGACATCGCGGCCGTAACCATCGATTGGCTGGCCACGAAGGGGCTTTGACCCGACGCCGGCACGCGCCGGCCGCGCGGTTCCGGTCAGCCCTTGGGAACCGCCCGGTCGCGGTCGGCGGGCGGGATCGAGAGGTAGATGGTCGGCGGGTTGATGTTCAGCCGTCGGCGCGCGGCGTCCAAGGGCTCGCTCATCAGCTGTTCATAATCCTCGCCCGGCAGCCATTTGGCAGCCCTTCCGCGCCGGTAGCCCTGCCAGATGGCTCGCGTATAGGGCTGCTTCGGGCCGCGGCGTGAGCGCAGGGCCGCGCCGACCGCGATCAGCGCCCATCCGAGACTCCGGGTCTGCGCGTAGGAGAAGGCAACCAGGCAGGCCTCCCCCAGCCCGTCGCGGTGATAGCCCGACAGAACATGCCAGATGTCATGAGCGTCGCGGTTGCGCCGGCCGAACCAAGCATGCGGATGGCGCTGCTCGAACTGTGACGTTCGCTGGCGGCTGATCTCGGCCAACCCTTGGGCAGAGAGGTTCTCGCTGCGCACGAATTCCCGATAGGCGGCGCCCACGGTCCCCGGCTCAAAACTATCCAGCCAGGCGTCATCCATCAGACGTTCAGCCAGTTCCACGCGTTCATAGGCTATCCGCCCACCGGTTCGCGTGGTCAGCAGGCGCCGATAGTTCTTGAGCGTCGCGTCGCCGTTCAGGGCGGCCATGATCTCGAACACCTGGCCCGTGTCCTCTTTGTCGGACAGGAGGCGTCGCAGCGCCCTCAGCGCCACGCCCCACTTGCGGCGCGGCCGGTCAATGCGCCGGTCGCCGGAGCGTGCGTCGGCCGCCGACGGCGAGGCGGTAACCGTTTCGGTCGAGCTCATGACAGCGTCTCTCCCTTGAAACCTCGATTGGTTGTGTCCCCCGTCACCGCAGGTACGCGGCCCTGCCCTCGGCGGTGAGCAGCGCCCCGATCATTTCCCGAACGACCGTCCCGCAAGCGGCCAAATCGACCTGCTCCCCCCATGCCACCTGCAGGACCATGCCCTGGAACACCGCGATCAGGGTTCGCGACAGCGCGTCGGCGTCGACCTCAGGGCGAATCTGGCCCGTGTGCTGGCCTCTCTCGATCAGGCGCGCGATCGCCTCGCGCACGCTCGTCAGGCCTTCGACGACGCTGTCGTGAATGCGGGGATTGCGCAGCGCCTCGGCCCAGCCCTGCACGCCGACCCTGCGGCCGTCGAGGCGGCTGGCGTCACGCAGCCCCTTGCCATGCAGTTCAAGCAGCGCGAACAAACCCCGGACGGGATCCTGTTCGCGCTGCGCCAGCGTGTTGAGGAAGGCCTCATTCTGATGCCGGTCGTCCGCCAGCGCGACGATGATGTCGTCCTTGGTCGCGAAGTAGAGATACAGCGTCCCCTGGCTCACCCCGGACTCTCGCACGATGTCGGCGGTCGTCGTGTTGTGGAAGCCATCGCGCGAGAAACAGGTGAGCGCCGCGTCCAGAATCTGGCGACGGCGCGTCTCCCGTTGCGCTTGCGTGATCTTCGGCACGGACCACCATAAAAACTGACTAGTCCGTCATTATTGAGCTTGCTCGAATCGCTCGTCAAGCGGTTCGATGGAAGCTGTCCGGCCTGGAGTGTCATCAGCGGCGGTCGGCGGCGCGGCCACGGCGGCTAGGCAATCACACTGAAGGTCTGCGCGCTCCTCTTCGGCGATTCGAGCAGCACGGCAATCCGACGCTGCGGAAGCGGAACTCGTTGGCGCGCTAACAGAATGAGAACATCGCCGGTGCAATCCGGTGGCACTGCACGAAATTGGCGGACTCGGTGTCTAGTGCCGGCACGATGAATGTTCCGTTTTTGTTCTGTTAACCTGGCCGTTCCAAATGGCGATTATGCCTTTAGCGTACCGCGGGGAATGATGTGATGGTTGAGGCGCCCCCACGCGGCGATTTGGCAGAGATCGGCCCTATCGCAAATGGGGAAGAGCTTACGCCAGCGATGATCGCCGCAGGCGCCGATGCGTTGCTCGACTTCAATCGCCTCTACGAGGATGAGAACGAAGCTGCTGAGTGAATCTGGCGCGTGATGATGCGGGCTCGATCAGTCGCAACCCTAGTAGAGCAAGCGCGGGATCGCTGGGGATGGGTGAGCGGGCATCGTGCATTGTACGGACAGTGCGGATGCGAGTTCATGGACGGTGTCCATAAATTGGATGCGAGGCCCTAAGCTGACCGCAGCTTTGCCATGCGGCCCTTCTCCGCGGCTCGGCACGGCGAGTTTAGAGCATTCGGCGGCGATCTCTGGGTGCGCGAATGTCGAGATCTCCATTTGGTGGGCAAATAGGTTCCGGATTACCGCGATGCGTTTCATATCCGCGCGCGCCGTATCCCCAAGAATGTGCAGGGCATGGGCCAGATCTATTTTGGATCCGAATTCAACGAGCGCCCCATCATCAAACAGCCTTTTCCTGCCCGCTGAACTGAGATTGCTGCGCATGCGGGACAGTAGTGCCCAAGCCAAATAGTTCTCCAGGAACGCACTCGCGACGATACCGGCTGCGCGTTCTTCGGGGCCGTTTATCTGGCCCATGATCGCCCACCAATCAGTGATCGATTGTAGCTTCGGTTGATAGGACATATCCTGGCCCCATGGACACGAAATCGACAGACGAGCAATACAGCGACGAGGAAGCAACCCGACGCCGCGACGAGATCATCAAGCGGATGATCAACACGCCGCCGAAGCCACACGCACCGAAGTCCAAGACGCGACCAGCGAGCAAGGGGCGCGTACACAAGGGCAAAACCCACGAGTAACGCCCCGCCTTGTCATCGATAGCCTCGCGGCGACGGCACCAAGAAAGCATGTTTTTTGACGACGGCTGCCGGGAGTGCGGGCGAAATGATCGACGCACCTAGCGCGGCTGATTCGGTCGCGCCCCACTCCGTACCGCCCGAACCGCTCCAGGCAGCGCAGTATGTTGTCTGCTTGGACTTGGACGCCGCCAATCTGATTGAGAGTATTTCAGCGCCTACCGAAGTTCTTGAGCGTCCGCTCGAGATCGGACAGGTTTTTTTCGGCACCAGCAATACCGCTCTTGAACTTACTAGTATCAATGTTGACTACAGCGCCGCAGGAGCAGGTAAAATTGTGATTCGCCTTGAGCCATCCGACCGACTTGCTTGCCTTCTTGCCGCATCCGGGGCACGGAATATCGATAGTTTGATTATCTAAGAAGCCGCTCATGGCGAAGATCCCTCGTAGGAGACCGCAATCCGAATCACTGAGGCTTTCTTGGGTCTGCCGATAACAAGCGTGCATTACGGGCAAAATCATCTGCGAGGCTTGTTAAGTCATCATTGGAGATTGGGAACGCCAACTGGCACCCCGCAAGTTGAACCACAAGCATTGACTCGGCCGCTGACCTTCCAGGTCCTAGACCGATCGCCCGTATCGGGATCGGAGCCCATTGATAGGCCTGCCCAAGCGTCATTTGGCTTGCTGTGGAAGCGGAAGTCGTGATCGCGAAATCTGCACAGCCCGCGAGAAATTGAATCATCTCGCCGAGTCGTGAAAAGGGTACCGCGAGATCCAGGGGTAGGCTTTTATGCGCTTCTACCCGAACCCATAATTCGCTTCCGTCCGGCGAAACCATCGGATCGGCTAGGGCTTTTATGAGCTTCGGTTTTCTCTGCATGGAATATCGCCCTTCTTATCGAAGGCTTCGGCAGTCGCGAGCCGCACGATATCACTCTTCTTTAGCGCGAGTCTCGAACCACACCGCCCAGTCAACGGCGATCAACATCTCACGGAACTGATCGCGCGTTAGTACCGGCGCAATGGTCCGTCCGTCAGAAGGCGGGGAGGGCTGATCTGATTTTTCGCGCTCGCGCCGTACCATTCCCGCGCGCCGAAGCGCGCGCATCTGAGAGCGCGTGAGACGGGTTTTAGGCGGCATGTTGCCCGTGAGGTTGAACGTACATCAGTCGCTTGCCGATGGCGCCCTTAACCGCGCGGCGTGCGCGTTCCGTGTCATCGACCTTGAGCGGGATCCGGTCCGAATAGCGGAAATCGAACTCCGCCAGATAGCGGTGCAGATGCTGCTCGCCGCAATGCTGGTACACGCTCTTCATGCCGCGCTTGAAGGTCGAGAAGAAGCCTTCGATCGTGTTCGTATGGACGTTGCCCCGGCCGTATTCCTTGGCGCCGTGGTTGACTGTCTCGTGCGAGGCGTACTGCTTGCCGAGGCGCTGATAGTGGGCGCCTCGTCCGTCATCAGGCGGCTTTCCCGGTGCAGATTGGCGGACACCACGCGGCGCACATCGGCCACCTTCACGCGATCGATCTTGATCGAACGGGCACGGCCGCTCACGGAGAATGCATAGTCAGCAAGGAAGGTTGGCGGAGGGGATGGGATTCGAACCCACGATAGGGATTATCTCCCTATAACGGTTTAGCAAACCGCCGCCTTCAGCCACTCGGACACCCCTCCACCGATGAGTGGGTTTTTTACACGGCGTTTGTGCAACCGTTCTTAAAGACGGGCGGGCGGCCTGTCAACGGACAGTCGCCACAATGAGCCCGTGGCGTGCGCAGGGCGGACGTGCGCGCCGCAGCGCCGATTTTCCGTGACGCGCCAATATCTAGAGGGCTGAGCGCCCGGCTCAGAAGATCTGTACGATCAGATAGCCGGCGCCGATGACCGCGACCCAGCTGAAAGTGGCGGAGGCGAGCGCCACCATCACGCGCTGCCCGCGCGACCACTTGATCTCGCGGGACGCCATCCGCGCGGGATGGCCCAAGGCATGTTCCGAACTCATCTCGATGATCACGGCGTTGGTCCCTCCCGGGCCGAAGCGGTTCGTGACACTATGATGATATAAGGAAGTTAACCGACTGTAAGTAAGGGGTCGAAGCAATTTTCGACCCCTTTTTTCCTACTTCGCAACTGCAGCAAGACTTCAGGGCGCCAGCTTCTTCCGCAGCAAGTCGTTAAGGAGCGCCGGATTTGCCTTGCCCCCGGTCGCCTTCATCACCTGGCCGACGAAGAAGCCGAACAGCTTATCCTTGCCAGAACGGTACTCCGACACCTTGTCAGTGTGCGCTGCAAGAATCTCGTCGATCGACTTTTCGATGGCGCCGGTGTCGGTCACCTGACGCAGCCCCTGCGACTCGACGATCTCGCCGGCGCTCTTGCCGGTCTCGAGCATGGCCAGGAACACGTCCTTGGCGATCTTGCCCGAGATCGTGTTGTCGGCGATCAGATCGATCAGGCCGCCGAGCGCCTCTGCCGAAATCGGCGAAGCCTCGATGCCCAGGCCCAGCTTGTTCAGCGCCCCGAACAGATCGCCCGTCACCCAGTTGGCCGCCAGCTTCGCATCGCGCCCCTTGGCCACGACCTCGAAGAAATGCGCGGTCGACTGTTCCGCCACCAGCACACCCGCGTCATAGGGGCTGAGCTTGAGGTCGGCGATGAGGCGCGCCTTCTTGGCGTCGGGCAGTTCCGGCATCGACGCCTTGACCCGCTCGATCAGCGCCGGATCGAGCACCAGCGGCAACAGATCCGGATCCGGGAAATAGCGGTAATCATGCGCCTCTTCCTTGGAGCGCATGGCGCGGGTGATGCCGCGGCCGGAATCGAACAGGCGCGTTTCCTGCTTGATCGTGCCGCCGTCCTCCAGCACCTCGATCTGGCGCCGCGCCTCATACTCGATCGCCTGCATGACGAAGCGGATCGAGTTGACGTTCTTGATCTCATTGCGCGTGCCGAGGCCTTCGCCCGGCCGCCGGACCGACACGTTGCAGTCGCAGCGCATGGAGCCTTCCTCCATGTTGCCGTCGCAGGTGCCGAGATAGCGCAGGATCGACCGCAGCTTCTTCAGATACGCGCCGGCCTCCTCGGCCGAGCGCATGTCCGGCTCCGACACGATCTCCATCAGCGCCACGCCGGCGCGGTTGAGATCGACGAAGGTCATCGTCGGGCTCTGGTCATGCAGGCTCTTGCCCGCGTCCTGCTCCAGATGCAGCCGGGTGACGCCGACCTCGCGGGTCGAGCCGTCCGGCATGTCGAGCGTCAGGCGGCCCTTGCCGACGATCGGCTGCTGGTACTGCGAGATCTGATAGCCGGTCGGCAGATCGGCGTAGAAGTAGTTCTTCCGGTCGAACACCGAGACCTGGTTGATCTGGGCGTTGAGGCCGAGGCCGGTCTTGACCGCCTTCTCGACCGCGACCGCATTGATCACCGGCAACATGCCCGGGAAACCGGCATCGACCGGCGAGACCTGGGTATTGGGATCGGCGCCGAACGCGGTCGCGGCCCCCGAGAACAGCTTCGAATCGGTCGTGACCTGGGCGTGGACCTCGAGGCCGATGATGACCTCCCACTTGCCGGTCCGGCCTTCGATCAGCGTTTCCTCGCGCATGGGGACGTTGGAACTGAACATGGCTCAGGCCCTCCCCGGCTTGGCCGTAAAATTGGCGGCGGTCTCGAGCACGCCGGCGGCGCGGATCATGGTCTCCTCGTCGAACGCCCGGCCGATGACCTGCAGCCCCAGGGGCAGGCCGTCGGCCGAGAGGCCGGCCGGCACCGAGATGCCGGGCAGGCCTGCGAGATTGACCGGCACGGTGAAGACGTCGTTCAGGTACATGGCCAGCGGATCATCCATCTTTTCGCCGAGCGCGAAGGCCGCGGACGGCGCGGTCGGCGTCAGGATCACGTCGCACTTCTCGAACGCCTGGTCGAAGTCGCGGGCGATGAGCGTGCGCAGGCGCTGCGCCTTCAGGTAATAGGCGTCGTAATAGCCGGCCGACAGCACATAGGCGCCGATCAGCACCCGGCGCTTCACCTCGGCGCCGAAGCCGGCCGCGCGGGTGTTCTCGTACATCTCGTCGAGCGAGCCGCCCGGCACGCGCAGGCCGAAGCGCACGCCGTCATAGCGCGACAGGTTGGCCGAGGCCTCGGCCGGCGCGATGATGTAATAGGTCGGCAGCGCATGCTTGGTCATCGGCAGGCTGATCTCGACCGGGGTCGCCCCCGCCGCCTTCAGCCAGTCGATGCCCTGCTGCCACAACGCCTCGATCTCGGCGGGCATGCCGTCGACACGGTATTCCTTGGGAATGCCGACGCGCAGGCCACGGATGTCGCCGGTCAGCGCCGCCGCAAAATCCGGCACGGCGAGCGGCGCCGAGGTCGAATCCTTGGGATCATGCCCGGCCATGACGCCCAGCATGATGGCCGCATCCTCGACCGTGCGGGTCATCGGCCCGGCCTGATCGAGCGACGAGGCAAAGGCGACGACGCCCCAGCGCGAGCAGCGGCCGTAGGTCGGTTTCAGGCCGACGATGCCACAGAAGCCGGCCGGCTGGCGGATCGACCCGCCGGTATCGGTGCCGGTCGCGGCCAGCGCCAGGCGGGCGGCGACCGAAGCGGCGGAGCCGCCGGACGAGCCGCCCGGCACCAGCTGCCGGTTGTCGCCGGCGCGGGTCCAGGGATTGATGACCGGGCCGTAATAGCTGGTCATGTTCGACGAGCCCATGGCGAACTCGTCGAGATTGAGCTTGCCGAGGCAGGTGGCGCCGGCATCCCACAGTTTCTGGGTGATGGTCGATTCGTACGGCGGCTTGAAGCCGTCGAGGATGTGCGAGGCCGCCGTGGTCAGCACGTCCTTGGTGCAGAACAGGTCCTTGATCGCGATCGGCAGGCCTTCGAGCACGCCACCCTCGCCGCGCGCCAAGCGCGCGTCGCTCACCTGGGCCATCTCGAGCGCCTTGTCCGGCGTCTCGGTGATGAAGGCATTGAGGTCGCGGGCGCCCTCGATCGCGGCGATATGGGCCTTGGTCAGCTCGACCGCGGAAAACTTCCTGGCGGCCAGCCCTGCCCGGGCAGAGGCCAGCGTCAGATCGGTGAAGTCACTCATTACTCGACCACCTTCGGCACGGTGAAGAAGCCGTGCATCGCATTCGGCGCATTCTTCAGGATGTCGTCGACCCGATCCCCGTCGGTCACCCAGTCGGGGCGCAACGGCAGAGTCATGGCGGCGACGCTGGTCATCGGCTCGACACCGGTGGTGTCGACCTGATCCAATTGCTCGACCCAATGCAGGATCTTGTTGAGCTCTTGGCCGAGCGCTTCGAGATCGGCTTCGGGAACCTTGATGCGCGCCAGGGTGGCGATGCGCGCCACGGTGGCCTTGTCCAACGACATGAGATAAACCTCGGGGTCTTCCGGGAACGCCTCCGCCGGAAGGTCTCCTTCCTGGAAATTCGTTCTCGAAAACCGAGCCCGCTCCAGGAATTTGCCTGATCTCGACGGAAGCCGCGAAGCTAGCACCCCATCATGCCGATCCGCAACCCTACGGAACTCAAGGCCTGCCTCGCTCCCGGCGAGCGGCTGCTGGGCCTCGACCTCGGCACCAAGACCATCGGCCTGGCGCTCAGCGACACGCTGCTGATGGTGGCCTCGCCCTTGAAGACGCTCGCCCGCGGCAAGCTCAAGGACGATGCCGCGACCCTGGCGGCGCTCCGGCACGAGCATCGCGTCGGCGCGCTGGTGCTGGGGCTGCCGATCAACATGGACGGGACCGAGGGGCCGCGCTGCCAGGCCACCCGCGCCTTCGCCCGCAATCTCATGGCGATCGACGATCCCAACATCCTGTTCTGGGACGAGCGCCTGTCGACCGCGGCGGTGACGCGCGGCATGATCGAGGCGGATCTCTCGCGCAAGCGCCGGGCTGAGATCGTCGACAAGGCGGCGGCCGCCTACATCCTCCAGGGCGTGCTCGACCGGCTCGCCTATCTGACCGCCGCCCCGCCGGCCCCGGACGAGGACGCGCCATGAGTGGCAGCGCCCGATGACGGAAAAGACAGCGAGCGAAACCAAGCTCCGCATCGCGATCGCAGTGCCCTCGGCCGACATGGTCCATGCCGATTTCGCCATGTCCCTCGCCCGCATGTGCGCAGCGACCCAGGGCATGCAGGTCAATGTCATCAACAACAAGTCGTCGATCGTCGCGATCGCGCGCAACAACGGCGTGCAGATCGCCCAGGACTTCGGCGCGCATTACCTGCTGTTCCTCGACAGCGACATGCTGTTCCCGGAAACGACGCTCTGGCGCCTGTTGATGCACCGCCAGGACATCGTGGCCGCGACCTACACCAAGCGCGTGGCGCCCTATCCGACGCTGGGTACGGTGCTGGGCGGCGACGTCAGCCCGGCGGCGCCCGGGCTGATCGAGATGGCGCGCGTGCCGACCGGCTGCCTCCTGATCAAGATGACCGTGTTCGAGAAGCTCGCCCGCCCCTATTTCCGCTTCGACGCGAACGAAGAGACCGGCGAGATCATCGGCGAGGATTACATCTTCTGCGACCGCGCCCGCGCCGCCGGCTTCCGCATCTGGTGCGATCCGGTCCTGTCCCACGAGATCGGCCATATCGGCCAGCAGGTCTTCAAGATCCCGCTGGTGACCGCATAGCCGCCCGACCGACTCCCTCCCGTCGTGGCCGGGCTTGACCCACGGCTGTCCGATTTAGTTTTTCCGTCATCAAGTCAGTTGGTAGGCTTCGAAAATCGTCATCCCCGGGCTTGACCCGGGGATCCACGCGGCGCCGCTTGGCGACCCTGCAACCGACAGAGGCGTGCTGCACATGCACGTGGATGGCCGGGCCAAGCCCGGCCATGACGATCTCTAGGTAGGTGGGCAGGAGGTAGTCGCATCAACCTATTACCGCTTGACGGCGCGCGATTTCGAACCAATCTACTCAACCAACGCTATTCATCGGAAGCCGGCCCATGGTCGACGCGATATCGGGCACCAACAGCTACGCGACCTCCGCCGTCATCGCCGACGTTCAGGCGGCCCCGCCGGTCGCCGACCAGGGCGACGGTGGGGTGCCGCCGCCTAGTGCCGTGTTCGGCTCTTCCGCCGTCGCGGCCCCGCCGGTCACCGGCACCCAGCCGTCGAACGCGGCCGCCCAGATATTCCAGGCGCTGCAAGGCGCCCCGTCGAACGACGCCGCACCCTCGGTCTCCCGTTCCGGCGCCTATGACATCGCCTATCGGCCGGACTCGCCCGCGGCCGATGCCCAGGGGCTCGTAGCACGGCCGAACGTCAACCCGGCGCCGCAGAGCCTCGACCTGATCACGGCGTCCAACAGCTTCGCCGCCAGCGTCCAGTCGCTGCAGTCGACCAACCAGATCAACCATCGGATCCTGGATCTGACAACCTAGCGGCCCTGCCCCGGGCGCCGTGCATCTGAGCCCAGTTGTCACCCACCAGGAGGGGGCTTATACGTTCTCCCTTATGGATAAGTCCCCTTCCCCGCTCTTCCCGCACCGACATCTGCTCGGTATCGACGGCCTCAAGGCCGACGAGATCAACGCCATCCTCGATCTGGCCGAAGGCTACGTCGAACAGAACCGCGCCGACGACAAGAAGCGCACGGTCCTGCGAGGGCGGACGATCATCAACCTGTTCTTCGAGAATTCGACGCGCACGCGGACCAGCTTCGAGCTGGCCGGCAAGCGGCTCGGCGCCGACGTGATCAACATGTCGGTCGACGGCACCTCGATCAAGAAGGGCGAGACGCTGATCGACACCGCGATGACGCTGAACGCCATGCATCTCGATGCGCTGGTCGTGCGCCATCACGAGAGCGGCGCAGTGCATCTGCTGGCCGACAAGATGAATTGCGCCGTCATCAACGCCGGCGACGGGGCGCACGAGCACCCGACCCAGGCGCTCCTGGACGCGCTGACGATCCGCCGGCGCAAGGGCAGCCTCAAGGGCCTGACCGTCGCGATCTGCGGCGACATCCTGCACAGCCGCGTGGCGCGCTCGAACATCGCGCTCTTGAACATCATGGGCGCACGCGTCCGGGTCGTGGCACCGCGCACGCTGCTGCCCGCGCAGATCGACCGGCTGGGCGTCGAAGTGTTCCACGACATGGCGCGCGGCTTGGCCGACGTCGACATCATCATGATGCTCCGCCTGCAGATGGAACGGATGAACGGCAATTTCCTGCCGTCGCTGCGCGAGTATTTCCATTTCTACGGGCTCGATCAGGCCAAGCTCGCCAAGGCCAAGCCGGATGCCCTCATCATGCATCCCGGCCCCATCAACCGCGGCGTCGAGATCGACAGCGCCGTCGCCGACGACATCGATCGCAGCCTGATCCTGGGTCAGGTCGAGATGGGTGTTGCCGTGCGCATGGCCTGCCTCGACCTCCTGATGCGCAGCGATGCCAAGCGGAATGACGCCTGATGCCCTCCACCCTGTTCAAGAACGCCCGCCTGCTGGACCCCTGGACCCATCTGGACCAGACCGGTGACCTGCTTGCCGTCGACGGCGTGATCAGCGCAATCGGCGCGGGCGCTGCCGCGGCGGCGCCCGCCGACGCCGTGGTCGTCGAGTGCGACGGCCATTGCCTGGCACCCGGCCTGGTCGACATGCGCGTCCATCTGTCGGAGCCGGGTCACGAATATCTCGAGGATATCGAGACCACGAGCCGCGCCGCCGTCGCTGGCGGCATCACCTCGCTGGTGGCGCTGCCCGGCACCGAGCCGGTGCTCGACGAGGTCTCAACCGTCGAGTTCGTCTCGCGCCGCGCGAAGAAGCTCGGCCTGGTCAATATCTACGCCTATGCCGCGGCCACCCGCGGGCTCGCGGGCAAGGAACTGACCGAGATGGGCCTCTTGGCCCAGGCCGGCGCCGTGGGCTTCACCGATGGCGGCCGCGCGATCGCCGACGCGCTGGTCATGCGCCGGGCCCTGAGCTATGCGCGCACCTTCGATCAGTTGATCGTGCAGCATCCGGAAGAGCCCAAGCTCGCCGCCGGCGGCGCCGTGACCGAGGGCGAGGTTGCGACGCGGCTGGGCCTGCCCGGCATCACGCCGGTCGCGGAGCTGATCATGATCGAGCGCGACCTGCACCTGGTCGAGATCACCGGCGCCCGCTACCACGTGGCTCATGTCTCGACCGCCGCCGCGATCGACGCCATCCGCCGCGCCAAGGCCCGCGGCCTGCCGGTCACCTGCGATACCGCCCCGGCCTATTTCATGCTGAACGAGACGGCGATCGAGGAATACCGGACCTTCACCAAGCTGTCGCCGCCGCTGCGCTCCGAGGCCGACCGGCGCGCCGTGGTCGAGGGCCTGCGCGACGGCACGATCGATGCGATCGCATCCGACCACCGGCCCCACGACCAGGATTCCAAGCGCCTGCCCTTCACCTCGGCGGCGGCCGGCATCATCGGGCTCGAAACCCTGCTGCCGCTGGCGCTGACGCTGCACCACAAGGGCGACGTGCCGCTCGCGCGCGTGCTGCGCGCGCTGACCCAGGCGCCGGCCGACATCCTGCGCCTGCCGATCGGCCGCCTGGCGTTGGGCGCGGCCGCGGACCTGGTGCTGATCGACCTCGACCGGCCCT
The DNA here is from genome assembly GCA_035310205.1 of Aliidongia sp. Lineage (GTDB taxonomy): Bacteria > Pseudomonadota > Alphaproteobacteria > ATCC43930 > CGMCC-115725 > Aliidongia. The sequence goes on from DATGEK010000104.1 coordinate 14,261, forward strand.
ATCGGATCCGCGTCGACCAGTTCAAGTCGAAGGCACGCAACACGCCGTTCGACGGCATGCCGGTGCAGGGCTGCGTGCTGAAGACCTTCGTCGCCGGCCGCAACGTCCACAGCGCCGAACGGGTCTGACATGACGATCGATCCGACGACGCTGGTCGTCACGATCTGCCTTGCCTATCTCCTGGGCTCGATCCCGTTCGGCCTGGTGCTGACCCGGCTGTTCGGCGCCGGCGACATCCGCAAGATCGGCTCCGGCAATATCGGTGCGACCAACGTGCTCAGGACCGGGCGCAAGGGCCTGGCGGCGGCGACCCTGATCCTCGACGGCGGCAAGGGCGCCGTCGCGGTCGGTCTCGCCGACTGGCTCGCCGGCCCCGATGCGGCCGTTATCGCGGCCGGGGCCTCGGTCGTGGGCCATCTGTTCCCGGTCTGGCTCGGCTTCAAGGGCGGCAAGGGCGTCGCCACGACGCTCGGCGTGCTGCTGGCCATCGCCTGGCCGGTCGGCGTCATCGCCTGCCTGGTGTGGCTGCTGGTCGCCTTCACGCTCCGCTATTCCTCGCTCGCCGCCCTGGTCGCGATCGGCGTCAGCCCCTTCGTCGCCTGGGGCCTGGCTGACGCGCCGCGCGCGATCCTGGCGCTGTTCATGGCCATCCTGGTCTTCGCCCGCCACCACGAGAACATCCGCCGGCTCCTGAGCGGCACCGAGAGCCGGATCAACCTCAAGAAGGCGTAGCCCCAGCGGGCTAGCCTTCTTATCGCTCCACCGTCGTCATTCCCGCGCAAGCGAGAATGACGACGGGGTTCGACAACACCCGCGACGGTTGACGGACAAGGCTTGTCTGGTCATGCTTTGTTCCATGCCCCTCACCTCCACGCTCAATCCCCAGGAACGGCTCGACTGGCTGCGGCTGATCCGGACGGAGAACGTCGGGCCCGTCACCTTCCACCAGCTGCTGCAGCGCCATGGCTCCGCCGCGGCGGCGCTGGCGGCCCTGCCCGAGCTGGCGCGGCGCGGCGGCCGGCGCAATTTCACGATCTGGCCGCGCGAGCAGGCCGAGCGCGAGCTGGCGGCGATCCATAAGCTGGGCGCCCACCTGATCGCCTGGGGCGAGCCCGACTACCCGCCGCACCTGGCGCCGCTCGACGATGCGCCGCCGCTGATCACCGTGCTCGGCCGGCCGGAGCTGCTGGCCCGCCGAAGCATCGCCATGGTCGGTGCCCGCAACGCGTCCGCCAGCGGCCAGCGCTTCGCGCGCGAGATGGCCTATGATCTGGCACGCGCCGGCTACGTCGTGACCTCGGGCCTGGCGCGCGGCATCGACGCGGCCGCCCACGGCGGCGCGCTCGCCCAGGGCACGGTCGCCGTAGTCGGCGGCGGTGCCGACGTGGTCTATCCCGAGGAAAATCGCGGGCTCTATGACGAGATCGTCGCGGACGGCGCCGTCGTCGCCGAAAGCCCGCTCGGCACGGTGCCCCAGGCGCGCCACTTCCCCCGGCGCAACCGGCTCATCTCCGGCATGTCGCTGGGCGTCGTGGTGATCGAGGCGGCGCTCAAGTCCGGTTCGCTCATCACCGCGCGATTCGCCGCCGAGCAGGGACGCGAGGTCTTCGCCGTGCCGGGCTCGCCGCTCGACCCGCGCTGCCGCGGCACGAACGACCTGATCCGCAATGGCGCCACCCTGGTCGAAGGCGCCGACGACGTGCTCGCGGCCCTGGCAGGCATGGGCGGGCGCGGCCCGGCCGCGCCGCCCGCACGGCCGTCCGCGCCCCGCATGGCACTGGAATCGCCCCCGATTCAGCTCGACGAGGCTGAGAGCGCGGTCACAGGACTATTGGGTCCGACGCCGGTTACGGTTGACGAACTTCTCCGCCAGTGCCACTTGTCGCCCTCGATCATCGCAACAGTTCTGCTGGAATTGGAATTGGCAGGGCGCTTGGACCGTCACCCGGGCGGTCTCGTCTCGCTGCGATAGAAGTTCCACCTCGGGCCCCGGGGTGCAGTCTAAAGAAGGGTCACCGGCCGTCTCATGAACGTCGTCGTTGTCGAGTCGCCAGCCAAAGCGAAGACCATCAACAAGTACCTTGGCGACGGCTACACCGTGCTCGCCAGCTATGGGCACGTGCGCGATCTGCCCGCCAAGGACGGTTCGGTTCGCCCCGACGAAGACTTCGCCATGTCCTGGGAGGTCGAGGATCGCGCCGAAAAGCGCGTGCGCGACATCGTCCAGGCGCTGAAGGGCGCCAAGAACCTGTTCCTCGCCACCGACCCGGATCGCGAGGGCGAGGCGATTTCCTGGCATCTGGCCAAGGTGCTGGACGAGCGCAAGGCGCTGAAGGGCATCCCGGTCAAGCGGGTGGTGTTCAACGAGGTCACCAAGAAGGCGGTGCTCGAGGCGTTCGAGAACGCCCGCGAGCTGAACGGCGAGCTGGTCGACGCCTATATGGCGCGCCGCGCGCTCGATTATCTGGTGGGCTTCACGCTGTCGCCGGTGCTGTGGCGCAAGCTGCCGGGCAGCAGGTCGGCCGGCCGCGTGCAGTCGGTCGCCTTGCGGCTGATCTGCGAGCGCGAAGCCGAGATCGAGGTGTTCCGCCCCCGCGAATACTGGTCGGTCGAAAGCACGTTCAAAACCGGCCCCGGCGCCACCTTCTCGGCGCGCCTGACCCATCTCGACGGCCGCAAGCTCGACAAGTTCGACCTCGCGAACGAGGCGGCGGCGCAGAATGCGGTCGCGGCCGTGACCGCCGAGCCCGGCTATGCCGTCGCCAAGCTGGAACATCGCCAGGTCCGCCGGCACCCGCAGCCGCCGTTCACGACCTCGACCCTGCAGCAGGAGGCCTCGCGCAAGCTGGGCTTCACGACGAGCCGCACCATGCAGCTCGCCCAGCGGCTCTATGAAGGCATCGACCTGGGTGGCGAGACCGTCGGCCTTATCACCTATATGCGAACCGACGGCGT
>DATGEK010000105.1:0-44300 GCA_035310205.1 Aliidongia sp.
GCCGAGCGGCCAGGTCGGCCGCTGCCAGACCGTATCCTTCCGCAGGTCCGCCTCGATCTCGCTCTCGCTCATGCCCTCGTAATAGTTCCAGGCGGCGTTGTAGGCGCGCACATGCTCGAGGCAGAACCACCAGTAGGACGTGAGCTTGTCGCGCGAGCGCGGCGCGCGGAACTCGCCTTCGGCCACGCAGCCCTCGTGATCGCAACAGCGCGTCAGCGGCCGTGCGGGCTCGGTCGGATCGATATATGCGGCGCGAGGTCGTGCCATGATCCCATGATTATGAAAGGGCCGAGGGGGCTAAGACAAGCGCACGGCGCGCGTACCGCCTGTGTGCCGGCCGGTTGACACGATGGCCGGGCCGGCCCCATCTCAAGGGCCCGTCCGTCCGACTTCAATGGAAAGCCGATCCCGATGCGCGTCGCCCAATCGATCGAAACCAAGCTCACCGAAGCCCTGAAGCCCGTCCGCCTGGTGATCGAGGATGATTCCGCCCGCCATGCGGGCCATGCCGGCATGGCGGGCTCGGGCCACAAGAACGGCGAGAGCCATTTCAACCTGGAAATCGTCTCGGCCGCCTTCGCCGGCCAGAGCCGCGTCGCCCGCCAGCGCCTCGTCTACCAGCTGCTGAAGGACGAGCTGGCCGGCCCGGTCCACGCGCTGTCGCTCAAGACCGCGACGCCGGAGGAGGCGGGGCTCTAAGCCTCTTCCTCCGGCCCGGTGTAGAACGCCGGCCAAGCCTTCTTGACGATCGGGCCCCGGCGCTTGCCCAAGCCTCGCTGTTGAAGTCATCATCACCGCAGAATAAAGGTCTGGTCACGATTGCGGGACCATAGCCTTCTCACGCTCATTCAGTCGGGACCCACCTCGGGGCCCTGCTTCGAACACGCGACGAGTCGGGGCGAAACCCATGCGAAAGGCGCCGGCAGGCTATCTTACGGGTATTCAGGTCGCCGCAGAGAATCCCGAAGCGTACCTTCCCGGGGACCGTCGGCATGCGCTTGCCGCGGGGCGGGAGATGCCGGACCGCGTTCACGGTGCGGCGCTCTTCGCCGACATTTCGGGCTTTACGCCACTCACTGAAGCCCTGGCGAATGAGCTCGGCGCTCAACGCGGTGCCGAACATATCACCGCGAGCTTGAACGGCGTCTTTCACGCGGTGATATCGGATCTCGACCGATACGGCGGGGAGGTCATTTACTTCAGCGGCGACGCGATTACCTGCTGGATCGATGGCGACGACGGTTCACGTGCCACTGCATGCGGTCTCGCGATGCAGGAGACGATGCGGGGTATGCAGGAAGTCGTCACGCCCTCCGGTACTCGTGTTTCGTTGGCGATGAAGATTGCGGTGGCGGCGGGGAATGCACGGCGCTTTGCAGTCGGAGACCCGGACGTGCAGCGCATCGACGTTCTCGCCGGGCGTCTGATCGATTCGCTCGCCGAGGCCGAGCATCACGCTCACAAGGGCGAAGTCATACTCGACAAGTCCGCGTTGGATCTTCTGGCCGGGCGCGTCGAGATTCTCGAAGTACGGATCGATCACACGAGCGGCATTACTTTCGGTGTTGCGCGACGGATGAATGTGGATGTGCGCCCGTCGTCGAAGCCGCTCGGGTTGGCCAGCCTTCCCGAAGAGGTCGTCCGGCAATGGCTGCTACCGGTAATCTACGAGCGCCTTTGTGCAAGACGAGGTGAGTTCATTGCGGAGTTGCGACCCGCTTGTCCTGTATTCGTCCGGTTCGGCGGCATCGACTACGACAATGACGAGGAGGCAATAGCGAAGCTCGACACCTTCATTCGAGGCGTCCAGCACATCGTCATGCCGTTTGGCGGAAACCTGCTTCATCTGTCGCTGGGCGACAAGGGCGCTTACCTCTGTGTGGTGTTCGGGGCGCCGGTTGCCCATGAGGATGATGCCGCGCGGGCCGCGGCGGCGTCCCTGAAATTGCGGGAGCTGTCCGCAACGACCGCGGTGGTCAACATCCAGATCGGCCTCACCTATGGCCGACTGCGCAGCGGCATGTACGGGCACCAGATGAGGCAGGCGTTCACGTGTCTCGGAGACGCGGTCAACACGTCTGCCCGGCTCATGTCTCATGCTCCGCCCGGTGAGATCTATGTCTCGGAGCGGGCCCGTGCGGCTGCCGGCGATGCGTTTGCGTGGAAATCGCTCGCCCCGATCGTCGTCAAGGGTCGCGCCGACCCTTTGCCGATATTTGCATTGATCGGTGCGAAACGTTCCGCGTCTCGCTCTCATGCCGTTCATGAATTGCCGCTCGTTGGTCGTCGCGACGAGCTCGATAGCCTTGCGGCACGATTCGATGACAGCCTCAAGGGCCGGGGCCAGGTGGTCGGGATTTCAGCCGAGGCGGGCGTGGGGAAATCGCGGCTACTTGGCGAATTCGTGCATATGTTGGAGGAGCGCCGAACGCGCGTGGTGGTGGGAGAGTGCCAGTCGTACGGCACCAATATCGGCTATTTCGTTTGGCGCAACGTCTGGATGACGCTTCTTGACGTCGACGTCGCCAGTCCCGCACGCGAGCAAATACGCTCGCTTGAGAGCCGTCTTGCCGCGATCGATCCTGCGTTGGCCGCCCGTTCGCCGCTGCTTTCCGGGCTTCTAGACCTGCCGATTCCCGACAATGAGCTTACGGCAACATTCGACGCCAAGCTGCGAAAGACGTCGCTCGAGAATCTCCTGCTGGAATGCCTGCGTGCGTGCTCGCTCGACGCGCCTTTGGCCGTCGTGCTCGAGGATTGCCACTGGATCGACCCGTTGTCGCGAGACCTGCTGGGGGTGCTGGCGCTCGCAAGCCACGATGTTCGGGTTATCTTTGTCCTAGCGTATCGCCCAACCGGCAGTGTGGGCGGGGGACTTGGCATCGAGTCATTGCCGTATTTTTCCGAGATCGCGCTGCGCGAACTCGATCCCGATCAGGCAGCAACGTTCGTTTGCTCGACGGCCTTCCGCATTTTCGGAACAGATTTCGAACCGCCAGCCGACCTCGTGAAGCTCGTCATCAACCGGGCGCAGGGCAACCCCCTGTACATCGAGGAACTGATCAACTTCATTCACGGCCGAGGAATCGATCTGCGGGATGACGCAGCGTTGGAACAGCTCGAGCTGCCCGATAGCCTGCACAGCCTGATCCTCAGCCGCATCGACACCGTCGGCGAAGCGCCCCGGAGAACGCTGAAGGTGGCAAGTGTTGTCGGCCGAGTGTTCCCCGCCGCCATGCTGCCCGGCGTCTATCCGGAGCTGGGAGAGCTCGAAGACGTCGACCGACAACTCGCGAGCCTTCTCGAAGCAAACCTTCTGAACCTGGATGTCGAGCCCGCTCGGACGTACGTTTTCAAGCATTCGATGACGCAGGAGGTCGTCTACGAGAGCCTGCCCTTCGGTTTCCGGTCGATCCTGCACGAGCGCGCCGCCGGGTACATCGAGCGTACGCAGCCTGAAGCGATCGACCGTCAGCTCGACTTGCTGGCGCACCATTATTGGCATACGGAGAACGTTTCCAAGAAGCGCGAATACCTCAGGCGTGCCGGCGTTGCAGCGCGAGCCGCATATGCGAACTCCGCAGCGATCGATTATTTCGAACGTCTGGTCCCGCTGCTCGAGGACAATTTACGCGTGGATGTTCTGCTCGAGCTGGGTTCCGTGCTGGAGCTCGTCGGCGAGTGGCATCGAGCGGAGGAGGTCGATAACCAGGCTCTCGCCTTGGCGGGAAGACTCGGCAGCACCGTGGCGGCAGCCTGGTGTGAAACCGCGCTCGCGGAGGTCGCACGAAAGCAAGGTCGCTTCGACGAGACCGTTGCCCTACTCGAGCGCGCCGCGATCTCATTCAACACCGGCAAGGAACTGGCCGGTGTTGGGCGGGTTCAGCATCTCCTCGGCACCGTGGCAGCGCAGCGCGGTGACTATGACATGGCCGTCGAAAAATATGCGTCGAGCCTCGGTATCCACGAACAGCTTGGCGACAAAGTGAGCATGGGCGCCTTGCTGTCGAATCTCGGCATCATCGCCGAGTACCGAGGCGATTACGAGGAAGCGCGGGCATTCCACGAGCGTGCGATGGAATTGAGGACCGCGATCGGCGACCACCGGGCGATCGCGGTATCGATGAACAATTTGGGAATGATCGCCGCCTTGCAGAAGCAATTCGAAGAAGCGCGTGGCTGGTTTGAGCGTTCGATGAGCTTCGGCCGGGAAGTTGGCGACGTCTGGATGGTTGCGCTCTGCCAGAACAATCTGGGCAACGCGGCGCGTGGGCTGGGTGATTACGAAACCGCCCGGAAGCACTACGCGGAAGCCCTTCGCAGCTATCGCAACTACGACGACCGGTGGGCGTTGGCATTCTTATTGGAAGATATCGGCATGCTCGCGGCGCTCACGGGCGACGCAACTGCGGCGTTCGAGTTCATTGGCTGCGCCGACGCGCTCCGGGAGACGATCGGGAGTCCGCGCGCGCCCTTGCTGGAGGCCACGATAGCCAAGGAGCTGGCTGCCGTTGGTTCGACCATGTCGCAGGACGAGCAGCATTCGTTGCGTGCGAAGGGCCGGTCATTGGATATCGCGGAAGCCACCGACCGCGCGCTGGGGGTTTGTCTTGGGGGCGCGGAAGGTGGCGGCCCGTCAAGCTTTGTCCACTAGAAGCACGTGTTCGGTGCTCTGCGGATCAAGCCTCTTCCTTCGGGCCGGTATAGAACGCCGGCCAAGCCTTCTTGACGATCGGGCTGTCGGACGCGAAGGCATGGCAGCTGTCGAGCAGCGGCGGGCGCTTCGCCGGCGCGCCGGCGGCCGCGGCGATCTCGTCCGGCGTCTTCTCCCGCCGGCGCTTCAGCGGGATGATGGTCTGGAACGCGGTGGTCGCGATCGGACCCATCAGCTCGACCAGGTGGGTGCAGCCCTCGGCCCCGCCGACTGCCGCCTTCATCTTGTTGGTGAAGCCGCCGACCATGCGCAGCCCTTTCAGGCGCTGGAAATTGCCGACGATGTCCGGGCACATCTGGAACGGCGAATTGTCGGTCACCGCCTCGATCTCGCGGATGGTGAGATCGTCGTCGACGGTGATGCGGATCCACATCTCATGCAGCGGCACGCCCGGCGTGATCTGGCCGCGCCAGTCGTTCTCGAACGCGTAGGTCTTCACGTCGGTCATATGGCCTTCGATGTCCCACAGGCCATCGGCGCGGCGATAGCCGCGGCATTCGACGTGACGGGTATGGATATGCTCGCGCGGAGCAGGGGCTGATAGCGGCATGATGGCCAGAACGCTAACGGAGGTGAGGGGGCGGAGCAACGGCGCGAACGCCGGGTGCGCATGCAACGTTCTTTATTTGTTCACAAGATGCGCTATCATCCGGCGGCAATCAGGGAGGGTTCGCCATGATCGGCTACATCACCATCGGGGCGCTCGACAGCGAGGCGTCGGGCAAATTCTACGACGCCGTCTTCGCCGAGATCGGCTACGCGCGCGCCTTCGCGGACGGCGGCTGGATCGGCTACGGGCCCGAAGGCAGCGGTAACCACGACGTCTATGTCTGCCCGCCGTTCGACGGCAAGCCGGCGAGCTTCGGCAACGGCAGCATGATCGCCTTCAAGGCATCGTCGCAGGACGCGGTGAAGGCGGCCTACGCTGCGGGCCTCGCCCAGGGCGGCAGCGACGAGGGCGCCCCCGGCTTCCGGCCGCCGGAGAAGCAGAGCTGGTACGGGGCCTATCTGCGCGATCCGACCGGCAACAAGCTCTGCATCTACCACAAGGCCTGAGCGACGGCTCAGGCGGCCAGGCGCTGCTGGCGGATCAGCCCCAGGATTTCCGACGCGGCCTGCGGGATGTGGGTACCCGGCCCATAGACCGCGACCACGCCCGCGGCCTTCAAGGCCGGGTAGTCCTGGGGCGGGATGACGCCGCCGCACACCACCATGATGTCGCTCGAGCCCTGGTCCTTGAGCGCCTTGATCAGCGCCGGCACCAGCGTCTTGTGGCCGGCCGCCTGGCTCGAGATGCCGACGACATGGACGTCGTTCTCGATCGCCTGGCGGGCCGCCTCCTCGGGCGTCTGGAACAGTGGCCCGACGTCGACGTCGAAGCCGATGTCGGCGAAGGCGGTCGCGATCACCTTGGCGCCGCGGTCATGGCCGTCCTGGCCCAGCTTGACCACCATCATGCGCGGCCGCCGGCCCTCTTCCTCGGCGAAGCGGTCGACCTCGGCGCGGATCTTCTCGAAGCCCTGATCGCCCTCGTAGACCGAGGCATAGACGCCTGAGATCGAGCGGATCTCGGCCTTGTGCCGGGTGAACACCTTTTCGAGCGCATCCGAGACCTCGCCGACCGTGGCGCGCACCTTCATCGCCTCGACCGTCAATGCCAGCAGATTGCCCTCGCCGCTCTCGGCCGCCTGGGTCAGGGCCGCGAGCGCTACCTCGACGGCCTTGCCGTCGCGCTTGGCGCGGATCGCTTTCAGGCGCGCGACCTGGCTCTCGCGGACCTTGGCATTGTCCACGTCCAGGATCTCGACCTCGGCGCTCTCGGTCGTGCGGTACTTGTTGACGCCGACGATGACTTCCTCGCCGCGGTCGATGCGGGCCTGCCGGCGGGCGGCGGCCTCCTCGATCCTGAGCTTCGGCATGCCCGAGTCGACGGCCTTGGTCATGCCGCCCAGCGCCTCGACCTCCTGGATCAGCGCGCGCGCGGCGTCGGCGAGGCTCGCGGTCAGGTGCTCGACATAGTAGGAGCCGCCCAGCGGGTCGATGACGCGCGGAATGCCCGTTTCCTCGGCGATGATCAGCTGGGTGTTGCGGGCGATGCGCGCCGAGGTCGGGGTCGGCAGCGCCAGCGCCTCGTCGAACGAGTTGGTATGGAGCGACTGGGTCCCGCCCAGCACCGCCGCCATCGCCTCGATCGTCGTGCGCACCACGTTGTTGTAGGGATCCTGCTCCGTGAGCGAGACGCCCGAGGTCTGGCAATGGGTCCTGAGCGCCAGGCTTTCCTGCTTCTTCGGCTCGAACTGGCTCATGAGCTCGGCCCAGAGCAGGCGCGCGGCCCTGAGCTTCGCCACCTCCATGAAGAAATCCATGCCGATGGCGAAGAAGAACGACAGGCGCGGGGCGAAGGCATCGACGGCCAAGCCCTTCGACAGCGCCGCGCGGACATATTCGAGCCCGTCGGCGAGCGTGAAGGCCAGTTCCTGGACCGCCGTGGCACCCGCCTCCTGCATGTGATAGCCGGAGATCGAGATCGAGTTGAATTTCGGCATGTTCTGGGCCGTGTACTCGATGATGTCCGCGACCGCGCGCATCGAGGGTTCCGGCGGATAGATATAGGTGTTGCGGACCATGAACTCCTTGAGGATGTCGTTCTGGATGGTCCCCGACAGCTGGTCGAGCCGGGCGCCCTGCTCGAGGCCGGCGACGATATAGCCGGCCAGCACCGGCAGCACGGCGCCGTTCATGGTCATCGACACGCTCATCTGGTCGAGGGGAATCCCATCGAACAGGATCTTCATGTCCTCGACCGAATCGATCGCGACGCCGGCCTTGCCGACATCGCCAACGACGCGCGGATGGTCGCTGTCGTAGCCGCGATGGGTCGCCAGGTCGAACGCGACCGACAGGCCCATCTGGCCGGCCGCCAGATTCTTGCGATAGAAGGCGTTCGATTCCTCGGCGGTCGAGAAGCCGGCATATTGCCGGATCGTCCAGGGCCGGTTCGCGTACATGGTCGCGCGCGGGCCGCGCAGGAACGGGGCGAAGCCCGGCAGGGTACCGAGCGTGCCGAGCCCTTCGAGATCGGCCTCGGTATAGAGCGGCTTGACCGCGAGCCCCTCAGGCGTGGCCGTGACCAGCGTATCCGGGGCGGCGCCCTTCAATTCCTTGGCGGCGAGCGCCTGCCAATCGGCAAGGCTCCGCTTAGGAAAATCGACCATGGGGCTGCTCCTCTCCAGACCAAAACACGCGCACGCACGGGTGACTCCCATGTCTCGTCGCGAGGGGCAGTATATAGGCGCTGCTGCGCCGCGTCATGGGGCAGGTGCCGCAATGCTGCCGGTCAGGCGCGTCCGGTCAGCTGCTCGAAGAAGCGCCGGAGCGGGTATCCGCTCTGTTCCTTATTGTCGATCGACATCAGCATGGTGACCCGCTCGCCGTCCTCGGACAGCGGCAGCAGCAGGCGCACGTAAGCGCGCGAGCGGTCGAGCGTATCGAGCACGATCAGGTGCAGCATGGGCGCACGGCGGGTGAGGGCCTCGCGATAATGCGCATCGATGAGCGCGCCATAGGCCCGCGGCAGCAGGTGGCGCGGCCGGTCGCCGGTCGGATCGGTGCCATGGATCGTGCAGATGCCGGTGCCGGCCAGGCGATAGCGGAAATCGAGCGGTTCCCGCTCGATGTCGACGAGCATGACTCGCGGTAGCACCTCGACCAGATCGATCGGATCGATGTCCCTCCGGCACGGCGCGAACCGGTCGCGCCGCTTCTCCGTCCAATAGGCCTGGACGCGCTGCAGATCCGGGTAGGGGTTGGCAGCGGTATCGAGCTCGACCGCCTCGACCCGTCCCAGCGTCAGAAGACTCATCCGCACCTCGCCAGACCGCCGGAAAACGCATGCGGTCCCGGCCACCATGGGCCCGATTGGCTGCCCAGCCGTTAGCAATGGGACAGGTGGATCGTCTAAAAGTGGTAATGACTCGCGTCCACGCGATCGGCGCACAGATCCCGAGGAAAAACTCCTGAGCCCTGTTGCCGCAGGCGGGACGGCCTGTGTAAATAGATGGAGCCGATTACCGCGTGAAGCGCGCCGGCCCACCGTCGGCAAAGCTGCCATCCATTGGCTCAGCACATGTTCAAAACGATCGGGGCTACCTCCCCGGTCTCAATCTGAGGTGATCGAATGAGAACATTTTCTTTAAGACTGATTTTAATTTGTGCCGCTTTGTTTCTTTTCCTCGGCCACGGCACCGCCTCGGCGCAAGCGACGCGGACCTGGGTGTCGGGTGTCGGTGATGACGTCAATCCCTGCAGCCGCACCGCGCCGTGCAAGACCTTCGCCGGCGCCATTTCCAAGACCGCGGCGTCGGGCGAGATCAACTGCCTCGATCCGGGCGGGTTCGGTGCGGTGACGATCACCAAGTCGATCACGATCGACTGCCAGGGCGTGCTCGGCGGCGTGCTGGTTAGCGCGGGGAATGGCATCTCGGTCAATGTGCCGACCGGCAGCTTCGTTCAGCTGAAGGGCCTCGATATCGACGGCCTCAACAATTCCAGTGCTGGCGTCGCCATGCTGAACAGCGGGTTTCTGGCCATCGAGAATTGCACGATCTATGGATTTACCTACGGCGTCTATGTAAATGGCCTGGCCGGGGCTCGTGTGACTGTCGACGATACGAAGATCCGGAAGAACACGAATGGCGTTTATATTCTGCCGCAAGGTGGTGTGTCCAATGGCGTGAATATCAATCGCACGATCGTCGATGCGAGCACGACGGCAAATCTTACGGTCAGCCCGGGTACGACGGTTCGGCTCTCGGATTCTTCCTTGACGGGAAGCCCGGTCGCGGTTTCGTCCACTGGCGGTACCGTCGATTCCTATGGGAACAACCGGATCGACCATCTCGGCACCGTCACGCTGACCGCGCTCGCGCTGCAGTAGGCCTGTACGGTAGCTGGGCTGCCCCTTGGCGTGCGCACCGTCAAGGGGCAGCCGATTGCCCGGGGCCCGATCGGCTGAACCCGGATATCAATCCTTTGATCGCAGCCTGAGCCGTCGGCTACATCAGGCCGACTCCAGGGGCCGGCCAGGCATCCCTGGCAACTAGCCGCGGAGCCTCCTTGAACAATTCGATAAACCCGGAATTCGCGCTGGTCGCGGCCTGCTGTCTATGGCCGCCGTCGCCCGATCGAAACAAGGCGATTCTCGGGGCTGCTGCAGGGCCTATCGACTGGGCGCGCTTCCTGCGCGTCGTGGCGCGGCATCGGGTCCCGGGCCTGGCTTGGAGCGGTTTGTCCCGAGCCGGGATCGCGATGCCGACCGATGTCGTCCAGAAGCTCAAGACCGATGCCGGCCGCGTGGCGCGGGCGAACCTCGTCCTTTGCGCCGAGACGGTCCGGCTGCAACGGCTGTTCGGTGAGGCGGGGCTGGCGTGCGCGTTTCTCAAGGGCGCCGCCGTGGCCGCGCTCGCTTATGACGACATCGGCATCCGGCACGCCAAGGACATCGACATGATCGTCGCGGATGCCGACCTCGCCGCGGCGAGCGATCTGCTCATAGCGGCGGGATACCGGCGCACGAGCCCGCCGGGCGCAATTTCGCCGACGCAGCTGGCCCTTTGGCGCCGCCATGGCAAGGACATGGCTTGGCGGCACCACGGCAGCGGCATCGAGCTGGAACTGCATTGGCGGCTGACGGATGTCACGTATCTTCTGAACGAACCGTTCGATTTCTCGGCTTTGCAGCCGGTACGGGTTACGCCGTCCGCCGAGGTCGCCGCGCTGCCGCCGGCGGAGCTGTTTGGCTATCTCTGCGTGCATGGCGCCTTTCATGGCTGGTCGCGCCTCAAATGGCTTGCCGACATCAATGCCCTGCTGGCGCCGCAGCCGGCAGACCTGATCACGAGCTATTATGAATTCGCGAGGAAGAAGGGGCTCGAGCGCGCCGTGGCGCCAGCGCTGCTGCTCTGTAAGCAGATCTTTGGGCTGCGGCTGCCGGCGCCGCTTGCCGCGGAACTATCCGCTTCGCGGGTGACGAGGCTGCTTGCCAGGCTGAGCCTGCTCGTCATGACCCGCGGCGGTGCCGAGACCGAAGTCTATGACGTGCCGTTCGGCACCTCGCTCATCAGCATCTCCCATCTGCTGATGGCCAAGAACTGGCGCCATTGGGGTGCCGAGGTTTGGCGCAAGTCGATCAATCTCGACGATATCTTCGCCTTTCCGCTGCCGCGTCGGCTCGACTTCCTCTATCCCATGCTGCGCTGGCCCCTGTGGCTCGCTCGCCGATTCTCGAATGCCGGGGTATCGGCGACCAAATAAGCGGATCCGCAATGTCGATCGTTGAAGATTTTGATTACGTGGTTGCGTCCAGAAACGGGCTCTATTTTGTCAATAAGAGCGCGTGGTCGAGATTCCGAGAGGGACATTTTTTTGGCGTCACGGTGCATAGAGGCCGGCTCTATTGCTTCGAGTGTGCCGAAAGTGCCGGCGGACTCGGGATTCTAGGACGGATCGTTCGCTTCGATCTTGGTGACAGCGGCGGTGCCGAGCCGGAGATCCTGGTCGAAGGGCTCGACGCAGGCTGCCACCAAGTCGACTTCATCGGCGACTCGTTGTTCGTGGTCGATACCCATCGCCAGGCGGTTCTGGAGTTCGATCGCGACTGGCGTCCGGTCACGGCTCACTATCCGATCCCGGCTGCGGCCTTCAACGATTGGGCCAACGGCTATGTGCATATGAATTCGATCCTCGGTCGGGACGACGAGATCCTGCTGATGCTGCACAAGGGTAATCTGGGGCCGAGCGAAGTGATCGTGGTGGATCGCGCGTTCCAATGCCGCAAGCAAATCGCGCTCGCGGGTCACCGATGCCATGACGTCGTGGTGCTGGAGGATGGCGGCCTGCTCTATTGCGATTCCACCGCGGGCTCACTGTCCGTTCACGGCGGTCCCTCGATCAAGATCGACACGATGATGACGCGCGGGCTTGCCGTCGGCCGCACCGAGATTGCCGTCGGCAGCTCGCTGTTCGGTGAGCGTATCGGCCGTCGAACCCTCCCGGGGTTCGTCACTTTCCTCGACCGGGATTACAATCGACTGGCGCGGCTGGAGCTGCCGGGGGCACCGACACAGATCCGGCGGCTCGACGGGATGGATCTGTCCTTGTCGACGCCGGCCTGAGGCCATGGCGACAGCGAGGCCTAAGCCCTCGGAAAATGGATCAGGGGGGTGAAGCGCTCGGCGCCATGGCCACCGACGATGTCGACCTCCCCGTCTCGCACCCAGACATGGGCGCCCAGGCTGCGGTCGGGCTTGCGGTCGACGCCGAGATAGAGATTGGAGGGGATGCCGCGCCGACGCAGCATATGCTGCGCCGCCAGCCCCTCGTCGAAACAGACCGCCCTCCACGGCACGTGGCGCGCGGATCGTGTCACGGCGCTGCGGACGTTCCGGCGAATACGGTCCCGCTCGTCCGGGTCCGGGGGCGGGCGGCCTAGATCGACGGAGGCCCATTGGCCGATCCGCTCGAACGAGACGAAGGTCAGGGCGAGCCGGGCGAGCAATAGCAGGCCGATCGCCTCGATGACGAGCCGACGTTCGCGTGCCGGCAGGCGACAAAGACGCAAGATGGCCCGGCCGAACAAGAGCGGTCGGGCCGGCATGCCGGCTCGCGGGTCAGCCATTGCCGCCGGTGACCCGGCTGAGGAAATGGCCGGCCGAGAGGCCGCGCAACAGCGCGAGGCGATAGGATGTCGTGATGCGTTGGGATCGATTCCAGCCCGTGCTGGGCCAGTCTTCGACCAGCTTGCGCATCCGTGCCAAATCGAGCGCCCGCGTGGCCGGCGCGCAGGCTTCCAGTCGATCGAGTTCGCCCGGCAGGCGATCGCGAGCAGCGCTCAGGCCTTCGTGCCAGTCGACAGCTTGCAGGCCCTTGCGCCGTTCGGCCAGCACAGCGGCCGGCAGCCGATCGGCCATGGCCTCGCGCAGCAGAGCGCGGGAAACGCCGTTGCGCAGGAATTGCTCTGTGGGGATGGACAGGCAGAATTCCAGCAAGCGGACATCGCGAAACGGGCTGCGCAGGTCGATGCGTCGGCCGGCCAGCATGCCCTTCTGGTAATTCGCCGTATCGATCCGCATCGCTTGCCAGATGCGCATCGCCCGGCCATCACGCCAAGGGCGATAATGCAGATCCAGATCTCTCGCCGCAGCCAGCTTCCGCAGCGATTCGTCGGCCAGGTGGTCAGGATGGAGCGCGGTATATTCCGCCGGATCCCGAGGCTCATGCCGCGCGAAGCGATGCAGGAAGCGCCATAGGCGCGTTGGCAGCCACGGGCCGAGGGTGATGGCCGCTACAGCCTGCCAGCGCCGTTCGCCGCCTTGAAGAATCGCGCCGATTTCCTTGGCAAGGTGCAGGAAACGGCCGGTCCGAAGCAGTTCGGGCAGCAATTCCCAGCCGGCGTAGCTGATGGTCGCGTTGCCGCGGTCGCCGGTCAGCATCACCTGCAGCTTGCGCTGCTGGGCGCGTGCATTGATCTCGTCGATCCAGACGTGGTTGCAGGCGTTCAGGATCGGCCGATCGTAAAGCAGGAAGCCGCGGTCGAGCCCGTCGAGCGGCGTCCGGTCGCCGGTGCGGACCAGCACGTGCTCGACGTTCGGATAAAGCTTTGCGGTTTCTGCCGCCAAAGGCCCTTCGTCACCGAACCGGTCACCCAGGTCGGGGCCGTCGTAGCCCTGGCGCGGCACGGAGCTGAAGGCGACGACCTTTCGCCCCCGCTGCGCCTGCAGCCGGGCGGCGGACGCGACGACGGTCGAACTGTCCATGCCACCGCTCAAGTGGGCGGCGACATCCTGGGCACCGCGCAGGCGACTGGCGACGGCGCGGTCGACGGCCTCGACCAGCGCCTCGCCATATTCGCGCGAATCGGCGAGGCTCAGACGGCGCACCTGCGGCGTCCAATGCCGCTCGAGGCGCAGCCCATCCGCCGTCACGATCGCCAGATGGCCGGGCGACAGCCGGTCCACGTCCCGGAAGAAGCTGCGGCCATCCGCCTCCGGCATCAGCGCCAGGAAGGCCGCCATCGTCTCCTCGTCCGCTTCGCGCGGCACGTCGGGCAGGGCGTGCAGGCCCTTCGGCATGGAGGCGAAGGCGAAGAAGCCTGCCCCGCGGTGATAATGCAGCGGACGGCCGCCCATCGGGTCGCGGGCGAGGAGCAGGCGACGTTCGGCCTTGTTCCAGAAGGCGAAGGCATATTCGCCGATCAGATGGTTCACCGCGTCGGCATCCCAGCGCTCCAGCGCGCCGAGCAGGATCTCGGCATCGGCCATGAGGCGGGACCGGCCCGGATCGAGCCCGAGGGCGTCGATCACCTCATCCCGATTGTCGAGTCGAATGTCGGCGACGAGGGCGAATCGGCCGTCGCCGCCGGTCAGCGGCTGACGATCGAAGATATCTTCGGGCAGGGTCCGCATCAGGTTCCGGCCGAGCGCCAGATCGGTGGACTGTCCTTGGCCGGTCGCGTCGGGACCATAGATGCGGAGCGAGGCCAGCATGCGCGCGCAGTCGTCGCGCAGCGCCGGTCGCCCGCCATAGCCCCAGATCCCGGCGATCGCCGTCACGGCTTCATCTCCCTGTGGCGGGGTTCTGGTCGATCAGTGCTCGGCGATCGAGATTAGGCCCTCGGCGTGCAATTCGCCGAGCAATTCCTGCACCTGCCGTTCGCAGGTCTCGGCGTCGATGTCGTATCGAGCGAGCAGTGCCGTGCAGATCTCGGCAACCGTCACTGGGCCGGTGATCTGCTGCCAGACGGCAGTGCCGACCTTGTTCAGGCCATAACAGATGCCGGTGTCGATGCGGAGCATGACGGCTTCGCGATCGACTGCAGTCTCCGCAAGGGGAGTTTGCGCGTTTCTTGAAACAATATAGGACGGCTTCAGCATAAGTGTCTAATGCTCGATAGATAAAATGCAAATCACATAAATAATGGAATTCTGGCTAAATATTTTATTTAATCTGTGACGGGCTGTTTGTCGCAAATAGATGCCTGTGGCTTGATCTGCAGATCGATGGTGGCATTGATAGTGAAGGCGATTAAAAATTAAACTTAAGCGCTATTTGTTAAAGCGCTTAAGTTCGCTGAATTATTATTACGATGGGGAGAAGAAGTCTGTGCCGGCATTGCTATTGCTCTCAGCGAGCCGTGCCGCGAGGCGCTCCAGAACCGGCCGTTCCCACACTTCGCGGCTGGTCACTTCATCGCCCTTGTTCAGGACCGGCGTTTCATTAATTTGCTGCATGATCCACCTCAAATCTACTTGCGCTGCGAAATTCTCAGAAAACCAATTTCGTCGCAAGTGATAAAGCGATGGATAGAGCGGCGCGTGTGCCATGGAGCGGTGCCATGCCACAGTGGAACCGCTGGAGAATTCCAGCATCAGCATGGTTTTGTAAAGATCTGGTGAAAATATTTAATAGATGCGTGCTCGTATCTCTGTACAAATCTGACGACGGCCGATTCGGAATTGACGAGAGTGATTGCCTTCGCCCATGTTGGTCCCGGTCATGGGATTGCGTTGCGCAATTTCTGGGTGACGATGTGCGGCTGCCTCACCGGCTGCTTTCGCGTTGCCGGCAAAGCATTGCGCGGGATGCCAGGAAATCACGAATACCTATGCGCGCTTCTCCGTTGGTTCGCTGTACTGGAATGACTGACCGGTCATGAGCGGCCCGAGTTATTTCTATGACGTCGCGGGACTCGGCGTCGCTTCCGACTGCCAGCTGCAACTGCCGTCGATGCCGGAGCTCGGTGGCACACCGGACATCGTCATCCGGCGCGGGCCGATCGACGCCAGCGCCCTGCGTGACATCCCCGGCCTCGGCGGCTGGCAGATCGACGGGGGCCTGGCGCTGCTGACCGTTCCCGAGGTCGGCCGGTTCCTGCTCGTGGGCGATCGGGAGGTGGTCGTCGAGGCTGTGCCCGGCGCGACCGACGCCATGGTGCGGTCCTTTCTCGCGGGCAGCGTGTTCGGCGCGCTCTGCCATCGGCGCGGCATCCTGCCGCTCCATGCCTCCGCCGTCGAAACCGTGGGGGATGGCGTCGCGGCATTCGTCGGCAAATCTGGGGCCGGGAAATCGACAATGCTCGCGGCCCTCGCGCGGCGCGGCCATCGCGTCCTTACTGACGATGTCTGCTTCCTGCGGGTCGGATCCCAGGGCGAGGCCCGGATCTGGCCGGGCGTCAGCCGCATCCGCCTCTGGCAGGATTCGCTCGAGGCGCTCGCGTTCGATCGGACGGGCGCCGAGCGGGTCGGCCGCCGGGTCGACAAGTTCGAGGTCTATCCTCAGCAGCCGGCGGTGCAGCCGCGGCCGCGCCGGTTGCGCCGGGTCTTCGTGCTGAGCGCCGTGACGGAGCCGGACGAGGAGGGCTTCATGCGCCTCAGTGGGGCCGCGGCGCTGGATGCGATCTGGCGGAACATCTATCGGCCCGGCCTGGCCCGGCGCCTGGGCCGCGAGGCCGAGGTCTTTGCCGCCGCCGGGCGGATCGCCGCCGACGTCGAAGTGTTCGAGTTCAGACGGATCCGGGATTTCGCGCGCCTCGATCGGACCGTCAGCCGGATCGAGGCCTACCTATCGCTCCCGGGCGCGGAAGCGCTGCGCCACGAGCCTGCCTTGGCCTAAAGGACGAAGGCGATCAGATGCGCCGCGCCGAGAACCATGAACCAGCTCGCGGCAATGCACGACAGCACGCCGGCGAGGCGCAGCCAGCCGGTGAGCGAGCGGGGCTGGGGGCGGCGGACCCGCGGGCCCGGTATCCAGCGCTGCTGGTCGGTGGCGGTCGATTGCCTGAGCGGGAAGGATATGATTTCGGCGCTCATGGGCTCGTTCCCTGACCGGGTCCTCTGGGATGCTGGTGACGACATGCGACGAGCCTACGAGGTGCGCCTTAAGAGACCCTTGCCAAGGGCGCGAATCATGACCCCAGGCGATGGGTGGCCCGCGCATGCGACTGGTCGATCCGGTGCGGCCCGGCCACTCAGCGGTGCGGCAGGAAACGGGTGAGACGATGGCGGCAGTGGTGGCGGCGGTCAGCCGCCGGTCAGGACACGAGTTCAGCAAGTCGAATCAGGATGTTATCTCTCTCGTTGCCGGCGAGGGCGTGGCAGACGACGCCCATCGCGGGCGGGCCGTCCAGCATCGCTCGCGCGTCGCCCGGGACCCGACCCAGCCCAATCTGCGCCAGGTGCATCTCATCCATGCCGAACTGTTCGACGCGCTTGGTGTCGCCGGCTTCCGCGTCCGGCCCGGCGATCTCGGCGAGAACGTGACGACGCGTGGCTTCGACCTCCTCGGCTTGCCGGCCGGAACGCGTCTCCGGCTCGGGCCGGCGGCGCTGGTCGAGGTCACGGGCCTGCGCAACCCCTGCCACCAGATCGACCGGTTCCAGCCGGGACTGATGGCCGCCGTGCTGGGGCGCGATGAGGCGGGTGCGCTGGTCCGCAAGGCCGGCATCATGGCGATCGTGCTTGCCGGGGGCGAGGTCCGGCCCGGTGACGCGGTCGAAATCACCCTGCCGCCGCAGCCCCATCGCCCGCTGGCGCCGGTCTGACGCTATTGGTGAACGGCCTCCAGCCGGTGGCCGTCGGGATCGATGACGAAGGCTGCGTAATAGGTCGGCCCGTAATGCGGCCTCAGGCCGGGCGGTCCGTCGTCCCGCCCGCCATGGCGGAGTGCCGTCGCATGGAACAGATCGACCATAGCCGGGCTGGCGGCCGTGAACGCCAGGTGAAACCCGGGGCGGGGCGTGACATCGGGGCCCGGTGCCAGCTTCAGCGACAGATCCTCCTTATCCATGGTCGGGCCATAGCCGACCGAGACCGGGCCGGTGAAGCAGCGCACCCCGCCAAATACGGCAAACACCGCGTCATAGAACGCGATGCCGCGGTCGAGATCGGCGACGCCGATGGACAGATGGCTGAGCAGGGTGGCAGGCACGATCGGGCTCCAGCGGTGAAGGGCGGCTGGGCCGTAGCTTACAGGTTCGACGGGCGGTCGAGAAACCGGGCCTGCCGCCCGCGCCCTTGCCCCTCCGGCCGGAAAGGGCTACCCCTGGCGGCTCATTCCATCCCCTCGAACGAGCCCGTCCCATGCCCGCCAAGAAGAATCCGCTCGGCCTCAATCCGCTGCAGCTGAAGACCCTGACCCTGATGCAGGAACTGGCGCGTTCGCCGAACCATGCGAGCC
Source organism: Aliidongia sp. (assembly GCA_035310205.1). Lineage (GTDB taxonomy): Bacteria > Pseudomonadota > Alphaproteobacteria > ATCC43930 > CGMCC-115725 > Aliidongia. The sequence continues at coordinate 17,945 of DATGEK010000105.1, forward strand.
CGCGTGACGGCGGCGCCGTGGAGATCGGCAACATGCCGCATCCCCACGGCAATCATTTCCATGTCGGCCATGCCGTGGTCATGACCGCCGACGCGACCGGCCTCGCCAACGAGGCGGCCTGGAAGGCACTGGAGCGCAAGGGGCTGATCCAATCCGATTTCCCCCATGGCGCGCTGGTCACGGCCGAAGGCATGGCCTACGACACGGGCCTTGCCGACCAGATCCTGCACCGCGCCGACCACTGATCGTCTGCCCGCTGGGCCGCCTCACCAGTTGAGGCGGCCGACCACGGCTTTCGGGCGCGGGCCATTAGCCAGCATCCGGGTCAGGTGACCGGCGTTGAGCCGGTTGCCGGGCACGAAGCCGAACTCGTCGGCATGCAGGCCGCCGGCGACCAGCAGGCTGTCGATCCCGGCGGCATTGGCGCCGGCCACATCCGTGCGCGGGCTGTCGCCGACGCCGACGATGCGGCTGCGGTCGGCGATGCCGAGCAGCGCCATGCAGGTCCGGTAGACGCCGGGGAACGGCTTGCCGTGCCAGCGCACGGTGCCGCCCTGGGCCTCGTAGGCCTGGGCGAGCGAGCCGGCACAGATCAGCACCTCTGGCCCGCGCATGACGGTCAGGTCCGGATTGGCGCAGACCATCGGCAACAGGCGCGCCGCGGCGGCGTCCAGCAACGGCTGATATGTGGCGACCGTATCCGCCGGCTCGCCCGGGCCGGTGTTCAGCACGAACTCGGCTTCGCCGGCATCGGCGACCGGGATCAGGTCGAGCCCGTCGAGCATGCCCTTGTCGCGCTCCGGCCCGATATGCAGGACCTTGCGGCCGAGGCTCTTGTAGAACGCGTCGGGCCGGTGCTTCAGATGCTGCCAGACCTCCTCGCCCGAGGTCATGATGTGATGATAGGCGTCGCGCGGGATGCCGATCGTCTCGATCCGCCCGGCGACCGTCTCGGCCTGCACCGGAGCGTTCGACAGGATGCACAGCCGCTTGCCGGCATTCTTCAGGCGATAGAGCGTGTCGACCACGCGCGGGTAGGGTTCGACGCCGTTATGGAGCACGCCCCAGACGTCGAGGATGAAGCCGTCGTAGCGATCCGCGATCTCTTCGATGCCGCCGACGACTGGGACCACCCAGTCGTCGGTCTGGGAAGGAACCGCGCTCACTTGTGCTTGAACGCCGGCTTGCGCTTCTCGGCGAAGGCGGCCATGCCTTCCTTCTGGTCCTCGAGCGCGAAGGTCGAGTGGAACACCCGGCGCTCGAACAGGATGCCCTCGGCCAGCGAGGTCTCGTAGGCGCGATTGACGCTTTCCTTGGCCATCATGACCACGGGCATGGACATGGACGCGATCTTCTCCGCGACCTTGACCGCTTCCGCGATCAGGTCGGCGGCCGGCACGACGCGGCTGACCAGGCCCGAACGCTCGGCCTCGGCCGCGTCCATCATCCGCCCGGTCAGGCACATGTCCATGGCCTTCGACTTGCCGACGAAGCGGGTCAGGCGCTGAGTGCCGCCGGAGCCCGGGATGGTGCCGATGGTGATCTCGGGCTGGCCGAACTTGGCGGTGTCGGCGGCGATGATGAAGTCGCACATCATCGCCATCTCGCAGCCGCCGCCCAGCGCGTAGCCCGCGACCGCGGCGATGATCGGCTTGCGGCAGGTCGTCACCCGCTGCCAGCCCTTGGTGATGAAGTCGCCGAGATAGACGTCCATGTAGGACTTCGATCCCATCTCCTTGATGTCGGCGCCGGCGGCGAACGCCTTCTCGCTGCCGGTCAGCACGACGCAGCGGATCGCCTCGTCGGCCTCCATGTCGTCGAGGGCGGCGCCCAGGTCCTGGATCAGGGCCGCGCACAGCGCGTTCAGGGCCTGAGGGCGGTGAAGCGTCACGATGCCCACGGCACCGCGCTTCTCCACGAGAATGTTTTCGTAGTTCATGGGGATCCTCATCGGAAGGGAAGGCCTGGCGGCCCCGGGGTCAGCCGGGCGTCAGCGCGGGGCCAGGGTGAAGGCGACCTGCAGATTGCCGTCGCGTCCGTCGAAATCGAGGCTGAGGCGCTCGCCGTCGCGCTCGAAGGTCTTGCTGCCGGCCGATCCGGCGGCCGCGCGACGCCAACCCAGTTGCGGCAGGCTTTCGTCATAGAATGCCATGACGGCGTGTCGGGTGACCGCGCCGCGCGCAGCGGCCTCGACGATGCGGCCCTGGGGCTTGTCGAAGACCAGCGAGGCGCCGTCATCGGACGACAGCCCCGGCATCAGCGGCACGTCCTCCGTGCCCGGCACGTAGACGGCCTGGGCGTACGAGGCTGAGACCAGTCCGGACCCGGCGAGGCAGGGGCTGGCGAGGATTAGGGCGGCGAGGGCCGCCGGAAGGGCGAGGCGCGGAACCATCGGCGCATAGTCTACACCATCAATGTTGCCGCTGGGCACAATAGAATGTCGACCGGTTCGATTGGACGATCCGCTCGATGCCCTTGGTGCAGGTGCAGTCTGGGCAAGGCTCGCCCTCCTTGCCGTAGACCGCCCATTGATGCTGGAAATATCCGAGCTCGCCCGTCGCCTGGACATAGTCCCTGAGGCTCGATCCGCCGGCCGCGATCGCGTTCAACAGCACCTGCCGGATGGCGGCGACCAGCGTGTCGGCCGGCGCTCCCGCCACGGTCGCGGCCGGGCGCGTCGGCGCGATGCCGGCCCAATAGAGGCTTTCGGAGACATAGATGTTGCCGAGGCCGGCGACGATCTTCTGATCGAGCAGCGCCGCCTTGATCGGCGCCAGCCTGCCGGCGAGCTTGGCCGACAGCACCGGGCCGGAGAATTCATTGCCGAGCGGTTCCGGCCCGAGCTCCGCGAACAGCTTGTGCCGCGGCAGATCCTCGGCGCGGCAATAATCGAGGAAGCCGAAGCGACGTGCGTCGTTGAAGCGCACGGCGGTGCCGTCCTCGGTCTCGAACAGCACATGATCGTGCGGCTCCAGCACCAGGCCGGCGGCCGGTCCGATCGTCATCCGCCCCGACATGCCCAGATGCGCGATCAGCACGCCGCCGTCGTCCAGCATCATCAGGATGTATTTGGCGCGGCGCTTGATCGCGTCGACCCGCCGGCCCTCGACCAGGGCCGTAAGGCCCGTGGGGAAGGGAAAGCGCATGTCGGGCCGGCGCAGCTCCAGCCGCGTCAGGCGGCGGCCCTCGAGACGGGAGGCAAGACCGCGGCAGACGGTTTCGACTTCGGGCAGTTCAGGCATGGGTACCGGCAGACGGGTGAGACGAAGCGGCCGGTATAGACCTGTCGGGGCCGAGGCACCACAGGGGCGTGTTATCGAGTAGACATGCCCGGCGGCACGGCCCTCACCCGCCTCGCGTTGCTCGGCACCCTCTCCCGCCGTTTGCGGGAGAGGGAAGGGGCCCGGCCCGCAAGGGCTGGGAAGGGTGAGGGTGCAGGCCCTAAGCCTTCGCGCACCGTGGCTTCTCGATGTTCGGCAGGAACACGGTCAGGATGCCGATCAGCGGCAGGAACGAGCAGATCTTGTAGACATAGTCGATACCGGCCACGTCGGCGACATGGCCCAGCACGGCGGCGCCGATGCCGCCCATGCCGAAGCTCAGGCCGAAGAACAGGCCAGCGATCATGCCGACCTTGCCCGGCACCAGCTCCTGGCCGAACACCACGATCGCCGAGAAGGCGGACGACAGCACCAGGCCAATGATGACCGACAGCACGCCGGTCCAGAACAGGTCGGCATAGGGCAGCAGCAGGGTGAAGGGGGCGACGCCCAGGATCGATACCCAGATGACGATCTTGCGGCCGATCCGGTCGCCGATCGGTCCGCCGATGATCGTGCCGGCCGCGACCGAGCCCAGCAGCACGAACAGATGGATCTGGGCCGACTGCACGGAGAGGCCGAACTTGCTGATCAGGTAGAAGGTGAAATAGCTGCTGAGGCTGGCCAGGTAGAAGAATTTCGAAAAGACCAGCAGGCCCAGCACGCCGAGCGCCGTCAGTACCCGGGCCCGGCCGAGCTCGACATGGCCGTCCGCCCGCTTGGCGCGCGGCTTCAGCAGCGCCGCATTCGCCTTGTACCAGCGGCCGACCATGATGAGCACGGCAATGGCGATGAGCGCCGCTGCCGAGAACCACGAGATGGCATATTGCCCGCGCGGGATGACGACGAGGGCCGCGAGCAGGGGCCCCAGCGCCGAGCCGGCATTGCCGCCGACCTGGAACAGCGACTGGGCGAAGCCATGCTGGCCGCCGGACGCCATCCGGGCGACACGCGAGGATTCCGGGTGGAACACCGAGGAGCCGGTGCCGACGAAGGCGGCGGCGATCAGCAGCACCGGATAGCTGGGTGCGACCGACAGCAGCAGCAGGCCCAGCAGCGTGAAGCCCATGCCGATCGGCAGCGAATAGGGCTTCGGCCGCTTGTCGGTATAGAGCCCGATGACCGGCTGCAGCAGCGAGGCCGTGATCTGATAGGTGAGCGTGATGAGCCCGATCTGGCCGAACGTCAGGTCGAAGCTGCTCTTCAGCATCGGATAGATCGCAAGCAGCAGCGACTGGATCATGTCGTTCAGCATATGCGCGAAACTGATCGAGCCTAGGATGCCGAACACCGGCCCCTTGCTCGCCTTGGCCTCGGTCAATGCGCTCTGGTCCAGGGCCGTGCTCATGATTCCGCCGACGGTCGTTGATTTTGTGCCTGAGCATAGCGCCGGTGGTTTTGCGATGTCCTGCCAATTTCTGTCGCGAAACGGCCTCAACGAACGCGTGCAAGTCGCCGAGGTACTTGACCCAGGGGCCGGCTTGCAGCCCCCTAAACCGATGGACTCGTTTTTCTTCCCTGTCCTCCTGTTCATTCTGTTCGGCGCCGGCGGCTGGCTGCTCGGCGTCATCGGCTTTTTCCGGGCCGGACGCGCGCTTGCCGAACTGCGCGAAGTGCGGCGGGCCCTCGATCAACTGTCCCCTCGATCCTCGCTGACCGAGGAGACCGTCGCCCCGTCGACGCCGGCCGAGCCGGCCCCCGTATCGGCGCCGATCGAGTCTGAGCCGACGGCCGCGCCGTCCGAGCCCGTCGAGGGTCCGTCTCCGCCGTTCCAGGCCGAAGCACCGCCCGTTCTGCCTCCGGATGCCGCGCCGGCCCGCGATCTCGAGGCGCTGATCACGACGCGATGGGGTGTCTGGCTCGGCGCTGCCGCCCTGCTGTTCGCGGGCATCTTTCTGATCCGCTATGCGGTCGAGCAGGAGCTTCTCGGCCCGGCCGCCCGCTGCGGCCTCGCGGCCCTGCTCGGTCTCGCGCTGATCGGCGCGGCCGAATGGCTGCAACGCCACGAAGCCCGGCCGGTTGCCGGGCCGTTCGGCGCCGACCAGGCACCCGGCGCGCTGGCCGCCGGCGGCACGGCGATCCTGTTTGGCGCCGCCTACGGGGCGGGACCGTTCTACGGCCTGCTGCCGCCGCTGCCGGCCTTCGGCGCCATGGCGGCGGCGTCGTTGGTCGGATTGGGCGCCGCGTTGCGCTATGGCCAGCTCACCGCGGCCGTCGGGCTGGTCGGCGCCTTCGCGACGCCGGCGCTCGTCACGACCGAGGCGCCGTCGCTGCCGGGCCTGTTCGCCTATCTCTTCGTCGTATCCGCGGTCGCCCTGCTCGTGGTCCGCCATACCGCTTGGGTCTGGCTCGGCTGGGCCACGGCGCTCGCCGACGCGATCTGGATCTGCATCGTCGCCGGCATGGGCGTGCCCGATCCGTGGGCCGCCGCGGTCTTCATGCCGGCCGCCGCGGCGCTGAACCTGGTCCTGCTGCCGGCTGCGGCGCTCGACCATCCGATCGGCCAGCGTCTCGCCTGGATTCCCTTCGCCACCCTCGCCGCCGCCGGGCTCGTGCTGGAAGCATCCGTTTCGGGCGATATGCCACGCGTGGGGCTGTTCCTGCTTTCGCCGGTCGCCGTCTGGAAGGGCACGACTGAACCACGGCTCGACCGCCTGCCCTGGCTCGCTGCGCTGGTCGGGTTGCTCACACTGCTGCTCTGGGCGCTGCCGGACTGGGGCCCGACCGGAGAGGTGCTCAGCATTGAGGGCGTGGTTCAGGCCGTGCTGCCCGGCGCCTGGGCACCGCAGGTCATCCGGCCGTTGATCGGCGCGGCGGTCCTGTTCGCCGGCTTCCACACCGCCGCCGGCCTCTGGCAGGAACGCCGCGTGCCGGAACCACTGCCTTGGGCGAGTCTGGTTGCGGCCGTTCCGGTCCTGACCTTGACGGTCGCCTATGCCCAGATCGCGCGCTTCCAGCCGGATGCGGCGTGGGCCCTGGCCGCTCTCGCGCTGGCCGCGGCGCTGACCGGCACCACGGTAGCCGCGGCGCGCCAGCAGGCGCCGCAGCGCGCCGGCATCCATGCCGCCGGCGCGACGGCGGCTCTGGCCCTCGGCTGCGCCATGCTGCTGCATGATTACTGGCTCACGCTCGCCATTGCGCTGTTCCTGCCGCCGCTGGCCTGGATCGAGGCCAAGGCCGACCTGCCGGCCTTGCGCCGGGTGGCTCTCGCCGTGGCGGCCCTGGTCCTGGTTCGTCTGCTGCTCAATTGGTATGTGCCGCTCTACGTCTTCGGGACGGTAGGGCTCGCCAACGGGCTGGTGCCTGCCTATGCGGTGCCCGCGGCCGCTTTCGCGTTCGCCGCCCGGCTGTTCCGGCGGCGCGCCGACGATCTGCTGGTAGCGGTCCTGGAGGCCGGTGCGATCGCTCTCCTGGCCTGTTTCGTCACGCTGGAAATCCGCCACTGGTTCGGCCGGGGCCAACTGGCGGGGGCCTTCGGCTTCGAGGAAGCCGCGCTGCAGCTGACGATGATCGCGATCCAGGCGATCGCCTATCACGATCTCGGCCGGCGCACCGGCCGTCCGGTGCTGGCCTGGGCCGGGTCCATCCTGGGCGGCCTCGCCCTCGTCTTCGCGGTCTTCATCCTGATCCTGAATCCCGCCGTGACCGGCGCGCCGGCCGGCGCCTTCTCGCTGCTCGTCGCCTATCTCGTCCCGGCGGCGCTCGCCCTGGTCGGCCGCCGCTACCTTGCCGACGCCGAGTTCCGCCGCGCGCTGGCCGCCTACGCGCTGGTTGCCGGCTTCGCTTGGATCAGCCTGCAGATCCGACAGGTCTTCCATCCGGGTTCGATGAGCCTCTTCCGCGCGCCGATCGAGGATGCCGAGCTGTGGGCCTGGTCCGGTGCCTGGCTGCTCTACGGCATCGGCCTGATGTTCCAGGGCATCCGGACCGACGAACGCGCGCTGCGGCTCGCGGCCCTGGGCGTCGTCGGCCTGGTCTGCGCCAAGGTCTTCCTGATCGACATGTCGGGCCTGACCGGGCTATGGCGCGTCCTCTCGTTCCTGGGATTGGGTCTCGCCCTGATCGGCCTGGGCGCGGTCCAGCGCCGTTTCGTGCTGCCGGCCAAGCAGGGCTAAGGGACAAGGCTAACGGTAGCGGCCCCCGTTCGCCCGCGCTATGTTCCGGCCCATGATGACTGACGATATTCCCGGCGCCGCCGACAAGTCCCCCGGCTCGACCCATTTCGGCTTCCGCACGGTCGCGGAGGACGAGAAGGTCGGCCTGGTCCGGGGCGTGTTCGATTCCGTGGCCGGCCGCTACGATCTCATGAACGATCTCATGAGTGCCGGCGTCCATCGCCTGTGGAAGGCGGCGCTGATCGATTGGCTCAGGCCGCGGCCGGGCCAGCATCTGCTCGATGTCGCCGGCGGCACCGGCGATATCGCGTTCCGCTTCCTGGAGCGTGCGCGGCCGCATGGCGCCAGCCCCGAGCAGCCGCCGGTGCCGGCGCGGGTCACGGTCTGCGACATCAACTGGAACATGCTGGGCGTGGGCCGGGACCGGGCGATCGACCGGGGCATCCTGGGCGGCATCGACTGGGTGTGCGGCAATGCCGAGTCCCTGCCGGTGCCGTCGGGCTCGGTCGATGCCTATACCATCGCGTTCGGCCTCCGGAACGTGACCCATATCGACCTGGCGCTGGCCGAGGCGCGGCGGGTGCTGAAGCCGGGCGGGCGCTTCATCTGCCTGGAATTCAGCAAGGTCGTGCTGCCGGTGCTCGACCGGCTCTACGACACCTATTCGTTCGAGGTGCTGCCGCGGCTAGGGCGCTGGGTCGCGAAGGACGAGGAATCCTATCGCTATCTGGCCGAGAGCATCCGCCGCTTCCCGCCGCAGGAGGAACTGGCGGATCGTATGCGCGCCGTAGGCTTCGACCAGGTGAAATACCGCAACCTCACGGGCGGCATCGCGGCGATACATTCGGGCTGGCGGCTCTGACCGGCGTGTTTCGCGCGGCAAGGCATCTGGGTGCGCTCGTCCGGATCGGCTGGCACTTGGCCAGCCACGACGCGCTGTTCCCCTTGCGCAACATCGTCGGGCTCACGCCGTTCCTTCGGGTCGCCCGCTGGGTCCGGCCGCCGGCGCAATCGGTGCGCGGCCTGCGCGAGGGCCAGCGGCTGGCGCTGGCGCTGCGTCAATTAGGACCGAGCTTCATCAAGCTGGGCCAGGCGCTCTCGACCCGGTCCGACCTGATCGGCGAGGAGGTCGCGGCCGATCTCTCGACCTTGCAGGACGACGTGCCGCCGTTTCCGGGGGTCGAAGCGGTCGCGGTCATCGAGGCCGAGATGGGCATGCCGCTCGGCCAGCGGTTTCTGGCATTCGACCAGGTCGCAGTCGCCGCCGCGTCGGTCGCCCAGGTGCATTTCGCCACCACGACCGAAGGGGTCGAGGTCGCGGTCAAGGTGCTGCGCCCGGGCGTCGAGCAGGCCTTTGCACGCGATCTCGACCTGCTGCTCTGGCTGGCCGAGCAGCTCGAGCGCTTCCAGACCATGCGCCGGCTGAAGCCGGTCGAGGTCGTCGGCCGGCTCGCCGAATCCGTCGCCTTCGAGATGGACCTCCGGCTCGAGGCGGCGGCGGCGGCCGAGTTGGCCCAGAATTTCGCCGACAATCCGGATTTCCGGGTGCCGTCAGTCGATTGGCTGCGCACCGGCCGGCGCGTGCTGGTGACCGAGCGGATCCACGGCATTCCGGTCGGCGACCGCGCGGCGCTGCTGGCGGCCGGCCACGACCCGAAGGAGATCGTCCACAAGGCGGCGGCAGCCTTCTTCACCATGGTGTTCCGCGACGGCTTCTTCCATGCCGACCTGCATCCGGGCAACCTGTTCGTGGCTGCCGATGGCGCCATCGTCGCGGTCGACTTCGGCATCATGGGCCGGCTCGACCGCACGCACCGCTTCTATCTGGCCGACATGCTGCTGGGCTTCCTCACCGGCAATTACCGGCAGGTGGCGCAGGTCCATTTCGACGCGGGCTTCGTGCCGGCGAGCGAATCGATCGACGCCTTCACCCAGGCCTGCCGGTCGATCGGCGAGCCGCTCATGGGCCAGCCGCTCGAGAAGATCTCGGTCGCGCGGCTGCTCTCGCAGCTGTTCCAGATCACCCGCACCTTCAAGATGGAAACTCAGCCGCAGCTCCTGATGCTGCAGAAGACCATGGTGCTGGCCGAGGGGCTGGGCCGCATCCTCGATCCGTCGGTCAACATGTGGGCGCTGGCCCGGCCGCTGATCGAGGAATGGATGGTGGTCAACCGCTCCGGTCCGGCGCGCGCCATGCTGACCGCGGCGGATGCGCTGGCCGGGCTCGAACGGCTGCCGGCGCTGATGGGGGACTTCGAGCTGCTGCTGCGCCAATTGTCGCACGGCGGCCTGTCGCTCGACGCCGCGACGGTGCGCGCGATCCGCGGCGATGGCGGTGGGCGCAATCCGATGATCTGGCCGCTGTGGATCGCGGCCCTGGCGCTCGCCGCCATGGCCATCGCCCAGTGGGTCGCGGCCGGGCATTAGGTGGTGTATGGTCGGGACATGGAATTGAGCCTTGCGGGCCGGCGGGTCCTGCTGATCATCTCGGGCGGGATCGCCGCCTACAAATCCCTGGACCTGATCCGGCGCCTCCGCGAACGCGGTTGTGCCGTGCGCTGCGTCATGACCAAGGGCGCCCAGCAGTTCGTGACGCCGCTGGCGGCGGCGGCCCTGAGCGAGGACAAGGTCTATACCGACCTGTTCTCGCTGACCGACGAGAGCGAGATGGGCCATATCCGCCTGTCGCGCGAGGCCGATCTGCTGGTGGTGGCGCCGGCCTCGGCCGATCTCCTGGCGCGTATGGCGGCCGGCATGGCGAACGATCTGGCCTCGACCGTCCTGCTCGCGACCGACAAGCCGGTCATGGTGGCGCCCGCCATGAACGTCATGATGTGGCAGCATGTGGCGACCCAGCAGAATTTCCGCACGCTCTTGCAGCGCGGCATCCTGAGCGCCGGTCCCAACGCCGGCGACCTCGCCTGCGGCGAGATCGGCTCCGGCCGCATGGCGGAGCCGCTGGAGATCGTGGCCGAGGTCGTCAAATTCTTCGCGGCCGAGAACCGGCCGCTTGCCGGCCGGCGCGCGCTCGTCACCAGCGGTCCGACCCACGAACCGATCGATCCGGTGCGCTATATCGCCAACCGCTCGTCCGGCAAGCAGGGCCATGCCATCGCCGGTACGCTCCAGCGGCTCGGCGCCGACGTGACGCTGGTTTCGGGTCCGACCCATGAGCCGACGCCTGCCGGCGTGACGCTGGTGCCGGTCGAGACCGCGGCCGAGATGCTGGCGGCGTGCCGGGCGGCCTTGCCGGCCGACATCGCCGTCTGCGCCGCCGCCGTCGCCGACTGGCGCGTCGCCGAGGCCGCCGATCACAAGGTCAAGAAGACCGGTGGCGCACCGCCGACACTGGCGCTCGTCGAAAATCCGGACATCCTGGCGACGCTCTCGGCCGCGGGCGCTTCGCGGCCGCGTCTGGTCGTGGGCTTCGCCGCCGAGACGCGCGACGTGGTGGCGCTCGCGACCGAGAAGCGCCGGCGCAAGGGCTGCGACTGGATCCTGGCGAACGACGTGGCGCCCGAGACGGGCACCTTCGGCGGCGACGCCAACACGATCCACCTGATCGACGAAGCCGGGGTCGACCATTGGCCGACCCTTACCAAGACCGCGGTCGCCGAGCGATTGGCCGAGCGCATCGCCGCCCATTTCAGCAAAGAGAAAGCCTGATGACCGTAAACGTGCCGGTGCTGCGCCTGCCGCATGGTGCCGACCTGTCCCTGCCGACCTACGCCACCCCGCAGAGCGCCGGCGTCGATTTGCGCGCCGCGATCGACCAGACGATGATCCTGCCGCCGCTGGGCCGCATCGCCGTGCCGACCGGCCTGGCCGTGGCACTGCCCGAGGGCTACGAAGCCCAGGTGCGGCCGCGCTCTGGCCTGGCCTTGAACGAGGGCGTCACCGTGCTGAACAGCCCTGGCACGATCGACGCGGACTATCGCGGCGAGATCAAGGTCATCCTGATCAACCTCAGCCATCGCCCCTTCGCCATCGAGCGCGGCCAGCGCATCGCCCAAATGGTCGTGGCGCCGGTGGTCCAGATCGGATGGAACGAAGTGCCTGTGCTGGAGAAGACCGAACGCGGCGAGGGCGGACACGGGTCGACCGGGTCCCTGTGACGGTTCGGTGTTTGCAGCCGGGCCGGCGGCAGCCTACATTTCCCAAAAATCGAGCGGTGTCGCAGCCTTAGCTACGGCTCGACACCGTTCCTGATCGATCGGCAGGAGAACCTGATGACCTCGACGCCTCCCTTTCGCGGCCGAATCTACGACGGCATTCTGGACACGATCGGGGCGACGCCGATCATCCGCCTGGGCAAGCTCGCCGGGCAATATGGCGTGAAGGCGCAGATCACCGCCAAGCTCGAATTCTTCAATCCGCTCGCCTCGGTCAAGGACCGGATCGGCTACGCCATGATCGAGGCGGCCGAGGCTGAAGGGCGCCTCAGGCCCTCGACGGTGATCGTCGAGCCGACCTCGGGCAACACCGGCATCGCGCTCGCCTTCGTCTGCGCCGCCAAGGGCTATCGCTTGATCCTGACCATGCCCGAGAGCATGTCGGTCGAGCGGCGCAAGATGCTGAAGCTGCTGGGTGCCGAGCTGGAGCTCACGCCCGCGGCCGCAGGCATGAAGGGGGCCATCGCGCGGGCCGAGGAACTGGTCAAGCAGCTGGGCGACGCGGTCATCCTGCAGCAGTTCCAAAACCCGGCCAACCCGGCGATCCATCGGGCGACCACGGCCGAGGAGATCTGGGCCGATACTGCGGGCCAGGTCGATGTCGTGATCTCCGGCGTCGGCACCGGCGGTACCTTGACCGGCGTCTCCCAAGTCATCAAGCCGCGCCGTCCGAGCCTGAAGATGATCGCGGTCGAGCCCGAGGACAGCCCGGTGCTGTCGGGCGGGGCGCCCGGCCCGCACAAGATCCAGGGCATCGGCGCCGGCTTCGTGCCGGACACGCTCGACACCAAGGAGATCGACGAGGTCGTGCGCATCTCGAACGACCGGGCCTTCAAGATCGCGCGCGAGGTCGCCCGGCTCGAAGGCGTGCCGGTCGGCATCTCGTCGGGTGCGGCGCTCGCGGCGGCGCTCGAGGTCGGCTCGCGGCCCGAGATGGAAGGCAAGCTGATCGTGACCATCATCCCGAGCTTCGCCGAACGCTACCTGTCGACGGCGCTGTTCGAGGGGCTCTGATAGGCCCATGCGCGATCTCGACGATGCCGAGTTCGAGCGCTACGCGCGGCATCTGATCCTCGACGAGGTCGGCGAGGAGGGGCAGGCGAAGCTGCTCGCCTCGCGCGTCCTGGTCGTGGGCGCCGGCGGGCTCGGCTCGCCCCTGCTGCTCTATCTGGCGGCGGCGGGGGTCGGCACGCTCGGCATCGTCGACGATGACGCGGTCTCGCTGTCGAACCTGCAGCGCCAGGTGATTCACCGGACCGCGGCGATCGGCCAGCGCAAGACCGACAGTGCTGCTGAGGGGCTGGCGGCGATCGAGCCGGCGGTGACGCTCGAGCTCTGGCCGGAGCGGCTGACTGAGGCCAATGTCGACGATCTGGTCGGGCGCTACGATCTGGTCGCCGATGGCAGCGACAATTTCACGACCCGCTATCTGGTGAATGATGCCTGCGTGCGCGCCGGCAAGCCGTTCGTGTCGGGCGCGCTCTTGCGGTTCGAGGGGCAGCTCTCGACCTTCAAGCCTCATGCCGGCCCCGACCACCCCTGCTATCGCTGCCTGTTTCCCGAACCGCCGCCGGCCGGATCCATCCCGCGCTGCGAGGAGGCAGGCATCCTCGGGCCGGTTGCCGGCGTCATCGGCACCTTGCAGGCGACCGAGGTGCTGAAAGAGCTGCTCGGCATCGGCGAGAGCCTGTCGGGGCGCCTCATGATGTACGACGCGCTCGGCAGCTCGTTCTACACGGTCCGGGTGCCGCGCGATCCGCATTGCCCCTGCTGCGGCCCGAAGGCATCTTAGAGCCCGATCCGATCAAACCGGATCGGTTTGATCGGTGAAGCGGTCTCTAACTATATGGCTTGGATCAGGATTCAGATATCAAGCCGGCCCGGCTTGATATCATCCTGATCTAAGCGCAATCAAAACGGTGCCCTGGGGAGGGGCTGTCGATGCGCCGTCTGCTATCCGTCCTGCTCGTCGCCGGCCTTGCTGCGGAGGCGTCCGCCGCCGAGCCGATCACGCTCGAGACCATCAAGGCGCGCGGCACGCTCCGTGTGGGTACGCCGGGCGACTATCGGCCCTTTGCCATCCATAATCCCGACGGCAGCTACGAAGGCGCCGACATCGACATGGCCAAGGGCTTCGCCGGCAAGCTCGGCGTGCGGCTTGAAATCGTGCCGACGGAGTGGGCCAAGCTGCAGGGCGATTTCGATGCGGGCAATTTCGACATCGCCATCGGCGGCATCACCGTGACGCCGGAGCGCGCGGCCAAGGGCGATTTTTCGGTGGCATTGCTCGAGGATGGCAAGCGGCCGGTCGTGCGCTGCGCCGACACGGACAAGTTCACCTCCGTCGCCGCGATCGACCAGCCCACCACCCGGGTCGTGGTCAATCCGGGGGCCGCGAACGAGGCCTTCGCCCGCGCGAACTTCCACCAGGCGCCGATCACGGTGAACCCGGACAATGTCACCGTGCCCGACCAGATCGCGGCCGGGCGGGCCGACGTGTTCGTGACCGACGGCATCGAGGTCGACCTGATCGCCAGGCGCCACCCGGGCGTGCTGTGCGCGGCGGCGGTTTCGGGCCCGTTCACCCACCTGACCAAGGCCTGGTACTTCCCGAAGGACCCCGGCCTGAAACAGGCGATCGACGGCTACCTCGGCTCGGCCAAGGCCGACGGCACCTGGGGCGCGACACTCGAAGCGGCGATGCGCCAGTAGGCGAAGCTAAAGAGGCTGGCGAGGGCCAGCCCTGCGGCAGCGGGGCCGGGTCTTGAAACCTGCGTCAGTCCCGCCGCTTGCGGCGATAGAGGACGAAGCTGCCCGCGCCCAGGACCGCCAACCCGATCAGGCTGCCACCCAGCATGGGCGCCGGCGCCGGATCGGCCTGGCAATTACCATTGCAATTACCGTCGTCGTTTTTGGCGAAGGCGGGCGCCGCCGTGACCGCCACGAGCGCGATCGCGATCGCAAGATAGGCCGCCCGCAAAGGGGTTGCAAAGCGCGCATAGGCTTTCATGATCACTCTCTTTGGCCAAAGGATACCCGATGGTCATCATGGTACCGCGCAGTGCTTTCGAAATCGTTGAGAACGGTACTTCCTTCCCGGCGATGCAGTGCCCGGTGATCAGAACCGGAAGGCCGAGCCGTCGGCATTGCACAGCACCGAGCAGGCCAGAATCATGTCGACCGTGGCGCCGTCGGCGGCGAGCGGCAGCAGGCAATTCTCGATGATCTGATGGGACCGGTCGGGACCCCACAGCACTGGGCTCCGGCTCCAGGTCGGCCGGCCGGTCTCGGCCATGAAGCGCAGCCGGTCGCTGACCGAGGGCTCGTCCCAGGTGTCGCCATGGACCTCGTCGAGCCAGCGCCCCGTAAGGTCGGCGCCCAGCACCCGCACCTCGGCGGTGCCGATCAGGCGATAGCGGAAGCGGAGCGGCGCGCGCGCCACGTCGAGCAGCCAGACATGGGGCAGGAAGGGCAGCATGTCGCCGGGCCAGACATGCTGTCGGCCGGGCAACCGGCTCGGTGGCGCGATCCGGCGCCAGTAATCGTGGCATTGCGCCACGAACCCGTGCCAGTCCGAGCGGTCCTCGGGGATCTGGTGCCCGCTCCAGGGGCCAAAGGCGTCGCCGTTCATCGTCAATGCGCCGCCATCGTCCAATTTCGCGGAGGGCTCGGGCCGAGGACGGGCGGCTCTCCCGCCCTCGGCCGATCGATCTTGTCAGTGCGCCGGAACGGCACCCAGGAAATCACGCTTGCCGATCTCGACACCGGCATGGCGCAGGATGTCGTAGGCGGTCGTGACGTGGAAGTAGAAGTTCGGCAGGCCGAAGCCAAACAGATAAGTCGTCCCGGTGAAATTCAAGGTGTGGCCACCGACCTTGAGGGTGATCGGGCGGTCCTCGGCACCCTCGAACTGGGCGGCCGGCAGTGACCGGACGAAATCCGCGACCTTGGCGAGCCGCACTTTCAACTCGTCGAAGCCGGCTTCCTCATCCGGAAACTTCGGGATCTCGACCCCGGCCAGGCGGCCGGCGATGCCCTTGGCCTGATCGGTCGCGATCTGGATCTGGCGTGCGAAGGCGAACATGTCAGGGGCCAGGCGGTAATTGAAAATGACGGCGGGATCGATCTTGCGGGCCTCGCAATGGGCCACCGCCTTGTCGATGAGCGCCGACAGGCTGTCGAGCGCCTGGAGCAGGCCGGGCACGGACGCCTGATGGATGGTGAGCGACATGGGTGTGTTTCCTCCTCGAAGGTTCGGTTCTGGCTCCGATCCCGGCGACCATGCCTTCCCGGGCCTCGGCTTGGCAATCGGGCATGGCCGGCGGACATGAAAAACGCCGCCCGGATCGCTCCGGGCGGCGCGGTCTTACGCAGATAGCAGAGGCGATCAGGCCGCGTGCTGGTCGATCACTTTCTGCGTCGAGACACCGCTGGTGATCTGGATGGTCCGGGGCTTCATCGCCTCCGGTACTTCACGCTTCAGCTCGATCGACAGCAGGCCGTTCTCGAGCGAGGCGTCCGTCACCTCGATGTGATCGGCCAGCTCGAAGCGGCGGTCGAAGCCGCGCTGGGCGATGCCCTGGTGCAGGTACTGGACCCCGTCCTTGACCTGGCGCTTGCCGACCACGATCAACTGGTTCGGGCGTGCGGTGATCGAAATGTCGTCGAGCGAGAAGCCGGCCACCGCAAGGGTGATGCGGTAGGTCTGCTCGCCGGTCTTTTCGATGTTGTACGGGGGGAAATTGTCGGCCGGGGCCGACTGCTGGGATTCCTGAAGCAGGTTCAAGACCCGGTCGAAGCCGATGGCCGAACGATAAAGAGGCGCGAAGGCGAGAGCACTCATGATCCATATCCTCTATTGAGCAACATGGGAGCGCAGACGGCCGCTGCGGGACGTCCGCGCGCCAGATATGTCCGAACCCCTCATGGGCATTCGAACGATCCAGTATCTGGGGAGGCAGACCGGCACTTCAAGGGGGCGGAAAATTCCGCCCGGATTTCTCAGGCGAGTTCGGCCGTGCGTTCGCTCGGGTCGGGCGCGTTCGGATCGCCCGGCGTGGTTTCCCAGCCCAACTCGGGCAGGGTCACGATGCGATGGCCGGCGAGATCCTGGCGGCAGACGATCGAGCCCTGCTCCTCCATGTAGGTCAGCAGGCGCCGCGCGCGGCCCAGCGAGCGGCTGCCGTAGGCGCGTGCGATCGTGCCGTCGGACGGGCAGGGCAGGCGGTCGAGGGCGGCGCGCGCCAGCAGCAAGAACACGCCCTGCACGTCGTCCGGCAGGCTCGCGGCGATGGCGAGCGCCTGGGCCCATTCGGGGCTGTCGGCCGCCTCGGCGCCGACGCCGGCACGGATGGTCGCGAGCCGGCGGCGGAAGGCCGGGATATCGAGCGGCTTGCCGGCCAGGTTATGGATTCGGCAGCGCACCAGGAAGTCCTGGTAGAGCACGGCGACCGGGCGGAAGCCGGCATCCGGGTCGGCGGCGACCTGGCGCAGCACCTCGTCGATCTTGCGGGCGGTCTCCGCCAGTTCCTCGGGTGTCGCGGCGCGCGGCGCCGGCCGTCCGCGCTCGGCGAGCGGCGCCGGACGCGACTGGGCCAACTGGGTCAGGATGTCGGGTGGCGGTGCCGCCGGTGCGGTCCGGCGGACGATCGGGCGCATCGGCTCCGGCTCCGGCGCCTTCAGGATCAGCTCGCGCATGTCCTCCGACGCGGTCTGCGGCAGCGGCATCAGCTTCGGGCTCATGCCGCGCGTCGCGGTTTCGACCGGGCCGATCTTGAGCGGCAGCGGCCGGCGCGAGAGTGCGGGCCCTAGCGCAATGAAATGGCCGCGCTCCAGGTCTCGGAACATCTCCGCCTGGCGCCGCTCCATGCCCAGCAGGTCGGACGCGCGCGCCATGTCGATGTCGAGGAAGGTGCGGCCCATCAGGAAATTGGACGCCTCGGCGGCGACGTTCTTGGCGAGCTTCGCGAGCCGTTGGGTCGCGATCACCCCGGCTAGGCCACGCTTGCGGCCGCGGCACATGAGGTTGGTCATGGCGCCCAGCGACGCCTTGCGCGCCTCGTCCGATACCTCGCCGGCGGCAGCCGGGGCGAACAGCTGCGCCTCGTCGACGACGACCAGCATCGGGTACCAGTAATCCCGCTCGGCATCGAACAGGCCGCCCAGGAACGCCGCCGCGTGACGCATCTGCAGCTCGGTGTCCAGGTTTTCCAGATTGAGCACGACCGACACGCGATGCTGGCGCACCCGTTCGGCCGCACGCTGCAGGCCGGCCTCGGTATGGGCGGCGGCGTCGATCACCATATGGCCGTGCTTCTCGCCGAGCGTGACGAAATCGCCCTCGGGATCGATCACCGCCTGCTGCACCCAGGGCGCGCTCTGCTCCATCAGGCGCCGCAGCAGATGCGACTTGCCGGAGCCCGAATTGCCCTGCACCAACAAGCGGGTCGCCAGCAGCTCCTCCAGATCGAGCGTCGCCGCCGGACCCGCCGCCGTATTCCCCATGTCGATGGCAACCGTCATACCGTGCTCCGAAGCCTCACCCGCGCCGCCCGACTCGGAAGCTCCGGTCGGCGGCGCTGATCTATAGCGGATAGCGGGGGTCGGCGAGGAGTCTTGATCGCGCAGGGGCGGGGTGCGGGCGGGGGCCGCGCTCGGGCGGACCTGGCATCAGCTCAGCGGATTGACGCCGATCGCCAGCGCATGCAGCCAGAAGGCGACCACGGCCCAGCCGACTACGCCGACCGCCAGGGTCTGCAGATTACCGGTCAGCGAGCCTGAGGGGTAACGCGTGCCGGCGGCACGATCATGGCGGCGCGACCAGGCAAAATCGGCGACGGCCCAACATAGGAACGCACCGAACAGGACGACATCATGCAGCATGCCGGTGGCGAGCAGGTGGCCGAGTGCCCATATTTTAACGCCCGCCAGCATCGGATGGCCGATGGCCGCCTTGAGGTGGTTGCGCGGCACGTACGCCGCGGCGACCAGCACGAAGGCCGCCAGGGTCAGCAGCGCGTTGATGTGGCGCAGCCAGGTCGGCGATTCGTACAGCGCCACCGGATGCATCCGCGCCTCGCCGAAGCCGATGATGATCAGCGCGAAACCGACCAGCGATACCAGCGCGAACATCCCCTTCCAGCGCCCCGGGCCCAGCCGCGCGACCTGCCGGCTGCGCCAGTCGTTCGCGAAGATGCGCAACGAATGCGCGCCGATGAAGATCAACAGACCCAGAATCAGTAACGGCATGATGGTGGAAGCCCCTTGGCAGCGGCATCGGCGCAGATTTCATTCGTGGAGGAACTCGGCTTAACCACCGATGATGACGGTGGGTAGGCCGACCACGATCGTGCCGCCATGGACGGTCGCATCGCCCAAGCGCGCGGCCGGCGCTCCCGAGATCATGACTGTCGCAGAGCCCTCGGCGATGGTATCGGGCGGCCCGGCGCAGATGGCGAGATCGCCGACCCTGGCAGCCGGCAGCCCGCCGATCAGGACGGTGGGCGCACCCGGGCCGGCAATCGGGCCGCCGACATGAGGGATCGGGGGCAGACCGGGCGTCACCATCGGACAGGTATGCAGGTCGGTCAGTCTGGCGGCAGGCGGCATCGGGGGTCCCCGTTCGTCAATTGATCATCACCAAGGCGCCCTTCACGGTCACCTGGCCTGCGGCGGTCAGCTCCGCGTCGGCATTGCCGGACGCGGAAAACTTCGCCTCGGCGCTGTGGATGACCTGCAACCCCGACATCGTGGCGTTGGCCACGGCACTCAGGCTCAGATTGCCGCCGGCGCTCACGGTGATGTTGCCTTTGGCGCTCAGGTCGATATCGCCGGCGCTGTCGATTTTGATGCCACTCGACGACAGTACCACGCTGTTGCTGTTGCTGTCGGTGATCGAGATGCTCCTGCCGTCATCATCGAGCTTGACGCTGTGGCCGCCGGGCGTCGTGATCGCGATGATCTTCTTCTCTTCGTCGAACGCCACTTCGAGCTTGCTGCGCGTGGTCACGGCCTTCCTGTTGTTCGCCTCGTCCGGTGCAGGGACCGGGGCCCGGCTCTGGCTGTAGAGGCTGCCCAGGATCACCGGATAACGCGGATCCTCGTTCATGAAGCCGACGACCACCTCGTCATTCACCTCTGGATAGAAAGCCGCGCCGAAGCCGGAGGAGGCATAGAAGGAGCCGAGTCGGGCCCATACGCCCTCGCCGTCGGCCTGCAGCAGCGGTAGGCTGACGAACACCCGGAACGCGCCGGCCGGGTCGTTCGAAATCTTCTGGACGATCCCGGTCTGCAGGCCCTTGATCGGCGGCAATTGACCGGCGGCGCCGGGGCCTGCGATGTCGGGCGCAGCGGCCGCGAACCATTCCGCCGACAGGCCGAAATGGGTCGTGGTTAGCCAGCGGCCGTCGCTGATGCTGTGATGCAGCCCGCTGATGAAGGCCGGGCCGCCGAAGCGCTCGCCGACCCCGGACAGCTCTATCGTCTTGCCGAGCTTGGCGAGCGCGCTGCCCTGGAACCGGACATGGCCGCGGATCTTGGACAGCATGGATTTCATCATCTCGGCCGCCGACCAGGCTTCGAGTGCGCCGGCCGCGATGGGCGCACCGGTCTGCTGCGGAAAGCTCGTCACGCCGAATACCTTGGCGAGTGCTGCGGAACTGATATTGCCCTGCTGCGTCATCGACAGGGAGGGAGCGCTGGACTGGCTGATCTTCTGGGTCGCCGGATCCCAGGAAAGGCTGGTGATCGCGGACGCGGCATATTGGGTTGCGGCATTCATCTCGACCTGCAGGTCGAGGATCGAACTCCCGAACTCGATCGCCAGGACCGGCGGTTGGCTGGTATCCGGCGCCTTGACCGTGACCTTGCCGTTTTCGACCATGACGACGAGGCCGTTCACCTCCGCGCGGGCGATCATCAGGTCCCAGTCGCTGGCGTAATATTGCACGATGCTCTCATAACTGAGGCTGGTGGCCGCCACGTCCTTGGAGAGGCCGGCATTACCGATCAGCTTGCCGATCAGGTCGCTGTCGGTGGTGTCGGAGAAGATCGCGCTGCTGCGGGCGAGCGTCATCCTGATGGCGGGATCGGTGATGTCGACGACCAGCCTCGCGCCGTCGTTGTCATTGATCTCGATGCCCTGCTTGACGACGATGCCATGAAAGATCGTTTCATTCCGGCCGTCATAGCCGGCGGTGATCTCGATCTTCTTGCCCGGAATGAAGACGTCGAGATTGCTGATCGGGAAGTCGCGCGCGGCGGCGCTGCCGTCGAACAGGACGAGGCGCGCCTTCGGCACCTGGTTGACCGCCGACCAGGTGTCGATCGAGATGATCTGAAAAGTGGAACTGATCGGCGCGCCGTCCGACGTGACGGTGAAACTGGTCGGCGATCCGCTCTCGAGCATGGGCGAGGGCGTGGTCATGGCGTCGCTCCCGACAGCGGCGGGAACAGGGCGGGCGTGCCGAGCACCAGGGCGCGGAGGTCGTTCAGGCCGTTTATTTTCGCTACTCCCGATTAATAGATGCTGCTGCACGTAGATACGTGCGCAGAGCGTCGGCAATCTATCGCCCGCCGTCACCCTGGAAAGATCGGCTGAGCTTCCATTGGCTTCCTACGCCATTTCTTCACTTTCGAGATTTGCGCGCCGACCCTCGCCGATGGGCTATTTCGGAATGACGGTGAGTTCGTGGGGGCGGGCAAATGGAAAGGCATTCATTGTCTTCCGGATCTGTCCGTAATCGAGAGAGAGTACCGATCTTCTTCCTGCCGGTACAAGCCCAGCGTGAACTTCGAAGATTGCCGATCGACCGCAGCTGGAAGGCATGCAACCGGCCGCTCCGTTCCGCGAAGCCGCCATCCAACGCGCAATGGCAGTGGCCGATCGGCGAATTGAGCCGTTCGATCTCGTGGCGAACGGCCCCGCACAAGCAGCTTCCCTGAAGGCTCGGGGGTTCATGCCGCCTTCGACCGCTGGCGCTCTCTCACCGCCCCGGCGAGCTGGTCCAGCACGGTGACGGACGTCGCCCAGTCGATGCAGCCGTCGGTGATGCTCTGGCCATAGACCAGCGGTTGGCCCGGGATCAGGTCCTGGCGTCCGGCCACCAGGTGGCTTTCGATCATGGTGCCGATGATGCGCCGGTCGCCGGCGGCGATCTGGTGGGCGATCGCTTCGATCACCTTCGGCTGGTTCTCCGGCTTCTTGCCGCTGTTGGCGTGGCTGGCGTCGATCATGATGCGCGGGGCAAGCTCGGCCCGCCTCGATTCGGCCGACGCGGCCTCGACGCTGGCGGCGTCGTAGTTCGGGGCCCTCCCGCCGCGCAGGATCACATGGCAATCCTCATTGCCGGCGGTGGCGGCGATGGCGGCGCGGCCTTCCTTGGTTACCGCCATGAAGTGATGGGGGTGGGAGGCGGCGGTCACCGCATCGATCGCGATGCGCACGTCGCCATCGGTGCTGTTTTTGAAGCCGATGGGACAGGACAGGCCCGAGGCCAGCTCGCGATGCACCTGGCTTTCCGTGGTGCGCGCGCCGATGGCGCCCCAGGCGACCAGGTCGGCGATATATTGCGGCGAGATCGTATCGAGGAATTCGACGCCCGCCGGCACGCCCAGGCGGTTGATATCGAGGAGCAGGCTGCGGGCCAGGCGCAGCCCCTCGTCGATCCGGAAGCTGCCGTCGAGCCGCGGGTCGTTGATCAGGCCTTTCCAGCCGACCGTGGTGCGCGGCTTCTCGAAATAGACCCGCATCACGATTTCGAGCGCGTCGCCGAGGCGGGCGCGCTCGCCGACCAGGCGCTCCGCATACTCGCGGGCGGCGACCGGATCATGGATGGAGCAGGGGCCGATCACCACGATCAGCCGGTCGTCGGCGCCTTGGAGGATCCGGTGCGCCGCCTGGCGGGCGTTCGAGACCGTCGCGGTGACGGCCTCGGTCCGGGGATGTTCCTCGATCAGCGTGACCGGAGGGACGAGGGCGGTGATCTGGCGGATGCGCAGATCGTCGGTGGTCGGCAGCATGGGACGGGACTCCTGGTGGGCGTCATCCCGGCGGCACAAAAAAAGCCGCCAGGCGGACTGGCGGCTCTTCGGGTTTCGCGTTTGGTTCGTTTAGGTCACGCGCCCCTGATCCCGCCAGCGATATAGCAGGGATAAAATCGGGCATAATAGGTCCGGGCGGCGTTCATGGTCTCGACGCTAGCGGCAGCGACCCTGCCTGTCACGCATTATGTGCAGTGCCGCAGTCAGCTTTAGCCGCGCAGGCGATGGGCGGGCAGGTGCAGCACGACCCTGGTGCCGGTGCCCACCTCGCTCTCCAACCAGACGGCGCCGCCATGGAGCTCCATCAGCTGGCGCGTCAGCGACAGGCCGAGCCCGGTCCCGCCGGCGGTCCGGGCATTGCCGCCCTGGCCGAAGCGCTCGAACACCTTGCGAATCTCACCCGGCGGCAGGCCGACGCCGGTGTCGACCACGGCAATGTCGATGCCGTCGGCGCCGATCCTGGCGGACACGAGGACGCTGCCGCCGGCGGGTGTGAACTTGATCGCGTTCGACAGCACGTTCAGCAGGCACTGCTTGATCCGCAGCGGATCGACGAAGAGGGGGATCGGGCCCTCGAGCCGGCTTGTGACCGTCACGCCGCCCTTGTCCGCGTCGGCGCGCATCAGGGCGAGGCAGGTATCGACCAACTCGCCGAGATCGGTGCGTTCTTCGGTCAGGTCGAGTTTGCCGGCCTCGGCCTTGGACAGGTCGAGCAACTGGTTGATCAGGGTCAGGAGGTGCTGGCCGCTCTGGTGGATGTCGGTCAGGTACTCCCGCTGCTTGGGCGGCAACGGTCCGGCATATTCCTCGAGTAGCACTTCCGAAAAGCCGATGATGGCATTCAGCGGGGTCCGCAGCTCATGGCTCATGTTGGCCAAGAACTCGGACTTGAAGTAATTGGCGTGCTCGGCGGCCTCCTTGGCCTGGGCCAGCTCGTCGGCGACGCGCCGGACCGCGGCCGTCTCGGCCTTGCTGCGCTCCAGATCGACCGTCATCGCCATGTGCCGCGCCAGGTGCTGGGCGGCGCTGTCGTTGATCCGGTTGATCAGCATGGCATGGATGCCGAGCTGCTCGTAGGCCTTGGCGTGCTGGCCGTCGAGCGCGTAGGCCTGGGACAGCGCCATATGCGCGCGCGCCAGGATATCGGGCTCCATCTGCTCGACATGGTGGTCGAGCGCGGTCAGGCCCGATGCAATCGCATCGGCCGGCCGGCCGAGCGCCGTGTAGACTTCGATGAGTCCGACATGGGCGACGCATTCCCGACTCGCCGCCTTGGCGTTGCGGAAATTCTCGAGGTTGGACTCCAGGATCTCGAGCGCGATCTCCGGCTCGCCGCTCAGCAGATGGCACTGGGCCTTCGTATCCAGCACTGCACGATAGAGATCGCCGGACCGCGCCGCCATGATCGCCAGGATGTCCGGCGTCAGCAGCGCCAGCGCCTGCGCCACGTCCGCCTGCTGCTGTTCCGGATTCTCGGCCGCGCGGGCGCGATAGACCAGGCCCTGGGCTTTGTTGTTGACCAGCTTGGCGTATTCGGTCGGAAACCGGGCGGGATCGCAAAGTTCGAGCCCGCGCTCATAGGCCGGAATCGCACTTCGGATATTGCGCATCGAGGCGAACACGATGCCGATCATGTTGTGGCACAGGATCTGCTGCTGCAGGTCGCCCACGTCACGCGCGATCGTCGCGGCGCGCTCCAGGCAGGAGAGGGCTTCGCTCATGCGCTGGCCGTGCCAGTGCGCGCCGCCCTGGTGGAACAGCGAGAACGCTTCGCCCGAACGGTCGCCGAGGGCGCGGGCGAGCCGCTCCGCCTCCCGCGCTTCCTCGATCGCCTCGTCGAGAGTGCCGTTGAACTGCTTGGCGCGCGACGAATGGTTCAAGGCCTGGACCAGCGCCGCCGGATCGTCGAGCGCGCGGGCGAGCCGCACCGCCTCGACCGAGCTCAGCAGATCCTCGGTCGAGAAATTATGCTCGGCGAGTTGCGCCAGCAGATGCTTGAGCTTGTGTCGGATGGCCCTGGTCTCCGCGCTTCGGATCAGTCGCGAAGCGTTGCCGGCCCAGGATGACGGAAACGTGCTTGACGATTTATTACCTGACGGCGGTTTTCCGACCGCGCACCTTGGTCTCGTTCCATCGAGGGACTTGCGCCCGGCGCGCGCAAGGTGCCTTCTAAAGAGGTTGTAAACCCGGCGGGGCGGAAGATCCCGAGCGGCACAACGCGTGAGCGCAGGAGTGAGCGATGCGCGGTATCGGCGGACTTATCTGGTTAATGGTCCTGGTCATGGCCGTGGCCCTGATCGCGGCCGCCCGCGGCCTTGGCGAGCGCGCGCTGGCGCCGCTGCGACGCAAGCGCTGAGCCGCCGGACCCGGTCGCCGGCGACGGCCGCCGCCCGATAGGGCGGGGGCGGGCCGCCCGGCCTCGCCGGGGCTGCAACCCATTTCGGACGCGGACCCGTCGCGGGTCCGTCGGGCCAACCCCCGCGTTTGAGCATGCGGCGGGCATTTCGAGGCTTTGCCTCGCGCCGTTCTTGTGGTTCTTGTGGGCGCGGATCCCAGAATCCTCGGCGAGAGACGTTTCATGCCCGGCGCGCGCTATATCCTGACCTTGTCCTGTCCGAACCGTCCGGGCATCGTCGCGGCCGTCGCGTCCCATCTGTTCGAGGACGGCGGCAATATCCTCGAGGCCCAGCAGTTCGACGATACCGAGACCGACCGCTTCTTCATGCGGCTGGTGTTCAACCGGACCGACGCCGGGCGTCCGATCGAGGACATGCGACAAAGATTCACGCCCCTGGCCGATCGGTTCGGCATGAGCTGGACCTTGCGCGACCAGGCCGAAAAGCGGCGGGTCATGCTGCTCGTCTCGAAGTTCGATCATTGCCTGACGGATCTGCTCTATCGCTGGCGGATCGGCGAGATCGCGATGACGCCGACGGCGATCGTCGCCAACCATCCGCGCGAAACCTATGCCGACATGGATTTCGGCCCGATCCCGTTTCACTACCTGCCGGCGACGCGCGAGACCAAGGCCGAGCAGGAGGCGCGGGTCTGGCAGCTGGTGCAGGAGACCGGCACCGACCTGGTCGTGCTCGCCCGCTACATGCAGGTGCTGTCCGACGATCTCGCGGGCAAGCTCGCCGGCCGCTGCATCAACATCCATCATTCGTTTCTGCCCGGCTTCAAGGGCGCCAAGCCCTATCACCAGGCGCATGCCCGCGGCGTCAAGCTGATCGGCGCCACGGCCCATTACGTGACGGCCGACCTCGATGAAGGGCCGCTGATCGAGCAGGATGTCGAGCGCATCAGCCATAGCGACAAGCCGGAGGACCTGGTCCGGATCGGCCGCGATATCGAGCGACGGGTGCTAGCGCGGGCGGTGCGCTATCACCTGGACGACCGGGTGCTGCTCAACGGCAGCAAGACCGTGGTCTTCGGCTCCTGGTGACGGCTGCGCCACCCACTAACGTTTGAAACGGACGAACCCGGCCTGCGACACAAGGTCCCGGTGGCGGGACCCCAGTTCCCTTTTTGCAAGATTGGTCCAAAAAGCAGGCTGAATTTTTCGGAGAATGGGATGAATTTCACGCAGCAGCAGAAGAGTCCCGGTCGGCAGCTAACGGGCTTCGCCGTTGTGGTGCTCCTGCATGTTGGCTTGATTTACGCGCTGGTGACGGGCCTTGGCACGAACATCGTCGAGGTGATCAAGGCG
>DATGEK010000106.1:0-38439 GCA_035310205.1 Aliidongia sp.
TTCCGCTCCGCTTCTTCCGGGCGGGGCGGAGCGCCGGCGCTCGATGGGCCGGCGCCCTTGGGGGCGCCCACGCCCGCCTATTGCCTACTGGAGTTCCGTCATGACCGACACCACGATCCGGCCCGCCGCGAAACGGGTCGACGGCTTCTGGCCTCACGGCTGGTGGAAGATCGTCGACTGGCAGATCGGCATCATTCCCATGCCGATTTTCGTCATCTTGCTCGTGCTCATTGCGGCATTCGTCGTGACCGGCAAGGTGCCGTCCGACATTCTGATGGCGACCGCGCTCCTTGCCATGGGCGGCTTCACCTGCGCCGAGCTCGGTAAGCGGCTGCCGCTGATCCGGCATATCGGCGCCGCAGCAATCTTCGCGACGTTCATTCCCTCCTACCTGGCGTTCCGCCACGTTCTGCCGGATTCGATCCTGGGCTCGGTGACCGAGTTCACGAAGTTCAGCAACTTCCTGTATCTCTTCATCTCGGCGATCATCGTCGGCAGCATCCTCGGCATGGACCGCCACGTGCTGATCGCAGGCTTTCTCAAGATTTTCGTGCCGCTGGCCGTGGGCTCTCTTGCCGCCGGCGCCGTCGGCACGCTGGTCGGCGTCTCGCTCGGCCTCGGCGCCTATCACAGCTTTTTCTTCGTCGTGGTGCCGATCATGGCCGGCGGCGTCGGCGAGGGGGCGATCCCGCTGTCGATCGGCTACGCGGCCATCCTGCATTCGCCGCAAGGCGAATTGTTCGCCCAAGTGCTGCCGCCGGTCATGCTTGGCAGCTTGACGGCCATTCTGTTCTCGGGCGCGCTCAATTTTCTCGGCAAGCGTTATCCGCATCTGACCGGAGAGGGGCGGTTGCAGCCCGGTACGCATTCCGAGATCGAGCCGAGCGAGGAGCCCGCGGGCGGCGATCCCGACGTGACGACTATCGCTGCCGCGGGGATCACCGCGGTGACCCTCTATCTGATCGGCGTCATGTCCCAGCGTCTGTGGGATTTCCCGGCCCCGGTCACGATGCTGTTCATCGCCGTCATGCTAAAGCTCACGCGGGCGGTCTCGCCCCGCCTGCAGAACGGCGCCTTCATCGTCTACAAGTTCTTTTCGACCGCCGTCACCTATCCGCTGCTGTTCGCAATCGGCGTCGCGATGACGCCATGGGACAAGCTCGTCGCATCTTTCACGTTGCCCTACATCGTGACGATCGTCGCGACCGTCGCCACGCTCATGGCGACCGGCTTCTTCGTAGCTCGGCTGCTCAAGATGTATCCGATCGACGTGGCGATCGTGAATGCCTGCCACAGCGGACAGGGCGGGACGGGCGACGTTGCGATCCTGACCGCGGCCAACCGCATGCAACTCATGCCCTTTGCCCAGATCGCGACGCGCATCGGCGGTGCCATCACCGTGACGCTGACCTTGATCGCCCTGGCACGTTTGACGTGAGCGTCAGGAGCCGGACCGGATCCTAATCCGGGGGAGAAATTGCCCGAAGCGCGAGGAGTGTGTCGTCATGCAGTTGATAGGCCTACGGCACGGATCGCCGTTGTTGCGGCATGTCGGTTTCCCGGTGACCGAGGTGCTCGGTTCCGGCGCGACAGAGAGCGAGATCCAGGCCCTGATCGATCGGCACAAGCTGATCTTCATCAAGCCGGTCTTCCGGGGAGGTATCGGCAAGAAGGGCAAGGCGGGTCTGATCGGCCGTCCTGTACAGCGAACCCGGCGATTACTAAGAGAAGGACGTCGATTTCGGAAAGCCGGTGGTGGCCTGCGTCGTCGGTCGCTGGAAATCCAAGCTGACGCGCGCCGAACTTCAGGGTCCAGCCCTGGATCGTCTCGAAGCTGACCGCAAGACCGCGCTCGGCCAGCAGTTCCTCGACATCGCGGAAACTGGGGGCAATCCGGAAGTAAAGCCGCACGGCGTGGCCGATCACGTCCGGAGGGAACCGGCGGCACTTGTCGGAAATCGGCTTCATCCCGCCAGATTACCCGCCGAACGCGAGCGTCGGAATCCTGGACGCCTCTACTCCCGCCTGCACGAAGACCGGCCAAAGTTGCACGACATGACCGGGCGCCTTCGGGTCGGAATCCTGGGCGTCATTAAATCGGATTGCCTAGGCGACTTCGCTGGCATACATCCGGATTGGGTGCGGCATTTGTCGAAATCTGGGGGGCAACCACCACGGAGAGGCAATGAAATGCGCGGAACCATCCTGAAATATGCACTGATGACTCTTCGTTCAGTCGTAGTGATCACGGCTCTGGCGACCTGTTCGAGCTACACACCGGCCGAGCGAGCCCAATTGCAAGATTTCCAGGAGCAACTGGGCAGGGAGCCTTTCGGCGAATAAGCCTGTCGTACCGTCGCGACGGACAGTTTCGGCGGCATGTTGCAGCGCGACGCTTTGCTCCTGCGTGGTTCGTATCCTATCGAGTGCCTGCAGTGAAAGGAAACCGGATCGGCTCAGCAGTGTGTCTCGGCGCAAGTTCGCGGCGAAAATGCGCGCCATCCTCCAAACAAATTTTCTGATGCCAGATCAAATGGTTGCGGACAGTTGATGGGCTGCTTCTGTACTTGTTAACACCGACCGCAGGAGGCGATTCAGGCCGAGGCTGCACTCGTCAGCCCATGTGGTGAGTGCCCTCGGCCGCATGGCCAAGGGCACTCGTCCGTGTGAGTTACTCGCCGACGAAGGCTAGGCCGTGCGGGCTCGTCAGGTTGGTCACCGCCGGCAGGACGACGCCGCTGTGAAAGTCGATCTGCCCGACATAGGCGGGGACGGCCGGCGTCGTGCTCGTGGCCGCGACGCCGGTTGAGGCGGAGAAGGCTGCGCCGACTTGCCAGGCATTACTCGACAGCTTGTAGATCGTGTTCGAGTTGCGATCCGCGATGAGGAGGAAGCCGCGGTTCGAGGTGACGAACGCCGTGTCGTCGATCTGCATTCCGCCCTGCAGCGGGATGACCTGAATCGGCGGCTCATTCGAGCCGGACGCGCGCAGCAGGACCAACTGCCCCTCGCCCTGATCGTCGAGCAGAAGGTCGCCCCAAGGCGTCAAAACCATGGAGTCCGGATCGGTCAGATTGAGCCGGGTCAGCGTCCCGAAGGTGAAATTCGCCGCCTCCGGCTGACCGGACATCACTGGATAGACATCGACCGTATGATTTTGCCGAAGCACAGCCCGGACGATCGCGGGCCCAGTGTTGTTGCCGTTCTTGTCCAGCGTCGGGTTCGAGGCGCTGAGATAAGTATTGCCTTCCTTGAACACGATGTCGTCATAGCCGCCGCCATGGGGCGGCTTGCCGAACGTGATGAGCTCCGTGGCGCCGGACGACGGGTCGATCAGCACGAGATTGGCGTTGGCGTCCTCATTCTGCAGCGCCCAGAGCTTCTTGCGGACTGGATCGTAGCGCAGGCCATCATTGTGCCCGGCGACCGTCAGCACCCGCATCACCGAGCCGCTCGTAGAATACTCGACGATCTGGCTCTTGGCGCCGCCCGTGCCGTCGGGCGCGCCGGTGTTGCCGTAGC
The DNA here is from genome assembly GCA_035310205.1 of Aliidongia sp. Taxonomy (GTDB): domain Bacteria; phylum Pseudomonadota; class Alphaproteobacteria; order ATCC43930; family CGMCC-115725; genus Aliidongia. The sequence goes on from DATGEK010000106.1 coordinate 3,523, forward strand.
CGACCCAGACCGTCGCCCCGACGGCGGCGATCGAGTCCGGCTGGCTCGATCCGGCCAGGGGGCCGGCGAAGGTCGAGACGGTGAAGCCGGTCGTCGGGATCGGGGCCATACTGCCGGCAGCGGCGTCCGCGCCGAACGACACCTGCGAGGACAATGCGAAGCCTAGGGCGAAGATCGCCATGGCCCAAGGCCGTCCGGAGAAATGTGCAGGTTTCAATGCGCGCATGATACCGCCCTAGCGATGGTTAATTTTCATTAACCACTTTGCCGTTGGGATATGACGGCTGCGTGAAGTTAGGGCGAAAAGCCGGGAAGATTACTAAAAATCAATGTCGGCCAGCGACCGGTCAGGTCCTCATTTCAGCGCGATCGCGACCAGCTTTCGGCTCGCCGGCAGGTAGTCATTCGACTCTTCGCTCACGAACCGGACGTCGCGGAACCCGGCGGCCAGGCACATGGCCCGAAGCTCCGGCGGCGTGTAGCAGCGGCAGGAGAATTGCGACCGATGGATGGTCCCATCCTTGACGACGACGCGCTCCACACCCCAGCGGCCGGCCTCGAGATCGGCGATCGGCTTGTGGATGACGAGGCTCTCGCCCCGATCCACGAGGCTCGGATGGTTCTCGGCCGCCAACACATGGGTATTGTACTGATCAAACAGCAGAAAACCGCCCTTCTTGAGCGTGCCGCACGCCGCTTTCAGGATTTTCGCATGGTTGCGGTCGTCGCCGTAGCCGAAAGAGAAGAACCACATGATGGCGGCGTCGAAGCCGCTCAGGCCGACGAGCCGGCCCATGTCTCCGATCCGATAATCGATCGACAGGCCGTTCCGCTCAGCCCGGCCGCGCGCCTTCTCGATCATCGCCGGCACGAGGTCGATGCCCGTGACGTCCGCGCCGGCCAGCGCAAGCTCATGGGCAATGCGGCCATACCCGCAACCAAGGTCGAGGATTCTGGTGCCGAGCCCGACCTGGAGCATGCGGCTGATATAGGCGACTTCCGCCTGGGTCCGCGCCGCCGGCGTCATGATGTCGGACAGCAGGACATAATCGTCGTTGTAGTAATCCGGCAACGCCGCGAGTTCGATCAAATCCCGTGCCCCAAAGCATTCACTCCTGGCCGCCTGCAAGCGGTGCCGAAGCATGCTCCGTGACACATTGCCGCAGCATGGCCGGCGGATTGGCGATCGGTAATGTGGCGCCGCTTGCGTCAAGCCGCTTGCGGCTTGGCCGTGCCGACCCGCCCGGCCAATCCGATCAGCACCGGCATCACCAGGAGCACCAATGGGAACTGCAGGACGAGGCCGGCGATGATCGCGACCGCGAGGGGCTGCTGCATCGCCGAGCCCTCGCCGAGCCCGAGCGCAAGCGGCATGAGCGTCAGGATCGCCGCAAGGGTCGTCATGGCGATCGGGCGCAGCCGGTTGCGGCTCGCTTCCAGCAGCGCCTGCCGGGCCGGCAGGGCATGGGCAAGCTCGCTATATTCGGAGACGTAGAAGATCGCCATTTCCGTCGCGATGCCGACGATCATGGTCATGCCCATCATCGCGGTGATGTTGAGCTCGATCCCGGTCAGCCAGAGGGCGGTGAACACCGCCGTCGTCGATAGCAGCGCTGTACCAATGATGATCAACGGCAGCAGGAGCCGCTCGTAAAGGAACAGCAGCAGGATCAATTCCGCGACCAGCGCGGCGGCAAACACCTTCATCAGGCCGCTGAAGGCGATCTGCTGCTGTTCGTAGAGCCCGCCCAGGGCATAGGTGACGCCCGGCGGCAGAACGCCGGGCCGGTCGAGCGCCCGGCGCACGTCCTGGACTGTCGAGCCCAGGTCGCGGCCCTCGATGCGTCCGGTGACGGCGACCATGCGCTGGAGGTCGTCACGGGTGATCTCCGGCTGGCCCGGGTCGGTCACGAAGCTCGCCACTCGGCCCAGGGGAAAGACATGCCCGTCGGGTGCGCGGATCGGCAGGCCCGCCAGGTCGTCGTCATGGCGGCGCAATGCCGCCGACGCCACGACCCGGACGCCGATCTGCTTGACCGCGCTCGGCAGGCTGGTCGCGACCGTGCCGCTCAAATAGCCGTCGAGCTGGCTCGAGACCGCGGACGGATCCATCCCCTCCAGCCCCGCCTTGACCGGGTCGATCCGCACATTGATGGCGTCGCCGGCAAGCGTCACGCCATCCTTGATATCGACGACGCCGCCGATCTTGCCGACGGCATCGGCGATCTTTTCGGCCACGGGAATAAGGGCAGCGGAATCGGCGGCGAACAGCTTGATCTCGATCGGCTGCGGCACGGTGGTCAGATCGCCGATCAGGTCCTCCATGAGTTGCGCCAGCTCAACCTCGACACCTGGGACCTGCTTCTCGATGGCTTGGCGCACGTCGGTCATGATCGCGTCGCTGTCGCGCCGCGGCTGCGGCTTCAGACGAACGAAGAAGTCGCCCTGGTTGGCCTCGTTGAGGTCGCCGCCGAGGCCGAGACCGGTCCGGCGCGAGAACGTCGCGACCTCCGGCGTCGCCCGCAGAACGGCCTCGACCTGCCGCAGCTCCCGATCGGTCTCGGTTAGGGAAGTGCCGGGCTTCGTCCGGTAATCGAGCACGAATCCGCCTTCGTCCATGGCCGGCATGAAGCCGGTGCCGACATGGCTATAGGCAAACCAGCCCAGCACCAGCAGAGGCAGGATGCCGGCGGCGATCAGCCAGGGCGCAGCAAAGATGCGATCGAGCAGGCGACGATGCTGACGTTCGAGCCACGGTTCCCGACCGGCGGCCGGATCGTGCCATTTGCCGAAATCGATAATCTGGCGGGCCAGAACCGGCACGGCGAAGGCCGTCAGCAGGAAGGAAATGACGAGCGCCGATCCCATGGTCACGGACAGCGCCTTGAAGAAGGCCCCGGTGACGCCGCTAAGGAAGCCCAGCGGAAAGAACACGATCAAGGTTGCCAGGCTCGACCCGGTCAGCGGCTGCAGGAACTCGCGGCCGGCCGGTAGGACTGCCGCCGCGCCGCCGCCGGCGTCGGCGGCCCGCCCGGCGCGCCGGGCGATATGCTCGATCATCACGATCACGTCGTCGATGACGAGGCCGACCGCGGCGGCGATGCCGCCGAGCGTCATTATGTTGAAGCTGGCACCGATCAGGCTCAGCACGAGCACGGTCGAGGCGAGCGTCGCCGGGACGACCAGCATCGCGACCACCGTCGTGCGCCAATTGCGCAGGAACACCAGCAGCACGATCGCCGCCAGGCCGAGGCCGATGAAGATCGCGTCGCGCACACTGCCGGCCGATTGCGTCACCAGCAAGCTTTGGTCGTACCAGGTCGCGAGCTTCACGCCGGCCGGTATCTGCGGGCCGAAGGCCGCGAGCTTCTGGCGGACATCCTTCGCGATCTGCACGCTGTTGCCATCCGGCTGCTGATAGACCTGGAACAGCACGGCGGGCTTGCCATCCTCGTCGACCTTGATCCAGGCCGGCACGGTGCCGTCGGTGACATCGGCGATATCGCCGATCCGGATCACGCCGTTCGGACCGGATTTGACGACGACCGACCGGACCTGATCGAGCTTGGTCAGCGTCTCGTCGGACACGACCAGATAGAGCTTGTGGTGATCCTCGATACGGCCGACCGCGTTCAGCACGTTGGCCGCACCGAGGGCCGCGGTCACGTCGGTCAGCGCCAGCCCGTCAATATCCAGCCGATGAGGATCGATCGCGACCTCGATCTCCTGCTGCGCACCGCCGGTGACGTCGACGCGGGCGACGCCCTGGATCGCGGACAGCAGCGGGGTGATGCGGTATTGCGCTAGGTCGCGCAGCGCGATTGGCGGGACACTGTCCGAGGTCAGGCCATAGGCGATGATCGGAAAGGTCGTCGGGTCCATCCGCTTGACGCTGTAGGCGGTCCCGCTGGGCAGCGATGGCAGCACCTGGGCGATGGCCGCGTCGATCTGCAGGGTCGTCGCGACCATGTCGGCGCCCCAGTCGAAATCGAGCGAGATCTGCGCCGAGCCCCGGCTCGAGGTCGAGCGGATGTGGCGGACGCCGGGCACGAGGCGGACGGCCTGCTCGACCGGCACGGTCACCAATAGCGTCATCTGATCGGCCGGCCGGTCGCCGGCATCGAGCGTCACCACGGCGCGCGGAAACGAGACCTGCGGGAACAGGCTGACCGGCAGCGAGGTCGCCGAGACGCCGCCGGCGAGTGCCAGGGCCAGCACGACGAGAATGATCGACCGGCGATGCTGCTCGATCCAGGCGACAAAACTCATGACTTCTGATCCGCGGGCTTCGGGTTCGGCTGGTCGGCAAGGCCGACGTCGAGGCGCACGGCGACGCCCTCGGTCAATTGATAGGATCCGGTCGCCACGACCGGCTTGGCCGCATCGAGCGGACCGTCGACGACCGTCGTGTCGCCCGCCGCGCCGATGACCTTGACCGGAACGCTCTTCGCCCGGCTGTCCGCGACCTGGAACAGATGAGTGCCCTCGCCGTCGGACAGCACGGCTTCGCGCGGAACCAACCAGCCCTTGAACTGCCCAATCTCGATCCGCGCGCGATAGCCCGTCCCTGGGAGTGCCTGGCTGGCGGCGTCGCCCGGCAGCCGAATTAGCGCCTCGACCAGGCGGGTCTTGGGATCGATCAGGCCGGCGACCGATGCGACCTGGCCGTCGAGGGCGGGTCCGTTGCCGTCGAGCGGATCCAGGTGCACCGGCGCGCCGACCACGAGCTTCGCGCGCTCGGACGGCTCGACGCCCGCCGCGACCACCAACTGGTCTGCTCGGGCGAGCTGCATCAGCGGCGCGGACGCCTGCAACCGATCGCCCGGCCCGACGGCGACGCTCATCACGATGCCGTCGAAAGGAGCGCGCACGGTTTCGAGCGGCTTGCCGCCGCCCGAACGATTGAGGGCATCAAGCGCGCTCTGGGCGTCGGCGACGGCCTTGTCGGCCTGGGTGAGCTGCGCGCGTGTCGCCAGTTGCTGGCTCAGCAGCTCTGCGGTTCGCGTCCGGTCCTGCCTGGTGGCAGCCAAGGCGGACACAGCTTGGTCGTAGGCGGCGATGGCCGTTGGATCGGCACCGAAATCTGCGAGCGGATCGTCCTTATGGACGCTTTGGCCCGGGCCGACGTGGAGCTTCACGACCTGACCGGCGAGCAGCAGGCTGATGCTAGCCGTACCGTCCGGTGCCGGTTCGACCGCCCCGTAGGCGGGCAGGGTCTCGGGCACACTGCCTTGTTTTGCGGGGACGGTCGTGACGAGCACGCTCGGCGGCGCGTCGACCTCGGCACCGAGGGCCAGCCCCGGGGCAAGCGCCAGCGCCGCCAGGATCAGGATCGGGTTTCTCATGGCTCTACTCCGCGCCGTGTGTGGTTCGGTTCGGGGACGGTGCATCCGCGCTCGGGAGCGCGATTGCCGGCATGCCAGCGCCGGTCAGCGTCGCCATCGCGACCTGCCGCTCCAGCATCTGCTGGTCGAGGGCGACGAGTTCCTGCTGTTTGCCGGGCCGCACCATCTGCAGGTCGACATAGGATCGCTCGTCGATATTGCCGACACGGAAGGCCCGGTCGGCCCGGTCGGCGATGCCGCTCGCCTCGGCGAGCGCCTGGCGCACTGCGGCGACCTGGCGTTCCAGCAATGTCTGCTCGCGCAGCATGGCCGTGACTTCGCCCGCGGCGGCGTTGAGCCGGCTGCGGTATTCGTCATGCAATTTCTGCCGGGTCGCGCGCTCGATCGCGATATTGCCCTGATTGCGGTTGAAGATCGGCAGATCGAGCGTGATTTGCGGTCCGAACGTCAGCACGTGGCTCGTATCGCTGCCGCCCGTGCCACCGAAGACCAGGGCGGGGAACTGCGCCAGGATCGCTCCGCGCACCTTTTCCTCCTCCGCGCCATAGGCCAGCTGCAGGGCGACTAGGTCCGGCCGCCGCTGCGGCAAGGTCGCGAGCGCCCCTTCGATCGCGACGGGATCGATGGGCGGCAGGTCAATCCGGCCGACGAAGCGCAGCCGGATGTCGGGCGCCAGGCCCAGGAGCGCATCGATATCGTGCTGACGGCTCAGCATCTGGCGATCCAGATCGTCGATCTGCTTGTCGAGATCGCCGAGCGCCGTCAGATCCGGCGATGCCGTGGCGAGATCGATGTTGCCGGCGGCGAGCGCATCGCGGGACCGTTCGGAGCGGGCCGCGAACAGCGCGCGATTTTCGAGCAGCAGCCCGTGCAACTTCTCCTGCTCGACCGCGTCGACGTAGAGCAGGCGTGCCTTGCCGATCACCTGCCATTCCTGCCAGAGAAGATCGGCGTCGACCTTGCGCGCGTCCAACCGCGCGGCCGCTCGTTGTGCTGAGAGTGTCAGCAGGCTCTTGATGTCCTGGCCGAACCCGGCGGTCCAGGAATCGAAGTTTGCGGGACCGCCCAAGAGCATGCCGTAATTGCCGCTCAGCTGCGGATTGGGCAGCAATCCGGCCTGCAGCACCTGGGCTTCGGCGATGCCGCGGTCGGCCCGGGCGCCGAGCAGATCGGGATTGTTCTCGACCGCGAGCAGCGCGAAGCCGGCGGCATCGAGGGGCTTGGTTGGATCGATATGAACGCCCGCCCTATCCGGCCATCCTTGTGGCAGCGTATGGACCAGCGCTGCCGGGTCGGCGATCAGCCGCGGCGCCTCGTCGAGGGGCGACGGCTGATAGGTTTCGCATCCCAGAAGAATTGTGCAGAGCGATATGAGAAAGCCGGCGCGCGACACCGACCGGACAGCCAAGAGCATGCGATCCTTCCATTTTTGGAACGATCGGACCTTGGCATTCTCGATGTTGCAGTGCGGTGGCCAGCGGATTGGGATTTGGTAATCTGCGGCCACGTGACGAACATAATATTGGCTGCTTCCAGCCAATGCGACCATGCTCTAGTCGGTCGTTTTGTCGAAAAGGGCCGCGAGCAGGCCGTCATAACCCTTCCGTTGCAGGACCGCCGAAAATTCGGACCGGCGCGTCGCCAGCTCGCTGATCGTGCCGGCCAGAAAGACATCGATCACTTGCGGGCCATGACCGATGTCATGGGTCAGATAGTCGAGTTCCACCGGCGGCTCTGCAGGGCGGATGAGGCGACTCTTGACCAGGATGCCGCCGCTCATCGGCCGTTCGGCATCGACGACGAAGCGCTCGCCGGAATAGCCGTCGAACCGACGGGCGTAGGTCGCGATGACGAAATCGCGGAAGGCACCAATTAAACGCTCGCGCTGGGCATCGCTCCATCCGTTCCACGCCGGCCCGACGATGATACGGGTCATCGTCGGCAGATCGAAGACCCGCGCGATCTCGGGCCGCAGCCGATCGTAGCGACCTTGGTAGCCGAGCGTATCGGCCGCCTTCATGACGCTGAGCAATTCCGTCTCGAAGCGGTCGATGGATCGGCCGGCCTCGACCAGCGACGACGCATCCGGGGCGTCTGCGCGCGAGGCGGCGGGCACGAAGAGCAAGCAGCCGGCCGCGAAGATCGTTAGCAGGCACAGCTCGGCAAGGCGAACCGACAGACGTCGGTGATGAACATCCGTGTTCTTCAATTGAGATGAACGACCGTCAATGGAAAAGCCAAAGGCCACTCGGCAGTTTAGCCCATCTCGCGGGGACGGTGCCGGCAAGATTGATTGATATTTTGTAATGTTCGGCCAAGCAGAGGCGGTATCCAAATACACGCCCCGTGCGATCACGATTGATGGCGGCTCCGCCGCAACGAGACGATCAGCCCGGGTCGATTGTCGCCGAGGTTGATCTCGATTTCATGGAGCGCGGCAATAGCCGCGACGAGGCTGAGGCCCAAACCGTTGCCCGGTGTCGTCCGGCTCTCTTCCATTCGAAAGAAGCGCTGGAACACGCGGTCATAGAAAACGGCTGGAATGCCCGGCCCATTGTCCCGGACGATCATCTCGATACCCGTACCGTTGCATCGCGCCTCGACCCGGATGGTCGCTCGTTCCGGTGCGTAGCGGATCGAGTTCTCGATGAGGTTCGCCAGCATCTGCGTCAGGAGTTCGCGATCGCCTTGCATCGTCAGGCCGTCGGCAACATCGGCTTCAAGTCGTTGCGCCTTTTCTTCCGCCACCGGCTGGTAGGTCTCGGCCAGCGATTGCATCAAGTCGCTGAGGTCGATCTCGGTGAAGGTGCGCCGCCGCGACCGGCCTTCGATCTGCGCGATGCGGAGCAGGGCGCCGAAAGTTTCGAGAATTTGGTCGACATGATCGATTGACCCGTCGAGCGCCGTCTGGAGCGCCTCGACAGAGGTCGCACGACGGCGTGCGAGCTCAAGGCGCTGGCGCAACCGTGTCAGCGGAGTGCGCAGATCATGGGCGATGTCGTTCGAGACCTGCCGCAGCCCCTCCATGAGGCCTTCGATCCGATCGAGCATCTGGTTGAGGCTGACGGCGAGATGGTCGAACTCGTCGTCGCTGCCGCTGACCGGCATGCGACGATGGAGATTGCCATCGATGATATCGCGGCTCGTCTGGCTGACTACCTCGACCCGGCGCAACAGGCTCGCGCTGATCACGGCGCCGCCACCGAGCGCCAGGATGAGCGTAGCGCACAGGGCGAGGCTAAAGGCGCGCTCGATCAGCTCCTGCATTTCTTCGAGCTGAAAATTGTCGCTCGCGACGAGAAGATAGCTGCCGTCAACCGTGATGACGCCGCGGCCTCGATAACCATGCGGCTCGTTGCCGTTCTCGAACAATGCGGGTGCTACCGTGTCGACAAGCCCCACGACCGGCGGGCGGGCCGGGAGATTGCCGGCCAGAACCGTGCCGGCGCGATCCTGCAGCAGGTAGAAGGCACCGGCAGGCGCACTTTCGGCCCGTTCCTGCACCTCACGGGTGAGATGGCCGAGGCCCGCGGCGGGTTGGCCCTCGAGCAGGGACGCCAGTTCGATCTCGGTAGACGCTGCCATCTGTCGCGCCAGATAACCGGCGGTCGACCAATAGATGATGGCGAACAGCACGGCGACCGAGACGGTGAAGACCGTCGCGTAGATCAGAGTCAGCCGGAAGCTGGTCGTGCGGAACAGTCTATGAAGGCGCACGGAGGCAATATCCTGCGCCGCGGACCGTGTGGATCAACTCGTCGCGGAAGCCTTTGTCGACCTTGCCGCGGAGCCGGCTGATATGGGTCTCGACGATGTTGGTGCGGGGATCGAAATGGAAATCCCAGACATTCTCGAGCAGCATCGTGCGCGTCACGACCTGGCCGGCATGACGCATGAGATACTCCAGCAAACGAAATTCGCGCGGCTGGATCAGCAGTTCCTGACCAGCCCGCCGCACGACGCGGGCCAATAGATCGATCTCCAGATCCGCCACGCGCAGCACCGTCGTCGCCGACTGGCTCCTCGGTCGCCGGCCAAGTGCCGCCACTCGGGCGACCAGTTCAGCATAGGCGAACGGCTTCACCAGATAATCGTCGCCGCCCGCGTTGAGCCCGCTCACCCGGTCGTCGATCCCGCCGAGCGTCGTCAGGAACAGGACCGGCGTCTCGACGCCGCCGGCGCGCAGGGTCTTCACGATCGCGAGCCCGTCCATGCCGGGCAGCATCCGATCGACGATCAACAGATCCCAGCTCTCGCCGGCGGCCCGGAACAGCCCGTCGCGTCCATCCGACGCCAGCACGAGGTTGTGTCCTTCTTCGCCCAATCCCTGGGCCAGGTAATCGGCCGTCTCTCGATCGTCTTCGATCAACAGAATCTTCAAGCGTCGCCTCCGAGTTTCCAGATCGAACACGGTCCGAGCCGGAGCAGAAGCATAACGGCCGATCACGCCCGAGCCTAATCAGGCGAGATTGAAAATCCGCAATGTCCGCCCGGATCAGCGTTTGGCGTTGGCGCTGTAGGTGGCCGCGGCCGCCGCGGAACTTGTGGCGATCGTCGCGGTTGCATTGGCGATCGTGGCCGATGAAGACGATGTTTGCGTTGCCGGCGCGGCAGTGGGCGCGGCTCCGGAGATCACCTTGCGCGGTGCGTCGTGATCGGGATCACCGGCGGCGGCATCCTTGTCGATGCCGGTGCGCAAATATTGCGCGCGGGCGGCCTTCAAGGCGGCATTGCCGGTCAGCGGTGACGCGGGAGCTGCGGCTGCGGACGAGCCAACGGTAGAAATGGACATGGTTCAACCCTTTCGAGCTTCCCCGGTTCGGGGGCTCTTGGACGACTTTTGCGTTCGGGCTCATAAAACGGCTGAACGTCGCCGCCCGACAAGACCCATCGGATAACATTGGGAAGAATCAATATTTCGCAAATGTTGCGGTCGGTGCGGCTTTATGGCGCCGGCGGGGCATGGTTATTGCCGTTTGACCTCACGGATTTCGTCCTTCCGCGTCAGGGCCAAATCGGTAAGGAGCATGAGGATCGCAGTGAGAAACACGTAGCTCGTTCCGGCGGGCTCACCGTCTTTCGAACTCTGCGACAGGAAATTTCCGATCGACACACCAAGCGGCGTGGCATTGGGCGCAGGGTTGAAAGATTAAATTTTCCCAATGTGCAATGAATGGCCTTGCGACGCGCTGGCGAGCTCGGGCTTGTTCCAACTCGTTTCGAGTATTTCGAAAGGGCCGAGGCCTTGTTCCCGCGTCTTGCCTTCTCGTCTCCGCCGGGCGAGCGGCCGGTGGCCGGCTTGGATCGATCGGGTCGGCAGACGGGATATCTTCGGCTCTGTCATCGGGAGGCAGTCCCGTCGAATTACCCGGATGGAAACGCGAGCGACGAGGCGTGGCCCATCTATGGCTTGTGGCATTTGATTTCGCGTCCGAACGACCTTCCTCGCCCGTCGCGAACCGCATTCTGAGATTACGTAAATTCAATCTTTCCGCGGACGACGCCGCACTGCCGCCGCGCTAGAGTGCGCTTCGACCGGGCACGTCGGACGATGGCGGGACTGCCTCCGGATGCCTCGACTATCGTTAGATTTGCCTGATGGATATTGCGGCATTTTTCGTTCGGCGCCCGGTTCCGACTTGTCTGCTGATGGTCGGGATCTTCCTGTTGGGCGCGGTCGGTTTCGGCTTTCTGCCGATCGCGACCCTGCCGCAGGTCGATTTCCCGACGATCCAGGTTTCGGCGACGCTCCCGGGGGCGAGTGCGGAGACTATGGCCTCCTCGGTCGCGGCCCCGCTCGAACGGGCGCTCGCCCAATTGCCGGGCGTCACGCAGCTGACCTCGTCGAGCACGCTCGGGCAAACCTCGATCAATATCCAATTCGCACTCGATCGGCAGATCGATGGCGCCGCCCAGGACGTACAGACCGCGATCAACAGCGCAGGCGGCGACCTGCCGAAGAACCTGCCGAGCCCGCCGACCTATCATAAGTCGAACCCGGCCGTTTTCCCGATCCTGTCGATCATGCTGACCTCGCCATCCGTGCCGATCGAGCAGGTCGATGCCTATGCCGACGACTATCTGATCCCGCAGCTCGCCCGGATCGAAGGGGTCGGGCTGGTCGACATGAACGGCGAGCAGAAGACGGCGATCCGTATCCAGGTCCGTCCCGCAGCCCTCGCGGGCCTGGGCCTGACGCTCGAGGATGTGCGGACGGCGATTGGTGCGGCGACGGTCGATGGCCCAAAGGGGCTGTTCGATGGCGCGGCCCAATCGACAGCCATCGTCGCCAATGACCAGCTGACCGATGTTGAAGGCTTCCGCAAGCTCGTCATCGCCCACCATGCGGGCAAGGTTGTCCTGCTCGAGGACGTGGCGACCGTTCTGACGGCGGCCCAAGATGCGCGGAACCGCGGTTGGTTCAACGGCGATCCGGCGATCATGGTCGATGTCCATCAGCAGCCGGGCTACAACGTCGCCGCAACGGTCGATCGCGTGAAGGCGGCCCTGCCGACCATCCTCAAATCCCTGCCGCCCGCGATCATACCGACCGTGTTCGGTGACCGGACCCAGACCATCCGCGCCACGGTCGGCGACGTCGAACGGACGCTCGCCCTCTCGGTGCTGCTCGTGGTGGCCGTGGTCTACGGCTTCCTCAGGGACTGGCGGGCCACGCTCATCCCGAGCCTCGCCATCCCGCTGGCGCTGGTCGGAACGTTCGGCGTGATGGAGCTGGTGGGCTACAGTCTCGACAATTTTTCGCTCATGGGCCTGGCGATCGCCGTCGGCTTCGTCGTCGACGACGCGATCGTCGTGGTTGAGAACACGACCCGCCACCTCGCTATGGGCAAGGCGCCGCGGCAGGCGGCGATCGATGGCGCCGGCGAGGTGACCTTCACGATCCTGTCGATCACCGTCTCGCTGGTTGCGGTGTTCATCCCGATCCTGTTCATGAGCGGCATCGTCGGTCGGATCTTCCGGGAATTTGCCGTCACGGTCAGCGTCGCGGTGCTGATTTCGGGCATCGTCTCGGTAACCCTATCGCCGATGCTCTGCGCCTATCTGTTGCGCCGACGTCGGGGCGGGGAGCGCACTGAGCGCGCCGGTCGGCTCCTTCGGTTCTATGGACGCAGCCTGCGCTGGTCGCTCCGCCATCAGGGCGTGATGGCGCTCGTGATGGTCGTCACGCTCGGGCTGTCCGTGGCGTTCTATGCAATGAGTCCCAAGGGTTTCATCCCGCAGCAGGATACCAGTCAGCTGAGCGGGACCGCCGAGGCGGCCCCCGACATTTCGAGTAGTGCGATGGCGTCGAAGCTCAAGGAGTTGACCGCCATCGTGCGCAAGGATCCCGACGTCGCAGAACTTTTTTCCTCGATCGGCACGAACGGGCTCAATGCCGGGCGCATGACCATCAACCTGAAGCCCGTCGCCCAGCGCGGGGCGACCGCGCAGGAGGTTATCGACCGACTGCGCGCGGCCGTGGCGCCAGTCGTCGGCGCCACCCTCTTCCTGCAGCCGCGCCAGGACATTCAGGTCGGTGCCCGGCCCAGCAAGACGCAGTTCCAGTACACGATCGAGGATCCGGATGTCGGCGAACTGTACCACTGGGCGCCAATCCTCGGCGCGGCACTGCATGACTTACCGGAGCTCCGCGACGTTGCGAGCGATCTGCAGGCCCTCGGGCCGCAGACAAACGTATCGATCGATCGAATAACGGCCGCCCGCTACGGCGTCTCCGTCCAACAGATCGACGACGTGCTCTATGACGCGTTCGGCCAGCGTCAGGTTGCGACGATCTTCTCGCAGCTCGACCAGACCAAGGTCGTGCTCGAACTGGATCCGGCCGCGCAGCGCGACGCTTCATCGCTTCAGACGGTCTATGTGCGCTCGTCGGAAGCCGGCGGCATGGTGCCGCTCGGCGCCTTCGTCACGCTCGGCGAGAGGCGAGCGCCGCTCAGCATCAATCACCAGGATCAGACGCCTGCCGTAACCCTATCGTTCAACCTCGCGCCAGGGATCGCCCTCGGCCAGGCAGTGACGGCTATCGAAGCGGCGCGCGTGCGCATCGGGCTGCCCGCGACGATCGCCGGCGGCTTTCAAGGAACCGCACAGGCGTTCAAGGCCTCGCTTGCAAGCCAGCCCTATCTCATCCTGGCGGCGCTGCTCGCGATCTACCTCGTTCTGGGCATGCTGTACGGCAGCCTGCTCCATCCGGTGACCATCCTTTCGACCCTGCCGTCGGCCGGCCTGGGGGCGCTGGCAGCCCTGCTCGCGGCCCGGCTCGACCTCTCGGTAATTGGCATCATCGGCATTCTGCTGCTGATCGGCATCGTGAAGAAGAACGGCATCATGATGGTTGATTTCGCGCTCGACGCACAGAGAACGCGGGGCATATCGGCGGCCGGAGCCATCTACGAGGCGGCGACTTTGCGCTTCCGGCCGATCATGATGACGACCATGGCGGCCCTACTGGGTGCGGTGCCGCTGGCACTCGATCGAGGCGCCGGCGCCGAACTACAGCGTCCGCTCGGGATCGCGCTCGTCGGCGGGCTCGTCGTATCCCAAGCCCTGACACTCTATACGACGCCCGTCGTCTATATCCTGCTCGATCGCCTGAAGCAGCTTTCTGCCCTCGGTCGCCGTCGGGCGCATGCCCGAGACGGATCAAGAGTCCGTTCGGCCGGATAGCCGGCCGCCACGGTTGATCGCGCTTCGTTAGGATCATCGACAAATCGGTTCGCAGACCGCTGGAATTCGGGACTCCCTGTCGCGTTGAGGGGCTTTCCAAGTGCGCGCTTTCAAGAGAGAGCGGTAACTTCCGGGCCTGGCGCACTGCAACTTGGCCATGGCCACGCGAAGGTCCTATCCAGCGCTCCAATCGCCCGAAGCGGACCTTCCCCTTCCGGCCCGGTGCGGTCATGTCGCGCTGAGCTACAATTAGGTTCGATCAGACAGCCTGGAAGGTTTTGCCACACTGCCCGACTTTTCGACTAAGCGTGACGAGACAGAAGGGATGCCTGTCGGTGATCGAGATCAAGCGGGTCTATGACGCGCCAGCACCCAACGATGGGCTTCGTATATTGGTCGATCGCCTCTGGCCGCGCGGTTTGAGCAAGGAAGCGGCCCACATCGACATTTGGGCCAAAGAATTGGCTCCGACACCAGATCTGCGCAAGTGGTTCGACCATCGTCCAGAAAGGTTCGCAGAATTCGCGCGCCTGTACCGGGACGAGCTTCGAGGTAATTCTGCCGTCGGGAGCATCTCGTCCCAGATCGGCAGCCAAAGAGCAACGCTACTCTATGCAGCGCGCGACCGTGCGATCAACCATGCGGCGATTCTGGTCGACTATTTCTTGCAGTCGCGCTGAAAGCCATGGCGTCTAATTAACCATTGGGGGGAAATACATCTTGGGAACGGCAGCCGTAACTCAATGTCAGGTCACGGCGTGAAGCCATGGAGCGCCAGATCCCCCGTCGGACGCGGTGATTTGCTAATTATTGTGAAGCGAGCGACGGGATGAGCCGATCGCACACGATAGCGACGGCCTCCCCCTCGGCCATGGCAGCGCCTTCGACGCCGAGAGCGGCGATCCGGTCCACCGTGAGCGCGTCCCTGAGCGCCGCTGTGAGCCGCTCATGGATCTGTTGCTCGGTCGGCTGGCGGGGCTCGCCGGCCGCCTCATAGGCTGCATCGACAAAGCCGGCGAGGCGCGCGGCCTCGGTCGGATGCCCGCGGAGTGCCGCGAGTGCCGCCCATTGCTGGAGGCATACCCGGACGATAAGGCCGCCCTCCGCGCGCACCAGCTCGAGCGCCTCGCGCGCCGCGGCCCGGGCCTCGTCGAGCGCGCCGTGGACGAGCAGATAGCTCGCGAGATTGCTGAGTGCCCAGCCGAGATTGAAGCGCTTGCCCGCCGCGCGCAGCAGGGACACGGCCTCTTTCGCGCGACCGACCGCACGGCCGACCGCACCGAGATTGAATTCGACCTCCGCGAGATTGTTGAGCATCATCGATTCGCGGAGCGGATTACGCTGGCTGCGGGTGAGTGCCCACGCCTGCTCGAAATGGTCGCGCGCCGCTTCCGTGTCGCCGATGAAAAACGCCAGCGCACCGAGAGTGTTCACCACGTTCGACAGGGATCGCGTGCGGCCGCGCCGGGCCAGAGTCTGGCGCGCCTCCGACAGGGCCAGGGTCGCCTTTTCTGGTTCGCCGCGCATCGCATGCAGGATGCCGACCCCGGCCCGGGCCTTGGCCATGCCCAGCTCGTCGCCTAATTGCTGGAATAGCGCCTCCGAGCGCTCAAGAGCGGTCAGCGCCCGGCTCTGGTCGCCGTGCTGCCACAGGGCGCCGATCTGAGTCAGCAACCAAGCCGCGGCCGCGCTCGGTCGCGTCTCGTCGATCAGCCGCTCCGCCCGGTCGGTATATGAGCGTCCCTCCGCATAGAGCGACAGTTCCCGCCAGAGGAGCGCCGAGGAGCCGGCGAGCGTGACCGCGATCGGCGCGCCCGCCGCGTCTTCCAGCGCCCAGTCGAGCGCCGCGCGCACATTGTCGAGCTCGGGCGCAAAGGTCGCTGTCCAGTCGGCATCCGCCATGCTCTCCCACGACTCGTAGGCTTCGGTGAAGAGAGCCGCGTAATATCGAGCATGGCCCTCCGCGAGCTGCCGGCGCTCGCCCTGCTCGTCGAGCTTCTCCAGAGCGAGCAGCCGCAGCGTCTCGAGCAGTCGGTAGCGGGGCGGCTCGGTGTTCTCCGTCGTGACCATCGACTTGTCGGCGAGCCGGCCGAGGCTGTCGATCACCTCCCATTCGTCGAACGCGTCGTCGGCGGCGATCGCCGCGGCCGCTTCGAGCGTGAAGCTGCCGGCGAAGATCCCGAGGCGCCGGAACACCACGCGCTCCGGCTCCTCGAGCAGCTCATGGCTCCATTCGACGGTTGCGCGCAGGGTGCTGTGCCGGGCGGCCGCCGTGCGGCGGCCGAGGGATAGAACACGCAAGCGCTCGCCGAGGCGGCTCTGAAGGCCGTTCAGCCCCAGGAAGGGAGCTCGGGCTGCGGCCATCTCGAGGGCCAGCGGAATGCCGTCGAGCGAGCGGCAGATCTCCGCCGTCACCGCCAGCTTGTCGCCGGTCGGGGTGAAGCTCGGGTCGATCGCCTGGACGCGGTTTACGAACAGCTCGACCGCGCCGAAGCGGGCGGCCTCGTCGCTTGCCGGGTCGCCTTCGGCCGGCGGCAGCGCCAGGGGTGCTAGCCGATAGACCTGTTCGCCTGCCAGGCGCAGCCATTCCTGGCTGGTCGCGAGGATCGAGATGTCCGGCGCGCCGGCGAGCAGCGCCTCGACGAGCGCCGCCGCGGCGCCGATCAGGTGCTCGCAATTGTCGAGTACGAGCAGCATGCGGCGCCCGCGCATCGCCTCGGCGATCACATCCGCCGACGGTTCGCGCTCACCAGGCGCGATGTCGAGCGCGGCCGCGACCGTGCCGGCGACCAGCTCCGGCTCGACAACCGGCGCCAGATCGACGAGCCGAACCTCCCCCTCATAGCGGGCCAAACCCGCCCAGCCGAGTTCGAGGGCCAGGCGGGTCTTGCCGATGCCGCTCGGTCCGGTAATGGTGACCAGCCGATGGCGCTCCAGAAGCTGCGTCACCTCGGCCAGCGCCGCGGCGCGGCCGATCAGCGGCGCGGCCGGCTTCGGCAGGCTGGTTTCCTCCTGGGGCGCTGCTGATGGCGGTACCAAGTCTACATTCGCCTGCTGGTCAGGTGCGGGCTGGTCGGCCGCGGCCGGGCCGCCTTCGAGCGTCACCCCCTGCGTCAAACGATAGCCGCGCCCTGGAACGGTCGCGATCATCTCGTGCCCGAGCAGCTTGCGCAGGGCGAAGATATGAACCCGTAGATTGTTTTCCTCGACGAACGTACCGGGCCAGACGACCCGCAGGATCTCGTCCTTTGACACCGTCCGGTTGCCATGCTCCACCAGGGTCAGGAGGATTTCGAAGGCCCGGCTGTGGATCGCGACCTCGCCCTTGCCAGTCGTTAATTGGCGACGGTGCGGCACCAGGCGATAGGTGCCGAAGCAGTAGATAGTTTCCGCCGGATCCCCCGCCATGCCCCACCCCAGTTTCCGCGCGAGCGGCCAGGGGATCGCTCGCCCGTCTGGCTCCGTGCCGCGCAAGAACCATATCCGCGGCGCGCGATCCTTGTCATCAGGTCGCGCCGGAGGGAGCGGGAGCCAAGTCCGGGGAGATCGGACCGCGCCCGTCGGGACGACGGGCGCGGGGGCTTACTCACACGGCTGCCGGCGACCCGCAAGGGGCCGGCTGCTCAAGCGCTGATCAGGAATTGGGCTTCTTCGCTTGCTTCGCCGCCTCCTGAATGAAGCCGAGACCCTTTGGGACACCCCAGCCGGTCGCGTTGTCCCATCCGGCTGCCGCCATCAGCGACGTGTCCGTACCGAAGCTGAAGTCGAAGTAATACCCGATGTTGGCGTAGTTGTAGATCGCACCCACGAAGCCCTGAGGCTGCGTTGACGTCAGGCCCAGGAGGTCCGCAGGCCCTTCGCTCACGGGCGCGCCACCGTTGACGGTCATAGTTCCCACGGTGTTGTTCACGTTTGCCACGACCGGCTTGATGTCCTGGATCGCGTTCGACGACATCGTTGCAATGATCGGCGCCGCCTGGCCGAGCGACTTGCCGGCCGCCTGGTCGGCCAAGGCCCAGATGGCGGAGAAAATCGGCGTCGCGAGGCTCGTACCCCCACCCACGAGGACCAGCGAGTCGTACACCATGATCGCCCCCGTATCCGGATCCGCGAGTGCCGACACGTCGGGGGTCTGCCGGCCGGTGCCGGGAAGCGCTTTCTGGAAACGCGGCTTCGGCAGATAGATGCTCTCTCCGCCGCCACCGCCAAATGCGAAACCGGCGTTCGCCACCGGATATTCAGGCGCATCGGGTGACCCCAGAATGGAAAGCACATGGCCCCAGGCCGCTTCGACCGGGCCATTGTCGCTCGGAACGCCGATGCTGGTGCCGCCGACCGCGGTCGCATAGGGCGAATCCGCCGGGATCGTCGCTGCGCCGACAGGCGTGCCGACGCCATTGTCGCCTTCATCGCCGCTCGCAAAATTGACCGCGATGCCTTGCGCGGCCGCCTTCTGGAGAATGCTGTTGAAGGTTTGCACAGGCGCGGGACCGGCAGTCGCCTCCGCTTCACCCCAGCTGTTGGAGATCACATTCCCCAGCTTGTGCTGCGTCGCATAGCTGATGCCGTAGGCGAGTTCGTCGTCGTCGCCGGTAGGCATGGCCACCAGGACGATCTTGGCGTCGGGTGCCATGGCGTGGGCCCATTCCACGTCCTGTGTGGCTTCGATGCCCCAGGTGCCCTGGAAATCATAGTTCGGCATGCCGTCCGGATAGAGCACCTCGAAATTGGCATCGGTGAGTGCCGGCAACCCCATCAATTTCGAGAACGCGTTGGCGTCGGCGGCAATCGTCTGAGAGCCGAAGCCATCGACGATGACGATGGTCTGACCCTTGCCGGTCCAGCCCTTGGCGTAGACCGCATCGAGCCCATAGTGCGCGGCGACCTGCGCGGGGGTATAGGCGCAATTAGGCTGACGGGCTCCGGCGGCGGTCTGCAGATACTGCGGCCCCGTATAGGTTGCGGTGACTTGCGCCCCCTGATCGGGGCTCCCCTGGTCGGTCACGGCCCCGCTCAGCGTCACGGCGGTCTTCGGAGCGAAGCAATTGGTGGTAAAGGCGGCCAGCGGGTTGGTTGTGTCGGCGAGGCTGATCGCGGGCTTCGGGGCGCCGGTCGCGAGATCCAGCTGCTGCAACACCATCGGGCTCATGCCGATGTTGGACAGACCGGTCACGGTATCGACCAGTTCGGGGTTGGCGCCCCGATACTGCGGCGTCGTCACGTTGGCGAAGACCCTGCGGCCGTTCAAAACGCCGTGATGAATGGCCGTCCCGAACGCCGCCTGGATCTTGGCGGCCGAGCCGGACACCTTGATCGCCGAGCGATCGTCGGAGACGCGCTCGATCTTTAGGCCTTGCGCGCGCAGCGATGCCGACATCTTCGCAATATCGGCCGCCGTTGGGCCGAAGCTCGCGACCTGCTCGGGGCTCATCCATTCATGATAGAGCGGCGATTTCGGGTCATAGAGATCGGCAACCGCCTGATCGAACGCCGCTTGGTTATGGCCCTTGAGCCAGACCGTGGCCGTCATCGGCATGGCGGCGTCGACGGCGCCCAGGTCTTGGGCCTGGCCGGCGAGCGTCGCGGCTGCCGCCGGCAGCGCAGTGCTCATCAAAAGAACGGCAGCAAGCGAACCGGCGCTCACCTTTCCGTTCCGCGCCAGAAGCGGTTTCAGTCGTGAATTTATTTTCATTCTCACTGATCCCCTAAAAGATGTCGCGAACAGATCGACACGAGCACAGATCTCGCGGGATGTTCGCAGGCCGGGCTGAACGGCAGCAGCTGTTGGCCGCCGGCCCGACAATGGACCGAAGATGAATTCGTCAGAGGGGAGGGCCTGCCGCCCCGACAAAGGGGCGACCGCCTCGCCAAGGGCCGGTCAGGAGTTCGGCTTCTTCGTGTGCTTGCTCGCCTCCTGAATGAAGGCGAGGCCCTTGGGCACTCCCCAGCCGGTCACGTTGTCCCAGCCGGCCGTCGCCGTCAGCGACGAGTCCGCGCCGAAGCCGAAGTCGGAATACAAGCCGGAGGAGGCGTCGAAGACGACCGTGCCGACAAAGCCTGCGGGCTGCGTCGACGCGAGACCCAAGAGGGTAGCCGGGCTTTGACTGAATGGCGCGCGGCCATTTACGCTAAATGTGCCGGAGGTGCTGTTCACGTTTGCCATGATCGGCAGGACGTCCTGGATCGCGTTCGACGTCATCTTCGCGACGATTGGTGCCGCCTGGCCCAGCGACTTGCCGGCTGCCTGATCGGCCAAGGCCCAGATGGCGGAGAAAATCGGCGTCGCGAGGCTCGTGCCGCCGATCGGGAAGATTTCGGACTGGTCGACCATGAGCGCCCCCGTCAGCGGATCGGCGAGTGCCGACACGTCGGGAACCTGCCGGCCGATGCCAGGAAGCTGAGCCTGGAAAGTAGGCTTCGGCAGATCGACGCTCTCGCCGCCGCCACTGCCCATGGCGAAACCGGAAAGGCCGGTCAGCGGATAGAAAGGTTGATTGGCGAATCCCAGGTTGACGCCCGTGAGACCCCAGGCCGCTTCGACGGGACCATTGTCGCTCGGAACGCCGATGCTGGTGCCGCCGACCGCGGTCGCATACTGCGAATCCGCCGGGATGGAGGCCGCGCCAATGGGCGTGCCGACGCCAAAGTCGCCGGAGTCGCCGCTCGAAAAATTGACCGCGATGCCTTGCGCGGCGGCCTTTTGGATGATGCCGTTCCAATGCCGCGCGACGGCGGGGCCGGCGCCGCCCACATCGAGCGACTCCGGTTCGCCGTAGCTGTTGGAGATCACATCGCCCAACTTGTGATGCGTCGCATAGGTGACGCCGTTGGCCAGTTCGTCGTCTCCCTCGTTGAGCATGGACAGCAGCACGATCTTGGCATCGGGCGCCATGGCATGGGCCCATTCCACGTCAAGCGCCGTTTCCGTGGCCCAGCCTGAAAGCAGATCCGGATCGGTGCCTGCATAGTTCGGCACGCCGTCCGGATAGAGCACCTGGAAGTTGGCGCCGGTGAGTTGAGGCAACCCCATGATCTTCGAAAACGCGTTCGCGTCGGCGGCAATCGTCTGGGAGCCATAGGCATCGATAATGACGATCGTCTGGCCCTTGCCGGTCCATCCCTTGGCGTAGACCGCATCGAGTCCGTAGTGCGCCGCGACCTGCGCGGGAGTATAGCCGCAGGTAAGCTGACTGCCGAGGCCAGTCGCCACATATTGCGGCCCCGTATAGGTGGCGGTGACCGCTGCCCCCTGATACGTCGTCCCGCTCAGCGTCGTGGCCGCCGTCGGACCAAAGCAATTGGTGGTGAAGGCCGCCAGCGGATTGGTCGTATCCGCGAGCTTGATGCCGGGCTTCGGCGCGCCGGTCGAAAAATCCGGCTGGCGCACCGCAAACGGCCTCATGCCGATGCTGGACAGTCCGGTCACGGAGTCGACCAGCTCGGGATTGGCCCCGCGATACTGCGGCGCCGTGACGTTGGTGAAGACCGTGCGGCTGGCCAAAATGCCGCGATGAATGGTCGTCCCAAACGCCGCCTGGATCTTAGCGGCGGTGCCGGACACCTTGATCGCCGTGCCATCTTCGGAGACATGCTCGATCTTCAGGCCCTGCGCGCGCAGCGACGCTGTCAGCTTCGCGACATCGGCCGCCGTCGGGCCGAAGCTCGTGACTTGCTCGGGGCTCATCCATTCGTGGTAGAGCGGCGATTTGGGGTCATAGAGGTCGGCAACCGCCGCATCGAACGCCGCCTGGTTATGGCCCTTGAGCCAAACCGTGGCCGTCATCGGCATGGCGGCGTCGACGGCGCCGAGGTCCTGCATCGACTTGGCGGCATGAGCGGCGGCGCTGTCCTGCGCGGCTGCGGCCGGCAGGGCAGTGCTCATGAGAAGAGCGGCGACAAGCGAGTAGGCGCTCGTCCTTTTGTGCCGCGCCAGAAGTGGTTTCAGTCGCGAATTTATTTTCATTCTCACTGATCCCCGTAAAATATTTCGACGAACATATCGATACGAGTACAGATCTGGCGGAATGTTCGTCGATCGAGCCAAGCGGCAGTATCTTTTGGTGACCACCCCTGCAAGTAGACTGCAGGAGAGTTCGTCAGATCAACGCACTCATCCATCACGGTAGTCTGACGCCAATTTTTCATGCAAGATTAATAGGTATTAATTGTCTTAATTATAATTAATTGCATCGAATGTATTCTTTGTTGTCGAATTCGGAGGTTGGTTTTGTAGGGGTATTCGGCGGGCATCTTGGAGCCGCGTCCCGGAGCCGTCCGGAAGGGGATCGATGTCTGTGGCGTAGCGGGCGGGGGGCTGCAGGCGCCGAAGTGCGCTTAGGGCCGGTGTTCGGGGCGCCGCGAATTGCGGGAGACGGGCGGCGCGTTTCTCGACGGGCTGCTGTCGGAAGTGGCGCGCAAGACCGACCGGCTGTTGGCCGAGCAGGCGGGTGGCCTTGGCATGCCTCCCGAAGGTCGGACCGTCTGAGGTTGGAAAATTCTAATTTGGCCGTCCTGGCCGGGCGAGTGTTTCCGGTGAAGAAGGTGCGGTTCAGCGAACAGTGTGTCGCTCTCAGGATGTGGTGCACCCGCCAAGCAATTGTTTAACGTCTGCTAGGTCGTCGTTTATGCCGGAAACCGGCCCTTGCGCTTCTGGCCTGCTCACGCCGAAGAGCAGCCGGGCGGCAGGGCGCCCATCGCGGCCGATCAGCAGATACCGACGGTCCGCTCCAAATCGGTCATTTGTTTGATGACCTTTTCGTTCCTTGGCGGAGCTCGATCGAAGTCTCGAATGTCTGGTCAGCGGCCTTCCGGAATCATTCCGGTAGGCCCGCCTTTCGCAGGCCGTCCTCCAGCGTAGCCAGATCTTCCGGTCGGCGGATCGGGAGCCAATCCGCGAGATTGGAGATGCGCAACATCGGATCGAGCTGGCGAAAATGGTCCATCGCCCGCCGCGCTTCGTCGGTTCGGCCGGCAAGCGCATGGCTTGCCGCGATGACGCCGACCAGCACCAAGCTGTCCGGCCAATCCCTGAATGCTTTCTCGGCCCACGACGACGCGGTGTCGAAGCGCCCGGCGAACATGTGCGCTGCCGCCATTCCGCCCTGCATTCGACAGAGTTCCGGGTCGAGAGGGCTCAAGCGCATGGTGCGCGCGAAATGCTCGATCGCTACGTCCGGTTCGCCGCGCAAGGTTCTGAGGTAGCCGCTGAGAAACCAGGCCGGCGCCAGGTTCGGGTTCAGCATCAGCGCCCGTTCCAAGAGCGCGATGCCGCCATCGAGATCGCCGGCGAGATGGGCCAGCGCATGGCCGCTTCGAGCGAGGGCGACCGCATCGTCTCTACCCAGTTCCACGGCCCGGCGGGCCAATCGAGCGCCCTCCGCGATCTCCGCGGTGCGATCGGTCATCCAGCCGTTGACCTTGCGCCAGAAATGACACCATGCCGCCATCGCGTAAGCCGAGGCGAAATCCGGATCGAACTGGATTGCCCTGTGGAACAGCGGCAGCGCCTCGTCGATGGCTTCCCTGGTTCCCTTATGTAAATTGGCCATTCCGCACAGATAGTAGTCGTGGGCGTCGAGGCTTTCGGTCGGCTTGCGCCGCGCGCGCGCGATCTCCGCTCGTTCCAGTTGCGGCGCGATCGCGCCAACGACGCTCGTCGTCATCTGATCCTGCAGTTCGAAAATGTCGCCGAGAGCGCCTTCGAAACGGTCGGCCCAGAGATGCGAGCCGGTCGTCACATCGATGAGCTGCCCCGTGATGCGCACCCGGTTCTCTGCTTTGCGCACGCTGCCTTCCAGCACATAACGCACGCCCAACTCGCGCCCGACCTGCCTCGCGTCCACCGCCCGGTCCTTGTAGGTGAAGCTGCAATTGCTGACGGACAGCCAGCGGATTCGCGACAAGGCCGCGGTGATGTCCTCCACCACGCCGTCGGCGAAATAGTCCTGTTCGGGGTCGCCGCTCAGGTTTCGGAACGGTAAGGCGGCAATGGAGGGTCCGTCGGGAGAACTCAGGGCATGCGACAGGACTTCGTTCGATCTGGCCGGCTCGACCTTCGAAAAGTCGAATTCGTCCGACAGCGGCACTTCGACGACATCGCCGACGAAGCGGAGTCCCTTGCGCGCCACGGTTTTGATGAGGCGCTGTTCCGTGCCGTTGTCTCCGATCGCCTTGCGGACCGCATTAATATGACTGGTCATGGTCGAATCTGAGACGATCCGACCGCCCCACACCGTATGAAGCAGGTCATCCTTGGTGACGACGCGCTCGCGATTCCGCAAAAGATAGACCAGCAGATCGAAGACTTGCGGGGCCGTCGGAATCACCTGGGCGTCCCGGATCAGCTCCCGCCGATGCAGGCAGAGCGCGCAGTTTCCAAAAACGAGAGGCATTACTTACCATCCATTGGCGATGACTGCACTTCTCAGACGAGTTCGAGCGCAGTTGCCGGACGCGGGCCATCGTCCCGCGGCGCCACAAGACGAGGCGGGCAGGGCTTTCTCGGCGCGTCCGGCAGGAGGCTGAGAAAGAAACCAGAAAGTTCGTCGTCGAGGCGGACAAGGCCCGCGACGCTTACGACGGTGCGCTGTGCGATCGCTTGCCGACCCGCGCGGTGCGACCGCCGACGCGCTCCTCGATCCAGTCCTGGACATCGGCAAGGAACTGCCTGGGCGCCGTGCTGCCGAACCGAGCAGCCACGTCGCCCAGCGTCTGTGCCGCCAGCGCCTGGCGCATCGCCTCCTCGGCCTGCAGCATGACCGCGTGAACGGCGCAGGTTCCCGCCAGGGCCCAATCCGGCGCGCTGTCGCCGAATACGGCGCAGCGGCCGCGCACCCTCTGGCAATCGAACAAGGGCTTTTCGCCTTCGATCGCATCGACGATGTCGAGGAAGGTAATCTGGTCGGCCGGGCGCGCGAGCCGATAGCCGCCGCGCACGCCCTCGCTCGCGGCGACGATTCCCGCCTTCTCGAGCTTGGGAAAGATCTTGGCGAGAAAGCTGGGCGATATGACCTGCAGGTCCGCGATGTCGCGGCTGCTCAGCGGCTTGTCGCCATTGCCGACAAGCCAGAGCAGACCGTGGATCGCGTACTCGACGCTGGTGGTGATATGCGCCACAACGCGGATATATTCCGTCTGTGTTTATGAGTCAATCCGAAAAAACGCGGACCGAAATTGTCCACGATAACGTGCGGCCCCTCGTGGGCGTGACATCAACGAGTTGGCGACTTCCTCTGGACAAATAACCAAGCGAAACGCAACGGCGATTGGACGTCGCCGCAAAGTCTTCCGACCAGGCTTAGGGCAGTTTCCGTTCGCTGCGACCGCAACGGCTGCGGCCGGGGCCAAACGGAGGTTCCTATGCTCACGCGTCAGTCCGGTCCGAAGATCGTGGTGATTGGAGGCAGTGGCCTCATCGGAACAAAGTTTGTGAACAGGCTTCGCAAAAGGGGCCACGACGTCGTCGCGGCATCGTCTAGTTTGAGCGTCGACGCCATCACGCGGCAGGGGTTGGCCGCAACGTTTTCGGACGCTCGGGTTGTCATCGACGTGGCGGATGCCCCGTCGCTCGAAGACAAGGCGGTTCTGGACTTCCTCGAGACCTCTAGCCGAAACCTGCTTGCCGCCGAAATCGCGGCTGGCGTCAGCCATCATGTCGCCCTGTCGGTCGTCGGCGCTCAACGCCTTCGGGAGAGCGGCTATTTCCAAGCGAAAACGGCTCAGGAGAACCTCATCAGGGCCTCCGGGATGCCCTACACGATTCTCCGATCGACGCAGTTCTTCGAGTTCGTCAATGGCATCGTCCAATCGGGCGCGGATGGTGAAGCGATCCGCCTGTCGCCTGCCCTGGTACAGCCGATCGCGGCGGCCGATGTCGTGGCCGTCCTGATCGACATTGTGCTCGGCGCGCCGGCGAACGGCACGATCGAGTTGGCCGGGCCTGAGCTGTTCCCGCTCGACGCGCTCGCTCGACAGATACTGGCTGCCAACGATGACGATCGCCCGGTGATCGCCGACATTCACGCCCGCCTGTTCGGCGTCGAGTTGAACGACAAATCGCTGACGCCCGGCGATCACGCGCTCCTCGGACCCACGCGCTTCGAAGACTGGCTCTGCGCAACCGCGACCAAGGCCTGAGTGCGGCGGCCAGCTCGCCCGAGGGCGACGGCGAACCTCCGGCAGCTCCCGCGCGCCGGCATCTCGATCCCATGCAACGGAGACCACAGTCATGCAACAGCGACTTGTCATCGTCGGCGCCGGCTTTGCCGGCATGTATGCGGCCCTCTCGGCCGCCCGCCTGCGCGATCTGAACGGTGTTTCGCAGGAAGCCCTTGAGATCGTGGTGGTTGCAAGCAAACCTTCGACAGCGAATTCACGACCGCCGACGACGTGGCGCAGGCTGCGCTGTTCTTCGCCGGCTTCGGCAGCAACGCACTGACCGGCCAGTCGCTGGTCGTCCGCCACAGCTGGTTCACGCGACAGGCGGAGCGGCTGGGCCATGAATAGCGAGGTGAGTTTGGACGAGCTGTTGGACGAGCCGATCGTCCGTCTGCTCATGCGCCGCGACGGGGTGGAGGCGCACGAGGTTCGCGCCATTGCGGAGACGATACGCCGTCGCCTTGCGAGCCAACACGGCCCGGCTGGGCCTGCTTGCGGAAATAATCAACCGTGATTGGAAAGAGAGCCCGTTCTGCACCGTTGGGCTTTCTCGTCGGACGTATTGATCAGCGGCGACCGCCGCGCCAAAGGAAAAAGGTCTCCTGAGAATGCATGACGATCACTGCTGCAAGCCGCCGCGCCGGTCCTTTCTGAGCGCCGTCGCTGGCATTACCGCGGCGACCGCGCTTACGGCCGCTGGCGGTGCCGCGGCCGCCGCTCCAGCGGCGGCAAATCCCTATGCGGATCCGCCTAATCCGGCCCTCGAAAAGGGCAATATGAAGCTCGACCGATCGAGGGCAGCCTTGGTGGTGATCGACCCACAGATCGATTTCATGAGCCCGAAGGGGCTGGCTTGGCCGGTCGTGGGCGAAAGCGTGACCGAGCACAACGTCGTTGCGAATCTCGGCCGCCTCTTCGAGGCCGCGAAGGCGGCCGGCATCGTCGTGGCGATCTCGCCGCATTATTATTACCACTGGGACCATTCGTGGAAGATCCAGGCGCCGTTGGAGGTCTTCCAGCACAAGCTCGGTATCTTTGACCGGAAAGGGCCCTACACGCAGGACGGCTTCCGAGATTCCGGCGCCGATTTTCTCCCCGACTTCAAGAAGTACATCGAAGACGGCAAGACGATTATCTGCTCGCCGCACAAGCTATACGGCCCGCAGGCCAACGACTTGCCGCTCCAGTTGCGCAAGCAGCGTGTCGACCAGATCATCCTCGCCGGCATGCTGGCGAACATGTGCGTGGAATCGCATTGCCGTGAATTCCTCGAACTCGGCTTCGAGGTCGCGGTCGTGCGCGATGCGATCGCCGCGCCGAAGCTTCCCGAGGGCGACGGCTATCTCTCTGCGCTGATCAACTTCCGCTACATGGCCAACGGCCTTTGGACGACGGACGAAACCGTCGGCCGGCTTCAGGCGTAGCGGCTCGAGCCACAATGACGAACATCGATCCCCACACCGCCGCCGGAACTTCCCGCCGCGAGGTCCTTGTCGGCAGCGCCGCCGTGGCTGTGGCCGCTGTGATCCCCACGGTCATCCTGGAGCCGGCAAGGGCAGCACCTTCGATTTCGAACCGAAGCAGAGGAACGAACACCATGAGCACCATCACCACGAAAGACGGCACCCAGATCTTCTACAAGGACTGGGGCCAGGGCCAGCCGATCGTCTTCCATCACGGCTGGCCGCTCAGTTCCGACGACTGGGATACGCAGATGCTGTTCTTCCTCCAGCATGGCTATCGGGTCATCGGCATCGACCGCCGCGGCCACGGCCGCTCCAGCCAGGTCGCACACGGGCACGACATGGATCACTATGCGGCCGATGCCGCCGCGGTGGTCGAGCACCTGGACCTGCGGAACGCCGTGCATATCGGTCACTCGACCGGCGGCGGCGAGGTGACGCGCTATGTCGCCCGGCATGGCAAGGGCCGGGTCGCCAAGGCGGTGCTGATGTCAGCGGTCCCGCCGATCATGGTGAAGACGCCGAGCAATCCCGACGGCCTGCCCATCGAAGTCTTCGACGGGCTGCGTGCCAGCCTCGCGGCCAACCGGGCCCAGTTCTATCGCGACCTGCCGGCGGGCCCGTTTTACGGCTTCAATCGGCCGGGCGCCAAGCCGCTCGAAGGCGTGATCCAGAACTGGTGGCGCCAGGGCATGATGGGCGGGGCGAAGGCCCATTACGACGGCATCAAGGCGTTCTCGGAGACCGACTTCACCGAGGACCTGAAGCGCATCGAGGTGCCGACGCTCGTCATGCATGGCGACGACGACCAGATCGTGCCCTACAAGGACGCCGCCCTGCTCTCGGCCAAGCTCCTCAAGAACAGCACGCTGAAGATCTATCCGGGTTTCCCGCACGGCATGCTGACGACCCATGCCGACGCGATCAACCAGGACCTTCTGGCGTTCATCCGCGGCTGAGGCCGTTCGACGGCCAGTCTCCGGGGTGCCGCCGAGGGGCGCCCCGAGCGTGAGGACAGGCCGATCGTATCGTCCTCTAGCCGGTCGGCCATCAGCGATGGTCGCAGCCTGGGCGGCGAACGGCCGTAGCGTGCGCTCCATCGCTTCCCCACATCACCAGAGTCTTTCCGAAAGGAGAAAACAGATGACCCCACGCATGAACATCTTCCACAAGGCGCCTGAAGTCGTGAAGGCCCTGATGGCGGTCGAGGCCGGCATCGAGAAGAGCGGGCTCGACCCGGGTCTGATCGAGCTGGTGCGGCTGCGCGCATCGCAGATCAATGGCTGCGCCTTCTGCATCCACATGCACGTCAAGGATGCCTTGCAGCGCGGCGAGAGCGCGATGCGTCTCCACCTAATCGCCGGGTGGCGGGAGTCGCCGCTTTTCACCGATCGCGAGCGTGCTGCGCTCAACTGGACAGAGTCTCTCACGAAGGTCGCCGAGACGGGCGCTCCCGACGCGGACTATGAATTGCTCAACGGCCAGTTCAGCGAGGCGGAGATAGCGCATCTCACCCTGCTGATCGGCACGATCAATCTCTGGAACCGGGCTCAGATCGGGCTTCGGGCGGTTCATCCGGTCGATAAGCCGGCGGCCGTCGCGACCTGATTTCGCGCCGCGCACGCCAGCAGGTCCGCGTGGCGTGCCGAACCAACCCAGGAGCCTTGGCCGGACCACGACCGCTAGCGGGGTCCGGCCGAGCGGAATCGCGCGACAAATGAAGCGTTCCTGAGCCGCCGCCCGCTTCCCGTCCATGCGGTGCTCAACCAACTGCGATTGATCAAACTGTCGATCATTATCGAGGGCTCTCAGCCATCCATGCCTGCCATCGTCACGCCCCGTCGGTCGGAAGTGAGCGGGAATCGGCTATCAATGCCGGTTGCCGAGCCGAACGACACGAGTTCCGTCCTGGTCCTGGGGCTTCTCGACGCCGCCGCGGCCGTTCTGGAACAGGACACGAGAGAGGCAAGGAGGTGCATCGAGCAAGCGTCGTCGCTGCTGAAGCAGACCGCCCGGGCTTGCACGGAGCCATCCCAAGCCGCAGGGCCCCGACAATCCTGCGGTCTGGCGCCTTGGCAGACAGCTCGGATCGCCCGGCACATTGAGTGGAACATCGATGCGCGGACCTCAGTGCCGATGCTCGCGACGCTCGTCGGGTTGAGCACCAGCTACTTCTCGAGAGCATTTCAGCAGAGCTTCGGCCTGACGCCGCATGCCTACATCATCAGATGCCGCGTAGATCGGGCCAAGGAGCTGATGCTAAGGACGGACGATGCCTTGGCCGAGATCGCCCTCGCGTCCGGGTTCAATGATCAGGCTAATTTCTCCCGAATTTTCCGTCGATTGACCGGGGAGACGCCGAACGCCTGGCGCCGCAACCGCCGCGCCCCCCGCTGTCAAGGGGATGATAGTGAAGCGACCTCGCCGCCGCCCCTCTCGACCTTGGACCATGGGGGCGGTACGTGAAGGGCCATATCCGACCGTACAGGTCGCCGGTACAGCAGCAGGCTATGTTCGACAACACAGCGCGAGCAATGACCGGCGTATCGCGCCACATCAAGGAGCGCCACGTCCAGAACTGCACCAAAGCGGACCCGGCCTATGGCGCCGGCGTGGCGCAGGCGCTCGGCCTCTTGGATACCCAAGCGGCGGACTAGTCAGCATCGGCCGCACGAGCCCACCCGTTGGGGGGCCCTGCGCCTCGCCGCGCGAGCGCGACGCGAGACCGTGCGCGCACCGCAACGCCAGCACGAGCTGGAGCGCGAACCGATACGCACGAGGCTCTCGGGTCCCGACGACCTCGCAGGCTGGTCCGGCGGTCAGCGGAAGGGCGGCGCGCAGAGCAGGCCGCCCTTGGTTCAGAGCTCGGTGATCCCACGCTCGAGCTTGAACTGCGTCTTAGGGCCGATGTTGCGCGCGTAGATCTCACCGTAGTTACCGAAGTTGCCGACTTTGCGGATCGCGTCGATGGCCCAGGTGTCGGAAAGGCCCACCAACGTGTCACGGCCGGGCTTCACGAGTTCCCAAGAGGTCGGACGTGTAGCTGTCACAACGCCCACTAAGGATCGCGTCGCGCTGTGTCCGACGCGACCGACTTGTTTTCCCATCCGATGCAAATTCTCAGCGTGACGGATGCGCTTGAAACCCGCTCCGTTACGGGAAAGGACGATCATGATTATCGAACTCTATATCCTCTTGGCGACGGCGCTGCTGCTGCTCGCTCTCGCCTTCGTGTCGGCGACCCTCCATGGCGGGCAGGTTGGCCAGCCCGCCATGGAGGGCAACCGCGACAATATCCCGTCGCCGACCGGCGCGGCCCAACGTGCCAGTCGGGCACACCAGAACCTTCTGGAAAATGCGGTGCCTTTCGCGATCGCCGTGCTGACGGCCCAGGCCCTTCATATCTCCACGCCGCTAACCCAGATCGCCGCCATTGTCTTCCTCCTGGCGCGTCTGACCCACGCGATCGTCTATATCGCCGGCATTCCAGTCGTTCGCACCCTCGCTTGGTTCGCGGGTGTCGGGGCGACCGTCGCGATCGGCCTCGCGATCCTGGCGTGATGGGATGACGACACGGTAGGCAGGAAACCGTCCTTTAGCCTGTGCACTGTTCAGGAAATGGCCGTTTGACGGCCAGCAGGCGATCTGTCCGCCAACCTGCGTTGACGATGGCATTTCGGACAAATTGATTGTCGGACGGGTTTCCGGACAGGGCGGTCGACCCTCATTACTAGTGTCCGGATAGTGAGCTCTGGCATCGGAAAGCCGTCATTCTGCAATCGGCCCGGTCCGGTCTTCCGAGTTTTTGGTTGGCCCAGCAGCATCACGTTCGTTGGGCCAACTGCCGCGACTTCTACGTTCCTTGTGCACGCGATTGGCGCGTCCGTTGCGAGCGCGTTAGATCGACCCGGCCGCTTCCCCCGGCGCTAAGCTCGACGCGGAGTTCCTCGCCCAGACCTGGCGGGTTAGATTGCGGCGCAAAGGCGCGTGGGTCGGCACTCAATCGGCACTCACCCCCGCTACATATGCTCTCGTGGTGTCGAGCAGGTAGTAGATCGGTGTATCGTGCCTCATGTCGACGGTGAGAAGTGACTTCTCATAGAGGCCGGACAAGGCCTCCCGGGGGCTCTGGCACCCGGCGTTTCCGGCGGCGGCGATAGCGTGCTCTGCTCCGAAGGTACCACCTAGGGTCGCCAGATGACGCAGCATGCACTGCTCTTCATTGGAGAGCAGGCTGTAGCTCCAGTCGAGAGCGGCGGACAAGGTTCGGTGTCGGGGCAATGCGGTGCGCCGGCCTCGAGTGAGAATTGAGAAGCGGTCGTCGAGATGGGCGGCAATCGTACGAAGCCCGAGATCCGCAACCCGCGCAGCCGCAAATTCGAGCGCGAGGGGGATACCGTCGAGGCGCCGGCATATCTCGGCGAGCAGGGGCAGGTCGTCGTGCTCGACTTCGAAGCGCATCGACGAACGGACGCGGTCGACGAACAGGGTGATCGCCGAAAAGGTCGCCAAATTCGCTTCGTCGATCTCCTCGCCCTCCGCCGGAAAGGTCAGCGAGGGGAGCCGATGGGTCCATTCTCCGGCTGCCCGCAGCGCTTCTCGGCTCGTTACCAGCAGCCTGAGCATGGCGCAGTGAGCCAGCAGAACCTCGGTGAGCTTCGCAACGGACTCGACGATGTGCTCGCATGTATCGAGGATCAGCAGCAAGTCGCGAGTGACTAGATATTCGCACAGGGCCGCGAGTGCGTCCCCTTGAGCCTTGATGCCCAGGGCTTCGGCGATAGCCAGGGTTGCTTCTGCACCGTCAACGATATGCGATAGGTCAACGAAGACGATCGTACCCTGGAAGGTGGCCGCATAACGATTTGCCGTTTCGATCGCGGCGGTGGTCTTGCCGATGCCGCCTGGGCCGGTCACGGTGACGAGGCGCCATTTGTCCAGGGCAGCGCGGATAATCTCAATCGCATCCTCTCGACCGAGGATCGGGTTGAGGAGCGTCGGTAGCGTGGTATGCGCCGATGGCTTGCGCATCTCAAGCCCGGTGCCGTCTGGATGATAGAGCACGGGAAGGATGAAGCAGTATCCGCGCAGCGAGATGGTCTCGACAGCCCGCCGCGCCTTGTCGCACTGGGATAGAATCTTTCTGAGCATAGCCATCTGCACGCGCAGATTTGATTCTTCGACAGTGAGGTTGGGCCACAGGGAGCTTATCAGGTCGCTGGCACTGATGATGCGGCCAGCCTGGGAAACGAGCAGGAGCAACAGGTCGAATGCCCGGCCGCCGATCGCGACGGGTTCGCTGCCTCGCAGCAACGTCCGTTGCTTCGGGTAGAGCTGGAAGCTTGCAAAATCGTAGCGTTCGCTTGACGCCGCCAGGGTCCCGCAAGGCCACGAACTCGCCGGGAGGTCTGCGAGGGGTTCGGGGTTGTAAGTGGGCCAGGGGCGTGGCGGCCCGGCTCCGCGGCGAATGATCTCGACGTCGTCAACTTGCTGCGAAGGGAAAACCGAATGCATCGAAACCCTCCCGCCAAAGAAATCGGTTCGCTCGGGGTCATCAAGCATCGCGGATCGTGGTCGCACGCCTACAGTCCACGAAAGCTCACTGCCGAGATTGCACCGCGTGGACCGGATCGACGCCATGCGGGTGTTTGTGACCTCCCTATAGGTATGGAAAATGCGTCGACTCAACGTAACAATAGAACATCATCTTTAATTATTCGATTATAATTCCTGTTATATTGAAAATATCGCTTGCTATTATTTTAGAGTGTCGGTGGTTTAATTTTTGTTATTGCCAAAAGGCGCGCCATGGAGCAAAATTTTCTTGATATTTTAGTTGTGATATTTCCGCTGTATCGCCGGGCGCTGGATATCAAAGTGCGCAAGAAAATTTTGATGCCCCCATCATCGCGCGCGCCGGCGCGGCAGGCTCGTTTGTATTTGTTTGGCTTTGACAAATTACGTTTGAGTGGGGCGATGTGACTTCTGGTTGACTTTGAGTGGAGTTCTGCAAGATAAATTGCGCCCCAATACTCCGGGAAGACATCTGGCAATAGTCGCGCAATTTTTGCTTGTTCTCGCGTGTGATCAGGGGGCTCGCTCGGCCTGGCTTCGGCTCATGTTGTTTCTGCAGGATCTTCAGAAGCCTGCGCATGCAGAAGCCGGTTGGTGATGAACGCGATGGCCTCTGCCTCGCTCCACCCCGCGCCCTCGGCCTTCCAGGCTTCGAGCTCGGTCGGCGGCAGGCCGGCTTCCAAGATCCTCATCAGCCGATCGTAGAGGGGGCGCTCCCCGGGATAAAGAAGCTGCCCGCAGCGTTCGCGCTCGGCATCGACGAAGCCGATAAGCTGTGCCGCCTCCGCGAGCCGGCCCTCCAGGCCCGCGAGCCCGGCCCAGGGCTGCAGGCATGCCAGTGCGGGGTAGTTGCGTGCCTCGATGAGGATCGAAAGCGCCACCTCGAGCTGCGCTCTCGCCTCGGCGAACTCCCCCTTTGCGATGAGAAATTCCCCAAGAGTGGCAGAGGCATGTCCGCCGTGATTGTATCCAGGCTGAGAGCTCGAGCGCTTGAGCGCCGTCCGCATGAGTTCTATGGCCTGGTCGATATTTCCCGATAGATATTCTACGTTCCCGAGGTTTGTGAGGATTGCCGCTTCGGTGCGGGATCTGAGCGTTCTCGCCACTTCCAACGCCTCGAAGTAGTAGCGCCGGGCGTTGGGGACGTCATTGATGTAGTTCGCGACGAGCCCAAACATAGCCGAGAGCCTGAGTTGGCTCTTTTTCAGGGGGCTGCCGGCGAGGAGATGCTGTGCTTCCAGAAGATGGTCCTTCGCCTCGGCATGTCGTCCCTGCCCAATTTCAAATTGAGCGACAGTTGCCAGCGCGGTTGCCGAGCCCGGCCGATCGTCGTGCTCACGACAAAGCGCCGCTGCCCGTTCCGCTAAGGCCAATCCCTTTGGATCATTGAGCAAAAGACAGAAGACGGCAGCGTGATTCAGCAGCCGGGCGGCGGTAGCGGTCGGGGTTTCTGCATCGAGAAGCGGGATCAGGCGATCCAGGTATGTGCGTCCCTCCGCAATCAGCGGCAGCCAGCGCAGAAGCACGCAGCCCGATGCCGCCAGATCGAGCCCGATCTGCCGCCGGCCGGGCGCCGCCAGAGCCCAGTCGAGCGCTGAGCGGAGATTGTCGAGCTCGGGCTGGTAGTGCGCGATCCAATCGGGGTCCGGCGTCTCCTCCCAGCAGCGCTCGGCCTCATCGAAGACCTCAAT
>DATGEK010000107.1:0-9510 GCA_035310205.1 Aliidongia sp.
CCGCCATTTTCGCCTGTTGAAGCCCGGGGGCAATATCGCTATGGTGCGCCCCCCGAACGGCACCGGTGGGGCGTAGCCAAGCGGTAAGGCAGCGGATTTTGATTCCGCCATTCGGAGGTTCGATCCCTCCCGCCCCAGCCAAGCTTTCTTTAAGTCGATGATTGATGCCACACTGATCGTCCGGAGTGCGCCGTCGGCGTTCTGGCGATGGAAGCAATCCAATCGACCCCGGTCTTAGGGTCGGCACCCGGCCTCGAACCCCAAACGATCGCTCAACCCGCCGGCCGACGAACCGATGGATCGCGCCTACGAGACGAGTCGCGTAACCGCTATTCGCCGGACCTGCCGGATAGCACTTTGTTGATCATCGCGCGGTCAGCGGCGCTGTATTCGATGTTTAAGTGAATTCCAAAATCGACAAGCCGCCCGTCGTGCTTCCAGATGGTGGCGTAGAACCAACCCCGCTCGCCCAACGCCCCATGACGATTCCAATTGCCCTCAATTCGCCAGCAATCGTCTTGTTCGGCGGCGACGAGCGGTTGCTGCCGGTCGCGCTCCTCGGCGCCGTACAGAATTTCAAGATAGGTGTCGCCCAGGCGCCGCGCCATCTCCGAATCCGAAACCAGACTGCCGTGAGTCATCGCTCTAAAATCAAGCATCCGGCCTCGCTTTGGAGGTTCCGGGATCTTGTTAAGATGCAGCGGTGGCAGGCCGTAGGGAGAGGTGGGATCAGACACGCTAGCATCCTCTTTTCGATCCGCGCCGAGGAGACGCGGATCGACGAAACGTCACTTTAAGGAACAAAGACCGGCGGCGGAAGTGGATCGAGCACATAGGGTTTGCCAGGACCCGGGGTGTAGATACGGTGGACCATCATCGGCGGAAAGGGCTCTCCTGGAACCAATCCGAGCTGAGCGACCCTAAAATCGTCCGAATAGAGATGATTACCCACTTGCAGAACCGGATAATACCACCTCTGCGCGGAGGTGAGCGGCGGATCCATTCCTGTTTTTACCTCAATTGCCTCCACGCCATGACCAGGGACATGGATAAGAAGGTCGGGATACCCAATAACAGAATCATCGGGGCCTATAAATCTCAATGCCGGCCTCTCAACGACTGGAATACCCGCCGCACGAAATGTATCAACCCACGCCCGAACAACGACATCGTGAAATCCGTCACTGTAGTCGATTGGTGATACAAGCGGGTTTTGATTGAGGCCCCATCGAGAAGGCCCCAGCGCACTTGAGGGAGCAAATTGACCTCCTTGGCTAGCGTCAGCACCCGCCGGCCAACGAGGATGTTTGGATGAATCCCAAATGCCGCCGATTTTTTCGAACTTAGCAGCGGTATGCCCGAAACGATCGAAATGCGGTGCCATCCACGCGGCTTGGCCTGAAACCTTGTTCGTGTACCGGTCCAGGATGGGAACGGCAGGTACGCCAACGGCCAGCCGTTGGGCTACGGCGCGCATGAGCACAATGCCCTCAGGAGTTACGCGATCGAGACCGGCACGATCGAGAATTGCCTGGGCGGCAGTCTGATTAGCGTTTTCCAAAAGGAGTGCAGCTCGTCCCACGGCCGAAACGAGCGGCTTGGTCAGGGCTGCGCGTCCATGGAGCGCGCTGATCCAGAACTGAATGCTATCCGCCGGAGCCGGTAAAACCCGATCGCCTCGCTTGGTCGTGAGAGGGATCCCGGGCCAGAACCATACGCCGCCGTCGAAGGCGACAAGGGTCCGCGGCAACTGGGCAGAGTCAGGCGATGGGTTGCGGCGAAGTGCAACAATCTCCATTGGGCATCTCTCTCGCTGTTCGGAAAAAATGCCGCCGGGGAGGATCTCACCCGGCGGTTTTGCGTTAAGGCAGCGGCCTATCGCGCTGACTTCGACTGCGATGTTGGCAATTTATCGGTGGATTTTTCCGCGTCAAGAAAATGGAACAAAAATAGAACATCCAGATCGATACCGGCCGCAGGACGGACTTCGCGGGTGAGCGGTATGCATGAGGTCGCAATGACCATTGTGCCGCCGCACTATCTGGCTCTGCCGTCCGCGCAGGGCCGGCACAGGTTAGCTTCGCTTCTACGGCGGCGGGTATTCATTCGCCTGAACGCGAGCCCTCGACCGTGACGACCCGCGGAGCCGATACCAGGCGACGGAAGAGTGCTTCGACGTCCTTGGCATCGGCGGAATTGACGTCGGGGCGATGGGGCCACTCGAAATCGCTCGCCCGCGGCTGCAGGCGCTTGCCGTCGACGATGGCATGGTAGGGAAGCGCCCCATCATGGGCGGCAGCCGAATTCTCCATGCCGTGTGCCGGCAACGCCGCTACCGTTGCGAACAAGAGCGCGGACAGGGCGAGTGCCACCGCCTGCTTGCTGAACGCACCGGCCGTCTTGGCTCGAGCGTGGGCCTGGGCAGTGGCACGTGTCGGGATCTCGGGGATGGGAGCAGCGATGCGGGGCATGATGACTCTCCTTTGCCAGAGTGGGCAACGAATGCAATGTCATCTAAGGCCGCGTCATAAGTTTATTAATGTGCACAACGCTCAATTATATGCTAGTTCGTCTCATTGTGAGCTTGGGGTGCCGTAGCACCCTTCAGCGGCACAAGACCGTTGCCGCGGCCTTGGCGGCGCAGTCTCCGCGGTCGATCGCTGGCGCGCCCCCCAACGGCCAGACGTTTGCGAGTTCTTTTTCGTCCGCCGCATTCACCAATGCCCAGAGGCGCTGCTGCAACTGGCCGTGGGGATCGGCCTCGTCTGCCGGGTGGTCAGCACCTGGGGCCTCGAACCGCATCAGGTCGGCGATCCGGTCGTAGATCCGCCGCAGGTCCGCGCTATAGGCGACGCCATTGCCCATGATGACGACCGGCCGGCCGACGCAGAGGGAAAGCGTCTGGTCGCTGGTATTGACCAGGGTCAGTTGATCCGGCGCGTCAGTGCCTTCGATGCGCAGCAGGCGACGGGCGAGCGCCGCCTTGAGGGACATGGTCTTGTCGCCGACCGACACCGTCGCCTCGCCCAGCGCCGGGGTCTCGTCCAGGACCGTTCCCTGGCGCGGCGTCGCCCCGGTCTGGTCGAGGCAGTAGGCGGCGACGGCGCCGGTGGCGTGCCCGGCGATCCGGTAGCAGCCGGCGCTGATCAGCATCCGCTGCATCGGGGCCGAGGCGGGCGCCGCCCACCCCGGGCCGGCGATCAGCAAGAAGCCGGCGACGGCCAGAAGGCCCACGCCGCAAAGCAGGACCATGCGAGGGGTCTGCGTCAAGCCATCCTCCTGGGGCCGCCGTCCCGTTGCCTGCCGGCACGTCCCTGCCGGCCCCGGAAGATGTAGGAAGATCGGCCGGATGCGCCAACGATTAGCCGATGGCGTCCGTGCTCATGCAGTGCGCCGGGGCCCGAGCGGGCCCCGGCTTCGGCCCTTGCGGATTGCGACCTGCCCCGGCCTCAGGCGGTTACCCTGGACTCCGCCAGGATCCGGGCGATGGCTTCCTCGACGGCAACCACCTCGGCCGGCGTCATGCGCAATCCGAGCTTGGTGCGGCGCCAGAGCACGTCATCGGCGCGGCGCACCCATTCGTGCCGGACGAGGTAGCGGAGTTCCGCCTCGGTCAGGTCCGCGCCCAGCACGACGCCGAGGTCGGCGGCACTTGCGGCCCCGTCGAGCAAGGTATGGACGTCGCTGCCATAGGCGCGCAGCAGGCGTCGCAGGCTCGCGGGCGGCACGAACGGGTAGCGGGCGGCGGCCTCGCCGAGCAAGGCCTCGAAGCCATCGACCGCGAAATCGCCCCCGGGCAAACGTTCCCGCCCGGTCCAGCCGGCGGCGCGGCCCGACGTCGGGACCGGGACATGCGGCAGCAGCAGCTCGAGTGCCGCTTCGGCCAGGCGCCGGTAGGTCGTGATCTTGCCGCCGAAGATCGACAGCAGCGGCGCCTTGTCGCCGCCGCCGTCCAGCTTCAGCACATAGTCGCGGGTCAGTTCCTGCGGCGAAGAGGAGCCGTCGTCATAGAGCGGACGGACGCCGGAGTAGGTCCAGACGACCATATCCGGCGTGACCGGCCGGCTCAGATATTCGCTGGCGCCGGCGCACAGATACTCGATCTCCGCCGGGCTGGCCCGGGCATCCCTGGCGTCGCCCTTGAATTCCAGGTCGGTCGTGCCGATCAGCGTGAAATCCCGCTCGTAGGGGATCAGGAAGAAGATGCGGCCGTCGGCGTTCTGGAAGATGTAGCAGGACGAATGGTCGTAGAGCCGCGGCACGACGATATGGCTGCCCTGGACCAGGCGGACCCCGGCCGGAACATTGCCGCGGATCACGGAACCGGCGACGCTGGCGACCCAGGGGCCGGCGGCATTGACCAGCGCCCGGGCGCGGACGGTGAAGCGCGTGTCCGCGACCTCATCATGCAGATCGAGCTGCCAGCCCGCCCCCACCCGCTCGGCCGCGACGCAGCGGGTCCGGGTCGCGATCCGGGCGCCCCTGGCCGCGGCGTCGCGGGCATTCAGCACGACCAGCCGGGCATCCTCGACCCAGCAGTCGGAATATTCGAAGCCCCGCGTGAAGCTCGGCTTGAGCGGCGCCCCCGCCGGATCCGAGCGCAGGCGCACGCTGCGCGTCGGCGGCAGGCGCTTGCGGCCGCCCAGATGATCGTAAAGGAACAGGCCCAGGCGCAGCAGCCAGGCCGGCCGCAGGTCCTTGTGATGCGGCAGCACGAAGCGCAAGGGCCAGATGATATGGGGCGCGATGGCCCACAGCACCTCGCGTTCCATCAGCGATTCGCGCACCAGGCGAAACTCGCGATGTTCCAGATAGCGCAGGCCGCCATGGATCAGCTTGGTCGACGCGCTCGACGTGCCCGAGCCGAGGTCGCGCTCTTCGCACAGGAACACGCGCAAACCGCGTCCCACCGCATCCCGCGCGATCCCGCACCCGTTGATGCCGCCACCGATAATGGCGAGGTCGAAATCCAAAGGTGCGGTGTCTCCCATGGGGTCCCACCCTTGCACGTTGAATCGCGCGTCCGTCGTCTTCGCTTTGGACGCTATAGGCAAATAAAAGGAACCCGCAAGCGCGAAAACGAACATCGCGTCGCCACGAGATCCTTCGGGCTCGGGCGGAACCCTCGTCCGCCGTCCCGGATTGGGGGCGGGAACAATCCGAAGAGGTGCCACCCCATGCCGCAGGCTTCACGCGACAGCACGACGAGGCCAGGGGCGTGAGCAGCCTGATCCACGAGTATGTGATGCCGCTGATCCGTGAGCACGGTCTATTCGCGATCGGCGGCATCACCATGATCGAAAGCATGGGCATTCCGGCACCGGGGGAGAGCGCCGTGATCGCCGGCGCGCTCTATGCCGCCACGACCCATGAATTCGGCATCGTGCCGCTGGTCGCCTCGGCTGCGGCAGGCGCGATCCTGGGCGACAATATCGGCTATCTGATCGGCCGCGGCGTCGGCTTTCGCCTGATCCGCCGCTACGGCCGCAAGATCGGGCTGACCGAGGCCCGCATCAAGCTCGGCCGCTATCTGTTCAAGTGCCACGGCAGCAAGGTGGTGTTCTTCGGCCGGTTCATCGCGGTGCTGCGCACCTTTGCCGCCCTGCTCGCCGGCGCCAACCAGATGGATTGGCGGCATTTCCTCATCGCCAACGCGCTCGGCGGGCTCTCCTGGGCGTCGCTCTACGGCTTCGGCGCCTATGTCCTCGGCTATGAGGTTCGCCGGCTCGAAGGCCCGCTGGCGATTGGCCTGGGCATCCTTGCGGCACTCGCGGTCGGCACGATCATCTTCCTGCTGCGCCGTCACGAGGCGCGCCTGCAGCGGGAAGCCGAGCAGGCCTTTCCCGACTGACCGGCCCCGGCGCTGATCGCCGGCCATCTGGCACAGGCGGGCTTCCGCTCGACGCTCCAGGCCCTGGAATTGAGCCAGGACGGCTGCCGGCGCCTGGTCTATGAGCTGCGCTGGCGCGGGCGGATGAACGAGCCGAAATCCCCCGACTGCCTCGAGGATCTGGCGCGCGCGCCGGGCGTCATCGCGCTCAAATGGGCGACGCACGCGCCACCGCCGCTGTAAGGCCGGATCGGAACGCCTGCTGCCGTGTTGTACCCCGCTACCCGAGGGAGGAACACGCAGATGGCAGAACCACGCCAGCCGGCGCACACCGTCGGCGCTGGTAAGCGATGACGACCGTCGCCAGCTACAACATCCACAGCTGCGTCGGCCGGGACGGCGTGATGGCACCCGACCGCATCGCCGAAGTCGTCCGCGAGTTGGACGCCGACGTGGTCGCCTTGCAGGAGGTCGAGGCCCAGCACCGGTTCGGCGCGCTCGACCAATGGGCCTATCTTGCTGAAAATCTCGGCCTTTTCTGCACGCCGGGCATCAGCCTGCGCACCCAGCGGCGAAACTACGGCAACGCGCTCCTGTCCCGTTGGCCGGCCGAGGCGGTACGGCTGCATGATTTGAGCATCGACCGCCGCGAGCCACGCGGCGCCATCGACATCGATCTTCACCCCGGCGAGGGCCGGTCGCTGCGGATCATCGGCACCCACCTGGGCCTGGGCCGGATCGAACGGCGCCGGCAGATCGACAGGCTGCTGGCGATCCTGGCGGCGCAGCCCCTGGGCGATGGCGCGATCGTGCTGCTCGGCGACTTCAACGAATGGCGCCAGGGCTCGCGCAACCTCCAGACCCTGTGCCAGCCGTTCCACGCCGCACCTGCCCCGCCGACCTTTCCGGCCGGCCGCCCCCTGTTCGCGCTCGATCGGATCCTTGCGACCGGGGCTGCCCGGATCGACGGGATCAGGGCCCATCGCTCGCCGCTCGCGCGGGTCGCGTCCGATCACGTGCCGGTGCGCGCGACATTGCGCTGGGGCCGCCGATGACGCGGACGCGGTGGCAACGGCTGAGCTCGCTTATCACCCTGGCGTTGGCGCTGGTGGCGATCGGCATTGTCGTCCACGTCCTGAACCAGTTCACCTGGGCGCAGATCGAGGCGTCGCTGGCCCGGATCCGGCCCTGGCAGTTCGCCGGAGCGGTGCTGTGCACCGCCGCCAGCTACGCGACCCTGACCGGCTTCGACTGGCTGGGCGTCGCCTATGCCGGCGGCCGCGTGCCTTATCGCCGCGTGGCGCTCGCCTGCTTCCTCAGCCTGTCGATCGGCCACACGGTCGGCTTCGCACCGCTGAGCAGCGGCGCCATCCGCTATCGCTACTATACCGAGGCGGGCCTCGATCTCCGCCAGATCGGCCTGGTCGTCCTGCTCTCGGCCGTGACCGTGACATTGGGCGAGGTCTCGCTCGGCGGCCTGGCGATGGTGATCCAGCCGGTGCTGACCGCGAAGCTGCTGCATCTGCCGCCGGCCATGACCGGGTCGATCGGTGCCGCATGCCTGGTGCTGCCGGTCGCCTACGGGATCCTGGCGGTGACGCTCCGCCGCCCGTTCACGATCCACAAATGGTCGTTCCGGCTGCCGACGCCCGGGATTGCCGTGGCGCAGATCGGCCTCGGGCTCTTGAACTATATCCTGGTCGCCGGCGCGCTCTATTTCGTCCTGTCGGCGGTGGCACCGATCGACTTCCAGAGCGTGGCCGCGGCCTTCGTGCTGGGCAACCTCGCAGCGCTGATCACCCACGTCCCCGGCGGCCTGGGCGTGCTCGAGGCGGTAATCGCGACGCTGCTGCCCGGCATCGACCTGATCGGGCCGCTGATCGCGTTCCGGATCATCTATTACCTAATCCCGCTCGCCATCGGCTGCCTGGTGCTCGCCGCGACGGAGCTCAAGCTCCGCGTCCGCCCCACCAAGGCCAAGCTCACACCATAGGCGGCCGAGCGTCAGCGGCTCGCTCGGATCGAGCAGGGCGGTACCGGTCATCGGCGCGCTCGAGCCGTCGGCGGGCGAGACCAGCAACGGCTGGAGGTGCCCTGCCCCGTTCAGCCCGTCGATCACGGCGATGAGCGATCGGGTCCGGCGGAATGCCGCCGCAACGGCCTCGACCGGCCGATGCAGCTGCTCGGCAACCAGGCGATGACGCAGCGCGCGGATTGCGTCGCGGTGCCTTGGACCGGTCGCCTCGAACGCGAGGTCGCATTCGGTATCGACCGCCATGGAGCGGTTGTTGAGGTTCGACGAACCGATGCGGAGCAGGCGGTCGTCGATCACCGCCAGCTTGGCGTGGATCTTCACCTCGCCCCGGCTCTCGCCGTCGGGCACGGTCGGGTAATAGACCCTGAGCCGGCCCCATCGATCGGCCGCCACCAGGCGGCGCAGCAGGCGGTCGCGGTTGTTGCCCATGGCGAACTGCTCGACGAAGCCATGGGATGTGCGGGTGACGATGATGACGATCTCCGGCCCGTCGGCCCGCTGCAGTTGCCGGA
The DNA here is from genome assembly GCA_035310205.1 of Aliidongia sp. GTDB lineage: Bacteria > Pseudomonadota > Alphaproteobacteria > ATCC43930 > CGMCC-115725 > Aliidongia. The sequence goes on from DATGEK010000107.1 coordinate 8,378, forward strand.
CCAGGCTGTCGCCGATCGTCGCGGCCGTCAGGTATTGCGCCTCCAGATAGATGCATTGGCGGGCGGCGGCGAGCGCGTCGTGGTTGAGCGCCTCGACCTCGCGGATGGCACCCCCGGCGGCCGCCGGCTCGGTGCGGGCGATGCCGGTCGGCATGTCGGTGAAGTCGGGGGCGAGACCGTCGGGCCAGCCGGCCCGGTCCGGCCCCAGGCCCGGCGCCGGCTCGCCGGTCGCCCCGGCCCAGCGCGACGCGGCATAGTCGGCCAGATCCGCCGCCGCCGGTCCGGCCACCAGCATCTGGAGATCATGGATCGGTCCGTAGGCATCGCCCGCGGGCGTGACACGGGCCGGATGGGACGGCGGATGATCGGTCCGGTCCCATCGGTCGCCGGCCAGGTCGATCCCGCCGACGAACGCGAGGGTATCGTCGATCACCACCAGCTTGGCGTGATGGGAGCAGGCGAGCGGCGCCGGGAGGTAATGGTACCGGAATCGGGCATGCCGCGCCCCAAGCTCGGCCAGGGCCGCGGCCGACAGCCGGTTGCCGCCGTAGAAGGTCGTGCGGTCCCACAGCAGGAAACGGATTTCCAGCGCCGGATTGCGCTCGAGCAGCGTCTGCAGGAATTCCGCGAGCGGCAGGGCTTCCGGCCCCGCGCTGCGCGGGTCGAGCACCAGGGCCGCGTCGAGATCCCAGCCGACCAGCAGGATCCGATGCCGCGCCTGCTTCAGACTGTCCGCAAGCCAGCGGAAGTAGTCGGCGTTCGTCAGCAGCGCCGCGCGGGCGGCGCGGCTTCGTCGCCAGCAGTTCACGCCGGCAAGCAGGAGATGGGGGCGGTGGCTGCCGACCGTTCGGTCGATCTCGAGGGGCGCGGTCGTCAACATTCGTCGGAGGGTCGCCATTCACCGGGGGCGGATGAAGGCACAACCGGCAAGCCCGCGACGGGTTCCGCATCGTCCCGGCGCATCAAGCCTGCGCCGGGACGACCGTCGGACGTCAGTTACCGTCGACGAACTGTTCGTTGCCGACGAGGGAGAGTTTGGTGAGGCCGAGGCGCTGGGCATCGGCCATGACGGCGGCGACGTATTTGTAAGTGACGAGCTTGTTGGGCCGGAGGTGGAGTTCCGGCTGGACCGG
>DATGEK010000108.1:0-156861 GCA_035310205.1 Aliidongia sp.
CTACGATCCGAAATCGCCCTCCTATCACGTCTGGATGAGCCCCGAGCAGGTGGCGAACTTCGGTCCGAGGTGGGAAGACGTGGCGAAGATGCAAACGTCGCTGCGGGCTCTGGGCCTTAAGATCGTGCGGGTCTCGGAAGATGGCACCGCAATCAAGGTGTCCGGTTCCGCCGACAAGATCCAGGCGGCATTCGGGACCACCATCCATGCGGGCAACCTGGCCGGTCGTACGGTCTTTGCCAACCTGACCGAGCCGAAGTATCAGGGGACCAATCCCGAGTTGGTCGATGCCGTGACCGGCCTTTCCACCGCCGGCATGCGACCGTTCGCCGTGCGGCAGCTGGATTTCGCGACCGGCGCCCCGAAGCCCGGTATCGATCTTGCGACCACGACCAACCCGCTGGCCGGCTTTACCACGAATTGCTTCGGCGGAATGGCTGCCGCGACGGTGAGCGGGCAGGATGCCGCGGGGCAGAATGTTACCGCCACTTTTACGGGACCGCAGTATCTGCCCGTCGCTGCCGGAGCCACCAGCCAGTCGCAGTGTGGCTATACCGCCGCGCAGCTCGCGGCCCACTACGGGCTCGATGCGGTCCATGCCAAGGGATGGACCGGCAAAGGCCAGACGATCGTCATCGTCGATGCCTACGGCTCCCAGACGCTCAGCGCGGACGTCAACGCGTTTTCGCAGCTGATGGGGTTGCCTGCGCTGACCAACGCCAACCTTCGGGTCCTCTATCCCGATGGCCAGCCAAACTGGGCGCATACCTCCCCAGGTCTCGTTAATGGCTGGGCCACTGAAACGTCGCTTGATGTCGAATGGGTCCACGCGATGGCGCCCGACGCCAAAATCGTGCTCCTGGCCATGCCCACCGAGGACGATGACGAACTTGCCTACGGGATCAGCTATGCGGCGCTGCACAAGTTGGGCAACGTGATTTCCAACAGTTACGGCGAAGCGGAGGCACGTACAGGTTCGGCGACCGCAAAAAATTTCAACAGCGTGATCAAGAAGGCCGCTGCGGAAGGCATCGCGGTCAATGTTGCGAGCGGTGATTCCGGCGACAATGGCGTCGGCAACCCCATCGGCGCGGCCGCCATCCCGGAGGATTCGCCTTACGCAACCGCGGTCGGTGGTACCAGCATTGGTGTACCAAGTGATCATGGCCCTGTTGACTCGGCCTGGGGCATCACTATTGGCAACCTGGGGTCCGACGGTTGGGTGAACTACCCGCAGACCTACCCCCAATTTGCACAGGGCAGTGGCGGCGGCGAGAGCGTCTTCCTACCGAAGCCGAGCTTCCAGACGCAGCTTCCCGGCGTTGGCCGACAGACTCCCGACGTGTCGGCACTCGCCGATCCGCAGACGGGGGCGATCATTGTGGTCCAATCACAACTCCTCGTGATGGGCGGCACGAGCTTGGCGACGCCGCTCTTCTCAGCTATCTGGGCCTTGGCCGACCAGGCGGCCGGCCAGTCGCTGGGCCAGGCGGCACCGATCATCGCAAAGATGACGTCGAACGCGATCCAGGACATCCAGCCGATCGCGGCAAATAAGATCAACACCTCCGCAATGGTCAATGTTCAAGGCGGAGCAACGGCGAGCGAAAGCCCCGCGGACCTGCTCGGGCTCTCGACAACGCAACCTATGGGCTTTGTCGGGGCGCTCTTAAACTCTGATGGCAGTTGGCTCGATGTCGGGTTCGGCGCGGACTCGTCACTGACGGCGGCAGTGGGCTGGGATAATGCGACCGGTTGGGGTCAGCCCAAGGGTCTTGCCTTCATCAACGAGGCGATCAACCACGCGAAGAAGCCCAATTCCTGACAGAAGGCCCCGCGCCCGTCGGTTCGACGGGCGCGGTCCCAATTCTCATCAAGCGAGCGCAGGAATGAGCCAGTCGTACACAATGGCGACAGCCCTCTCCTCGGCCATGGCGGCGCCCTCGGCGCCGAGAGCGGCGATCCGATCCAGCGCGAGAGCGTCCCTGAGCGCCGCCGTGAGCCGCTGATGGATCTGCTGCTCGGTCGGCTGGCGGGGCTGGCCGGTCGCCTCATAGGCCGCATCGACGAAGCCGGCGAGGCGCGCGCCCTCTGCCGGATGGCCGCGGAGTGCTGCGAGTGCCGCCCATTGCTCGAGGCACACCCGGATGACGGGGCCGCCCTCGGGGCGCACCAGTTCGAGCGCCTCGCGCGCTGCGGCCTGGGCCTCGTCGAGAGCGCCGTGGACGAGCAGATAGCTCGCGAGATTGCTGAGTGCCCAACCGAGATCGAACCGCTTGCCCGCCGCGCGGAGCAGGGCCACGGCCTCTTTCGCGCGGCCGATCGCGCGGCCGATCTCGCCGAGATTGAATTCGACCTCCGCGAGATTGGGAAGCACGATCGATTCGCGGATCGGATTGCGCTGGCTGCGCGTGAGTTCCAGCGCCTGTTCGAAATGGTCGCGCGCTGCCGCCATGTCGCCGGTGGACAGCGCAAGTACTCCGAGACTGTTCATGACCCTCGACAGGGACCGCTTGTGGCCGCGCCGGCCCAGGATCGCGCGCGCCTCCAACAGGGCCGGGATCGCCTTGTCGGGTTCGCCGCGCATCGCATTCAGGATGCCGACCCCGGCCCGGGCCTTGGCCATGCCCAGCTCGTCGCCCAATTGCCGGAACAGTGCCTCTGCCCGCTCGAACGCGGCGAGCGAGCGGCCTTGGTCGCCGTGCTGCCATAGGCCGCCGATCTGGGCCAGCAGCCAGGCGGTGGCCGTGCTGGGCCGCGTCTCGTCGATCAGCCGCTCCGCCCGGGCGGTGTAGGAGCGTCCCTCCGCATAGAGCGACAGTTCCCACCAGAGGCGCGCCGAGGAGCCGGCGAGCGCGACCGCGACCTGAGCGCCCGCTTCATCCTCCAGCGCCCAGTCAAGCGCCGCGCGCACATTGTCGAGCTCGGGCGCAAAGGCCGCGAGCCAGTCGGCATCCGCCATGGTCTCCCACGCCTCGTTGGCCTCGGCGAAGAGAGCTGCGAAATAACGGGCATGACGTTCTGCGAGCCACTGTCGCTCGCCCTCCTCGTCGAGCTTCTCCAGCGCCAGCAGCCGCAGCGTCTCGAGCAGCCGGTAACGGGGCGGCTCGGTGGTCACCGTCGCGACCATCGACTTGTCGACGAGCCGGCCGAGACTCTCGATCACTTCCCATTCGCCGAGGTCGTCGCCGGAGGCGATCGCCGCAGCCGCTTCGAGCGTGAAGCTGCCGGCGAAGATCCCGAGCCGCCGGAACACGACACGCTCCGGCTCGTCGAGCAACCCATGGCTCCATTCGACGGTGGCGCGCAGGGTGCTGTGGCGGGTGGCTGCCGTGCGCTGGCCGAGAGACAGGACGCGCAACCGCTCGTCGAGCCGGCGGTGGATGCCGTTCAGACCGAAGAGAGGCATACGGGCCGCAGCCATCTCGAGGGCGAGCGGAATGCCGTCGAGCGAGCGGCAGATCTCCGCCGTCACGGCCAGCCTGTCGCCGGTCGGCGCGAAGCTCCGGTCGATCGCCCGGACGCGGCTCACGAACAGCTCGACCGCGCCGAAACGTGCCGTCTCTTCGCCGGCCGGGCCATCCGTCGCCGGCGGCAGCGCCAGCGGGGCCAGCCGGTGGACCTGCTCGCCCGCCAGACGCAGCGCTTCCTGGCTGGTCGCGAGGATCGAGATCCCGGGCGCGCCGGCAAGCAATCTGTCGACGAGCGCCGCCGCGGCGCCGATCAGGTGCTCGCAGTTATCGAGCACGAGCAGCAGGCGACGGTCCCGGACCGCTTCACCGATTGCGCCCGCCGACGGCTCGCGCTCCCGCAGCTCGATGCCGAGGGCGGCCGCGACCGTGCCGGCGATCAGGCCCGGCTCGGTGACCGGCGCCAGGTCGACAAGCCGTACCTCTCTCGGGTCACGCTCCAAGCTCGCCCAGCCGAGCTCCAGCGCCAGGCGGGTCTTGCCGATACCGCTCGGGCCGGTGATCGTGACGAGCCGATGGTGCTCCAGAAGCTGCGTCACCTCGGCCAGCGCCTCGGCACGCCCGATCAGCGGCGATGCGGGCTTGGGCAGGTTGCCGCCCGCCAGGGTCACGGCCGAGGGCGGTCCGGATTCCGGTTCCGCCCGCCGGTCCGGCGGGGACGCGGCGCCCGCGAGCGTCACCGGCAGTGCGAACCGATAGCCGCGCCCCGGCACGGTTGCGATCACGTCGCGCCCGAGCAGCTTGCGCAGGGTGGAGATCTGGACCCTGAGATTGTTTTCGTCGACGAAGGTGTCGGGCCAGACGACCCGCACGATCTCGTCCTTGGAAACCGTCCGATCGGCATGGGCGACCAGGGTCAGGAGGATCTCGAAGGTTCGGCTGCGGATCGCCACCACGCCTTCGTCCGTCATCAATTGGCGACGGTGGGGCATCAGCCGGTAGGTTCCGAAGCCGTAGGTGCTTTCCGCCGCGTCCTCGGCCATGCCCTGTTCCCTTCGCGCGAGCGGCAAGGGATCGCTCGCGCTTTTACCATTATGCCGCTGTCAGGAACGATATCCGCGGCGCGCGAAGCTTGTCATCATCGAACGAGATATCACCGAACGGCATATTCGACCTTGACATTCACTTCCGGATTTGTCGGACAGTCTTTGCTCGTGACCGGATTATCTGCGGTTCGACGCGCGGGGCATGAAGCCCAGCCCTGCCCTTCCATCGGCCATCCGCCGAGACGCGGCGCCTTAAATCAAATGCAGCCAGTTGCACACGATCACGATCGCATAGGTCTTGGCGCCGGTCGCGAGCAACGCCCAACCCCATTTGCTCATCCGGCTGAGCGTTATCGCCTGATACACGAAGAACATGGCCAGCGCCGCCTTGGGCAGCCACCAGAAGCCGCCCAAGGTCGCCATCAGGAACGCCTGGACCGGATTGCCCTCGAAGGCGCCCGGCACGCTCGCCAAGGCGGAATTGGTGCTGAGGATGTCGATGGGCTGAGCGACCGCAAGCGCGATGATGAGCGCCTGTGCGACCAGTCTCGAAGTTCGGGTCATAGATGCCTTCCTTGGACGCGATGCGTCCTCGATTCGGCCGACATCGTTTTTCACCAAGACTATGGGTCCGGTCTCATTGGCCGCCTCGGGGTGCGGAAGAAGCGGTCACGACCAGCCTTTGATGTGGCCCTTCGGCGCGGCCAGGCAACTCCGCCGGCAATGCGATTCCGTCAAGGCGCCACTGACAAATTTGGGGCAGCCGGCGCGGCGGCCGGGTCGTCGTTCCGAGAAAGGCAGAGACGATGGATCTCTCAGCCCTGTGGCCGATGCCTGCGGGCGGGCACTGAGACACGGCTTGATGCCGGCCTCGGGTCTGCTATAACGGCGCGCCCGGGCAGCGATCGGGGCAGTCGGTAGCAATGCCCTGATACGACAATCACCGACATGGAATGAGTTATTTAATTCCAAATAGTTGGATGGGTGGCCGAGTGGTTTAAGGCAGCGGTCTTGAAAACCGCCGTGGGTGCAAGCTCACCGTGGGTTCGAATCCCACCCCATCCGCCATGCTTCGCCGTAGTCCGTGATCAATCGATAGCGCATTGATCGGATGACGCCGTAAAGATGGGCGTCGTGTCGGCGTCCTCTGCTCAGCGGAAACTCACGTCGAGCACCGGATGGAGTTCGACGCCGTTCCGCGCCACGCCCGCCTGCCCATGCAGGTCGTCGAAGAAGCCGATGCCGGTCACGGTGGCCGTCCAGTTGGGCGAGAGGGATTGCCCTTCCGCAGTCAGGGCGCCGCCCATCTTGGCTTCGATTCTGGCCCGAACTGCGGCAATCAGCGGCTGGAATGGCGAGCCGGCCGCGCAAGCAGGCAGCGGAAACGCGACAATCATGGCGCTGTGACCGTCGCTGATCACGACGTGGTAATCGTCATCCGCTTCGAGCCGGACGAGTTGGACCGTGCCCGTGATTGTGTAGGTCTTGAGCTCAAGCGGATAGCGGGTGCTGTTGCGCAGCTTTGGGTGTGCCGGTGGCGGAACAGCGGACAGAATCTGAACCGAGGCGAGCCTGGGAATGATATCGACGGACCCGGCGTCCTGATCCGTCCCGACCTTCACCGGCCAGCGCTCGGTACCGCAGGCCTGAGCCTGGGCAATGTGGAGCGCGCAGGCGCATGTGACGGCGGCGGCAAGGAGGAGCGCCGGCCCACCGACAACCCAAGGCGTTTGCGACTCCAGCCGATTGGTCATTTTCGAGACGTCCCCAGTTTTCGCTCCACCATCCCCTCGGCTTGTTCGAGGAGACGTTCTGACTCGGTTGGGCCGCGATCCTGGCTCGCGCTTCGTCGCGTCGCGGCAGCGTCAGCTGCAGCTGCAGCGATGCAGCTTGTCTGCTTCATCCAGCCGCTACAGCTTGTAGCCGATCTTTCGCAGCAGGTCCTTCCGGCACGCAATGTCGGCGTCGGTTTCGACACCCAGAGGCGAGCCGCCATCCACCACGCCGAGCACCCCGCGGCCCTGCTCCGTTTGCGCGACGATCACCTGTGTCGGGTTGGCCGTCGCGCAATAGATGTGGCAGACCTCCGGCACCGCTCGCACCGCAGCCAACACGTTGACGGGAAAGAACCCGTCGCCCAGGAAGATCAGGAAGGTGTGGCCGGCGCCGACGGCCAAGGCGTTGTCGCGTGCGAGGGCGAGAGCGGCTTCGTCATTACCCGACCAGCGCACCAGCCGCTTCCCGGAGGCCTCGCAGAAGGCCAACCCGAAGCGGATGCCCGGAACCGCGCCGACCAGCGCCTCGTGGATGTCTTCCACCGTCTTGATGAAATGCGACTGGCCGAAGATGAAGTTGGCAGCGTCCGGCTTGACGATGGGCACCACGGTGAAGTCCATGGCTGCACTCCTGCAGGGTGAGCTACGGGATCCATGGTAGGCCGCTGGAAGGTGATTGCAAGCCGCCGAACACCCGGCTGAATTTTCGGTGCGGCCCGCCATTGCCGTTAATCGGCGTCCCTTCCCGAATCCCAATAGGCTCCGGAATGAGCGAAGACACGTCGTCGCTGGAAACGGGTCCGTGAGCTCTTCCGTCCGGACGATGCGGCCGTAGCCCTTCGCTGATACGGAAAGCTCTAATCCAATCGCTGCGTGGAAGAGTGTCTTCCGAACAGTGTCTATTCGATCCGCACTCACGCTGCCTACATGTCATTCGAGCGTCGGCACTTCTCCACCAGTAAATCTGGTTGGTCTCTCGATACAATTATTAGTATTCACGCAACTCGTGAACCAAACTATCGCTGCGCCACGAGGATGCATTCGGCCAAGGAGTCGAACTATCCGGATGTTGCGGCGGTCCCGGGCGATATCGCCAATCTGCATCAGGCATGACGTGCCAAGCCTGGGACCCGACGGGCACGGATGCAAATCCCAAGGAGTGTCGACGCCGTGCTGGACCGTATCGCAGGGCCTCTCCTGCCTGTCGCCTTTATCATTGTTCTCGGGTTCATCGCCGGGAAACGCGGCAAGCTCAATCATTCGGACAGCTTGCTGATCAGCCGGCTCGTTCTTAACTGGATCTTCCCCGCTCTTCTGCTTGCCGGCATGGCCAGCACGCCCCGCGCACAATTGCTCGACTTCCGTTTCGTCGCCGCAACCTTCATCGCCGTGATGGGCATGTATGTGCTTGCGCTCGCGATCGGATGGTATCGCTACCGTGAACTGAAGGCGGCGACGCTGAAGGGATTCGTGTGCGGCTACCCCGATGCGGCGTTCATGGGAATCCCGATCCTGCAGACCCTGTTCGGGCCGGGAAGCCTGTATTCGGTGCTGGTGCTCAACCTGATCGCAAGCCTCGTCATGATCCCGCTGACGACGATGCTGCTCACCATTGCCAGCGGCGAAGGAAGTGGCACGAAGGCGTTCGTTTCCAGCGTTTCGAGCGCCGTTCGCCGCCCGCTCATGTGGGCCCCGGCGATCGGCATCCTGTGCTCCCTGCTGGCGATAAAGCTTCCGCCCGTGTTGGCTGATTCGCTCAATCTGCTGGGCAAGGCGACGCCCGGTGTCTCGCTCCTGTGCCTCGGGCTGATCATGTCCTCGGTGCAGTTGAAGCTGTCCCGCGAGGTCTGGATGAACATGGGGCTGAAGCTGCTGCTGCACCCTGCCCTGATGGTCGCCGCAGCCTTCCTCCTCTCGGTCAAGGGCGTCTACGCACAGCAGATGATCCTGCTCTGTGCGCTCCCGTCCGCGACCATTCCGGCCATGTTCGCCAACGAAGCCGGCGCCTACCGCAGCGAGGCCGCGACTTCAATTCTCGTCAGCACGACCCTGTCCATCGTGACCTTCTCGTTCGCGATCTACCTGATCGATGGCGGTCTCGCCGCGGCCTGAAGAGGGGCATACGCCGGCGCGTGGCGCCGGCGTCCCGCCTCAGGGCTGCTTGTCATCCTCGCGGCGATGCCGGGGGATCACCGCATCGATCCGGCCGACGGTCGGATGCTCGACCTTGAGTGTCCAGGGTGAATCGATCGCAGGCAGCGCGCCGGCGAACGGCAGGTAGAGCGCCAGGTTCGTCACATAGAGCGAGCGCCCGTCCAGGCTGAAGGCCGGGCTGGCCGGGAACAGCAGGCCGCGCGGAGTGCCGTCGCGGGTGACGCCATCGAAGTCGCCCAGCTTGGCGATCACCTTCGGCACGACCGTCGAGACCCCGGCCACGTCCGACCGCGCATTCGGGTCGACGACGACGATCTCGTCTTCCTGGTTGGCGGCGATCCAGAGATTGTCTAGGCGGTCGACCGCGAACCCGTCCGGGGCGTTGATACCGGTGATCAGCACCGCGGCCTTGCCGGCGACGCCGCCGGCCACCGGAATCTGGATGATCTGGTGGAATGCAGTATTGGCGACGTAGAGAATGTCGCCGGCGTTGTTGAACTCGATGCCGTTGGCGCCGAAGGGCGGCGTCAGGCCGGTGCCCTGGCTCAGCAGCGGATCCTGCAGCCAGACCTGGCCGGGCGCGTTGCCGGTGCCGTGCGGCGGCGTCTTCCAGATGATCGACTGGAAGGAGTCTGAAATATAGGCATTGCCTTGCCGGTCGAAGGTCAGCGAATTGAAGCCCGGTGCCGGGTTGGCGGCGTTCGGCGTCATGAACACGGCCGAATCGCCGGTGAAGGGATCGACTTGCAGGATCTTGCCGCCGCCGAAATCGCACAGGATCAGGCTCTTGACCCCGCGGACGAACGGCAGGGCCGGGCTGAAGGCGAGACCGAGCGCATGCGGGCTCGAGTTCTGGACCACCAGATGGCGCAGCAGGTGGCCGTGGGGCGTGAAGACGAAGATCTCGCTATGATCGCCGGCGGCGACCGAGCCTTGCGCGTTGAAGCCGAAGCTCGGCACGTAGATGTTGCCGTCGGGTCCGACGGTCAGGCCTTCGACCACGCTCGTTTCGCCCGTCGACAATTTCGGCACGACGGCGAAGGTATCGACGTCGCCGCGGTCCCATGCCTGCGCCGGCGCGATGCACGAGAGCGCGAGCAGCAGTGCTCCCAATGCGCCGGTGCCTAAGGATGTCTTCCTCATCGGGGCCTCCCTCAGGAATTTAGGTCGAATGGATCGGCGCTGTCGTTGCAGCGTCGATTGGACAAGTCCGCCGAGACGGGCGCGGCCGCCACCTTCCCGCTCCCGTGAGCGGCTGCGTTCAGCAAAACATGGGGCGCCAGCAGCGCGGCAAGGCGCTTAATGACGACCAAGAATTATTTCAGATAATTACCAGTGCCGTTACCGGAAATAGTTGCGGCGAGGCGGTAATTTGCGGATTTAGACCATCGGGCCGCCGCAGGATTCGGAACTTTTTGCAACACCGGCGGGCGCATCGGCGCAAACATACTGCGCATCATTGGGCGCCAATTAGTCAGCAGCGGCCCGGCGGCGAACCTTCTCGAATGCCGTCGGCTGAGGTAGTCTCATCCTACCGGGGTATGGATCATCCCTTCCGATCGGATCGAGCCGGGCGCATGCAAGCATCTATCAGCGGGTCGGGCAGCATGAGCGACACCGACAAGGCGGGCGCGGCCGAGGATACGCTCGCAGCAGTGCGCGCGCTCGCCCAGCCGCTGAATCGGGCGCCGGTGGCGAAGTTCCGGGCGGCGGCGAAGCTGCTCGAAGAGATGCGCCACCGGCCCGGCGTGCAGCAAGTGCTGGATCAGGTGCGCCCACGGCTGGTAAAGCTGCGGCCGATCCGCAAGCCGAACCTGCAACGCCTGTTCTACCGGCCGCTCGAAGACCTGCTCATCCCGGACACGGCGCCGATCGACCAGGGCCTGCTGCCGCGGCGTCTGGCGGCCCTGGCCTGGCGCCATGTCGTCGGGACCGGCGACGCCGCAACGCGCCAGGCGCTCGAACAGGCCTTGCGCGGCATCGCCATCGACGATCTGGCCCGCGAGCGGGAGATCGCCCGGCGGCTCTGGGCTTGGGCGGCAGGCGTGCTTACGGCCCTGGTCACCGATCCCGCCGCCTGCGCGACCCTGCTCGGCGCCGATGCCGGGCTGCAGCCCGAACTGATTCAGATCGTGGCGCTGATCCATGTCGCCGATGCGATCGAAACCTTGAAGGAGGCGCTGCCGCCGCGCCCGATCGACGCGCTCGACGACGAGCAGATCGGCTTGATCCGGCGCAGCCTGACCCGGCACGCCGCCCACGACGCGGAGCGGAGCCATGCGCTGATCCTGGCCATGATGGTTCGAGTCACGAAGCGCGCTGATTTCCTCGAGCACCTGATGGGCATGACCCTGGCGCTGAGCGCCGCCGACAAGCAGGCGGTGCATCTGCGCCTGTCCCGGCTGATCATGGCCGAAGTCGGCGATCGCATCCGGCAACTGGGTGCCGCCGCGCGCTTTGATCTGGTCGGCTTGGCCGATGGCGCCCGCCATCTGGTGGCCGGCATGGTCGCGGCCGAGAAGGCATTTTGGAACGATCCACAGGCCAAGCGACAATTGAGCGATGCGCGCCGGTCCGCTGAAACGGCGGTGACCCAGGTGGTCGGCCAGGCCAAGGGCGCTGTCTCGGCAGCAATCGAGATTGGGCCCGACGCGCCGGTCGCAGCCCTCGTCGATGCCGAGAACAGCATCCTGGCACTTCGCAAATGCCAGACCTTCGCCGATCAGATCGGCCTGCAGCCGGCGGTCAGCGGCGCGCTCGGCGGCATTATCGGAGAGGTGCGCCTGCGGGCCGAACGCCTGTTCGCGGCGCTCGGTGCCAGGACAGGCACCGCGCCCGGTCGCGGCGAGGCGATCCTGGAGATGTACTGGGCGGTGCGCATGATCGAACTGGCCAGCAATCCAGAAGACGCGGATCGGCTTCGGCGCCAGGGCCTCGCAGCCCTCGGCTGAAGCCGCTCGCGCTAAGATGCGACGGCGCGTCCCCGCCCGCTCTCGAAGGCCGTCCAGTGCCGATGTTCGTCGATCAGGCTCGTGGCGGCGACGACATCGACTGGCCGCGAGAAGTAATAGCCCTGGCCGACGTCGCAGCCGAGCGAATTGAGGATCTGCGCCTGCTCGGCCGTCTCGACCCCCTCGGCGACCAGTTCCAGCCCCAGATCCTGGCCAAGCTCGATGATGGTTTGGACGAGCCGCAGCGCGTCGGAATTGTCGACGATCTCCATCACGAACGACCGGTCGATCTTGAGCACGTCGAACGGGAACCGGTGCAGGTAGCTCAGGGACGAAAAGCCGGTGCCGAAATCGTCGAGCGACAGTTCGACCCCGCGCGTCTTGAACTCGCGCAGCAGCTTGACCATGCCCACGGGATCGTCGAGCAGGATGCCCTCGGTGATCTCGAGCTTCAGCCGGCGGGCACCGGTCGGATCGCGGTCGAGATATTGCAGGATCTCGCGCGCGCTGGTCGGATCCGCCATCTGGCGCGGCGACAGGTTCACCGCGACGGTGAAGTCCTCGCCGAGCGCTCGCCCTTCGACCCAGCTTTTCGCCTGGTTCGAGGCCGCATCGAGGACGTATTTGCCCAGATCCAGGATCGAACGGCTTTCCTCGGCGATCGGGATGAAGCGGCCGGGCGGGATATTGCCGAGCTGAGGGTGCGTCCAACGGGCCAGCGCCTCGAAGCCTTTCAGACGGCCGGACTTGAGATCGATCAACGGCTGGTAATGAAGCGCGATGTCCTGCCGACGGATCGCGTCGGGCAGATCGGCCTCGATCCGCGCGCGGCTGCGGCTTTCCTCGCGTAGCGCCGCATCGAAGAACTTGATGCGGCCGCCGCCGGCGCGCTTCGCCTGTTCATGGGCGGCGCGGGCGGAGGTCAGCAGTTCCTGCGGCGCATCGTCATCCGGCTCGCTCGACGCGATGCCGACGCTGACATGGACGGTGATCGGCCGCTCGTCGATCGAGAGCACCATCGGAAAGGCTTCGTTCAGCCGGTCGATCAGCCGAGCGGCCCGCTCGGGGTCGGTTGCATCGAGCGCCAGCGCGAACTCGTCGGCGCCGATGCGCGCGCAATTCTCGTCGGGCCCGACCAGGGTCCTGAGGAAATGGGCGATTTCGATCAGCACCTGGTCGGCGATGCGGGCGCCGTAGGCATTGTTGATCCGCCGGAACCGGTCGATGTTGACGACGACGACCGAATGGGGCGTCGCCGCCGACATGCCGTCGAGACATTGCAGGAAATGGATGCGGTTGTTGACCCCGGTCAGCGGGTCGTCATAGGCGGCCGCTTCGAGCTTGCGCTCGTAATTCTTCTGCAGCGTGATGTCGCTCCAGATCAGGAACGCATTGCCGTCGACCGTCTCCTCGCGGCTGGTCCTGAGGCAGCGGCCGTCCGGCAGGGACATTTCGCCCGGCGTGCACAGCCGGGCCGCCCGGGCCTCGTCGCCGGCGGCGACCGCTTCGACGAAAAGATCGCCGTCTTTCACGCTGCGGTCGGAGGTGCCGAGCATTTCCTGGACCCGGCTGTTGCAGACGAGGATCACCCCCTCGCGGTCGAGCAGCATCATGGCCTCGGTCGAGGATTCCAATGCTTCGACCAGGCGGCCTTCGGCGGAGCGCCGTTGCGACTTTTCCTTCGCCATCATCTCGCCGATGCGCTGCTGCATCGCCGTCATCGAGCCCAGCAGCGCGCCGGCCTCGTCGTCGCCGGCCATCGGTATCCGGGCATCAAATTCACCCGACGCGATGCGATCGGCAACCGAGGCGGCCGACGACAGCGGCCGAACGATCCGGCGCGACAACACGAATGCCAGCAGGATCGAGGCGAGCGTGGCGAGCGCGGTCAGCGCGGTGCTCGCCCGGTTCGCGGAGCCGGTGACCTCGGTCGTCTGCTGGCGATTGGCGAAGCCGTCGGCCGCCATCCGTTCGATCAGGCGGTCGAAGGCGCTGCGCAATTCGTTTGACAGCCGCATGAAGGCTTCGCTCTGCTCGTCCGTCGGCGTCTTCTTCAGGCCGATCCAGGCTTGCGCCAGCGTCCGCACATGGCGCACCTCCGCGGCCGCTTCGGGTGACGAGGCACGTGTTTCGGCCACATCCAGATCCTCGAAGAAGCTTTCTTCCGGGTCGTCGGCATCGGCGGCCATCACTTTGCCGTCGAGCGTCGGATTGCCCATCTGCTCGAACGTGGTATTGGCGGCGCGCGCATAATTGATCGCCATCAGCGGCCGGTCGTAGGTCTCGATGCCGAGCTGGCCGACCGTGCGGATCTCGGCCGTGCCCCACAGGCCGAGGGCGCCGGTGATGGCACTCATCCCGAGGAAAGCCAGCAGGATCTTGCTTTGGATCGATCGCGCCAAACCTAGCCGAGGCAAGATATTGCCCCGGTGGCGGCGTTGATCGATGGGCGGACCGGCGTGCTCATTGGACGGTGACGTGCAGCTTCATCTTGGGATGGATGTGGCACTGCACATCGAAGGTGCCCGCCGCCGTGAACCTTATGTCGACGCTCGTGCCGGGGTCCGCCTCGGCGGACTCGAACTTGAATGCCGGCGCATCGACATAGACCTGATGGGTGAATTCATCGTCGTTGGCGATATGGAGCGTGTCGCCTTTGTGGATGGCGATCTCGCCCGGATTGAACGTGCGCTTCTTCTGCGAAATCGTCAGGGTTTCGGCGGCGAAGGCGTCGAAGGCCAGCAGCAGGACGCCGGCGATCGCACCGAGGATGAGCTGCGCGCGCGGGGTCATCGCTTCACCACTTCCCAGCAGCTTGACGCTCTGGCCCTTCAACCGAGGCGCCAGGCGCTTGGTCGGCGAGCGCGAGCGCCGGCAAAGCCAGTGTCGACAGCAGGATAGAGCATATGGCGCGCCGAATGTGCATGCGTTTCATTGAACGATTGAGGGGTCAAGATAGAGTTAACGAGCGTTCCCCGCGCCATCCGTGCGGGGTGGGGTTTTTGTGCAATTCACCGTCCGTCGTGACATTGTGCGGTAACGGGATTTCCCAAAGATGGGATCGCGACGACACGCTCGATCGATCCCGTCTCCCTCGCTGAAAGGATTTAGGCCGATGGCCTCGAAATTCCGCCTTGGCACGATCGTCTACACGCGGGACGGCCGCCGCTACTTCGTCGACGATGTCGACGGCGGCATCGTCTATTGTTCGTCGCAGAGCGGAGCAGAGACTGAGTTTCCCGAGGCGCAACTCCTGACCGAGGCTGAGTGGAAGTCACGGTCGGACGGCAAGCGCGCAGACCTTTATCCGCGCCTGAAGCAGGCGCCGCCCTATACCAGCGCCCCGCGGCTCGATCGGGCATCGGCGGAGCAGATGCTGCTCAAGGTTGGGCGGCTCGCGCCCGGCATCCTCGACTTTGTCGCCCATGAGGTGGCAGCGCGGATCCTGACTGAGAATGGCGATGGCGATCTGGTCGGCGGCCTGTCGATCATCAAATGCCGCGGCGTCTTCGATTCGGCTGAACCGGCAGTTCGCGCCGGCATCCTGGCGAACCTGCTGGGTGTGGCGCCCGATGTGCTCGTCGGCGCGGCCCGTCTCGGCGACAACCTGATGCGCGCCATGCTCGACAAGGGGTTAGCGACCCATGCGGATGTGTTCGAGGCGTTTCAGGGGCGGCGCCGACAGTAGCGCCCCGCGGCCCGCGGGGAACCCGACGGGCGCATGCGGGTTGGAACCGGGATTTGTAGCGCAGCAGCGCGTCACAACCCGGAAGGAACCGAAATGAACAAGATTCTCATGGCCGGAGCCGCTCTCGCGATGAGTTCGGGCCTGGCATTGGCCCAGGGCGTCAACAGCTCGAGCAGCACCACGACCACGACCCAGGCGCCGGCGGTGACCGTGGCGCCGCCGGCCAGTGCGACCACGCGGGTCGACCATTCGACCTCGAACCAGAACGGCGTCATCACGGAAGAGACCAAGCGCTCGCAGGTCTCGGTTCCCTCGACGCCGCCGACGGTGACGTCGACAACCCGCACCGAAAAGACCACGACCACAGGCGACGACGACTGATCCTCGTCCGCTGAATGTAGCCGGCCGAACGGCGCGGGCCCTCGCGGTGCCCGCGCCGTTCACCTATCCCGTGCCGGCGCCCTATCGCTTCTCGAACAGCAGCCGCGCGCGGATCGTGCCCGGAATCGCGCGGAGCGCATCCAGCACCTCGCCCGTGTCGAACTCGCCCTCGGCATCGATGACCGAGTAGCCGATTTCGCCTTGCGTCTGAAGATATTGGCCGGTGATGTTCGCACCGCGCTGGGAGAAGACCTCGATCGAACGGGCGAGCAACCCGGGCACATTCTGATGGATATGCAGGTAGCGGGTACCGGCCGGACGGATCGGCAATTGCGCCTGTGGGAAATTGACGGCACCTAGGCTGGAGCCGACATCGCTGTAGTCGGCCAGCTTACGCGCGACCTCGACGCCGATGCGCTCCTGCGCCTCGGCCGTGCTGCCGCCAATGTGCGGCGTCAGGATGACGTTCGACAGGCCGCGCAGCGGCGAGACGAATTCCTCATCGATGCCGGCCGGCTCGACCGGGAACACATCGAACGCGCCGCCCAAGAGATGGCCGCTCTTCAGCGCCTTCGCCGCTTCCTCGAGATCGACGACCGTGCCGCGTGACGCATTGATCAGGAACGAGCCCTTGCGCATGGCATGGATTTCGGCGGCCCCGATCATGCCCGCCGTCTCGGCCGTCTCCGGCACATGCAGCGACACCACGTCGGCCTCGCCCAAGAGCGCCTTCAGCCCCTTGGCCGGCTTGGCGTTGCCGAGCGGCAGCTTGTCGGTGTGGTCGTAGTAGAGCACCCGCATGCCGAAGGATTCGGCGACGATGCCGAGCTGCGCGCCGATATTGCCGTAGCCGATGATGCCGAGGGTCTTGCCGCGCACTTCCCAGCTGTTGGCTGCCGACTTGATCCATTCGCCGCGATGCGCCGCAGCGCTCTTGGGCAGGATGCCGCGCATCAGCATCACGATCTGGCCCATGACCAGCTCGGCCACGCTGCGCGTATTGGAAAACGGCGCGTTGAACACCGGGATGCCGCGCCGGCGGGCCGCCGACAGATCGACCTGGTTGGTGCCGATGCAGAAGCAGCCGAGCGCCACCAGCCGGTCCGCGGCCTCCAGCACATGGTCGGTGATTTGGGTGCGCGAGCGGATGCCCAGCAGATGCACGCCCTTGACCTTCTGGATCAGGTCCGCCTCGTCGAGCGCCTTCGGCAGCCGCTTGACGTTGGTGTAGCCGCTCGCGGCCAGCGACTGAACGGCCGAGTCATGCACCCCTTCGAGCAGCAGTACGCGGATCTTGTCCTTGGCGAGCGACAATTTGGTCATGGGACGTCCCGAATCGATGAGAAGGAACCTGAGTCTGCGGAGCCGAGTCCAGCGAGTATCCATTCTCGCGGCCGCAACTCAAATGAAACAGGCGCAGGGCTCCGCTGCAGTGCGGGATGGGTTCTGGCTTGTGCAGGCCGCTCGGGCGGGAGCAATCTCGCCCGTCATCTATCCTGAGAGTCCGAAGGGTTAGCTCGCCCATGCTGTTCCACGACGATCATTCGCTGCCCCGCCCCCATGCCCTTGATGGAACCGACAAGAAGGCAGAGCCCGACAAGGCGGAGACGCCCAAGGCAGAGAAGGAGCCGATCGCGCCGCCCAAGCGCTTCGTCACCGAGCACAAGGGCACCTTCCACGGAACCAGGCTCAGCTACCGCGTGATCGCGGGCGAGACCCACCTGACGGATGCCGACGGCAAGCCGCGCGCCAGCCTGTTCACCTTCGCCTATCTGCGCGAACCGGTCGGCGATCCGGCGAAGCGCCCCGTCACCTTCCTGTTCAACGGCGGCCCCGGCTCCGCCTCGATCTGGCTGCATATGGGCGCGTTCGGTCCCCGGCGCATCGTCGTGCCGGGCGACGGCACCGGCGCCGGAGTCGGGCCCTATTCGGTCGTCGACAACCCGCTTTGCCCGCTCGATCAGACCGATCTGGTCTTCATCGATCCGGTCGGGACCGGCTACAGCAAGGTCCTGGGCGAGATGAAGCCCGAGGAGGCCTGGGGCCTCGACGGCGATGCCGGCGTCATCGCGGATTTCATCAAGCGGTGGCTGACCGAGAACAAGCGCTGGGCCTCCCCGCGCTACCTGGCCGGCGAAAGCTACGGCACGACCCGGGCGGTCGCCGTTGCCGGCAAGCTGCACGGCAACCTCGCCGGAGTCGCGTTCAACGGCCTGGCGCTGATCTCGGTCATCCTGGATTTTCACACCGCGCGCTTCGAGAAGGGCAATACCCTGCCCGACGTCAGCTATCTGCCGACCTATGCCGCGACCGCCCTGCATTACGGCCTGGTCACGCCGGCGCCCAAGGACCGTGCCCAGTTCCTGGACGAGGTGCGGAGCTTCGCGATCGAGGAATATGCCCCGGCCCTGCTCGCCGGCAGCCGCCTCGATCCCGCGAAGCGCAAGCGGGTCGTGAAGAAGCTCGCCCGCTACAGCGGCCTCGCCGAAGCCTGGCTCGACCGGTCGAACCTGCGCATCGATCCGTCCCGCTTCCGCAAGGAGCTGCTGCGGGACCGCGGCGTGGTGCTCGGCCGGTTCGACACGCGCTACCAGGGACGCGACTACGACCAGGTCGGCGAGTTGCCCGATAATGATCCCTCGGCCTACGCGATCGACAGTGCCTATGTTTCGGCGGCCAACGACTATCTGGGCCGGGCGCTGACGGTCGAGATGGACCGGCCGTACACGGTGTTCAACCGCATGGCGCTCGGTAAATGGGACTGGCACGGACCGCGGAACGAGAACCAGCCGAGCTGGCCCGGCTACGTCAATGTGGCGCCGGAACTGGGCCGCATCCAGCGGGAGAATGCCGGGGTGAAGGTGTTGATGGCCAACGGGCTCTACGACCTGGCGACCCCGTTCTTCGCGGTCGAAAACACCATCGCCGGCAATGGGGTGGACTGGAACCGCGTCACCATGCGGTACTATGATGCCGGGCACATGATGTATGTGCATGAGCCGTCGTTCGACGCGCTGATCGCCGATTTCCGTGCGCTCGTGGCGAGCGCGTAGCCGACTGCCGTTGATGAACGCCAGCCGTGTCCGCGACGCGGACGAGGGTCGCGGCAATGGTCGGGGCCAATGGCACTCCCCAGATGTTATAGGACCGGCCATTTTTTTGACGAGGACGATACCCATGAACCCGACCGATATTGCCCGCGTGCAGGACTATCTGCGCCGGACCTTCGACAACAAGCGCATCTGCATCGACCCGCCGGCCAAGCGGGGTGCGCCGGTCGAAGTGCGCATCGGCGACGAGTTCATCGGCGTGCTGCATCGGGACGAGGACGATGGCGAGGTCTCCTGGGCGTTGCACATGACCATTCTCGAGGAAGACCTGCCGCCGGCCCCGGCGGCACCGCCGCGTCGCTGACCCGACGCCGGCAGTCGAACACGCGTTCGCGCACGCTGCGGACGGGTCACCCGGCCGAGCGTGCGTCGGCTTCGGCCTGCTTCAGCTTCTGGCGGATCTCCGCCTCCAGCTGGCGCAGCTGACGATCGAAGCTCTCGATCCGCTCGAAGCGTTCGCGGCGCTGCTTGCCGGCGCCGCGGTGCCACAGGCGGCGGACGCCGAAGTCGCCGGCGTAGAACAGAAGCACCGTCCCCGCCCCCAGCATGATGAGCGCCGCCAGCCACCCCCGGCTTCTGTCGAGCGCCATGACGCCGCCCCAGAAGCCGATCGTGACCAGGGTGACCGACGCCACCAGCAGCAACCGGCTCACGGCCAGATCCTTTTGAATTTCAATCCGCCGCCGGTCGACCTCGGCGAAGGAATTGGCGAGTTCCGAACGGGCCATGGCCTGCCAGTCGCGGAACGACACGCCCCTGACGGTGCGGCCATCGCGGATGAACTGCTCGAGCTTGCGCACGAGATAATCGGCCCGGTCCTGTGGCGTCGGATCGCTCATGCTGCTGCTATAAGCGATTCATGCCTAACGGAAGGTTGCGATCCGTTTTTCGCCATTCGACCCGGCCGGATGACGCATCGCCGCCGGTCGCACCTAGCTCTTGCCCAAGCTCAGCAGCGCTTCTTGAGTCTTGGCCAGCTGACCTTCGAGGCCGCGGATGATGACGATCAGCTCGGCGAATTCCTTCTCGCGCAGCAGATCGATCTTTTGGTGCAGCAGCTCGATCTCCAGCTCCGACTTGATGTTGATCTCATAATCGTGCTGGGCCGATTCGCGATCGATCGTGCCCTGACGGTTCTGGCTCATCATGATGACCGGCGCCGTATAGGCCGCCTGGAACGACAGCACCAGGTTGAGCAGGATGAACGGGTACGGGTCCCATTGCTCGACATAGGCCGTGACGTTCAGGAACATCCAGATCGCGAGGATGACGCTCTGGATGATGATGAAGCGCCAGGACCCGACCGTCGCCGCGACCGCGTCCGACACCCGTTGGCCGAGCGTCAAGCCGTCGCCGGGCTTGGCCATCCGATGCTTCCGCCGTGCCTCGCGCAGCCGCAGCAGCATGCGCATCTCTTCGACCTGCAGGGGATGGATCAGTTGATCGAGCATCTGGCTTTCTCCGAAACGGGCATTCCCGCGAGAAGCTTAGCGAACTTCGCGTCCAACACACGCGCTCGTTTCATGGTTGGGACGATTGACCACCGCGCCGGGGCGACCCAGAATGGGCGGCATGGGAACGATCTTTGTCGCGCGTAGCGCGAGCCTCAGCGACTGGGCCTCGGATGTCGGCCTGTCCAAGCATGTCTTCAAGCTCGGCGTGACCGACGGGGACGTGAAATCAGTCGTCGCCGCGGGCTGGGCCGGCTTTCCGAACTGGACATTGCTGAAGCAGGCGCCGGCCGACGTGACCGAGGAAGAGGCGATCGCCAGACTCGCGGTCAAGGTCAAGATGGTCGATCCGGCGCTCTACCCGAAGATCAAGGGCACGCCCGGCATCTTCAAGGTGACCCAGGCCCAGGTCGAGAACCATATCGTCGTCACCCGCGCGCTCGAAGGCTCGACCGAGCTGCTGGCGCCCAAGCTGAAGCCGGTCGATTTCGCCAGCTTCATGATCCACAACGCGTTGCGTTAGAGGTCGCGGCCGTAGAGCTTGAGATCCGGGCTGTCCGGCGCCAGTTGGATCACCCGCTCGAAGCGGAGGCCGATCCGCTCGAGCAGCCGGCCCGAGGCATCGTTGTCGAGAGCCGTGGTCGCGACGATCCGGTCGAGGCCGAGGGTGCTGCGGCCATATTCCAGGCACGCCATGGCCGCCTCGTAGGCATAGCCGCGCCCGCGATGCGCCGGCAGGAACGCGAAGCCGATGTCGACATATTCGAGCGTGTCGCGCTTGATCAGGCCGCAGATGCCGATTGGCAAGCCGTCGGTCTTCAACTGGACCAGCCAGAGCCCGAATCCCAGCCGCTGATACATCGCGATCGGGCCGGCGAGGATGTAGACCCGGGCATCGACCAACGTCCGCACGCCCTTGTCGCCGATGAAGCGCAGCCAGTCCGGGTCGTTGACCAGTTCGAGGATGAAAGGTGCGTCCTCGATGGTGAGTTCGCGCAGGATCAGGCGGTCGGTTTCGAGCGGCAGCATGCGCGTTTCTTCTTATGTGACGTCTAGCATGCATCATAGCCGGACCGGTGCCGCCGTCCATGCGGCCTCATCGCCCATAGCGCCGGCCCACCAGCCAATTGGCGCCGGCGGTCAGCGCTAGGGTGACCAGCATCAGCACGAAGCCGAGACTGGCGCCGAACGGCCAGTTGGCGCGCTGCAGCACCTGGTCGGCCACGACCGGCGCCATCATCTGGAAGCTGGGGCCGCCCAGCAGCACCGGGGTTGCGTAGGCGTTCATCGACAGGATGAAACTCAGCACGCCGGCCGCCAGCAGGCCCGGCAGCGCCAGCGGCAGGGTGACGAGGCGCCAGGTCTCGAACGGCGTCGCCCCCAGGCTGAGCGCCGCCTCCTCCGCCCGGCGATCGATGCCCTCGATCACGCTCGAGAGCGTCAGCACGACATAGGAGAGGTTGACCGAGACGATGCCGATGATGACGGCGGTCGGCGTGAACATGATGTCGAGCGGGCTCGCGATCAGGCCGAGCGCCTGAAGCAGCCGATTTACCAGCCCTTCCCGGCCGAACGCGACCATCCACCCGGCGGCGCGGACCGCGTTGCCGACGAACAGCGGCAGCACGACCGCCAGCAGCAGCAGTCCCTTGTGGCGGCTTTGCGTCCGCGCCAGGAACTGTGCCGCCGGCCAGCCGATGATGAGCGTCAGCACGGTGACGCTGACCGAAACGGCGAGCGTAAGCACCAGCACGTGCCGATAATAGGGATCGGTCGCGAGCTTGACGTAATTCTCCGCCGAGACCGCCTCGACCATGAATTGCCCCGGCACGAAGCGGTTGAAGCTGAAGCGCAGCATCAACAGCATCGGCAGGGCCAGGAAGGCCATCACCAGCAGGCTCGCGGGGGCCATCGCCCCCGCGCGTCGCCAGGCCTCGGCGCGCACCGCCGCCATGGCTCAGGTCTTGAACTCCTTGTCCCACCAGTCCTTGAGGGCGCCGTCGTTCTTGGCCAGATACTCCTGGTCCTGGTTGATATAGGTGACGTCCGGCGGAAACTCGATCCGCGCCTTGAGGTCCGCCGGAATCTCGACATTGTTCACGGTCGGGTTATAGCCCATGCCGCGCGCGAACTGGACCTGGGCCGAGGGCTCGAGCAGGCCGTTCAGCCAGGCATAGGCGCCATCCTTGTTGCGGGCGTTCTTGGCCAGCACCTGGTCCGAGACATAAAGCACGATCCCTTCCTTGGGATTGGCCATCTCGATCGGGATGCCGGCGTTCTGCCACATGACGCCGCGCGCCTTCCACATGATGCACAGCCAGACCTCTTCGGTCTTGAGCGCCGACGCCATCGCCTCGTTGGTCGGATAGATCTTGACGCCCTGCTTCTTCAGCTCGAGCAGCTTCGCCTTGCCGGGCTCGTAGTTCGACATGGTGCCGCCGGCGATCATGGCGGCCGACTCGATCGTCGTCTGATATTGGATGTCGATGACGCCGACCTTGCCGGCATAGGCCGGATTCCACAGATCGGCGTAGCTGGTCGGCTTCTCCTTTACGTACTTCGGATTATAGAGGATGACGCGGCCGGTATAGATGTGCGGCACCGAATAGGGTGTGCGCAGCTTGTCCAGCACATGGCTGAAGTTCGGCATCTTCTGGGTGTCGAGCTCGGCGAGCGTGCCGTTCTTCCACATTTCGTAGCTGCCGGAATGGGTCAGCGCCACCACGTCCATCGATCCGCGCGGCAGCGGCTTCTCGGCCAGCAGCTTGGTCTTGCGGGCGGTATCCTGGCCGCTGTCGAACACGATCTGGTAGCCGGTCGGCCCCATGATCGGCTGGGCGATATATTGGTCCATCAGGTTCTGGTAGTCGCCGCCCCAGGTGCCGACGACGACCGGGCCGCCGGCGGCCTTCGCGCCGCCGATCAGGCTGCCCGCCGGGGCCAGCCCCGCGATCGCCGCACCCGCCCCCACGCCTTGTACGAAACGTCGCCGTGTGATGATCCCCGCCATGCTCGCCACTCCCGCTGGTTCGTTGTTCTAAGCCCTCGCTCTACCGTCCGCGCCGAGGGCGATTATAGCCTCGGGCGGAATGCCCACCCAGATTTCCTGGCCCGGCTCGACCCAATCGAGCCAGCCGCCGCTCGCCTGCTCGACGACCAGCCGGTCGCCGCCGACGAGATCGAGCGCCAGCTCCGCGATCGGTCCCAGATAGGTCACCAGCGCCACGCGCGCCGGCACCATCTGCGGCGCCGCGGCCGGTGCCAGGGTGATGGCCTCGGGTCGGATCAGCACCGTGGCCGCGTCCCCGATCGGCCGCGCGGCCTGGAGCCCCCAGCCGTGCCGCGTGGTGAAACGGTCGCCGGCGCCGGTCCCTTCGAGGAAATTGCCCCGGCCGATGAAGCTGGCGACGAAGCGGCTCGCAGGCTGGCGATAGAGTTCCTGGGGCGAGCCGACCTGCTCGACCCGGCCGGCATTCATGACGACGAGCCGGTCGCCCAGGCTCATCGCCTCGTCCTGGTCATGGGTGACGAGAATGGTCGCGATGCCGAGCAGGCGCTGCAGCGCCTTCAGCTCCTGGCGCACTTCGAGCCGCAGCTTGGCGTCGAGCGCCGACAAGGGCTCATCGAGCAGCAGGATGTCCGGCTCGATCACCAGCGCCCGGGCGATGGCGACGCGCTGCTGCTGGCCACCGGACAATTGTTTGGGCAGGCGCTCGGCGAAGCCGTCGAGCCGGACGAGGCCCAGCGCGCGGGCGGCGCGGCTGCGGATCTCGCCCTCCGGCCGCTTGCGGCGCCGCAGGCCGAAGGCGATGTTCTCGAACACCGAGAGATGCGGGAACAGCGCGTAGTTCTGGAACACGACGCCGACATTGCGCCGATGCGGCGGCTCGCGCGTGATGTCGCGGCCGCCGAGCGAGACCCGTCCCGTACTGGCGTCGACGAAGCCGGCGATCATGCGGAGCGTCGTGGTCTTGCCGCAGCCGGACGGTCCCAGCAGCACCAGGAATTCGCCGTCGGCGACCGTAAGCGACAGGTCGTCGACCGCGACATGGTCGCCGTAATGCTTGGTCAGGTGGTCGAGGACGAGTGCGGCCATGGGCTCAGACCACCCGCGCCAGGCCGACCATGCGGTCGGTCGCATAGAGACCGGCGCCGATCAGCACGACCTGCAGCGTCGAGACCGCGGCGATGGTCGGGTCGAGCTTCCATTCAAGATATTGCAGGATCGCGATCGGCAAGGTCGTCTCCCCCGGCGCCACCAGGAACAGCGAAATCTCGAGATTGCCGAAGCTGACGACGAACGCGAACAGCGCGGCCGCGACCAGTCCGGGCCAGATCAGCGGCAGGGTAACCCGGACGAGGATGATCCAGGCGCGCGCGCCGAGGCTCGCGGCCGCCTCCTCGATCGCCGGATCGAGGCCGACCAGATTGGCGGTCAGCAGCCGGATGCACCAGGGAATGGTCAGCAGCACATGGGCGCCGACCAGACCCGGCGCCGAGCCGGTGAGCGGCAGGTCGGTCGCGATCTCGACCTGGACGAAGAAGATGTAGAGCGCGGCACCGATCACGATCGCCGGCACGATCAGCGGCGCCATCAGGAAATTGAGCAGCGCCTCGCGCCCAAAGAAATGGCCGCGCACCAGCACAAGGCTCGCCGGCAGGCTGACCGCCAGCCCGACCGCGGTCGCGAGCAGCGCCACTTCGAGGCTGAGGAGGAAGCCGTCGATGAAGTCGCGCTTGGTCGCGAGCCCCGCATACCAGCGCAAGGAGTAGCCGTCCGGCGGCAGCGACAGGATCTCGTTCGAGAAGAAGCTGAGCCACAGCACCAGCAGGATCGGCACGAGCAGGAAGCCGAAGCCGGCCCAGACGGCGCCGCCATAGGCGAGCCGTCCGAGCCGCTCCGTAAGCCGCGTGCCGCGGACCATGGTCGGACGTCCTTAGGCGTCGAGCCGGTTCTTGTAGAACCGCCCTCCCTTCATGATCGCCGACAGATGGGCGCCCTGGTCCTGCAGCAGGTTGAGATCCCTGGTCGGATCGCCGTCGACCACCAGCAGGTCGGCATAGGCGCCGGGCACCAGCTCGCCCAACTCGCCTTCCTTCTGCAGCAGTCTCGCGTTCACCGTGGTCGCCGACTGGATGATCTCGATCGCCGGCATCACGTCGCTGCGGATCAGGAATTCACGCGACTGGTCGTCCTGCAACTGGCCCAGCAGGTCGCTGCCGTAGCCGATCGGCACGCCGGTCTTGCGGCACATGTCGAGCGAGCGCAGGCCGGCCTCCAGCACCACGTCGTTCTTCGCCAGGCTGTACTCGGTCAGGCCGAAGTCCCGGCCGCGGCGGCGCATGGAATCATAGGCGACGAGGGTCGGCACCAGGAAGGCGCCCTTCTCCTTCATCAGGTCGACCGCTTCCTGGTCGATCAGGTTGCCATGCTCGATCGAGCGCACGCCCTGGCCGACGGCCCGCTTCACCGCCTCGGCCGAATAGGCATGGGCGCAGACATAGGAGCCCCAGTTGCGCGCCTCCTCGGTCGCCGCCGCGATCTCGTCTAGGCGGAACTGCAGGCTGTCGAGCGGGTCGGACTGGGAGGCGACGCCGCCCGAAACCATGATCTTGATCTGGTTGGCACCCTTGCGCAGCTCGTCGCGCACGGCGCGGATCATCTCGGGCACGCCGTCGACGATACGGGTCGTATAGGTCAGGCCCGAGCAGCAGCCGCATTCGATCTCGGTCTGGGTCCGGTGCCGGAAATCGCCGTGGCCGCCGGTCTGGCTGATCGCCATGCCGGAGATGAACAGGCGCGGCCCCTCGACCAGGCCGGTGTCGGACGCGATCTGCATGCCCCAGTCGCCGCCGGCCGTGTCGCGCACCGAGGTGAAGCCGCGCATCAGCATGTCGCGCATTAGCACCCCGGCCTTCGCCGCGAGCAGGGTCAGCGGCACGCCGGCCAGGCGCTGGATGTTCACTTCGGACAGGAAGATATGGATATGGGCGTCGATCAGGCCCGGCATCAGCACCTTGCCGCCGAGGTCGATCCGCCGCGCCGAGGCCGACTGGATAGGCCGGTCGCTGACTTCCTTGACCCTGTCGCCCTCGATCAGAAGTTCGATGCCGTCCTTGACCACGCCCGCGCGCGGATCGAGGAACCGCCCGCCGGTGAAGAGAATGCCGCCCATGCCGCCCGCCTCCAGACTTATCGCCAAATAACCGGTGGTCTCGTCGTCATGCCGGGCGATGCTGGCGCAGGAATGCCAGCAGGTCCTCGCCCGCATTTTGCACATGTCGGCGCAACAGATCGCCCGCTTCCCGGACATCGCCACGCCGGCACAGGTTCAGGAGCTGGGCATGTTCCGCCCGCGCGCGCTCGATACCGCTGGTCAGCACCAGTTGCAGCCGCGTGTATCGATCCGTGTTTCCGAGCAAATTCTGAACCAGCCCCAGCGAGCGATCGCGACCGGCCGGCCGGTAGAGCGTCAGATGAAATTCGGAATTCATCTCGCCCCAGGCATGGGCGTCCGGCCCGGCCAGCGACTGCTCGAAGCTTTCGAGGATCCGGCCCGCGGCGGCGAGGTCGGCCTCCGTCATCCTGGGGATGGCGCGGGCCAGCAGGTCCGGCTCCAGGAGCGCCCTCAGATCGAACAGCTCGGCGATCTCGTCCAAGGACAGCGACGAGACGACCGCCCCCCGGTGCGCATGCAGCGTCACCAGCCCCTCGGCCTCCAGCTGCCGGAACGCCTCGCGGATCGGAATGCGGCTGACGCCCAGTTCGGTCGCCAGCGCGTCCTGGCGCAGATTCTCGCCCTCGCCATAGGTGCCGGCCAGGATGCGCTCGCGGATCGCCTCGGCCACCGCCTCGGTCACCGTCTGCCGCTTCAGCAGGCCGCCGCGTTCGCGGGGTATCGTCGCCGTCACCGCCAAGCCGTTCTCCAACGCTCCATTGCGACCGCACCATAGCAGGTCGATCGGCCGATTGTAAGATTGGATAAAATATGCGGATTGTAAGATTGGATAAAATATGCGATACGCACTCATCACCCAATCACGAGGACCCGAGATCATGGCGAAGCAGGTCACTTGGACGGGCGTCTTCCCGGCGGTCACGACCCAGTTCCACGCGGACGACAGCATCGATTTCCCGGCAACCCAGAAGGTCGTGCGGGCGCTGATCGATGACGGCGTCGATGGCCTGATCGCCTGCGGTTCCGTGGGCGAGAACTCGGCGCTCACCGCCGGCGAGAAACGCGAAGTCGTCGCCGCCATCAAGGAAGCCGCGGGCGGCCGGGTTCCAGTCATCACCGGCGTCGCGGAGAATTCGACGCGCCTCGCCGAAACCTATGCCCGCGATGTCGAGCGGATCGGCGCCGACGGGCTGATGCTGATGCCGCCGATGGTCTATTCCGCC
This sequence comes from Aliidongia sp., assembly GCA_035310205.1. Classification (GTDB taxonomy): domain Bacteria; phylum Pseudomonadota; class Alphaproteobacteria; order ATCC43930; family CGMCC-115725; genus Aliidongia. The sequence continues at coordinate 27,369 of DATGEK010000108.1, forward strand.
AGCCCGCGCGAGATCGTCGCCTTCTTCCGGAGCGTGGCGGCGGTGTCCAACCTGCCGATCATGATCTACAACAACCCGCCGGCCTATCGGAACGACGTGACCCCGGCGATGGTCCAGCAACTGACCGACGTCGAGACGATCGTCGCCATCAAGGAATCCTCGGGCGACACGCGCCGCTTCGTCGACCTGCAGAATCTGATCGGTGATCGGTTCCAGCTGTTCTGCGGCCTCGACGACGTCATCCTGGAGACCGGCACCCTGGGCGCGGTCGGCTGGATCTCCGGCCTGTCCAACGTGTTCCCGCGCGAATGCCACCGGCTGTTCACCATGGTGCGCGACGGCCGCGCCCGGCAGGCGATGCCGCTCTACCGCTGGCTGATGCCGCTGCTGCATCTCGATGCCCGCGCCGATCTCGTCCAATGCATCAAGCTGTGCGAGCAGATCATGGGTCGCGGTTCGGAGCGGACCCGGGCGCCGCGCCTGATGCTGGAAGGCGCCGAGCGGGCGTTCGTCGAGGGCCTGATGAAGACGGCGCTCGAGACCCGGCACCAGATCGCGGACATTGCCTGATGCCGACGTTCGGCGGCGTGCCTGAGGGGCGCCATAGCTTCTCGTGCTTCGACGGCCATACCTGCGGCAATCCGGTCCGCCTGGTCGCGGGCGGCGGCCCGCGGCTCAACGGCGCGACCATGAGCGAGCGGCGCCAGGATTTCCTGGCCCGCTTCGACTGGGTCCGACGCGCGCTGATGTTCGAGCCGCGCGGCCATGACGTCATGTCCGGCTCGATCCTCTACCCGCCGACGCGCGAGGATTGCGACAGCGCCATCCTGTTCATCGAGGTCAGCGGCTGCCTGCCCATGTGTGGGCACGGCACGATCGGCACCGTCACCATGGCGCTCGAGAACGGCCTGATCACGCCGGCGACGGAAGGCACGGTCCGGCTCGATGCGCCGGCCGGCCTGGTGACCGCGACCTATGTCCGCGACGGCGCCCATGTCGACAGCGTGCGCATCCGCAACGTGCCGTCGTTCCTCGCCTTCGCCGACGTGCCGATCGAGGTCGAGGACCTGGGCGAACTGGTCGTCGACATCGCCTATGGCGGCAATTTCTATGCGATCGTCGAGCCGCAGAAGAACTTTGCCGGCATCGACGCGCTCGGCGCCGACGGTATCGTCGCCTTGAGCCCGCGCGTCCGCAGTGCGGTCAACAAGGCGGTCGACGCGGTCCATCCGCTGGATCCGACCATTCATGGCGTCGGCCATGTGCAATGGACCGACAAGCCGCGCGACGGCCGCGCCCACGGCCGCAACGCGGTTTTCTATGGCGACAAGGCGATCGACCGGTCGCCCTGCGGCACCGGCACCTCGGCACGCATGGCGCAACTGGCGGCACGCGGCCGCCTGTCGGTCGGCCAAGACTACATCCATGAGAGCATCATCGGCACCGTGTTCGAAGGCCGGGTCGAGGCCGCGGAGCGGGTTGGCGACCTCGATGCAATCGTGCCCAGCATCGCCGGCTGGGCCCGCCAGCACGGCATCAACACCATCTTCGTCGACAGCCGCGACCCCCTCGCCGGCGGCTTCCAGCTCGGCTGAAAGCAGTCGATGAACCAGCAGATCGCGGTCGTCGGCGCCGGTGTCGTCGGCATGTGCGTCGCCCGCGCCCTGCAGCGGACCGGCGCCTCCGTCATCGTCTATGACCCGGAGGAACCGGGCGCGCTCTGCTCGTTCGGCAATGCCGGCAACATCGCGATCGATCACGTCCGTCCGCTCGTCCGGCTCGACGTGCTGGCGACCGTGCCGCGCATGCTGGCCGATCCGCTGGCGCCGCTCTGCCTGAAGCCGGCCGGGCTCGTCGGCGCCTGGCCCTGGCTGTGGCGCGCGGCCGTCGCCGCCCGGCCCGCCCAGGTACGGCGCGGCACCGCCGGGCTGGCGGCACTGCTGGGCCCCGCCCGCGCCGCCTGGGACGAAGAAATCCGGCTCTCCGGCCTCGAAGACCTGTTCCGCACCGAAGGCGCGCTCGTCGTCTATGAAAAGCCGGAAAGCCTGACCGCCACGGCCGCCGACGCCACGATCCTGCGCGACCACGGCGTGCGCGTCGACATCCTGTCGGCGGAACGGATCAACCAGCTGGTGCCGGGCCTCGCCCGGCCCGCCGCCGGCGGCCGCTTCTATCCGGATTCCGCCCATACCGTCGATCCGCACGGCATCGTCCGCCGCCTGGCCGAGCGCTTCGTCGCCGAGGGCGGCACCATCCGGCGCGAGAGGGTGACCGGGTTCCTGCTCGCCGACGGCCGTGTCGCCGGCATCGAGACCGCCGCCCGCACCGAGACGGTCGCAGCGATGGTGCTGGCGACCGGCCTCGCCTCGCGGCCGCTGGCCGAGCGGTTGGGCGCCCGCACCCCGATCGGCGGCGAGCGCGGCTATCACGTCATGATCGAGAACGGGCCGGCATTCGACCGGACGGTGACGTTCGCCGAGCGCGGCTTCGTCGCGACGCCGATGGCCATGGGCGTGCGTCTGGCCGGCACGGTCGAGCTCGGCGCCGGCAGCAGCCCGGATTGGCGCCGGGCCGAGGCTCTGCTCCACCATATGGGCACGCTCTATGGCCGCACGGACCTGCGCGAAGTGAGCCGCTGGACCGGCGACCGGCCGACCCTACCCGACTATCTGCCGATGCTGGGTGCCAGCCCCAAGGCGCGCAACGCGATCTTCGCCTTCGGCCACCAGCATATCGGCCTGACGCTCGCCGCCATCACCGGCCGGATCGTCCGCGACCTAGTGCTGGATCACCCGGTCGCGATCGACCTCTCGGCCTGCCGGACCGACCGGTTCGGCCGGGTCTGAGGATCGATCACAGGAAGCTCGCGACCGCCTCGAGGTGATGGGCCGGGCAACCCAGGCGCGCGACGATGCGGGCGCGATGGCAATGGCGCCAGTCGGCCTCGTAGCACAAGAGGCAGCAGCGTTCCGCCGCGGCACGCGCCGCGACCTCCTCGAGGGCGAGGCCGGCCGCCTCGGTCGCCAAGCTTTCGTCGACGATCCGCCAGAAGGTCTCCTGGTCGCCGGCATGATGGGCGAGCCGGCCCTCCGGCGGCGTGCCGAGCGGCTTCAGATGGACATAGCCGATGCCGGCAGCCTGGAGCGAGGCGGCCAGGCTGCTCTTGGAAAAGCCGGCGCGGCGCGATTGCGGCCGGTCGCGCACGTCGAGCACGGTCCTGATGCCGGCCCGTTCCAGCGCCGCGATCACATCGCTCTGCGCCGCCTTCTCATAGCCGATCGTCCAGATTTCCATCACGTGCCAAACCTCGCGCAATTGACAGGGGAAGCCGAAAATGCGACGGGTTGCTTCTGCCACTGAGCCTCGTGGGAGAGACCGGAGAGCAAGGATTGCTCGACCGGCGCCGAAGGAGCAACCGCCCCGGAAACTCTCAGGCAAACGGACCGCGAGGGGAAGGCGACTCTGGAAAGCAGGCTTCGATCCGTCGAGGCCTCACCGACGAGGTAAGCCGCGTCATGACGCGGCCAATCTTTCAGGTTCCCAGGACAGAGGGGGCGCGGATCGTGTTCGCACGGTCCTTACGCGACCACCCTGTCTTGCATCGAGGAACCATGAGCGCCGTCCCGACCGAAACTGCCTTGAAGCGCGTGCCGCTCCATGACCTCCATGCCGAGCTCGGCGCCAAGTTCGTGCCGTTCGCCGGCTACGAGATGCCGGTCCAGTACAAGCTCGGCGTGCTGGGCGAGCATCTGCATACCCGCACCAAGGCCGGTCTGTTCGACGTGTCGCACATGGGCCAGCTGCGCTTGCGCGGCGCCAACCCGGCGGCGGCGCTCGAGACCCTGGTGCCGGGCGACATCCAGGCGCTGAAGCCATGGCGCACACGCTACACGCTGCTGACCAACGACGCAGGCGGCATCCTCGACGATCTGATGGTGACCAACCTCGAGGACCATCTGTTCCTGATCGTCAACGCCGCGACCAAGGACGCCGACATCGCCCATCTGAACGCGCGGCTCGCGGACCAGGCCACGGTCGAGCCGCTGCCCGACCGCGCACTCCTGGCGCTGCAGGGGCCGGCGGCGGCGAGCGTGCTGTCGCGTCTGGCGCCCGCTGTCGCCGGCATGGCGTTCATGACCGCCGCCAACGTCGACTTCGACGGCATCCACTGCTTCGTCACCCGCTCCGGCTACACCGGCGAGGACGGCTACGAGATCTCGGTCCCGGCGGCTGACGCGGAACGGTTCGCGCGCATGCTGCTGGCGCACGAGGAAGTCGCCGCCATCGGCCTCGGCGCCCGCGATTCGCTGCGGCTCGAGGCCGGCCTGTGCCTCTATGGCCATGACATCGACGAGACCACGACCGTAATCGAGGCCGATCTCGCCTGGGCGGTCGGCAAGCGCCGCCGCGCCGAGGGCGGCTTCCCGGGCGCCGCGATCGTCCAGAAGCAGCTGGCCGAAGGCGCCCCGCGCCGCCGCGTCGGCATCCTGCCCGAAGGCAAGGCGCCGGCGCGCGAGCATACCGAGATCACCGACGGCACCACCAAGATCGGCGAGATCACGTCCGGCGGCTTCGGGCCGAGCCAGGGCGGGCCCGTCGCCATGGGCTATGTCGACGCCAAATACGCCGCCATCGGCACCGCCATCACCCTCGTCGTGCGCGGCGTCGCCCGCCCGGCCCAGGTCGTGGCCCTGCCCTTCGTTTCCCATCGTTATTTCCGCGGCTGAGGCCGTCGCAAGGAGTCCTGAAAATGAGCGAGATCCGTTACACCAAGAGCCACGAATGGATCCGGATCGACGGCGACGTCGCCACGGTCGGCATCACCGCCTTCGCCGCCGAAGCGCTGGGTGACGTGGTCTATGTCGAGGTTCCCACGGCCGGCAAGGCGCTCGCCAAGGGCAAGGAAGCCGCCGTCGTCGAGTCGGTCAAGGCCGCGAGCGAGGTCTATGCCCCGGTTTCCGGCACGGTCGTCGAAGGCAATCAGGCGCTCGCCGACGATCCGGCGCTGGTCAACCGCGACGCCGCCGGCGACGGCTGGTTCTTCAAGCTGACGATCGCCGACAAGGGCGAGCTCGCCGACCTGCTCGACCAGGCCGCCTACGACCAGCTGGTCGCGGAGAGCCACTGATGCGCTATCTCCCGCTGACGGAGGCCGAGCGGCAGGAGATGCTCGCCGTCATCGGCGTGCCCTCGGTCGACGCGCTGTTCCGTGACGTCCCGAAGGCCGCCTGGCGCGACGCGCCGTTCGATCTGCCCCCGCACCAGGGCGAGCTCCAGGTCGAGCGCGCGCTCGCCAAGCTCGCCGGCCAGAACGTGCCGGCCGGCTCGGTGCCGAGCTTCCTCGGCGCCGGCGCCTATCGCCATCACGTGCCGGCGACGGTCGATCACATGATCCAGCGCGGCGAGTTCATGACCTCGTACACGCCGTATCAGCCGGAAGTGACGCAGGGCACGCTGCAGTATCTGTTCGAATTCCAGACTCAGGTCGCCCTGATCACCGGCATGGATGTGGCGAACGCCTCGATGTACGACGGCGCCAGCGCCACGGCCGAGGCGGTGATGATGGCGAACCGGATCACCCGCCGGACCAAGGCGGTGATTTCGGGCGGCCTGCATCCGCATTACCGCGAGACGACCGCGACCCACGCCCATTTCGCCGGTTTCACGGTCGAGCAGTTCGCGCCCAACCCGTCGGCCGACGAGGATCTGGCGGCCGCGATCGACGACAAGACCTCGTGCGTCGTCGTGCAGAACCCGGACTTCTTCGGCCGGGTGCGCGACTATTCCGATCTGGCCGCCGCCGCCCACGCCAAGGGCGCGCTCCTGGTCGTGGTCGTGAACGAGATCGTCTCGCTGGGCGCCATCGTGCCGCCGGGCGAGATGGGCGCCGACATCGTCGCGGCCGAGGGCCAGTCGATCGGCAACCCGCTCACCTTCGGCGGCCCGCATGTCGGCCTGTTCGCGACCCGCGAGAAATATGTCCGCCAGATGCCCGGCCGCCTGGTCGGCCAGACCGTCGACGCCGACGGCCGGCGCGGCTGGGTGCTGACGCTCTCGACCCGCGAGCAGCATATCCGCCGCGAGAAGGCGACCAGCAACATCTGCACGAACTCGGGCCTCTGCGCCCTCGCCTTCACCATCCACATGTCGCTGCTGGGCGAGACCGGTTTCACCGGCCTGGCCGCGCTCAACCATGCCCATGCCTCGCTGCTCGCCGACAAGCTGGCGGCGGTGCCGGGCGTGAGCGTGCTCAACGACGGCTTCTTCAACGAATTCACCCTCGCCTTACCGAAGCCTGCGGCCGAAGTGGTTGAGGCACTGGTCGCCAAGGACGTGCTGGCCGGCGTGCCGGTCTCGCGGCTCTATCCGGACCGGCCGGAGCTCGCGAACCTGCTGCTGGTGGCCGCGACCGAGACCAATACCGAGGCGGACATGGACGAGTTCGCCGCCAAGCTCCGGGAGGTGCTGTGATGAACGAGTGGAGCAAGGCGATCGGCAATTTCACCGCCGGTACCGGGACGAGCGGCACCTACAGCGGCCATCGCGGCCTGCAGATCGAGGAGCCGCTGCTGTTCGAGCGCGATTCCGAAGGCCGCTGCGGTGTCGACCTGCCGGAGCCGCCGAAGGCCAGGAACCGCCTGGGTGCCCATGCGCGTAAGGGCAAGATCGGCCTGCCCGGCATCTCCGAGCCGGAGATCGTGCGCCATTTCACCCGCCTGTCGCAGAAGAACTATGCGATCGACACCGGGCTCTATCCGCTGGGTTCGTGCACCATGAAGCACAATCCGCGGCTCAACGAGAAGATGGCGCGGCTGCCGGGGTTCGCCGACATCCATCCGCTGCAGCCGGTCTCGACCGTCCAGGGCGCGCTCGCGGTCATCGACCAGCTGGCCCATTGGCTCAAGGTCCTGACCGGCATGCCGGCGGTCGCCATGAGCCCGGCCGCCGGCGCCCATGGCGAGCTGTGCGGCATGATGGCGATCCGCGCCGCCCATGACGCCAAGGGCGAGAGGCGCAACAAGGTGCTGGTGGCCGAGTCGGCGCATGGCACCAACCCCGCGACCGCGGCCGCCTGCGGCTTCACGGTCGAGGCGGTGCCGGCCAACGAGCGCGGCCGGGTCGATCTCGCGGCGATGAAGGCCCAGCTCGGACCCGACGTGGCGGCGGTCATGCTGACCAACCCGAATACCTGCGGGCTGTTCGAGACCGAGATCCGCGAGATTGCCGACGCGGTCCATGCCGCCGGCGCCTATTTCTACTGCGACGGCGCCAACTTCAACGCCATCGTCGGACGCGTGCGTCCGGCCGATCTCGGCGTCGACGTCATGCACATCAACCTGCACAAGACCTTCTCGACGCCCCACGGCGGCGGCGGTCCGGGTGCCGGTCCGGTCGTGCTGGCCCAGTCGCTGGCGCCGTTCGCGCCGCTGCCCTGGGTCGTCCATGGCAAGAACGGCTTTGAAGTGCTTGAAAAGGCTGAAGGCGCCGCGTCCCAGGCGTTCGGCCGCCTCAAGGGCTTCCATGGCCAGATGGGCATGTTCGTCCGCGCGCTCGCCTACATGATGAGCCATGGTGCCGACGGCCTGCGGCAGGTGGCGAGCGATGCGGTCCTGAACGCGAACTACATCCTGGCGAGCCTCAAGGACGACATGACCGCGCCGTTCGAGGGCCCGTGCATGCATGAGGCGTTGTTCGACGACCGCTTCCTCAAGGACACCGGCGTCACCACGCTCGACATCGCCAAGGCGCTGATCGACGAGGGCTTCCATCCCATGACCATGTATTTCCCGCTGGTCGTGCGTGGCGCCCTGCTGATCGAACCGACCGAGACGGAGAGCAAGGCGACGCTCGACCGGTTCATCGGGGTGCTGAAGGCGCTCGCCGCCGAGGCCCGCGACGGCAAGGTCGAGAAGTTCCGTGCCGCCCCGGTCCTGACGCCGCGCCGCCGGCTCGACGAGACCGGTGCCGCCCGGCAGCCGGTCCTGCGCTGGACGCCGGCCGGCGAGGCGGAACGCAACGCCGCCGAATAGGCCGACGGCAGACGGTCACATCCGAGCCGGAACGACGGCCCGTTCTCCCTTGCGAGAACGGGCCGTTTTTTATGGCGCCGTCCCGGGGCGTTAGGGTTAACTCCCGGCCCGACAGAAGAATGCAACGACGCGTAGGCGAGTGACCGAATGCCGAGAGAGATGCGCCAGATCATGTTCCGCGCGCCGGAGATCATGACGGCGATCACGGAATATCACCGGCAGCGCGCTATCGTCCTGCCCCAGGGCATCGCCACCGGCTGCAGGATCGTCGACGAGCCGGCGCTTTCGGTCACCCTGACCATTCGGGGCGGCGACGGCATCCTGACGGAACTGACCATTAATGCCGAGGTGCTGGCCGCGGCATTGATCCTCTATTGCATCGACCGGAAGATCCCGCTGCCGGCCGAAGCCGACAAGCGCCTACAGAAGGTGGGCGACGACGGGGTGGCGCTGATCGTCATCAAGCGCCTGCGCTGAGCCATGGGCGCCTGCACAGCCTTGGCCATTGCCTGACCCTGGCCCTGCGCACGATCCCGGTCGGCGTCACCTACGCGATCTGGTCCGGGGTCCATCGTGCTGATTACGACGATCGGCTGGCTGCTGTTCCGCCAGGCGCTCGACCTGCCGGTGCTCATCGGCATGGCCCTGATCACTGCCAGCGTGCTGATGGTGAACTTCTTCTCCATGCCCATGCCGCACTGACACGGCCCGCCGGATCGTTGCAGTTCGGCGCCCTCGCAACGCGGGGATGAGATCTCATCACCCGCTCCGGTAGAAAAATGACACAGCTGACATGCGAAAAGCCGGGGGATGGTTCGCCTCCCGACGGCGTATTAACAGCATCACATGGAGCGCGGAGGTATCCGGCCATGGTGCAGATATTGTTGAGCGAACTGTGCGATCTCGGCCCCTTCGCCGTGGTCGCGATCTATATCTCGGCCGTCGGCGAAGGCCGGCGCGTCATGCGGCGCTGCTGCCGCTGAGACACGCGAAGCCGGCTGACTGGTCCCTTCGTCGGACCTGAAGAGGTGCGCTCCTGCGCCCGCGACCGAGAGGCCGTGGCGGTGCCGGAGGTCAGCGTACCCAGTCGACGATATGGGCCGGCAGGTCTTCCTCGGTGATCTCTTCCTCTGAAATCACCCGATAGCGCACCGACATGCCGGCGCGATGGACCGAATCGCGCTTGCCGCTGACCAGCGGATGCCAGTCGAACAGGTCCTTGCCCTCCGCGACCAGCCGGTAGGCGCAGGTGGACGGCATGAAGCCGAGGTCGGCGATATTGTCCGGCGTGACCTTGACGCAATCCGGCACCAGCAGCGAGCGGTCCTTGTAGCGGCTGCAGCGGCAACTGTGGGTGTCGAGCAGATGGCACACCACGTCGGTGAACAGGATCTCGTCCGTATCCTCGTCCTGCAGCTTGATGGTGCAGCATTTGCCGCAGCCGTCGCAGAGCGATTCCCATTCCTGGGCCGTCAACTCGGCCATCGGCTTCGCGCGCCAGAAGGGCTCGCCGGTCATTCGTCGCCTCGATTCGTCGTCACTTGGAGCAAGTCCGCGTTCCCTTAAGCCGATTTCGCGCCGAGGCCAAGCGATGGATGCGCGGGGCGCCTTGCATCGGGTATGGTCTCGCGGAATTTCAAAGGAAGGGGCCGGGTTTGGGACGGATCTTGCGCAATGTCGGCGCGCTGCTGTTCGGCGTCAGCATCCTGCTGCTGGGCGCCGGCCTGTTCCAGACATTCCTCAGCCTGCGCATGGCGTTCGAGCATTTCGGCGCGCTCACCATCGGCGCGATCCTCGCCGCCTATTTCGCCGGTTTCATGGCCGGCTCGCTGCTCGCCGGCAATCTGGTCCGGCGGGTCGGATATATCCGGGCCTTCGCCATCTTCGCGGCCGTCCTGTCGTCGTCGGTGCTGTTCCAGGCGCTGATCATCGACCCGATCGCCTGGGCCCTGCTCAGAGCCTGCGGCGGCTTCGCCATCGCCGGCCTGTTCCTGGTAACGGAGAGCTGGCTCAACCACCGCTCCGACGAAGCGACGCGCGGCCAGGTGCTGGCGCTCTACGTGATGGTCGAGCAGGTCGCGACCGGCCTCGGCCAATATCTGATCGACCTGCTGCCGACCGGCGGTACCGGCAGCTTCATCCTGACCGCCGGCCTGTTCATCCTGGCGCTGATCCCGGTCGCGGCGACCAATGCCGAGGCGCCGCTGCCCGCCCCTCATTCGACCCTGTCGATTGGCCGGCTGTTCCGGATCACGCCGCTGGGCGTGCTGGGCTCGCTGTTCGCCGGCCTGATCAACAGCGCCTTCTCGGGCCTGGCGCCGATCTATGCCCAGGGCATCGGTCTTTCGACCGGCGTGATCTCGGTGTTCATGAGCATCACGATCCTGGGCGCACTGATCTTCCAGCTGCCGGTCGGGCGCCTGTCGGACCGGTTCGACCGCCGGAGCGTGCTGCTGGTCATCATCATCAGCCTGACTGCCGTTTCGGGCGTGCTGTCGGTCGCCGACGGCTTCGGCATCTGGCCGCTGCTGGCGCTGGCGCTGGTGTTCGGCGGCTTCAGCCAGGTGATCTATCCGGTCACCGCCGCGCACGCGAACGACTATGTCGAGGAAGAGGACCGGGTCGCCGCCGCCGGCGCGCTGCTGCTCGCCTACGGCATCGGTGCCACGATCGGCCCGCTCCTGGGCTCGGCACTCATGGACTGGCTCGGCCCGGTCGGCCTGTTCGACTATATCACCGTCACCTCCGCGGCCCTCGCGTGCGCCGTCGTCGTGCGCATGGCCGCACGCGGCGCACGGCCGGCCCATCTGCAGACCCCCTTCCAACTCGTCTCCAACTCGACCCCGGCCGCCGCCGAACTCGATCCGCGCACCCATCCCCGAAAGATGCCGACGCCATGAGCGTGGCCGAGGCACCCTTCTCATTTCGTCATGCCCGGACTTGATCCGGGCATCCACGCGCCTCAGCCCGAACATTGTTAGGCGAAGCAGTTGGCGTTGCCCGTCCGCGTGGGCGCAAGCGCTTGCTTGCGCCTCGATGGCCGGGTCAAGCCCGGCCATGACGACGAGGGGGCTATCTACGCGACGGTGTGCTGGTCGCCTCAAGCCGGCGGCCTCATAGCTGACGCGCCGAGCGGGCGCTTGCCTGCGGCCGGGGTTTCGGCGAATTTCCGTCCCCGCCATGACGCCTCGCCTGCCTTCGATCCGATGATCCTGACCCCGATCGCGCCCCATGCGCTCGACCTGGTGCTGGCGGCGTTCGAGCGGGCCTTGGATGGCGCGCCGCTGGAAACCACCGTGTTCCGGCGCATCGCCGCCAGCCGCGCGGCCGAGGGCGGCACCGTCGATCGCTGGCACGCCGATGCGGTGGCGCTCGCCGATCGTTTCGCCATGCAGCCGCTGGCCGAGGCGCCGCAGCAGGCCTTTAGCTGGGACGGCGCCCGGGTCCGGACCGAAAGCGAGCCGGCGGTGCTGATCCACGAGGTGGCGCATTATCAGATCGCCGCGCCCGCGCGGCGCTTCGTCCCGGATTTCGGCCTGGGGGCCGGCCCCGAGACCGGCCTGGTCGAGATCGCCGAGGCAGCGCGCGCCGCCGATGCCATGACGCGCGAGACCGAGGAGGCCATGGCGTCACTCCTCGGCATCCTGTGGGAGGTCGAGCTCGGCCAGCCCGCGATCCTGGCGTTCCAGGAACAGAATTGGCTCGAAGGCGCCGGCCGTCCCGGCACCGCCGAATTCTTCCGAGCGACGCTTAACCGGCTCGCCGACGCCGGTCTGATCGATGAAGACGGCCGGCCGGCCTACGCGGTCCGGATTTCGCCCGAGCTTTAGCCGCTGCGTTCGCCGCCGGGCGCCCTATTCCTTCACCGCCCCGGTCATGCTCGAGACGTAATGCTCGACGAAGAACGAATAGAGGACCGCGACCGGCAGCGAGCCCAGGAGCGCGCCGGCCATCAGCGGGCCCCAATGGTAGACATCGCCCTCGACCAGCTCGGTCACCACGCCGATCGGGATCGTCTTGTTTTCGGACGAGGAGATGAAGGTGAGCGCGTAGATGAACTCGTTCCAGCTCAAGGTGAAGCCGAAGATGCCGGCGGAGATTAGGCCCGGCACGGCCAGCGGCAGGATGATCCTGACCAGGATCTGCCAGCGGGTGGCTCCGTCGATCAGCGCACATTCCTCAAGCTCGTACGGGATCGACTTGAAGTAGCCCATCAGCAGCCAGGTGCAGAACGGGATGAGGAAGGTCGGATAGGTCAGCATCAGGCAGAGCTTGCTGTCGAACAGGTCGAACTGCAGCACCATGGCGGCGAGCGGCAGGAACAGGATCGACGGCGGTACCAGATATGCGAGGAAGATCACCAGCCCGACCGTGCGGGCGCCGCGGTAGCGCAGCCGTTCGATCGCATAGGCGGCCAACACCGCGGCGAACAGCGACAGGAAGGTCGCCACGACCGAGACGATGACCGTGTTCCACATCCAGGACGGATACTGGGTCTCGAACAGCAGATGATAATAATGCGCCAGGGTCGGCTTGATCACCCAGAACGGGTTGCCGTGGCTGGTGTCATAGAGCTCGTCGTTGCTTTTGATCGAGGTGATCGCCATCCAGTAGAACGGGAACAGCAGCACGAACAGGAAGATCGCGAGCGGCAGATAGACGGTCACGACGCGACGCGGCGTCGAGACCAGATAATTCATGCCACTGGCCTGATCGGCAAGGGTGCGGGCCATGGAGTTTCTCCTGGGGGCGGCGCTAGTCGCGTCCGCCCTGCTGCCACTTGCGGCGCTGCAGGCCGAAATAGCTGAACATGACGGAAGCGACCAGGAACGGGATCATCGACGAGGCGAGTGCGGCACCCTGCCCCAACTGGCCGCCTGGAATGGCGCGTTGGAAGGCGAGCGTCGCCATCAGGTGGGTCGCGTTGATCGGCCCGCCGCGGGTCAGCACGTAGATCAGCTGGAAGTCGGTGAAGGTGAACAGCACCGAGAAAGTCATCACGACGGCGATGATCGGGGTCAGCATCGGCAGCGTGATGAAGCGGAAACGCTGCCAGCCGGTGGCGCCGTCGAGCGTCGCCGCCTCGTAGAGGGAGCTCGGGATCGTCTGCAGGCCCGCCAGGAGCGAGATCGCGACGAACGGAATCCCGCGCCAGACATTGGCGATGATGACGGAAATCCGCGCATTCACCGGATCGCCGAGGAAATCGATGTTGCTCTTGATCAGGCCCAGGGACTTCAACGCCCAGGACAGGATCGAGAATTGGCTGTCGTAGATCCACCAGAACGCGATGGCCGACAGCACGGTCGGCACGATCCAGGGCAGCAGCACGATGGCCCGGATGAAGGCCTTGAACGGCATATGCTCGTTCAGCAGCATCGCCAGCCACAGGCCCAGCATGAATTTTGCGACGCTGGCGACGACCGTGTAGACGATCGTGTTGAACACGCTCAGCCAATAGACGTCGTCGGCGAACAGCGTCAGGAAATTGTCGAACCCGACGAATTGGCCGGGCTCGCCGAGGGTGGCGTCGGTCAGGCCCAGCCACAGGCCGAGGCCGAGCGGATAGGCCAGGAACACCACCAGCAGCGCCGCCGCCGGCAGCATGAACAGCCAGCCCAGCAGGTCGCGGCTGTCCGACAGGATGGCGAGCGCACGCTGCCAGCCGCCGGCCCGTCGTCCCACTCCCTCCGATATTACCGCCATGGCGTTCCTTCCCAGCGTGCCAGGCGGGACGCGTCGCCGCGCCCCGCCCGCTGCTCTCAGGCCTTGTAGATGCGCTTGGCCTGCTCGTGCGCCTGCTTCGCCGCTTCCGCCGGCGTCACGTTGCCGCTGCAGGCCTTGGCGAACATGTCGACGACCAGGAAATCCGCCATGCACTGCGCCGATTCCGCGCCGAGCGTGCCGGAATAACCGTTGTCGCGCATGACCTTGACCGCATCACGATACGGCAGCGACTTCGGGTCCTGCGTCCAGAACGGGTTGTCGGCGTAGGCAGCCAGCGGATGGGCGGTATAGCCGATCGATGCCGTCTGCCAGGGCAGATACTGCTCCTTCTCCATCATGAAGCGGAGGTAATCCTTCGCTGCATTAGGATATTTCGAATATTTGAAGATGATCATATTGAAGAACAGGTTCTGCTCGGTCGGTACGCGTGCGGGACCGATCGGGAAGTTCGAGTGGTAGATGTCTTCCGCGATCGCCTTCTGCGCCGGATCGGTCGAGGTCTTCGCCGCGTAATAGATCGAGATGCCGTTCGAGGTCAGGCTGATCTCGCCGGTCAGGAACGCCTTGTTGTTGGATGGATCGAGCCAGCTCAAGGTGCCGTCGATGAAGGTCGCGTAGAGCTGCTTGGCGTACTCGAGCGCCGCGAGGGTCTCCGGGCTGTCCAGCACGACGTGGTTCTTCTCGTCGACCATCTTGCCGCCATGGGCCCAGAGGCACCAATGGGTCCAGCAATTGGCATCGCCGGTGGCATGGCCGAGCGCGAAGCCGGCGGGCGTGCCGTTCTTCTTCAGCGCCTGGCAGAGCTTCAGATATCCGGCGAGATCCTTCGGGATCTCCTCGAAGCCCGCCTTCTGGATGTGGCTCTTGCGATAGACGAGCGCATTGCCGGCGCAGCCCATCGGGATGCCGATCCATTTGCCGTCGCGCTTGGAATAGCGGTTGCAGACGTCGTACCAGCCGCCGTACTTGCCGCCGAGATATTCGGCAAGATCGCTGACGTCGAGCAGCTTGTTCGGGAATTTCTGCGCGTCGTCATTGGTGGTGATGATGATGTCGGGCCCGCTGCCGACATTGGCGGCAACGGCGGCCTTGGGGCGCACATCTTCCCAATTCTCGGCATCGACATGGACGGGAACGCCGCTCATCTCGCTATATTTCTTGGTATTGGCGGCCCAGACGTCCTCGTCGCCCTGGACGAAGCGCTTCCAGCGCAGCACCTTGAGCGAGGCGCCGGCCTCGGGCTTGGGTGCGAAGGCGGTCTGCGCCAGGGCATCCGGGCCTCGCACCAGCCCCGACGCCCCAGCGGTGAGCGCCGCGGCCGCGCCGAGCTTGATGGCGTCGCGTCTCGTGATCTCCGTCATGTTCATCCTCCCCTTCTCGTTGCCGCGGCGCCGTTCTTTTCATGTGCGCCGTTCGTCAGGAAATCGGTCAGTCCAGCCGGGCCACCTTCGCGCCGGTCGCCGCGTCGAACAGGTGGACCGCTTCCAGCCTGGGGGCCAGCTCGATCGGCTGGTCGGGGCTGAAATCATGGCGCTCGTCGAAAGTGGCGCAGACCGGCACGCCGCCGATCTCGGCATAGACGAACGTGTCGGCGCCGGTCGGCTCGACCACCAGCACCTTGGCGGGAACCCCGCCGGCATCGAGCGTCAGATGCTCCGGCCGGATGCCGTAGACGACCTTCTGGCCATCCCGTCCGCCGCCGAGCGCCGGCAGCGGCAGCCGGACGCCGCCGTCGCTCTCGACCCAGGCGAGGCCATCGGCGCGGCGCAGGGTCCCGGGCAGGAAATTCATCGCCGGCGAGCCGATGAAGCCGGCCACGAACTGGTTCGCTGGGAAATCATAGAGCTCGAGCGGCGTGCCGATCTGCTCGACGATGCCGTCATGCATGACCACGATCCGGTCGGCCATGGTCATGGCCTCGACCTGGTCATGGGTGACATAGATCGAAGTGGTCTTGAGCCGCTGATGCAGCGCCTTGATCTCGGTCCGCATCTGGACGCGCAGCTTGGCATCGAGGTTCGACAGCGGTTCGTCGAACAGGAACACCTGCGGGTCACGGACGATCGCACGGCCCATGGCCACGCGCTGGCGCTGGCCGCCGGATAATTGCCGGGGATAGCGGTCGAGATAGGGCTTGAGGCCCAGGATATCGCCCGCCTGCTCGACCCGCGCGTCTATCTCGGACTTGGCGGCGTTCCGCAGCTTCATGCTGAACGCCATGTTGTCGTAGACCGTCATGTGCGGATAGAGCGCGTAGTTCTGGAACACCATCGCGATGTCCCGTTCCTTGGGCGGCAGGTTGTTGACCGTGGTGCCGCCGATGGAGATTTCGCCGCCGCTGATCTGCTCGAGCCCGGCGATCATGCGGAGCAGCGTCGATTTCCCGCAGCCCGACGGGCCGACGAGCACGACGAACTCGCCATCCTCGATGTCGATGTCGACACCATGGATGATCTGAACCGAACCGAACTGTTTCTTGACGCCGCGGATGCCGACCGATGCCATCGTCCTGTCCCTCCCGCGCCGACGCTAGAGTAGGTCGCCGGAAGCGCGGGACGAGCCGGCGCCTGGCCAGGCCCGGTGGTGGTCACGATATCGCGATGGCACGAGACCCTTCATCCGCGTCCTCCCCCTGATGTGATCGGACCTCGGCAGATCTGTCGCCTGCTTTTGGAAATTCGGTCCGGCCAATGCTATGCCCGGCACCGTCGTGCTTGACGATGGGGCCCGATGTCAAGCGATCCTAAGTCAGCATCGCGACGAGCGAAAGACTAATTGTCAGACATAATGGCGCGGCAAGGCGAACGCTTGCCGCGGCCTCGGGGGAACCGATGAACCAGATCGATCCGGCCGGCGGGCGATCGTGACCGGTGTCGCCCGCGCCGCTTGTCAGCGCGGGTGCAGCAGCTTGGCCGCACGCTTGGCGCGCTCCTGGATGCCGGTCCAGTCCTTGTTGCGAATCGCCTCGGCATTAGCGACCCAGGTGCCGCCGACGACCGGCACGTTCGGCAGCGCCAGGTATTCGACCGCGTTCTCCTCAGTGACGCCGCCGGTCGGGCAGAACACGATGCCGGCGAAGACCGGCGCCCAGGCCTTGAGCATGGCGACGCCGCCATATTCCTTGGCCGGGAAGAATTTGAGGAACGAGAAGCCGAATTCGCGCGCGGTCATGACCTCGCTGGGCGTGACCGCCCCCGGCAGGTACGGCAGGCCCGAGGCGATGCCAGCGGCGGCAAGGCTCTGGGTCAGGCCGGGGCTGACCAGGAACTTGGCGCCGGCATTCTTGGCCGCGGTCACGTCGGCCGGGCGGAGCACGGTGCCGGCGCCGACCAGCGCGTCCGGCAGTTCGCGGGCGATCTTCTCGATCACGGCGAGGGCGTTCGGCGTGCGCAGCGTCACTTCGAGGGCGTTCAGCCCGCCTTCGATCAGGGCGGTAGCGAGCGGAATGGCATCTTCCACCCGGTCGATAGTCAGGACCGGAATGACCGGCGTATGATCGAACGGCTGGGGCATGCCAAGGCCTCCCTTTTCAAATGGGTGTAGTGGTGACGAGAAAGTGACGATGGGCGCCAACCTAAACCAACCGGGCCTCGGTCTCAAAGCCCGCCGCGAGCGGATCGGCAATGCGGTTCCGCAGGTGGTCGCGATCGGCGAATGCATGATCGAGCTCAGCGACCGCGGCCAGGGCACGCTGGGCCTGGGCTATGCGGGCGACACGCTCAACACCGCGCTCTACCTGAAGCGCACGGCGGGTGCCCGGCTCGCGGTCGATTACCTGACTGCGCTCGGCGACGACCCCTACAGCGACTCGATGCTCGCCTTCTGGCAGGCCGAGGGCATCGGCACCGACTCGGTCGCGCGCCTGCCGGGCAAGCTGCCCGGCCTCTACATGATCCGGACCGATCCGGCCGGCGAGCGGCGCTTCCATTACTGGCGCTCGGCCGCGGCGGCCAAGCTGATGTTCGAGGCGGCGGAGACGATGGCGCTCGGCGAATGCATCGCCGCGGCCGACCTCGCGCTCTTCTCGGGCATCACGCTGTCGATCCTGTCGGACGCCGGGCGCGACCGGTTCTTCGAGGTGCTGGCCGCCGCGCGCGCCGCCGGCACGGTCATCGCCTATGACGGCAATTACCGACCGGCCGGCTGGCCCGATGCCGAAGCCGCCCGCACCTGCTTCCGGCGCTTCCTGAAGCTGGTCGATGTCGCCCTGCCCTCGATCGACGACGAGGCCAACCTGTTCGGCCCCGGCGATGCCCGCGCCGTCGCCGCCCGCCTCCACGACCTGGGCGTGGCCGAGGTCGTGGTCAAGCAGGGCGAGGCCGGGAGCCTGCTGTCGATCGACGGCGCCGAGGAGACCGTGCCGGTCGAGAACCTGGTGAAGCCGCTCGACACCACGGCCGCCGGCGACTCGTTCAATGCCGGCTACCTGGCCGGGCGCCTGACCGGCCTGGCCCCGGCCGAAGCCGCCCGCTTCGGCGGCCGCGTCGCCGCCGCCGTCATCCAGCACCGCGGGGCGATCATCCCCTTGGACGCGACGCCGAGATTGCCGGAATAACCCGCCCTAACTCGTCATGGCCGGGCTTGACCCGGCCATCCACGTTTGCGGGCAGTACGCCCCTCTTGCCGCGCAACGGCCAAGCGGCGCCGCGTGGATCCCCGGGTCGAGCCCGGGGATGGCGTTTTCTGAGAAGGACGCCGCGGCTTAAGCCACCCGCGTCAGCAGCGGCTTGCCGGCGAAATGGGCCACCAAATTATCGACGACCAGCTGGCCCATGGCGGTGCGGGTCTCGATCGTGGCGCTGCCCTGGTGCGGCAGCAGGACCACGTTCTCCATGGCGAACAGCGCCTCGGGCACCTTCGGCTCGTCTTCGAACACGTCGAGGGCGGCATGGCCGAGCTTGCCGGTCTTGAGCGCCTCGACCAGCGCCGGCTCGTCGACCACCGGGCCGCGCGCGACATTGATGAGCGTGCCTTCCGGCCCCAGCGCCTCGATCACTTCGCGCGTGATCAGGTGGAACGTGTCCTTGGTCAGCGGGCAGATGACGCAGAGGAAATCGACGTCGCGCGCCAGCGCCGCCAGATCGGCGACATAGGGCCATTTCGCGTCCGGCTTCGGACGGGGGCCGTGCCAGGAGACCTGGAGCTTGAATGCCTCGGCCCGGGTCGCGATGGCGGCGCCGATGCGGCCGAGGCCGACGATGCCGAGCTTCTTGCCGGCGACCGCATGGCCCAGCGGATGGTTGCCCTTCAGCCACTGGCCGGCGCGCACGAACCGGTCGGCCCGGCTGATCATGCGGGCGGCGTCGAGCAGCAGCGCCAGCGCCAGGTCGGCGACATCGTCGGTCAGCACGTCCGGCGTATTGGTGACCGGGATATTGCGCGCCTTGGCGGCCGGCACGTCGACCGCGTCATAGCCGACGCCGAAATTCGCGATGATCTCGGTCTTGGGCAGCGCGTCCATCAACGCCGCACTGGCGCCCTTGCCGCCCGAGGTCGCGATCGCGCGCACCCGGTCCTTGATGCCGGCGAGAAACGCCGCCTGGTCCTGGGCCTCGTAGAGCTTGTGCAGCGTGAAGTTCTCTTCGAGCGAGCGCATCGTCGGCGCGGGCATCTGCGAGGCGACCAGGATCTCAGGCTTCATCGGCGCATTCTCCTCGGGTTGGCGATGGGGCGGATGGACGCCCCATTTGTATGGGTTATTCCGACGGCAGGATACCGGTCGCGAGCCGGCGGAACCAGCCCTCGCCGACGAGCGCCGTCGCCGCAGCCATGTCGGGCGCCATGACCCGGTCGCGATCGAGGAACGGCACGCGTGCGCGGATCGCCGCCAGCGCCTCGGCCAGCCGCGGGCTGGTCTTGAGCGGTGCCCGGAAATCCACGCCCTGGGCGGCGGCCAGCAGCTCGATGCCGACGATGACGGCGGCGTTCTCCGCCATGCGCCCGACCCGACGCGCGCCGTGGGCCGCCATCGAGACGTGATCTTCCTGGTTGGCGGAGGTCGGCAGGCTGTCGACGCTCGCCGGATGAGCCAGCATCTTATTCTCGGCGGTCAGCGCCGAGGAGGTGACCTGGGCGATCATGAAGCCCGAATTCAAGCCCGGCTCGGCAACCAGGAACGCCGGCAGCCCGCTCGACATCTTGGCATCGACCAGCAGCGCCATGCGCCGTTCGGAGATCGAGCCGATCTCCGCGACCGCCAGTGCCAGCGCGTCGGCGGCGAAGGCCACCGGCTCGGCGTGGAAATTGCCGCCCGAGACGATTTCCGCCGAGCCGTCGGCCTCGTTGCGGAACACGAGCGGATTGTCGGACACGCCGTTCGCCTCGCGGCGCAGGACACCGGCGGCGTAATTCATCAGATCGATGGCCGCGCCCATCACCTGGGGCTGGCAGCGCAGGCTGTAGGGATCCTGCACCCGGTCGCAATTAAGGTGGGAGTTGCGGATCTCGGAGCCGGCCAAGAGCCCGGCAAGCCGTTCCGCGACCAGGATCTGGCCGGGCTGGCCGCGGACCGCGTGGATGCGGGCCTCGAACGGCACATCGCTGCCCAGCATGGCATCGACCGACATGGCACCGGCGACCAGACCGGCGGCGAAGACGTTCTCAATCGCGAACAATCCGGCGAGCGCGAAGGCGGTCGAGGCCTGGGTGCCGTTCAGCAGCGCCAAGCCTTCCTTGGCGCCGAGCGTCACCGGCTTCAGCCCGGCATTGGCGAGCGCTGCCGCCGCCGGCATGCGCCGGCCATTGACGCTGACCTCGCCCTCGCCGATCAGCGGCAGGGACAGGTGCGCCAAGGGTGCCAGGTCGCCCGAGGCGCCGACCGAGCCCTGGGCCGGGACACACGGCAGGATGCCGCGGTTGACGAATTCGATCAGCAACTCGAGCGTCGGCCGGCGAATGCCCGAATAACCAAGGCTCAAGCTGTTGATCTTGAGAATCAAGATTAGCCTGACCAGCTTATCTTCCAGCAACGGACCGGCGCCGGCGGCATGGGACAGCACCAGGTTGCGCTGCAGGGCCGCGACCGATTCAGTCGGGATGCGCGTCGTCGCCAGGCTGCCGAAGCCGGTATTGACGCCATAGGTCGCCCGCCCGTTCGCCAGCACCTCGCCGACCGCTTCGGCCGAGCGCTCGACGGCGTTCCAGGCGCCGGCCTCGAGCCGGATCGGGCGGTCGCTCTCCCAGAGAGCCCGCAGTTCCACCAGCGACAATTGCCCAGGAACCAGCTCGAAATGACCGTCGACCACGTGCGCCTCCTTTACCCAACCGCGATACCTCGATTGGGACTAACACGCCGGCCCGCACTAGACAACCATAGACAACTGCGCACGTCTGGCACCGCAGCCACGCCATTCCTGCTGTTTGAATGGCCCGGTGGCGCTCAGTAAACGCGCACCATATGGCACCGGTGCCGCCGCACCAGGTGGCGGCCGTGCGGTCCATTGCGCCAGACCTTGACGACGTGGCAGCGGCGGACCATCCGGGCCTGCTCGATCGGCTTCTGCACGGCGGCCGGCGCCGCGTCGGAACGAAGTGCCGTGGGCGCGGCGCTCGCCAGGGAGGGCGCCAGCAGCACCATGGCGGCACCCGTCAGGCAGATCAGCAATCTACGCATCATGTTCCCCCTCGGATGGAGATGCCCGTCCATAACATGAGGCAAACGCCGGCCCGGGCGATTTGGCGTCGCCGGAGAACAATGCGCTTCAGGTCACGGTCGTTCCGCTGGACCGTACGGGCGCAGGTTGAAGAGACGGCCTCCCGCTACCCACGATCTTGAATTTGCCGCGGCGTCCCGCCAGCATGGCCGGCACCGAACCGATGCGAGTCCGACGCGGTGGCAACGACGATCAGAAATTCCGGATCCGGGCCGGGGCCACGCACGCTCGACGGCTGTTCTGTCGAGTTCTGGAAGCAGTTGCCGCCCGGAACGGAGCCGGCGATCATCGCCTCGGCTGTCCCGAGCGGTGGATCGATCCTCGAACTGGGTGCCGGTGTCGGCCGCATCACTCATCCGCTGCTGGCACTCGGCTACAAAGTGACCGCCTGCGACAACTCGCCGGACATGCTCGCCGAAATCCGCGGTGCCGAGACCATTCTGAGCGACATCGAAGATCTCGCGCTCGATCGCCGCTTCGACGCGGTGCTCCTTTGCTCCTGCCTGATCCATGCGCCCGGCTTCGATACGCGCCGGGCTCTGTTGGCCACCTGCCGCCGCCATCTCAACCCAGGCGGCGTGGCGCTTATCCAGCGCTATCGGCAAGGCTGGCCGGGCAACGTCCGGCCGGGACACGTCCACGAGGCCGACGGCGTCAGGCATCATATCGAAGCCGTGCGCCGAGAAGGTTCAAGGGTCCAGATGAACCTGCGCTACGAAACCGCGACCGGGATCTGGACCCACAGCTTCACGTTCGAGCCGCTCGAACGGGAGGCCATCGACACGGCCCTTGCCTCTGCCGACCTCCGCCGCGATCGCTTTCTGGATCCGGACGAGACCTGGATCGCCGCAGTCGCACGCTGAGCGCTGCCACGTCACTTGGGCGGTTCGACCCAGACGTCGCTCTGCTTGATCCGGGCGATGAGCTGCTCCGGATCGTATTTGCGGAAGCTGCCGGCGATTTCGAACAGGCCGCGCGGCTGCGGCGCCTCGTCGATGTTCCGCAGCTCGACCACCGAATGGTCCGCCGCCTCGATCCTGATCGGAAATTTGAGCGCGGCGTCGATCCAGCCGGTGCGCGCGACGCCCGTGGGCGACGTCATCAGCACCTTCACGGCGGCACGCCCGTTCACTTCCTCCGATCCGGTCGGCGTGCAGCGCCACTCGCCGGCGCCATCCGTGCCCAGGTCGCCGGCAACCGTCGCCATCGCCTGCCACCGGGCACAGGGTGCCGCAGGATCGACGGGAACGAGAAGCTCGGTCAGGACGCTCGATTGCCTGGCATCCATGTAGAGCCGCTGCAGCGGCGCCACGACATAGGCGGAGGGTTCGTCGACATCGAGCAGGAACCGGGTGCCGCTCGCATCGGCCCGATCGATCCGGACCTTGCTGCCGGAAGTGAACAGCTTGCCGCTCTCGCCCGTATCCCGCCGACTGCCATCGGCATTGAGATCGACCAGGTCGGCCGAGAATTGCTGGGCGCGGACCGGCGCACTGAACGCGCCGAGCCCGCAGGCGATGGCGAGCGCAGCGAGCGCGGTCTTGGCAGTCATTCGGTTCATGTGTGATTACCCCCTCTCTCGTCACCGAAGACGACGCCGACCGGTTCGGAGAACCGGTCGGCGCAGCATCAGCTCAAGGTAGCCTTCGTCAGATCCGGCCCGGCGACGCAGTCCGGGTCGGGTTGAAATTGACGAGCTTGGTCACAGGCTTGTTGAAGTCGAACGCGTCAAACAGATCGCCCAACGCCGGCGAGTTGGTCGGCACATAGGGGTTGTTCGCCTTCTGCAGCGGGTTCGGCAGATTGTCGCGGCTGCGGCCCGTCAGCGGCTGCAGCTTCCAATTACGCTCGATGAACTTCACGATCGAGACATGGTCGAAATAGGTGTGGGTGATCGTGCCGCCGGTCGAATAGGGCGAGACGATGATCAGCGGGATGCGGTTCGAGTCGCCGAAGAAGTCGATCGGCTGCACATAGCCGCTGTCGAAATAGCCGCCGGCCTCGTCGAAGGTGATGAGGACGGCCGTTTCGGCCTTCAGCTTCGGGTTCGCGTCGAGGCGATCGAGAATGTCGCGGACGAAGCCCTCGAACAGCGAGACCTTGGACGAAGCCGGATGACCGTCCAAGAGCCCGTCGGGCTTCACGAACGACACGGCCGGCAGCGTGCTGCCGGCGATGGCCGCGTCGAGATCGGACACATCCTTCATGTGCGCGGAACGCACGGTCGCGTCGGCCATGATCGAGGAGGCGTACTGGAACGGGTTGCAGATCTGGCAATAGGCGAGGCCGATCGCGTCCGCCGGGTCCTGCGCCGCCGCGGCGGAGAGGTTCGGCGCGGTCGGGTTCAGTTGAACCGCGAGGTTCGACAGCCGTACGGCGGCATTGTAGGCGCCGCCGTAATAGGCCCAGGAGATGTTCTTGTCATTGAGCGCGTCGCCGATCGTGCGGACCGGGGACGGCGGAACGGTGCCGGCAGCCGCGAGCGCGCCATTCGGCAGGAAGCCCGGGTTGGTGTTGTTGAGCATGTAATAATGGTCGGCTTCGCAATTCGCGCTGGTGTGCTGCGCAGTCAGATAGTCGATGATCGGCCCGACGCCGGGCTGGAAATAGTCGGCGCATTTGCTGAAATTGCCGTCGACCGTGTACTGGTTCACGGTCTTCTGGCCGCTGAGCACCGGGTTCGGATTGGCGATCAGGCTGGCCGGGGTCGGCACGGCCGGATTGCCCTGGCCGTCGGTCCAATAGATCGCGTCGGCCGTGCCGAGCGCGATGTGCTGAACGGCGGTGCCACCCCACACCGACTGGTGCATGTTGTCGGCAAGGGTGAAGTTGTTGGCGAGGTCCGCCAGGAACGCCGCGTCTTCGTCCTGGTTGTTGTAGAAGGCCATCGAGTTGCCCACGCCCTCGTCGGCACCGCCCTTATAGGTGGTCATCACCCAGGGGAACAGATCCTGGAGGCAGCCTGACGGATTGGCCTTGGACATGTGCTCGGCATCGGCCGCGCAGTCCGACTGCTGCCAGTTGGTATAGAAGCGATGGGTCGTGTCGCCGGTATAGTCGTCGTCGGTGATGTCCTCGTCGCCGCCGGCCGCACGCGACGCCGCCGAGCCGTTGGGGCCGCTGATCTGATACGGGCCGTTCGGGATGCCGGCCGCATATTGCGGACGGCCCGAGATGCGGCCGTCCGGCCCCTTCGGCAGACCGGTGAAGCCGGTCGTCAGCAGCGCCTTGTCGTCCTGTTCCAGATCGGGCTCGATATTCGCGAGGGCCTGGCTGGCGAACGGCGCGCCCGTGGTGCTGGTGGTCTGCGGCGCGCCATTGGTGTCGGGGCCCGGCAAGGAGACGAACGGCACCTTGTCCTTCTTGTCGACGCCGATGAAATAGGCCTGGTTCTGGCCCGGGGCGCTGAACTGCTGGGCCTTCTGGAAATTCGGGCCCGGCGTGCCGTCGGCGTTGATGATGCCCTGGGCCAGGAGATTGTTCACCGTCTGGCCGCGCTTCGCCCGGTACGTGGCAAAGGTGTGATCGAAGCCGCGGTTTTCGCCGATCACGACGATGACATGCTTGATCGGGCTGGTCGTCTTGACCTTGTCGGCCTGATCCGGATTGCGCGCATCGCTTTCGGCCGAAGCGTAGCCGGCGCCGGCGAGTGCCACGAGCGACACGCCGAGAAGAGCGCCGAGCCGCCGTCGTTTCATTTTGCGATCCATGTAAAGTATTCCTTCCCCTGAGTGGTGCGGATACGGAGGGGAGCCTATTTTTTAGATATGACAGCGTTCGGACCGATTTATTTCATCCACTCTTTGACACAGTCGCCGACTTCGTACTCCGAATCCTTCAAAATCCCAGGATTTCCCTTATGCACGCACACGCAACGGCTCATAACACATGCGATTGTGACAACATCCTGAGGTTGCGGCACGGCGTCGCACCACGGCCGGCGCTCAGTCCTGCTTGACGGCGCCGTTCTCGTCCGACGCGGCGGCACGGCAGATCGGCGGCTGCCCGCCTGAAAGCCAGTCCGGCAGCAGTTCGGATTTGAGGACCGGCCTGGCGCCGGTGGCGGGCTCGACGCGCAGGACCGCCATCATGCCATTGTCCTCGTGATCCACCAGATGACAGTGGAACGGGATGTCGCCGGCCAGTTCGGCCGGAAAGCGCATCCTGACCCTGACGCGGCCGGGAACGAGCATGCCGTCGTCGTCGACATGGGCATAGGGCACGGTCACGACGTCGAGCAGCGGCGGCTCGGCCAGCGCCTTGCCGTCGACCTCCAGCGTGCGGAAATGCAGTTGGTGCATGTGGAAGGCATGAAGCTCGTTGGTCCAGTTCTCGACCAGCCATTCCTCGGTCGTGCCGGCCTTGACGGTGATGACCGGCGGCGTGCCCATCTCGTAAGGCCGCAACTCGGCGCCGCGCTTGCGCTCCACGATGTAGTAGTCGGTCTGGTCGTCGGTGCCGCGGCGCGGATATTCGGCGAAGGCGATGACGCGGCGTCGGTCGGGCTCGTGGGCCAGCACGCCTGAGAAGAAATCGGGCGTAGCAGCGACCGACGGCGCCGGTGCCGCTGGAGCTGCCGCCACGGCTGTCGGCGCTGCCGGCACCGAGGTCAGCACCGCCAGCCGCCGCTCGGGCACGATATCGCCGGAGCAGCCGGTATCGACGGCGTGGCTGACGAGATAGGCCTTGCCGCCGGCCTTGGGGGCCGTCACCAGGAACTCGACGCGGCCGGCCGGCGGCACGAATTGCGGCGCCTTGGTCAGCCCCGGGTGCAGGCCATGGCCGGCATCGTCGGTCAGGGGTGCACCGTCCCGGGCCACGACCTCGATCGGCAGGGGCTGGCCCTGCTCGTCGAGCAGCGCCAGATCGAGGAAGGCATCGGTGGCGGCATTGACGAACCGCCAGAGCTGCCGGGTGCCCGCGGTGATCTGGAGCGGCGCCAGCGCACTGTCGGGCTGGCGGCCGTCGACGATCGGGGCTCCGTTCAAGGTCAGTTCGTCGAGACCGGTGGTGTTCGAGCAGCCGACCTCGTGCGCCGTGTCGATGGCGCCGCCGAGCCTGGGCGGCGCCAGACGCTGCGGCGCGGTCGTGGCAGCGGGCACCGGCGGCGGGCTTTCCTCCGCCCCGGCACTATCGAGATCCTGAACCTGGCGGACGATGAAGATCCGGTCCTCGATGCCCGCGGCGCGGCGGGCGTCGTCCTCCGGCCCCTCGACGACGATCGCGCCGCTGAGGCCCATCAGCATCTGCGCCTGGACCTCGCCATGGACGTGCGGGTGGTACCAGTAGAGCCCGGCCGGCATGGTCGCCGGGATCTCGTAGCGATAGGTGAACTCGCGGTGGCTGCAGACCGGCGCGCCGACCGCCGGATCGGTGCAGGTCATCAGCACCTCGTCCTGCGGCACCACCGGCGGCACGGCGAAGCCGTGAACATGCAGGTTGGTCATGCCGGTTGCGGGATGGCGCATGCCGGCTCGGACCGGATAGATCCCCTTTGCCGCCGGCACGCCGTCGTTCGGCGTCTCGAGCTTGTTGATGGCGAGGAAATTCGAGATCGCCTGCGGATCGGTGATCTCGTTCCTGAGCGTGACGGTCATTTCCGCCCCCTGCCGGACCCTGAGCACCGGCGCTTCGGCATCGTTGCCGAAGACGTAGCACAGCGATTGGGCGTCCTGCCGGACGGTCAGCCGGACGCCGTCGGGCCGGTCGGCAAGCGATAGCTCGGGCGGGAAATGGCCGCGCGGCGGCGTGCCGATGCCGCAGGGCGCCTGCGGTGTCGAGGTCGGATCGAATGCGACGCCGGGCGCCTGGCCAGCCGCATCCGCCCATGCCGCCTGGGTCAGGCCTAGGCCCAGGCCCGCGAAGATGCTGATGAAAACAGGATGCCGCATCGCTTCCCCCGGCCGCCTTCCTCAGAAGGGTCAGTGCTTAAGCGGGAAATCCATCGACAGGTCATGAATTTACCATGACAACCGCGTATGACACGACACTCGAGCTTCCCGACTGGTATCGAATCCGCAATGTTCGTCGGCTTGCGGGACGCTCCGTGGCATTTTGTCCCTGCCGCTCCCCGAGGCACACTCGCGATTGTTGGCGAATGATGACCATCCGGGCTTTGGGCCCTTTGAATGATTAATGGAACGACGTCATGAGACGGCTGATGGGCCTCGCGAATATTGCAATATTGATGGCGACAATGGCGCTCGCTTCGGGATCGGCGCGGGCGGATTGCGCGCCGCCGCCGGATGCGCCGCCGATGTGCCTGACCGGCACGATCATCTCACCCGGCTATATGGCGGCCCTGATCGAACTCGCCGGCCGCCCTGGTGTCGAGACGGTGAAGCTCAATGGCCAGGTGCTCGATTGGCAAGTGGTGAAGATCATGCCGCGCGCGGTGTTGCTCGGCCAGAACGACCAGCAAGTCACCCTCACGCTCGGGGATCGTGATGCAGCCCCGACGGAGACCGACGGCGTGCAGGCGCAGGCCGAGGTGGAGCCGTCCGAATCGATTGCCGCCCACAGCATGAAGCTGCGCCAGATGCGCAAGCAGGCGCGCCAAAGCCCCTGAGCGCCGGCGCGCTCCCTACTCCGCCGCCGCGGCCGGCCGCGAGCCGATCTGATGCAGGCAGCGGTCGATCCACTGGCGGGTCACTTTCTCCTGCACGCCGTTCTGACTAAGCCGCGTCCGCAGGCTGGCGAAGTCGACGCGGTCGAGCGACTGGTCCTGGTTGAAGCAGGAGAACACCACGGTCTCCGCCCCGGTCGCCGGGTCCTTATGGACTTGGAGGCACTGGGCGCAGATCTCCTTCATCATGCATTGCATCGGCGAGTTGATGCTGCCGACCGCATGATGGTCCGGCCGGAGAAACGGCTGCAACACACCGTGCCGGGAACGCGCGACCGCGTTCATCATGCCGTCGGAGCCAATCGCGACGATGCGGTCGACCTCGTTGAACGGGATCGCCGGCACCCCCAGCTCGCCCGCGGCATAGCTGCGCATGGCCTCGACGATATTGCCGACGAAGCTCTGGTCCTGCGGACGCCCCGGCTCGAAGCCCGGTCCCTCGTCCGAGCACCAGACGATGAGATCGGCCGCGCGCTCGATCTCGTCGACCTTGTACCGGTCGATCATGCGCTTGTAGCCGGCGAAATAGACGACGCGCGAGCCCTGGGCGCGGAGCGCCTGGCCGATCGAGAACAGCACGGCATTGCCGAGGCCGCCGCCGACCAGCAGCACCGTCTCGCCGGCCGGCGTCTCCGTCGGCGTGCCGGTCGGCCCCATCAGGATGACCGGCTCGCCCGGCTTCAACAGCGCGCACAGATCGGACGAGCCGCCCATCTCGAGCACGATGGTCGACAGCAATCCGTTGCGCTTGTCGACCGAGGCGCCGGTCAGCGCCAGCCCCTCCATGGCGAGCCGCGTGCCCTCGACCGAGCGCGCGCGCGTCTCGTAGTTCTGCAGCCGGTAGAACTGGCCGGGCTCGAACGCCTCGGCCGCGAACGGCGCCCGGACCGACACCTCGACGATGGTCGGCGTCAGGCGCGTCACGGCATCGACCGTCGGCCGCAGTCCCCGGTTCATGATTCGGGCCAATTCCGCGGGCGCAGGCCCGGCGGCGGCGCGGCGGGCCAGCACGCGGCTCACGGTCGGATAGCCCTGCTTGGCACTGCCCATGGCCTTCACGACATTGCCGGCGTAGGAGGGGTGCAGATCGCCGAAGAAGCTGATCGCCCGTCCATCGAGGCGCAGGCTCATCAGCACATGCACCGCGCCGGGCTTGGCGCTCTTCTGCGGCTTGACCGGTTGGCCGGTCTCGTCGCAGGCCTGGAAATAGCGGCCGTCGAGCATGATGTTGGCCGGGTCCTCGCGGCCGAGCACGGTATTGGGCTGGGTGCCGGCGGCGATCAGCACCGTGCGCGCCGGCAGCATGACCGTCGCGTCCGAGGGTCCCAGCCGGCCGGCTTCGTCGACCACATGGGGCGTCATGGTGATGCCGCGCGCCTGGCCCCACTCGTCGATCTCGATCTCGGCCGGCGACAGGCATTCGGCGATGCGGATGCCCTCCTCCAGCGCCAGCGCCACCTCCTCGTGATTGAGCGTATAGCTGGGCGCATCGATCAGGCGCCGGCGATAGGCCATGGTGACGCCGCCCCAGCCGTTGATCAGTTCAATGAGGCGCGGTGCCCGCCCCTCGGCCGCCGCCGCCGCGCGCTCCGCCCGGATCGCCTTGGCGTGGGCGATGAATTCCTCGGCCGCCTCGGTCTCGGGTACCCGCCAGTCGGCCCGCACCGCCTCGACGCCGCGCTCGGCGACCAGGGTCTCGTAGCGCGTCAGGAACTTCTCGACCTGGACCGGATAATAGGCGAGCGACTCCGTTGCCGTATCGATCGCGGTCAGGCCGCCGCCGATGACCACCACCGGCAGGCGGACCTGCAGGTTGGCGATCGAATCCGGCTTGGCGGCGCCGGTCAGCTGCAGCGCCATCAGGAAATCCGACGCCTGGCGCACGCCGGAGGCAAGCCCGTTCACCATGGGAATGACCGTCGGCCGGCCGGCGCCCGCGCATAGCGCCACATGGTCGAATCCCAGTTCGAACGCACGGTCGATGGTGAGCGTGCCGCCGAAGCGCACGCCGCCCATCATGGCGAATTCGCGCCGCCGTTCGAGCAGCAGCCGGATGAGCTTCAGATAATTCTTGTTCCAGCGCACAGTGATGCCGTATTCGGCGACGCCGCCGAAGCCGGCCATGACCCGGTCGCCCAGATGCT
The DNA here is from genome assembly GCA_035310205.1 of Aliidongia sp. Classification (GTDB taxonomy): domain Bacteria; phylum Pseudomonadota; class Alphaproteobacteria; order ATCC43930; family CGMCC-115725; genus Aliidongia. The sequence continues at coordinate 57,547 of DATGEK010000108.1, forward strand.
CATAAAGCTCCGCCACATCGCGGATCGGGCGGAACGGCACGGCGTCGCCGAGCGCCGAAACACCCGAGATTTCCTCGTCCAGCGGCTCGATCTTCAGCCCGTCGACCGCAACCACATGATGGCCGTCGTTCATCAGGTGATGCGCGAGCGTGAAGCCGGCCGGCCCCAGCCCAACGACCAGCACCTTGTAGCCGCTCTCAGGCCGCGGCAGCGGGCGGCGCAGGTTGAGCGGATTCCAGCGGGTCAGGAGCCCGTAGATCTCGAAGCCCCAGGGCAAGTCGAGCACGTCCTTGAGATTGCGCGTCTCGACCTGGGGAATGTCGACCGGCTCCTGCTTCTGGTAGATGCAGGATTTCATGCAGTCGTTGCAGATGCGGTGACCGGTCGCGGCGGCCATGGGATTGTCGATGGTGACGATGGCGAGCGCGCCGACCGCCAGGCCGCGCGACTTCACCAGGTTCATCTCGGAGATCTTCTCCTCGAGCGGGCAGCCGGCCAGCGGCACGCCGAACGTGCTCGACTTGAAGCCGCCGTCCTTTTCCTTGAGGCCCTTGGAGCAGCTGTCCTTGCCCTGGTTGTGGCACCAGATGCAGTAGTTCGCCTGGTCGAGCCCATGGGCTAGGTCCATGCCCGGGTCGGTCAGGCCGAAGCCCTCGCGTCGGCGCCAGCGCGTCTCCGGCAGACGCTGCATGGCGACGCCGTCAATGGTCACGGTTTCGACCGGCACCAGATGGGCCGGATCGAGCTTGTGCGGCACCTTGAACAGCAGGCCGGCCTTGTGTCGGGCCCGGCCGGCCTCGGACAGGGTCGCCCATTGAGCATAGCGGAGCGCCAGGTCCAGCTCGGCCGCATGGGCCGCCTCGTCCGCCGTCCAGCGCTCGACATGGGTGGCGAAGGTGGCCTCGGTCAGCGGCTCGCCCATCAGCGCCTCGAGGTCGGCGGCGAGCGCCGGCCCGTCGAGTGCCGCGGCCTGCTCGGCGCTGACGCCCTTGACTGCCCGGCGCTGCACGAACAGGCGCTTCACCCGATAGAGCGGCGCCAGGGCATCGTGGCGCGCCTGCAGCGCCGCCAGCTCGCCCTCGATGCCGAACAGCGTGCCGATGAAATCTTCGAGATGCGATGCCGCGTCGATCAGCAGCTCCGATTCGTCCTTGCCCGCCATCTCGTCTGGCGCGGCGCGGCCGGCCATCAGCCGGTTGAACAGGGCCGGATCACGGTCCTTCAACCGATCCGTGAATGCCTGGTCGAGGCGGATGAGACCGTCCCGCCGATAAAGATCCTCGAAAGTCAGGCCGAAGCCGAGCGCGAGCATTGTCCGCATACCGGTCGAAACCTCCCTTGCCGAAGGCGCCGAACCGAAGGGTCCGGGCCGCCGCGGCGGTCAGCAATCCGTACCGAGGCCGAGCTTGTCACTCTGTTGCCCCTCCTGCCGCCGAAGACTGTGCGCCAAGCCGGCCGGCGGATCAAGTCTGATCGTTTGTGTACGAATGATATCGAATTCAACAGCAACAAACCGGTAGCGGGCGGCCCCGCTCCGCCCGCACACTCGCCGCGCCTGCCCCTAAAGAAGAAGTTGCTCATGTCCTCCGCTCCGACCAGCCCGCTTCGCATGGGCACCGCCGAATGGGTCCTGCTGCTGGCACTCTCGGCGCTATGGGGCGGCTCGTTCTTTTTCTTCAAGGTCCTGGTCGAGAGCCTGCCGCCCTTCACCATCGTGCTGGGCCGGGTCGGCATCGCCGCTGCGGCACTCAACCTCTACCTCGCCGCCCGGCGCGATCCGATGCCGACGGCACCCGGCACCTGGGGCGCGTTCCTGGTCATGGGGCTGCTCAACAACGTCGTTCCCTTCACCCTCATCGTATTCGGCGAGACCCGGATATCGAGCGGGCTCGCGTCAATCCTGAACGCGACGACGCCGGTCTTCGCCGTGCTGACCGCCCATGTGCTGACCGCCAACGAGAAGCTGACCTGGAGCCGTGGTGCCGGCGTGCTGTTCGGCTTTGCCGGCGTCGCGGTGCTGATCGGGCCGGACGCGCTGGCCGGGCTCGGCGCCCAGGATCTGCCTGGGGAGCTTGCCTGCCTCGCCGCCGCCTTCGTCTATGGCCTGGCCGGGCTCTATGGCCGCCGGTTCAAAGGCATCGCGCCGATCAAGGTCGCGACCGGACAGATCACCGCCAGCACGCTGGTCCTGCTGCCGCTGGCGGCGCTCGTCGACCGGCCGTGGACATTGCCGATGCCGAACGAGGCCGCCTGGGCGGCGCTCATCGGCATCGCGCTGCTGAGCACCGCCCTTGCCTACATGCTCTATTTCCGCATCCTGGCCGTCGCCGGCGCCACCAACCTGCTGCTGGTGACGTTCCTGCTGCCGATCAGCGCGCTGCTGCTCGGCTGGCTGGTGCTCGGCGAACAGGTCCAGCCCAGCGCCTTCCTCGGCATGGTGATGATCGGCCTTGGCCTCGCCTGCATCGATGGGCGATTGCTCGGCCTGTTCGGGCGCACCAGGCCGGCCTGACCGCCCGCAGGGCGGCCCTGCAGCCTTCCGGCTGCACATCGCCCGGCCGATCGCATAAAATCAGCGGGATTTTTCGAGAGTTTGGAGCGGTGTCAACGATGGTCGAGCTTCGTCCGGTGCATGTGATCGGCGGCGGTCTCGCCGGCAGCGAGGCGACGTGGCAGCTAGCGGAGGCCGGCGTGCCGGCCGTGCTGCACGAGATGCGGCCGGTCCGCAAGACCGAGGCGCACCAGACCCAGGGACTGGCCGAGCTGGTCTGCTCCAACTCCTTCCGTTCCGACGAGCCGCTGACCAATGCGGTGGGATTGCTGCATGAGGAGATGCGCCGCTCGGGCTCGCTGATCCTCACTGCCGCCGACAAGCACAAGGTCCCGGCCGGCGGCGCGCTGGCGGTCGATCGCGAGGCGTTCTCGGCTTCGGTCGAGGCCGCGCTGACGGCGCATCCGCTGGTCACGATCGCGCGCGAGGAAATCGCAGGATTGCCGCCGGCCGACTGGGACAGCGTCGTGGTCGCGACCGGGCCGCTGACCTCGCCGGCGCTGGCCGAGGCGGTGCTGGGCCTCACCGGCGAGGCCTCCTTGGCCTTCTTCGATGCGATCGCGCCGATCGTCCATACCGAGACGATTGACCTCGAGGTCGCCTGGTTCCAGTCGCGCTACGACAAGCCCGGTCCCGGCGGCACCGGCCGCGACTACATCAACTGCCCGCTCGATCGCGACCAGTATTACGCCTTCATTGAGGCGCTGATGGCCGGCGAGAAGACCGAGTTCAAGGAATGGGAGCAGAACACGCCCTATTTCGAGGGCTGCCTGCCGATCGAGGTCATGGCCGGGCGCGGTGCGGAGACCCTGCGCTGGGGCCCGATGAAGCCGATCGGGCTCACCAACAAGCATAATGGCGTGAAGCCCTATGGCGTGGTCCAACTGCGCCAGGACAATGCGCTGGGCACGCTCTACAACATGGTGGGATTCCAGACGAAGCTGAAATATGCCGACCAGATCCGGATCTTCCGCACCATCCCGGGCCTGGAAAAGGCCGAGTTCGCGCGCCTCGGCGGCTTGCACCGGAACACGTTCCTCAACAGCCCCAAGGTGCTGGACGGTCAGCTGCGCCTGAAGGCAGATCCGCGCCTGCGCTTTGCCGGCCAGGTGACCGGGGTCGAGGGCTATGTCGAATCCGCCGCCATCGGGCTGGTCGCCGGGCGGATGGCCGCCGCCGAGCGCAAGGGCGGTCTGCTCGCCGCTCCGCCGCCGACGACCGCGCTCGGCGCGCTCGTCGCCCATATCACCGGCGGTGCCGACGCCGAGACGTTCCAGCCGATGAACGTCAATTTCGGCCTGTTCCCGCCCCTGGCCGAGATTCCGAAGGCCAAGGCCGAGCGCAAGCCGGCGCTCGCGCGCCGCGCGCTCGCCGACCTCGATGGCTGGCTCGGCGCCAACCGGGCCGCGGCCGAATAATTCAGCCTTCGCGGATGGCGACCTCGCCGCGCATCAGGGTGCGCGCGGTCCGATAGACGACGCCGCTGTCGCACACCCAGCCGTCGCTCGTCCGCCGCACTTCCGCGCCGACCGAGACGACGCCCGACGGGTTGCCGACGCGGACCTCATCGGCGCTGCCGGTCGCGACGGTCAGTTGCTGGGCGACCGTCCCCTCGATCCGGCAGGCGATGCCCACGCCCATGGCCGTAGTGAGCGCAATCGCCCGGTGGACGCGCCCCATGTTGAGCATGCGCACGCCGACATCATGCGCCGCCGCCTGGACCGTCTCGCCGCTCAGGGTCTGGAACGGCGCCGGCGTGGCGACGATGACCAGGCGCGGGTTCGACGGCCCGACCGCCTCCGGCCGGTCCGCCAGGCCCATCAGCACGCCGGCCTGCCGGCGCAGCCGGTCGAGCTTCGCCATCAGGCCGGGGATAGCCTCGATCGCCTCCGGCAATTCGGCGCCGGTCAGGCCGATGTCGGTCGCCCGGACGAAGGCGGCGGCGTTGCTCGCATCCAGCAGGGTCATGTCGATCGCGCCGAAATCAGCACTTTCGACCCGGTCGACGACATGGCCAGTCGGCAGCAGGGCGGCGGTCACGGCCCCGCCGGGATCGAGGAAATCGAGCCGGATGCGCGCGCCCGTCCCGGCGACGCCGGCGATGGCGAGATCGCCTGCCGTCACCGCCTTGCCGTCCGCGACCGCGAAGCGCGCATGGATGATCTTGCCGGTGTTGAGCTGGTTGATGCGGACCAGCGCCTCGCCATCCTGGGTCGCCACCAGCCCGTGCTCGACCGCATAGGGACCGACCGCCGCGGACATGTTGCCGCAATTGGCGCCATAGTCGACCACGGCTTCGTCGACCGCGACCTGGGCGAAGAGATAGTCGACGTCGGCGTCGGGGCGGCTCGGCGGATCGATGATCACGACCTTCGACACGGACGAGAGCCCGCCGCCCATACCGTCGAGCTGCCGGCCATAGGGGTCGGGACTGCCCATGATCGCCAGCAGTGCCCGGTCCCGCTCCGCCGGAGCCGCCGGCAGGTCCCGGCCGCGCACGACGATGCCCTTGCTGGAGCCGCCGCGCATGAACACGGCGGGAATGAAGCGCTCACCCAAGATATCGACTCCCTCGAAGGCTCAGCGGGCGGGTTTGGCCAGCGCCGGCACCGTATCGAGAAACGCGCTCACCGCCGATGCCCAGATCTCCGGATCGGCGCGATAGAGCGTCGCATGGCCGTCGAACTCGAAGGGCGGCAGTTCGACGAAATCGATTGGCGCCTTGGTTCCGGCCCGATAGGCCGCGAACATGGGCTTGGCGACGCGCCCGAACCAGCGATCGTTGGTCGCGAACAGCCACAGTTCCGGCAGCTTGGCGCGTTCGCCGAGCCGTCTCGCGGCCTCGATCAGGGTCTTCTGGCCGCCGCAGATCTCATTATTGCCGTAGCCCCCGATGCCGCCGGCGAAGTCGATGACGGCGACCACGCCCTCGGGCGGATCGGCCGCGACGGCCAGGCTCGCGAACCCGCCGACCGATTGCCCGACGATGACGATCCGGTGCGGATCGACGAAGGGCTCGGCGGCGAGATAGCGGATGACGCCCTTGATATCGCCCGCGGCGATATAGGCGTCGGTATCGAAATCCTCGGCATCGCAGAACCCGGCCGTTTCAGCGAGCTCGCCCTGCGAGCGGCCGAAGCCGCGCCGGAGCGGCACCGCGACCGCGTACCCGCGCTCGACCCACCAATGCGCCGCCGACTCGAATCCGGGCCTGGTGGCGCGCAGGCGCGTCTTGTCAACCGGCAGGCCATGATTGATGGAAACGAGTGGAAACGGCCCCGGGCCCGGCGGCCGATAGACCATGGTCTCGAGCAGGTACGTGGCGCTGGTGTCCAGGTAGGGTCGCACGGGCACCCACCAGAGCTGGGCCCGGTCACGGTCAACCGGCCTTTCGGGCTCGGCCGGGCCGGCGGCCGTTCCGGGCGGCGGTGGCGACGGCATGCAGCCGGCCAGCGCCAAGCCCAAGACGACTGCCAACAGCCCCCCTACGCGCATCGCTCGATCCGGTTCACGGCTTCACCGGATCAAGAGGTAGCACGAGCCGGTACCGATCGGTAAAGCTGAAGCATCGCCGCACGCATCGAGGAAGCGGCCGTCCCCCTTACGAGAGAGCGCCAAAATACCGTGCCGCGGCAAGCCGCAGGACCGCCCAGGGGTCGGGGGCATTCACGCGCCGATCGAACGGGTCGAAGCCGGCGCGCGCGAGCCGCCGAAGATAGAGCCGTGCCGTCCGGGCCGGCAGCAGCGCCGGGATCGCCGCACGGGGCACGTCCGACCGCAGGCGCCGCACCTCCGCCAGAAGCTCGTTCGCGCGACCGGCCAGCCGCCGGATCACCGAAGCGACCGCGCGCCCACCCTTGCCGGCGAGCAGCGCATCCCGATCGACGCCGGCCTCGGCCATCAGATCGGCCGGCAGGTAGAGCCGGCCGTGTGCGGCGTGAAACGGCAGGGCCCGGGCAAGGCCGACCAAACCCCAGGCGACGCCCACGGCACGCGCTGCCTCGAAGGCGGCCGGCGCCTCGACGCCGAGGATTTCCAGCTGGAGATCGATCAGCCGCGACGAGGTCTTTTCGAGGTAGCGTTCGAGGGCGGCAAGCGTCGCGGGCGGCTCGTCGCCCAGGTCGAACTCGCGGCCGTCGATCAGCGCGACGAAATGGGTGCGCGTCAGCCGGTGCGCTTCGATCGCTGCCGCCAGCGGCTCGACCACCTCATGCCGCCGCGGCGGCTTGCCGGTATAGATCTCGTCGATCGCGTCGCGCCACCATTGCAGGCGGATCTGGCCGATGATCGGCTGGCTCACCACCTCGCGCACCCGCGCGATCTCCAGATTGAACGCGAGCAGCGCCCACACGGCTGGGCGCCGGTCGGCCCGCAGGAACAGCGAGGCGAGGAAGCGGTCGTGATCGTGGCGCCGCACGAGTTCGATCGAGGTGGCGGGTTCGGCGGTGCGGGGCGGCATCAGGCGGGGTCCGATTTGACAGAAAGCGTTGAGGTGCTTTCCTTTTCGCTTCCAAAGCCGGCCGCCGCAACATATCTCCTATGGCAGGTCATCGGCCGATGACCCAAACCGACCCGCGCCCGCGGGTGGATCGGTTCCGGCGCCCGGCTGTTTCTATACCGGCGTGCAGTCCCCATCCGAGCGGCGCCGTTCCATTCTTTCGGAACCTACCGAACGAGGTCTCCATGGCATTCGAGCTTCCCCCTCTGCCGTACCCGAAGAACGCCCTCGAGCCGCATATGTCGGCCCAGACGTTCGACTTCCATTACGGCAAGCATCACCAGGCCTATGTCACCAACCTGAACAATCTGGTGAAGGACACGCCGGCGGCATCCCAGTCGCTCGAGGAGATCATCCTCGCGTCCGCCAAGGACGAGTCCAAGGTCGGCGTATTCAACAACGCCGCCCAGGTGTGGAACCACACCTTCTTCTGGCATTGCATGAAGCCCAATGGCGGCGGCGCGCCGACCGGGGCGCTCGCCGACAAGATCGAGAAGACCTTCGGCGGCCTCGACAAGTTCAAGGAAGCCTTCAAGGCCGCTGCGGTCGGCCAGTTCGGTTCGGGCTGGGCCTGGCTCGTGCTGGACGGCAGCGAGCTCAAGATCGTCAAGACCGCGAACGCGGTGACGCCGATGGTCAACGGCCAGAAGGCGCTGCTGACGGTCGACGTCTGGGAGCATGCCTACTACCTCGACTTCCAGAACCGCCGTCCCGACTTCGTCCAGACCTTCCTGGACAAGCTGGTGAACTGGGACTTCGTCGCCGAGAACCTGGCGAAGGCCTGATTCCGCGGCCCTCCCGGACAAACGGAAGGCGCCCGGCCATCGCTGGCCGGGCGCCTTTTCTTTTGTGCCGCGTCAGGGTCGGCGATCGACGCCGGCGGTCTGGTAGGCGCTGTCGATATATTGTTCGGGCGGCGCGATCGACAGGGGCGACTGCGGCACGTAGACCTGTTCGCGCTCGGGCCTGGTGGCGATGCTCGCCAGAATTTCGTCGCGGTCGCGAAGCTGCTGCTGGATGGCCAGGGGACGATCGGCCTCGGTGTGCCAATTATCGTCATCGACACTGCCCGGCTGGCACGGCGTGGCGCCGACACCGGCTGCGGCGAACAGCATGAGCCCACCCACCAAGGCGACGAGAGTTCGATTTCGACGGGCCGCTGAATGCGTATCCATTTCGAATGTCCTCAAGTCCGGATCGTTATTATCGACCCAACAGAAGACATACGACGGCCGATGCGGCGTTGCACCGGCAGGGCCCCGTGTCATTAATCAGGCAGGTGCCGCGTCGGTCTACTCGGCCGCTACCGGCAGCAGGGCGGCGGCGACGCGCCGTCCCTCGCCCAAGAGCACGCTATAGGTTCGGCAGGCAGCGCCCGTGTCCATTGCATCGATGACGATGCCGGCCTGCTTCAGCCGGGCGCGCAGCGCCGCCGGCACCATCGCCATGCGGCGGCCGCAGCCGAGCAGCAGGATCTCGACCTCGCCATGGGCGATGGCCGGATCGAGGCTGTCCTCGGTCACCTCGGCCATCCGCCGTGGCGCCCATTCCCGCGTCTCGTCGGGAAACAGCAGGATCGCGCCGGCAAACAGCACGCCGCTGACGCGGAAGCCGTCGGTGCCGTAGCGCTCCAGCACCTGCTTGCCCGCGGGGATGACCGGTGTCACGTCCATGGCTTAAGCGCTCAGGCCTTGGTCGGCTTCGCCCCGGCAACGGCGGCGGGCTCGCCCTTCTCGCCGCCGCGGCGCGGCTTCACATGGAGCAGCAGCGGGGCCGCGATGAATAGCGAGGAATAGGTGCCGATCACGATGCCCCACAGCATCGCCGCGCTGAAGCCGCGGATGACCTCGCCGCCGAACAGCAGCAGCGCCAGCACCGCCACCGCCGTCACCGACGAAGTCAGCACCGTGCGCGACAGGGTCTCGTTCAGGCTGAGGTCGATCACGCCGCCCAAGGGCATCTGCTTGAACTTGCGCATGGTCTCGCGCACGCGGTCGTAGATCACGACCGTGTCGTTGATCGAATAGCCAGCGATGGTCAGGATCGCGGCCAAGGTCGTCAGGTTGAATTCGAGCTGCAGTAGCGAGAACAACCCGAGCGTCGTGATCACGTCATGGAAGGTCGAGATCACGGCGCCCAGGCCGAACTGCCACTCGAAGCGGAACCAGACATAGGCGGCGATCGCCAGGATCGCGAGCACGGTCGCGACCGTGCCGGCATGGATCAACTCGCCACCGACCTTCGGGCCGACCACTTCGGTCCGGCGGTATTCGTAGGTCGTGCCCAGCGAATTGCGCACGGTCTCGACGCCCTTCTGCTGGGCGGCATCGTCGCCCGGCTGCCGCGGCAGGCGGATCAGGACGTCATCGGGCGCGCCGAAGCTCTGCAGCGCCACTTCGCCGAGCCCCAGGCCATTGAGCTTGGAACGCATGGCCTCGAGGTCGGCCGACCCGCCCGGCGCCTTCACTTCCATCACGATGCCGCCGCGGAAGTCGATGCCGAAATTGAGACCGCGCGTCGCCAGAAGACCGACCGACGCGAGCGTCAGCAGGACCGACACGATGAAGCCCAGGGTATGCAACTTCACGAACGGGATGTGAGGCGGTTCGTGCAGAAAGACGAAAAGCGGGCGCATGGCTTTGACCTTAGATCGGGAGCGCCTTGGGGCGCGTGCGACGCAGCCACCAGACGACCAGGAGACGGGACACCAGCATCGTGGTGAAGAGCGAGGTCAGGATGCCGAGGCAGAGCGTCACCGCGAAGCCCTTGACCGGTCCCGAGCCCAGCTCGAACAGCAGCGAGCCGGCGATCAGATGGGTGACGTTGGCGTCGATGATCGTGGCATAGGCGCGGCTGAAGCCCGCGTCGATCGCCGAGATCACGCTGCGGCCGTGCCGGGATTCCTCACGGATGCGCTCGTTGACCAGCACGTTCGCGTCGACCGCCATGCCGAGGGTGAGCGCAATGCCGGCGATGCCGGGCAGCGTCAGGGTGGCGCCGAGCGTCGAGAGCGCCGCCAGCAGCAGGCACAGGTTGAAGAACAGCGCGATGTTCGCATAGATGCCGAACAGCCCGTAGAACACGATCATGAACAGCCCGACTAGGCCGACCGCGACCAGGCAGGCGGTGGTGCCGGCCCGGACCGAATCGGCGCCCAGGTCGGGACCGACCGTGCGTTCCTCGAGGATCGTCAGCGGCGCTGGCAGGGCGCCGGCGCGCAGCAGCAGGGCGAGATCATTGGCGCTCTGCACCGTGAAGCTGCCGGAGATGATGCCCGAACCGCCGGTGATCGGCTCGTTGATGACCGGCGCCGAGATCACCTTGTTGTCGAGAATGATGGCGAAGCGCTTGTGCACGTTCTCGCGCGTCGCGTCGCCGAAGCGGCGGGCGCCGACCGAGTCGAACTTGAACTGGATGACCGGCTGGTTGTCCTGGAACGTCGCCGAGGCGTTGGTCAGGGTCGAGCCGTCGACCATGACGCGCTTCTTGATGACATACTGGACCGGCTGGCCGGTGCGCTGGGCGCTGGCGTCGTCACCCGACATCAGCTCGCTGCCCGGGGGGAGATGGCCGGCCTTCGCGTCCTCCGGGCTCGTGGTCTCGTCGACCAGCCGGAACGTCAGCTTGGCGGTACGGCCCAGCAGCTCCTTCACATGCTCCGGATTGTCGATGCCGGGCAGCTGCAGCAGGATGCGGTCCTCACCGTCGCGCTGGATCGTCGGCTCCTTGGTGCCGGTCTCGTCGATGCGGCGACGGATGATCTCGATCGACTGATCGACCGCTGCCGTACGGCGCTGGGCGATCGACTGGGCGGTATAGGCGACGTCGAGCTTGCCGTCGGGCGCGGTGGTGATGGCGAGATCCGGGTCGATCTGGTTCACCAACCCATTGACCTTGTCGGCATCGGCGGCATCGCGCAGCGCTACGACGATACGATCATCGTCGGCGGTGAGCTGGGTGTAGCCGATCTTCTCCTTGAGCAGTGCGGTCCTGAGCCCGTCGAGCGCGCCTTGCAGGCGCTCCTTGGTGACGGACTTCAGGTCGACTTCGAGCAGGAGATGGCTACCGCCCTGCAGATCGAGACCATAGCTGATCCGATGGGTCGGAACCCAGGACGGCATCCCGTCGAGCGTCTGCTGCGACAGCACGTTGGGCAGCGCCAGCAGCACGCCCAACAGGCAGACGACGATGACCGTCCAGGTCTTCCAGGGTTGGAAATTGAGCATCGCTTACTTCGCGCTGTCCGTGGACTTGGTTTCGGTGGTCTTGGTCTCGGTAACCTGGTCTGCGGTCGCTTCGGCTTCCGCGGCCTTGGTTTCGGTGGCCTTGGCCGCTGCCTTGGCGCGGCGCTTCTTCGCCGCCGTGTCGGTGTTGGCCTCTGCGTCGGCGTCGATCTCGCTGATCCCGCCTTCGATCGCCCGGGTCGCCGTATCCTTGGTCTCGGCCGGCTTGCCGCCCTTGCCCGCCGGTTCCGGCTTCGAGAGGATGGTCGTGATGGTGCTGCGCAGCACGCGCGCCTTCACGCCCGGCGCGATCTCGGCCTCGACCTCGTCGTCGTTGATGACGCGGGAGACGCTGGCGATGATGCCGCCGGCGGTGACGATCTTGTCGCCGCGTCGCAGGGCCGCGAGCGCCGTCTTCAGCTGCTTCGCCCGCTGCTGCTGCGGACGGATCAGCAGGAAGTAGAACACGGCCGCGATCATGATCAGCGGCGCGAACTGGACGAGCTGGGCCTGGAAATCGCTGCCGCCACCAGCAGCGGTTTGCGCGAAGGCGGTCGAGAACAACATGCGAGGCGGACTCCTGAACGCGGTGGTCGGTATCGGCGCAGCCGAAAAGGCCGGCGGCTGGATCGCCGTCCGGAGGGGCGCATAGGTACGAGAAAGGACGGCAAAGAGCAATGGCCGGGAGTGCCGCTGTATCCCTGCCCCTCGTTCGAGGCCCGGTTTCAGCCCCTTCGGACCTATGCTAGCGTCCCTGCCCGCCCTCTCATTCGTCGGTTTCGTGACCCCATGACTCCTCCGTCCGATCGCGATCTCCTGCTGCTGCGCATTGCCGACGCGCTCGACCGCCTGGCCCCGCCACCGGCCCCGCCGGTCGACCTGGCGCTCACCGACGCCTTCTCCTGGCATGCCGAGAGCGACCGGCTGGTCGCGGTGCCGGCGGTGAGCCGGGTCGATCTCGACCTGTTGCGCGGTGTCGAGCATGTGCGCGACATCCTGCTGGAGAATACCCGACAGTTCGCCGCAGGCTTTCCGGCCAACAACGCCCTGCTCTGGGGCTCGCGCGGCATGGGCAAAAGCTCGCTCGTGAAGGCGATCCACGCCGCCGTGCTGGCGGAGATGCCGGCGGAGGCCTCGGGCAAGCTCAAGCTGATCGAGATCCATCGCGAAGATATCCCATCCCTGCCCCGACTCCTGAACCAGCTTCGGGTCGAGCCGCATCGCTTCATCCTGTTCTGCGACGACCTGTCGTTCGATCACGACGATGCCGCCTACAAATCGCTGAAGGCCGTGCTCGACGGCGGCATCGAGGGGCGCCCGGCGAACGTCGTGCTCTATGCCACCTCGAACCGGCGCCATCTGATGCCGCGCGACATGATCGACAATGAGCGGTCCTCGGCGGTCAATCCGGGCGAGGCCGTCGAGGAGAAGATCTCGCTCAGCGATCGATTCGGCCTGTGGCTGGGCTTCCACGCCTGCGACCAGCAGACGTACCTCGCGATCATCCGCGGCTATGTCGAACGCTACGACATCGAGATCGACGATGCGAGCATGGCGGCCGAAGCGAACGAGTGGGCGGTGACCCGCGGCGGCCGCTCCGGCCGCGTCGCCTGGCAGTATATCCAGGATCTGGCCGGCCGCCGACGCCATAAGCTCGAATAGACCGGCAGGCTAAACGGCCGGGAACCAAGCAGAGTACGCAACGAATTCGCCGGACGGGGGTTGCTATCCGAAGGACATCATCCGGAGGAACAGAGAATGCATGAGCACACCCACTCCGTCATCCGTCTATTCATGCCGCTGGCGGCGCTCGTCGTGGTCGCCGGCCTCGGCGCTTGTGTCACCGAGGAACACCCGACCGTGACCAAGACCGAAACGACACGCACCACCACGACCCCAGGCTATACGACCGTCACCCCGGCGCCGGTAACGAGCGGCACGACGACGACCCAGACGACCATCAACAAGAGCGACGATTGATATCCTCATTACCCGAACCGACGAAGCGGCGCGGCTCCTGGGAGCCGCGCCGCTTTTCTTTGAATGCGACGAGGGTTCGCCTCACCGCGGTTGCACCGTGACCGTGCGTTCGACCGTCGTCGTCGTCATCGGCACCACGACGGTCGGTGCCGGCGCCGGGGTCTGGGTCTGATAGGTCCGGGTCCGCTCGGTCAGCATGCCGTTCTCTTGCGACGCTGAGCGATCGACGCGTGTCGTCGTCGTGGTCGGCGGGGCGACCTGATAGACCGGGGCCGGATTGGTCTGGGTCGTCGTCGTGGTCGAGGACGAACTGATCGGCGCATCCTGGGCGACCGCGACGGCCGAGGTCAGCAGCAGACCGGCGATGCCGGCGAGCCAAGACTTAGCCATTTTCGATCTCCATTGTTCCTGGTCGGGCTAATGCCGCGACGATGGATAACAACAGATCAAGCGCTTGCGCGTTCCCCGATACCTCCGCCCGGCTCAGTTCTCGGCGGTTAGCTGCGGCAGGTGATCCAACGGATCGACGGCCTTGGTGCCGCTCCTCAGCTCGAAATGCAGTTGCGGGGCGCCGACGCCGCCGGTGCTGCCGACCCGGGCGATCGCCTGGCCGCGACGGACGCGATCGCCCTTCTTCACCAGCAGCACTTGGTTATGGGCATAGGCGGTGACCCAGCCGCCGTCGTGCTTGACCAGCAGCAGGTTGCCGAAACCGCGCAGCTCGTTGCCGGCATAGGCGATCGTGCCGCCCTCGGCCGCCGACACGGTGCTGCCTTCCGGCGCCGCGATATTGATGCCGTCGTTGTGGGTTCCGCCCGCGGCCGGCCCGAAGGTCGAGATGATGCGGCCGCTGACCGGCCAGCTGAACAGCGGCGCGCTCGGCGGACGATGAGAATCGACCAAAGCGGCAACCGCCGGCGACGGGGCCGCCTGGGGGGCGGCCGGCACGGCACCGCTTTCGGGCTCCGGCGGCGAGACCTTGCCGTTTGCAGCCGGCGGCGCCTCTTCGTCGGTGCCATCGAGAACCGGCGGCGGTGGTAGCGGCACCGGCCGTGCCGGCAGGGGCGGAGGAACCGGGGGTACCGGTGCTGTCGCCGTCTGCGGCGGAGGCGGCGCCAAAACCTGCGGCGCACCGGCCGCCGGTGGCTGCTGGGGCGGCGGCTGGAGCGTCGGCGGCGGCGGCAGCGGCACCGGCGCGGGTGCCGGCGACTGCGGGGTTGCGGCCGGCGGGGGCGGCAGCACAGTGGTCGTGACGCCGGCCGAAGAAGCGGCCGGCGCGGCCCCGAACGGCACGCTAGCGACGGGTGCGGCGCCCGGCGGCACGACTCCTGGTGGCGACAGGGCCGAAGTCGGCGCGGCAGCTGCGACCTGCGGCGCCTCGGCGACCGGGGCCGGCAGCAGCAACGGCTGCCCCAGCTTGATGGTGTAGGGCGGATCGATATGGTTCTCGCGCGCCAGGCTCGCGGCCTCGACGCCATAGCGCCGGGCGACCGAGTAGAGCGTCTCGCCCTGTTGCACGATGTGCTGGCGGGTGCGCGGCAAGGTCAGCACCTGGCCGGCCTGCACCCGGTACGGCGGCTGCAGGTTGTTCGCATCGATCAGCGAGCGGACCGGCACGCCGGAACGGCGGGAGATGGCGTAGAGCGTCTCGCCCTGCTGCACGGTCACCCGTCCGCCCGCGGTCTCCAGGATGCCAGCCTGGCTGACCGGCACCGCGGCGCTCGGCAACGGCCTGAGCGTGCCGGAACCGCCGTCATAGATCGGCGCAGGCGTCGACGACTGGTGGCACGCCGCTAGCAGCGTTGCCATCGACAGGCCGATGCAGGCGTGACGGTAGCTCACGTCGATGTCGCCTCGACCGCGCGCCCGGGGTTTCGCGGCAGCCCCTCGACCAGCGGCACGAAGCGCACGGCGCCCAATTCCTCGGTCACGAAACCGTCCGCGGTCCGCCGGACGCGGACCAGCATCTGCGGCGCCTTCTCCTCGCCGACGGGCGCCACCAGCACGCCGTCGGGCGCCAGCAGGTCGGTCAGGGCGGTCGGCAGCTTCGCCGCCGCCGCCGTGACCAGGATGCGGTCGAACGGCGCCGGCTCCAGCCAGCCCTTGGTGCCGTCGCCGAACCGGCTCGTCACATTGCCGAGCCGCAAGGCCGCAAACCGCTTGTTCGCCTCATGCAGCAGGGCCTGATGACGCTCGATGGTGAAGACCCGGCGGCACAGCGGCGCCAGCACCGCGGTCTGGTAGCCGGAGCCGGTGCCGATCTCGAGCACCTTGTGCCGGTCGGTCACTTGCAGCGCCACGGTCATCATCGCCACGACCAGCGGCTGGCTGATGGTCTGGCCATGGCCGATCGGCAGCGGAACATTGTCCCAGGCATGCTCGACGAAGGCCGCCGGCACGAATTGGTCGCGCGGCACCCGGCCGATCGCGGCCAACACCCGTTCGTCGGCGATGCCGGCCCGCCGCAGTTCCTCGATCAGCCGCGCCGCGGCGGCCGATGAGGGCTTGCTGGCGCGGCCGGTCACGGGAACAGCTCTCCCAGATCGGCCAGCGCCGGCTGATGCGTGAGGTTCAGGAACGCCGGCGTCACGGCGATGTAGCCCTCCGACACCGCCCAGATGTCGGTGCCTTTCAGCGTGGCATCCTCGTCCCGGTTCGGGCCGATCCAATAATAGGGCCGGCCGCGCGGGTCCTTGCCCTCGACGATATTGCCGCCCAGTTTGCGCTGCCCCTGCGAGGCCGCCTTGATCCCACGGATCTCGATCGGCGGCAGGTTGGGAATGTTCACGTTCATCAGCGTATTGGCCGGCCATTTCCGCGCGGCAAGCGCGCGGATGACGTCCGGCAGATGAACGGCGGCGGCGTCCCAGATCGGCTTCTGACCGTTGACGGTGGCCAGGCTGAAGGCGATCGACGGCACGCCCAGCAGGGTCCCTTCCATGGCGACGGCGACCGTGCCCGAATAGGTCATGTCCTCGCCCATATTGCCGCCGAAATTGACGCCGGACAGCAGCAGGGTCGGCGGCCGGTCGCGCATGATCTCGTTGATCGCGAGCAGCGCGCAGTCGGTCGGGGTGCCGTCGACCGCAAAGCGCTTCGGCCCGATCTTGCGGATGCGCAGCGGCGTGCGCAGGGTCAACGAATGGCCGGCGCCGCTCTGCTCCCGCTCGGGTGCCACGACCCAGACGTCCTTGCTCAGGCTGCGCGCGACGCGCTCCAGCACCTTGAGGCCGGGCGCGTCGATGCCGTCGTCGTTCGACAGCAGGATACGGGCCTTGGCGAGATCCATGGGCATGCTCTGCATCAGACGCTGATCGTTTCCAGTCCGCCCATATAAGGCCGGAGCACCTCCGGCACCTCGATCGAGCCGTCGTCCCGCTGGTAGTTTTCCAGGATCGCGACCATGGTGCGGCCGATCGCCAGGCCCGAGCCGTTCAGGGTATGGACATGGCGGTTGCCCTTGCCTTCGGTCGGGCGGAAGCGGGTCTTCATGCGCCGCGCCTGGAACTCGCCGCAGTTCGAGCAGCTCGAAATCTCCCGATAGGCCTGCTGGCCGGGCAGCCAGACTTCCAGATCGTAGGTCTTGCGCGCGCCGAAGCCCATGTCGCCGGTACAGAGCAGCATGACCCGGTAGGGCAGATTGAGCTTCTGCAGGATGGTCTCGGCCGCCTTGGTCATCCGCTCATGCTCGGCGTCGGACTGGTCCGGGTGGGCGATCGAGACCAGTTCGACCTTCGAGAACTGGTGCTGCCGGATCATGCCGCGCGTGTCGCGCCCGGCGGAGCCCGCCTCGCTGCGGAAGCAGGGGGTGAAGGCGGTCCAGCGCAGCGGCAGCGCCGCCTCGTCCAGGATCTCGTCGGCCGTCAGGTTCGTGAGCGGCACCTCAGCGGTCGGGATGAGCCAGCGGCCGTCGGTCGTCTGGAACAAATCCTCGCGGAATTTCGGCAACTGGCCGGTGCCGAACATGGCGGTGTCGTTGACGAGCGCCGGCGGCACCACTTCGGTGTAGCCGAATTCCGTCGTGTGCGTGTCGAGCATGAAGGCGCCGAGCGCCCGCTCCAGGCGCGCGAGCGCCCCTTTCAGCACGGTGAAACGCGCGCCCGCGACCTTGGCGGCCCGGCCGAAATCCATCAGGCCGAGTGCCTCGCCCAGGTCGAAATGCTGCTTCGGCGCGAAGGCGAAATTGCGCGGATTGCCCCAGCGCCGGACTTCGGCATTGCCATGCTCGTCGGCGCCGTCCGGCACGTCGGACGCCGGCAGGTTCGGCAGCGACGCCAGCAGCCCGTCCAGTTCCTCGCCGAGCTTGCGGTCTTCCGCCTCGAGTGCCGCCATGCGGTCCTTCATGGCCGCAACCTCGGCCATGATCGCCTCGACCGGCTCGCCCTTGCTCTTGGCGATGCCGATGCCGCGCGACAGCTCGTTGCGCCGAGTCTGGATGTCCTGGAGCTCGGTCTGCGCCGCGCGGCGCGCGCCGTCGAGAGCCAGGATCCGCTCCGAATGCGGCGCCAACCCGCGCCGGGCAAGGCCTCGGTCAAATTCGGCAGCGGCCTCGCGGATCGACTTCAAATCATGCATGGGAACAAACTATGAGGCTGGAAGATGGGATCTTTATAGGCGGTCGGTCCGGGCGCGTCCATCGCAGGAGACCCGGCCGCGCCCCTAAAGCTTGGCCAGGTCGGAGGCGGCCTCGGCCAGGCGCTTCGCCCGGTTGCGCTCCACGATCCGGCAGCTCCAGATCGAGATCTCGTAGAGCAGCAGCAGCGGCACGGCGAGCCCGCACATGCTGATCGCGTCGGGCGGCGTCAGCACGGCGGCGATAACGAAATTGATGAACACGGCGTAGCGCCGCTTCTCGACCAGGAACTTCGAGCTGATGAGCCCGACCCGCGCCATCAGCGTCAGCGCCACCGGCATCTGGAACGCGGCACCGAAGGCGAAGATCAGGGTCAGGACCAGCGACAGGTATTCGCTGACCTTCGGATCGGCCTCGATCGGCAGGCTGCCGGGCGCGCCGGCGGATTCGAAGCTCAGGAAGAAGTGCCAGGCGGTCGGGAAGATCAGGTAATAGACCAGCGCCCCGCCCATGAAGAACAGGATCGGCGTCGCGACCAGGTACGGCAGGAACGCGCTGCGCTCGGTCTTGTAGAGGCCGGGCGCCACGAACATCCAGACCTGGCTGGCGATGATCGGGAATGCCAGGAAGCAGGCGGCCCAGAACGCGACCTTGACCCGGGTCACGAAGGCCTCGGTCAGCGCCGTATAGATCAGATGCCGGCCCGGCTGGCCCGCAAGCTGGTCGGCCAGCGGCCGCACCAGGAAATTGTAGATGTCTTCGCTGAAATAATAGCAGATCGCCCAGCACACCAAGAGACCGGACATCGAATAGATCAGGCGCCGGCGCAGCTCGATCAGATGTTCGATCAGCGACATGCGGCCTTCGTCGAGCTCTTCGCTCATGGTGCGGGCGGGATCCTGTGCAAATCGGGCGGCACTTCCTTGTCCGGCCCGGGAAGGTCTGCGGTCGCCGGCGGCTCGGCCGGCAGAATCGGATTGAGGATCGTCGGCTCCTCGGCCCCTTCGGCCGGCAGCGCGCCGATCGCGGAGCCTTCGACCATCGGCGCCGGCGGCGGCGCTTCCTGGGCGAGCGGACCGCCCAGGGGCTCGGCCATGGCGGTCCGGATCTCGCCGCCGGGATCGATCGCGTCCTGCATGGCCTTGTTGAGGTCGACACCGGCCGCCTTGGCTGCCTGCTCGCGGATCTCCTGAAGCTCGGCGTCGCGGATCATGTCGTCGACGCTGTTCTGGAATTCCCGCGCCATCATGCGCGCCCGCCGGACCATGAAGCCGGCGGTCTTGAGCGCCTTCGGCAGATCCTTGGGGCCGATCACGACCAGCGCGATGACGCCGAGGACGGCGATCTCTGACCAGGCGAAATCAAACATGAGGGCTCGGTACTCGCTTCAACGGAACGGGAGAGACGGTCGGCAGCGTCCGGTCGTCAACGATCGTCATTCGGCCGGCGCCGGCGCGATCGCACAAGGCCGTAGACCACCAGCGCCACAATCGCGACGGTCAGAACCACCTGCCAGATACCGATGCCGATCACGCGCCGCTCCAACCACCCCGAATCGAACGGCGCGGATGATGGCAGAAAGGCCCCCTCCAGGCAACGCGACGGGGCGCGCATCTGCCGGTGCGCGCGTCATGGCGGATCGTCGTCCTCGCCGGCATAGCCGCCATCCTCCGCGGTGAGGTCGCCGGGCGCGCCCTCGCCCAGGGTCGAGGCCGGGCGGGCATCGAGCAGGCCTGCGGCACGCAGCTCATCGACATTGGGCAGGTCGCGCAGCGAATCGAGGCCGAAATGCAGCAGGAAGCCGTCGGTGGTGACCCAGGTCGCCGGCCGCCCCGGCGTCTCGCGCCGGCCCTTGGGCATGACCCAGCCCGCCTCCATCAACAGGTCGAGCGTGCCCTTGGCGAGCGTCACGCCGCGGATCTCCTCGACCTCGGCGCGGGTCACCGGCTGGTGATAGGCAATGATCGCCAGGGTCTCGATCTGCGCCCGCGTCAGCTTGCGCGCCTGCACGGTTTCGTGGGCGAGCAGCCCGGCCAGATCCGGCGCCGTGCGGAAGGTCCAGCCGCCGGCCGCGCGCACCAGGTTGATGCCCCGGAAGCGGTAATGCGCGCGCAGCTCGTCCAGCAATTCCTCCAGCACCAGCGTTTCCGGCAGGCGCGCCGCCAGTTCCGCGTCGCCCATCGGCCGGTCGGAGGCAAACAGCAGCGCCTCGATCAGCCGCAGCGCGTGCTCGCGCTCGGCTTCCCGGTCGGTTGGCTCGTGCGGCTCCGCCTCGGCCGCCTGATCGGTCACCTCGATTGCCTCGGGCCCGCTCATGACGGCCTCGCGGCGCGGACGAAGATGGGCCCGTAAATCTCTTCCTGGCGCAATTCGATCTCACCGGACTTGGTCAGCTCCAGACTGGCGACGAAGGTCGCGGCCAGCGCCGAGCGGCCGAGCACGCCGGTTCGCAACTGCGGCGGCAGGAACGCGCCCAACTGACGCCATTCGATGCTGTGGCCGATCATCTGCGACAGGCGCTTGAGCGCGTCATCGACCGAATAATATTCCGGCGCCTTGATGTGCAGCACGGTCGCCTCGCCGCGCGAGCGATGGTCGCCATAGGATTTCAGCAGCTCGTAGAGACTGACCGCATAGACCGGCCTGGTGATGGTCTTGAGCCCCTCGGGCGCACCATGGGGGAAGATGTCGCGCCCCAGCAACGGGCGCTCGATCAAGGCCTTGCCGGCCTTCTGCATCGCCTCGAGCCGCATGAGGCGGAACTGCAGCGCCTCGGCCAGTTCCGCGACCGTCGGCTCGTCGTCCGGCGGCGGATCGGGCAGCAGCATGCGCGACTTGAGGTAGGCGAGCCAGGCGGCCATCACCAGATAGTCGGCGGCCAGTTCCAGCCGCAGCCGGTGCGCCTCGGCGATGAAGGCCAGATATTGCTCGGCCAGCGCCAGGATGGAGATCCGGGTCAGGTCGACCTTCTGCTCGCGCGCCAGCACCAGGAGCATGCCGATCGGCCCCTCGAAGCCGTCGAGATCGACGACGAGTTCGTTCCCCGATGCGGCTTCGTCCAGGCTCAAGGCGGCGTTTACCCGAAAAGTTTGACCAGAAGGCTGCCCAACCAGTTGAAAGGATACTCGATCACCGGCCCGAGCAGGTTGAGATCCATATGCAGGCGCTCGCCCAGCATAGGGATAAAGATCAGCAGCGCCAGCAGAAGCAGCATGCCGAACCCCTCGATCTTGGCGAACTCCCGGGCGAGCGTCGGCGGCAGCAGGCCGGTGACGATCCGGCCGCCATCGAGCGGCGGAATCGGCAGCATGTTGAAGATCGCCAGCACCAGGTTGATCTGCACTGAATTCTGCAGGTTCTTCAGCACGAACAGCTGCGCCCAGGACGGCACCACCAGCGGCAGGCGCGAGAAGAGGAAGATCGAGATCGCCGCCAGCACGATATTCGTGGCCGGGCCGGCGAAGGCGACGATGATCATGTCGAGCCTGAGCCGCTTCAGCGCGCGGAAATTGACCGGCACCGGCTTCGCGTAGCCGAACAGGAAGCCGCCGCCGAAGAAGGCGAGCGCCGGCAGCAGGATCGTGCCGAACGGGTCGACATGGCGCAGCGGATTGACCGACAACCGCCCGGCGCGCTGGGCCGTGGTGTCGCCGCACAGCAAGGCGGCGTAGCCGTGGGCCGCCTCGTGGAGCGTGATCGCGAACAGTACGGGCAGGACCCAGACCGTCAGGCCCTGCAGCGTATGCATCAATTCGTTCAAATGCTTGGATCCTTCAGCAGCCCGTCGAGCTCCGCCAGCAGCGCGGGCCGGTCGATCGGCTGCGGTACGGTACGGCGGGCGAGCGCCGCAGCAAGGCGCAGAGCGGCTGCCTCAGATATGGTGCCGGCCGCGGCGGCGACATCCCTCATCTCGTCGAGATCGCCGTTGCAATGGAGCGCCAGGTCGCAGCCGGCGGCGAGTGCGCGCCGAGCCCGCTCGCCCAGCCCGCCGTCGAGCGCCTGCATGCTGAGATCGTCGCTCAAGAGGCAGCCGCCGAACCCGATGTCGCCGCGGATGATGCGGCCGATCACCGCATCCGACCAGGTCGCGACCCGATCGCCGTCCCAGGCGCGATAGACGACATGGGCGGTCATGGCGAAGGGCGCGTCGGCGAGCGACCGGAACGGCGGCAGATCCTGCGCGCGCAGCTCGGCATCGCCGGCCTCGACGATCGGGCAATGCTTGTGGCTGTCGACCTCGGCGCGACCGTGGCCGGGCAGATGCTTGATCACCGGCAGCACGCCGCCGGCCATAAGCCCGTCCATGACGGCGCGGCCGAGCGTCGCGATCGTGGCGATGTCGTTGCCGAGCGCGCGGTCGCCGATGACGTCATGGGCGCCCGGCACCGGGTTATCGAGCACCGGCGCACAATCGACGTCGATGCCGAGGTCCATCAGCTCGGCCGCGATCAGGCGGGCATTGATCCAGGCGGCCCGGGCGCCGGCGGCCGGATCACGCCGATGAAGCTCGGCAAACCGCCGCGCCGGCGGGGCCGCACGCCAATGCGGCGGTCTCAATCGCTGGACCCGTCCGCCCTCCTGATCGATCAGCACCGGTGCTGCCGGCCGGTCGACGGCGGCGCGCAGCGCGGCGACGAGCGCCCGCACCTGCTCCGGCGTGTCGCAATTGCGCTTGAACAGGATGAACCCGGCCGGATCCGTCGCCCGGAAGAAATCCCGCTCGGCCGTGGTCAGCGACAGCCCGGCGCAGCCGAAGATCGCGGCGGTGAGCCCCGCCCGCTCAATGGACAACGATACACCCGATCCCGAGCGGCTTCAGTTGGGTGCAGAGCTTGTCGGCCTGGGCCTTGTCGGCGATCGGGCCGGCCTGGATGCGGTAGAACGTGCCCTTGTCGCCCAGGTCGGCCTTGACCACGGTGGCGCTGAGATTGCCCAGCAGGTCGGCATGCGCCTTCTGCAGCCGGGCGAACTCGGCCCGGGCCGAGGCCTCGTCCTTGGTCGCGGCGATCTGGACGCGCAGCGGGCCGCCGGCTGCGGCGGCGGGCGCCGGGGTCGGAGCCGGCACCGGACGCGCGGCGGTCTGCGGCGGCGCCAGCGTCACCGGCTTGCCGGACGGCGTCTGGACCGTCTGCGGCGGCGGGGCCGGCGGGATCTCGATGCCGGCAACCGCCTTGGCGCCGGGCGGCGCGGTCATCAGGCCGGTGGCATTCGCCTGCTGCGAGGCATTGTTGGTCGCGACGCCGGCCGCCGCGGTCGGGGGGGCCGCCTGGGGTGCCGCGGCCGGTGCGATATTCTGCACCGGCAGATCCTCGAGCGCGCCGGGGGCCGGCGTCGGCGCCGGCTTCGGCAGCGGCTGCTCCGGCGGCGGCAACAGCCGCTCGACCTTGGCGCCGTTCGGATCGTTCGGATTATAGACGAGCTTGTCCTGGTCGGGCGTCGAGCCGCCGGCATCGTCCGGCTTCTTCTTGGTCGGGTCCTGATCGGCCCGGATCAGCGGAACGGCACCACCCGTAGCGCCGCCGGCCTGCTTGCCCTTGTTATAGGCGAAATAGATCGCCCCGGCGCAGGCGACCATGACGCAGACGACCAGGATATTGCGGATGATGCCGCTGCGGCGCGGCTCATCCTCGCCGGCGTAATAGGGCCGCTCGCTCGGGTCGATCGACAGCCCGTCGTCCTGGCGGCGCGCTTGCGGTTCATCGGGAAACAGCCGTGGCGGCATCAGCGTAGCTCCATCACCGGCGCGACGCCGAACACGTCGAGCCCCGAGGCGATCACGAAGCCGACCGCCTGGACCAGGGCCAGGCGCGCCAGCGTCGTCTTGGCGTCATCGGCCAGCACGAAGCGCAGGCCGGGATCATCCTTGCCCTTGTTCCACAGGCTGTGGAACTGGGCGGCGATTTCATAGAGATAGAACGCGACGCGATGCGGCTCGTGCGCCTCGGCGGCGCTCTCGATCAGCCGCGGCCAGCCGGCCAGCAGACGGATGAGCGCCACCTCGGCCGGATCGACGAGCGCCGAGAGGTCGGCCTCGGCCAGCGCCTTATCGCCAAGATCGGACGCCGTATCCTCGGCGCGCGCCCGGCGCAGCACCGACTGGGCGCGGGCATGGGCATACTGGACGTACCAGACCATGTTGTCGCGTGACTGGTCGACGACCTTGGCGAAGTCGAAATCGAGCGTCTGGTCGTTCTTCCGCGTCAGCATCATGAAGCGGACGATGTCCTTACCGACCTCGTCGACCACGTCGCGCAAGGTCACGAACGTCCCCGACCGCTTCGACATCTTGACCGGCTCGCCATTGTCGAGCAGCTGCACGAGCTGGCAGATCTTGACGTCGAGCGCGCCCTCACCGTTGGTGATCGCCGTCACGGCCGCCTGCATGCGCTTGACATAGCCGCCATGGTCGGCGCCCAGCACGTCGATCTGCTGGGCATAGCCGCGCCGGTACTTGTCGAGATGGTAGGCGATGTCGGCCGCGAAATAGGTCCACGCGCCGTCCGACTTCTTCAGCGGCCGGTCGACGTCGTCGCCGAAGCGTGTCGCGGCGAACAGGGTCTGCGGCCGCGGCTCCCAATCATCGGGCGTCTTGCCCTTCGGTGGCTCCAGCACGCCGGTATAGATCAGCCCGGCGCCCTCGAGCGTCGCCAGCGCCTTGTCGACCGCGCCCGACGCATGCAGCGCGCGTTCGGAGGTGAACACGTCGTGGCGCACGCCGAGGCTCGCCAGATCATCCTTGATCATGGCCAGCATGGCGTCGATCGCGAGGTCGCGGACCGGGACCAGCCATTCGGCTTCGTCCTTGCCCAGCCACTTGTCGCCGTCGCGCGCGGCGATCGCCTGGCCGGCCGCCTTCAGATAGTCGCCGGGATAGAGGCCCTGCGGGATCTCGCCGATGTCCTCGCCCAGCGCCTCGCGGTAGCGCAGATAGGCCGAGCGGGCCAGGACGTCGACCTGGGCGCCGGCATCATTGATGTAATATTCGCGGCACACCTCGAACCCGGCCTTGACCAGCAGGCTAGCGAGCGCGTCGCCGAACACCGCGCCGCGGGCGTGGCCAACATGCATCGGGCCGGTCGGGTTGGCCGAGACATATTCGACATTGACCTTAGTGCCGCGGCCAATTTCGGACGCGCCATAGGTCGGCCCTGCCGCCAGCACGTCCTTCAGCCGATCCTGCCAGAAAGTGTCCTTGAGCCGCCAATTGAGGAAGCCCGGCCCGGCGATGGTCGCCTCGGTGACGGCGGGATGGGCGCGAAGCGCCGCCGCCAGCAGTTCGGCGATGGCGCGCGGCGGCTGGCCCGCCTGCTTGGTCAGGACCATGGCCGCGTTGGTCGAGAGATCGCCGTGGGCGGCATCGCGCGGCGGCTCGACCACCAGCTTCGCGAGGTCGAGCGACGTCGGCAGCTTGCCCTCGGCGGCGAGCCGGCCGAGCACCCCGACGATCTCGGCATGGAAATAGGAAAAGACGTTCATCGAAGCGGCGGACCCAGTTGAAGGGCACGGGGAACCGGTCGGACCGGAAATCCAAGCCGGGAGCGTGCCGAAGCTGCTTCTTTCCTAGGGAAGAACGGCGTCCCCGTCCATAGGGTCTGGGGCAGCGGGGCGTTGCGTTTTCGACGCGGCGCCGCCCGAAGAGGTGCCGGCGATCGCGCGAATTCGGCCCTGCCAGCGGCACCGGCCGCGCGTCAGGATCGGTCCATGACCACAATCAGCGACATGCCCCCTGCCCTCATCCCGCTGGCGCTGGCCCGCGCGACGCCCAACGAGTCGGGCCGCGCCTCGGCGCTGCTGCTGAAGCACGGCAGTTTCTCGCTGCGCTACTATGTGCCGCCGATGCCGGACCCGCAGGGGCCGCACGACCAGGACGAGCTCTATGTCGTCGCGATTGGACAGGGCTGGTTCCGGCGTGCCGGCGAGCGGTACCCCTGCGCCGCCGGCGACGCGCTGTTCGTCGCCGCCGGAGTCGAGCACCGCTTCGAGGATTGCTCCCCCGGCTTCGCCGCCTGGGTCATGTTCTGGGGCCCGCCCGGCGGCGAGACTACCTAACCTAAACAGCGTAGGCGATCCCGCTCAGACCGCCTGCACCTCCGCCAGGATCTGTGCGCCGTGCGCCGCGCTCTCCGTCGCCAGGTCATACTGCGTCTGCAGATTCATGAAGAACTGCGGCGACACCTTGAAGAACGCGCCCAGGCGCAACGCGCTCTCGGCCGTGATGGACCGCTCGCACGCGACGATCCGCGCCAGCCGCGACTGCGGCATCCGCATCATGAGCGAGGCACGCGAGACCGACAGCTTGCGCGCGGCAAGCTCGGCCGCGACCGTTACGCCCGGATGCGGCGTCGGGATGATGAAATCCGTCGGCATCTCCAGGTCTTCGCCACCGTCGTCGTCAATGTGGGTCATGGATATGCACCTTGTAAGCGTGGCCGCCGTCGAAAACGAAAAGGATCCGCCACGGGCCGTTGATGTCGATCCACCAGAATTCTTTCAGGTTTCCCTTGAGCTTGTGCAGCCCAACGGAATTGAGGTTCCCCAGGTCGGCCGGGGCGGTTGCGGCGTGAAGCTCAGCGAACCTTTGGCGGGCGATTGCCTCATTCATGCCGGTCCAACGGCACTTGCCGCCGAGGACGAATGTGCGCGTCGCGCTGTTGAGAAAGGACTTGATCATGCGAATAACGTATTTCTCTACGCGCAATGCGCCAAGCGCATAGATAATGCTGCGAGCGGCAAAAAACGCCCCATTTTTGAGGCGCCTCCTGTCTAATTTGGACGCATGGAGCGTGTGCTCACAGGTCGATCCGCCCCCTACGCGCCGAAGCCGCCCGCGACGATTTTAGCCATGCGGATTGCGGCATGGTCGGTCAGCGACGCGATCGTATCCATCATCTCGCGCACCCAGCCGGCGCGGTCGCGCGGGAACGGGTGGGCCGGATCGCGGCTGCGGTTCAGGAGATCCAGCACCGCCTGGTCGCGAAGCACCAGCTCGCCGTCCACCTTGGTCTTTTCGCGCCGGAGCAGCATGCCGGCGATGCCGTCGAGCAGCACGTCGATGGTCCGGCTGGCGATCAGCATGGTCTCGGCACGCCGCTCGCCGCGATAGATCTTGCTGCGCGTGATCCGCTCGATCCGGTCGAGCTGGGCCTTGTGCTTCGATACGGACAGCAGCGCCGGAATCGGGCCGCCGCCCAGCATCCGGTCGTGCAGGTCGCGCCAGACGTCGAGCGTGTCGGTGATCAGCGTCGAGATCGCCCGGGCCCGCAGATAGGTCAGCTTTCGCTCGACTCCGACCAGGGCGGCATATTCGCTAGCCTGGCTGTCGGCCAGTGGCGCCAACAGCTCTTCGGCCTCGACGAAGGGCAAGGCACCGATCTGCACCGCGTCCTCGACATCGACGATGCGATAGCAGATGTCGTCGGCCGCCTCGGTCAGATGGGCCAGCGGATGGCGGCACCAGATGCCCGGCTGCTGCTCGATCAGGCCGGTCGCGGTCGCGACTTCGCGGAACAGGTCCAGCTCGCTGGCGAAGATGCCGTATTTCATCGGATGCGGCCGATGCTCGGGTGCCAGCACGCCCGACCAGGGATATTTCGAGAAGGTTGCCAAGGTGGCGCAGGTCAGTTGCAGGCCGCCGTTCGGCTGCCAGCCCTCGAGCCGGGTCAGCAGGCGGAAGCCGAAGGCGTTGCCCTCGAATCGCGTCAGCTCGTAGGCCCATTCGGGTGCCAAGCCCGCCAGCACCTCGGCCCCGATCGGGCTGGTCTTCCACCAGGCCGAGATCGCCTGCTCGCCCTGATGGCTGAACGGCGTCTGGCCGACGTCGTGGCTGATGGCGGCGCCGGAGACGATATGGCCGACATCGGCGGCGGTGATGCCCTGGACCAGCCCGCGCTGGATCAGATACTGGCCGGCGATCTGGCCCAGGCTGCGGCCGACGCGCGAGACCTCAAGCGAATGGGTCAGGCGGTTGCGGACATAGTCGCCGGGCCGATCGGAATACAGCGACGGCCCATGGACCTGCATCTTCGATTGCAGCCGGCGAAAGGCGCTGCAGAACACAAAGCGGTCGACGTCGATTTCGAAGGGCGAGCGATGGTCGTCGGTCCGGCGCGGGGTGCTCTGCCCCAGCCGACGGGTCGACAACAGCTCCTGCCAGCGCATCATTTCGATCGGTCCATCCTCCGGTTTCGCTCGATCGGACCCTAGACCCAAGCAGCCCTGCGCGTCGAGCGCTTGGGTTTTGGCCGCAACTGACTACATAATGGGCCCGAGATGACCCGCTATCCCGACGTTCGGGTGGAGAATGAGACGATGGCCGAAGGTGGCGTGGCCGTGGGCCGGCAGCTTCTGATCAGCGACAGCGCGGCACGGCGCATTCGAAAGGTTGCGACCGTGGAGGGCGCCGCCGGTGCGTTCCTGCGCATCGGCGTGTCGGGCGGCGGCTGTTCTGGCTTCCAGTATAATTTCGAGCTGTCGACCGTGCGGCAGGACGACGATCATGAATTCGAGCGCGACGGCGCCCACGTTGTGATCGACGATACCTCGCTCGACCTGCTGGCCGGCGCCGAGCTCGATTTCGTCGAGGACCTGTCCGGCGCGCAGTTCCAGATGCGCAACCCGAACGCCAGCTCGTCCTGCGGCTGCGGGATGTCCTTCTCCATCTGATCGAAACCGCCGATCCCGCCGTCGCCCGGCACAGCGGCAGAGCCTTCAGCATGTTCGGAACGCGGCGCTCCTGGCTCACGATCGTGATCGCCGGGCTGGCGATCGCGGCGGTGCCGGCGCGGGCTGACGATTCGGCCGAGCTCACCAACGCCATCAGGGCGCTCGACGCCGGCGACACCAAGGGCGCCCTGTCCCTGGTCCAGCGCTATGCGCTTGACGGCAACCATACGGCCCAGAACGAGCTGGGCTGGGTTTACGAGACCGGGCACGGCGTGCCCGTCGATTACCACGAAGCGATGAAATGGTACCGGCTGTCGGCGCTGAGCGGCGCCGCATCGGACCAGAACAATCTCGGCCGGATGTACGAATCGGGCCTGGGCGTGGCCCGGAACTATGCCGAGGCCGAGAAATGGTACGGCCTATCCGCGCTCCAGGACTTTCCGATGGGCGAATACGACCTGGCCTTCCTACATGATCGGCGGCTCGGCGCGGTGCCGCCCTTCGCCCAGACGCTGGCGCTTTACAAGAAGGCGGCTGACCAGGGCCTCGCCGTTGCGCAATATCAATATGCCCTCTCGGCCAAGAACGGCCATGTCACGGGCCCGTCCGACGCGAACGCGGTCGCGCTCGACTATCTGCAGCGCGCCGGCAACCAGGGCTATGGTCCGGCGCTCGACGAACTGGGCCGCTTCCACGAACTGGGCCGCGGCGTGCCGCAGAATCATCTGGTCGCGTTCGATCTCTATCGCCGGGGAGCCGAGGCCGGCGACGCCCGCGCCATGGCCCATCTGGCAGCGCTCTACGAGACCGGCCGTGGCGTGGCACGCAGCTATCCGCAGGCGGTCCGCTGGTACCGCCGCGCCGCCGACCGGAACTCGGCGCCGGCAGCCTATCGTCTCGGCCTGATCGCCGAATTCGGCCTGGCCGACGGCGTGCGGGATTATGCCGAAGGGTTCAAATGGGTCCATCTGGCCGCCGATGCCGGCAATCTGGCCGAGGCGCAGAACCATCTGGGCGAAATGTACGGCCAAGGCCATGGCGTCGCGGCCGACGCGACCGAAGCCGCCCGCTGGTTCCGCAGGGCGGCGGCACAGAACCTGGCGGCGGCGATGGCGAATCTCGCCCAGGCCTATCAGACCGGCGCCGGCGTTCCAGCCGATCCGGCCGAAGCGCGCCGTTGGCGGGAGCTGGCCGCCGCCCACGGCTACAGTCCGCCGGCCAGCAAGCCCGCGGCCGGCGACGCGCCACCGCCAGCCGTCACCGACCTGCTGTCGGGGACCGGGACCGCAAGCACCACCGGCCCCAGCGCCGCCACCTGCCGGCAGCTCCTGGCCGACATCGACGAATGCCGCAAACTTGCCGACCAGGGCGGCCAATGCTACGAAGCCCGCAAGAACACTTACGAGGTTGCCGGCTGTCGGTGAACCGATTTGGCCGGCCTGCCTCTCCGCCTCGCACGCTCCGCCCCTGAGCCGCGGTCGCGTCGTGGATTGCGTTCCACGGCCTCAGCCTCGATCATCCCCTACGCCCGCAGGTTCGTTTCTCAATGGCGGCTTTCGTCT
Organism: Aliidongia sp.; assembly: GCA_035310205.1. GTDB lineage: Bacteria > Pseudomonadota > Alphaproteobacteria > ATCC43930 > CGMCC-115725 > Aliidongia. The sequence goes on from DATGEK010000108.1 coordinate 87,596, forward strand.
CCTACGCACAAAACTTCGAAGACGTGATGCTCTGGCGTGCGCTGAGGCATGTCGAGAGCGGCTTCTATATCGATGTTGGCGCAGGGCATCCCGAAGAGCTGTCGGTCACCAAGGCGTTCTACGACCGGGGCTGGCGGGGTGTCAGCGTCGAGCCCGACCCCGATTATGCGGCACAGCTTCGCCAGGCGCGGACGCGGGAGATCCTGGTCGAGGCGGCTCTGGGCGCCGAGCCCGGGCGGATGGCCATCAATCGGTTCGCGGGCACCGGCCTCACCACGTTCGACGACGGCATCGCGGCGCGGCACACGGCGGCGGGATATGAGGCGCAGTCCCTGGACGTGGACGTAACGACCCTCGCAGCGATCTGCCGGGAGCACGCCCCGCGTGACATTCATTTCCTGAAGATCTACGTCGAGGGCGCCGAACGCGCGGTCCTCGAAGGGGCGGATTTCGCCAAGCACCGGCCATGGATCGTCGTGATCGAGGCGACCGAGCCGCTCTCGATGGTGCCGAGCCATCAGCACTGGGAGCCCATCCTCCTGGCGGCACGCTACTCGTTCGTCTGGTTTGACGGGCTCAACCGATATTACGTCGCCGAGGAGCAGCAAGCGGCACTTGGGCCTGCTTTCCAAGCTCCCCCCAATGTCTTCGACGAATTCGTGCAGGCGAAGGAGATCGCGCTCGAGGTCCGCCGGACCGAGGCGGAACTGCGGGCGGCGCGGGCCGACGAGCGGGCGCTGGAGGCCGAGCGGCGCAGGGGAAGCGCCGAAGCGGCACAACTGATGCTCCGGTCGGCCATCGCCGGGGTCCATGCCAGTACGTCGTGGCGCCTCACCGCACCGCTGAGGTTTGCCATTGCCCTGCTGAAGGGGCAGATCGGCAGCGCTCTTGCTGAAGCCGGCCTGTCGCCGGCGCAGGCGGAACGCCTTCGTCGCTTGGCGGCGGCCGATAGCGGTGGGCTCAAGCGCGCCTTCCGGGTCCTCTTCTATCTCGCCGCGCGTCTGCTCGAACGGCTTCCAGGCAGCGCCAGGGTCAGTGCCGGCCTGGAACGGCTGGTACCGTCTCTCTGGAGACGGCTGCGGCGACGGGACGCTGCCTATGTCGCCTTGGCCGCCCAGCCGTGGACGACTGCCAGCGCCGCGCTCGCCTCAGGCGCCGCCCCGTTTCGCCGGAGCGGCTCGCCGGGCCCGATGCCGGGCGGTGGGATCCTCAAGATCCATCAGTTTCATTCCGGTTCGGCGTTGGGTGATGCGGTCACCAATTCGCTGTTTCTGATTCAGACCCAGCTCCGCGCCCTCGGGTATGAAAGCGACATTTTCGTCGAGCTCCGCCCGCCCGAGCTCGCCGACCGACTGCTGGAGATCGATGACCTGCCCCGGCACGCGGACTACGTGCTGATCGTGCACCATTCGATGGGATATGACGCCTGCGAGCAGATCCTGGCTCTGCCGGCGCGCAAGATCCTGATGTATCACAACATCACGCCGCCGGAGCTGCTGGCCGATACACCGGCCACGAAGCGCTATGCGGAACTGGGGCTGCGGCAGCTCGAGCTGCTGCGGCCGCAGATGATGGCCGCCCTCGCGATGAGCGAGTTCAACACGCTCGAACTGCGGGCGCACGGCTATGACACGCCGATCGCCTGCCCCCTGCTGTTCGACGTGGAGACGCTCGTGGCTCGGGCCGGCGTCCGCGCGAACCGTCCGGATGATGCGCCCTTCACCATCCTGTTCGTCGGCCGTGTCGTCGCCTCCAAGGGGCAGGCCGAACTGGTCGACGCCTTCGCGGAATTCCGGCGGGCATGGGGCAAGCCATGCCGGCTCGTGCTGGTCGGGCGCGCTGCCGCACCCGACGCGCCCTATCCCCAGGAAATCTCCCGCCGCATCGCGCAGCATGGCCTGCAGGACCAAGTGCTGGTCACCGGTGCGGTTTCGGACGACGAGCTGCACGCCTGGTATCGCGCGGCGGACGTCTATGTGTCGCTGAGCAAGCACGAAGGGTTCGGCGTGCCGCTGGTCGAGGCGATGGCCCATGACCTGCCGGTCATCGCCTGGCCGTGCGGCGCGGTGCCCTACACCCTCGACGGCGCCAGCGTGCTGCTGGCGGACCGCGCGCCGGCGACGGTGGCGGCGGCTATCCTCGATCTCGCTCGTGCGCCCGAGCGGCGCGCCGAGATCGTTGCCCGGCAACGAGCCGTGCTGGACAGTTTCCGGTTCGAGCGGCAGCTTCCCCGACTGGTCCAGTCCCTGACTGCGGCCGGCGCCGCGCCGCCGCCACGGGACGTCGCGAGACGCTCCATGTCGGAGAATTTGCGCGTGGCCATCACCGGCCACGTCAACGGGACCTATAGCCTCGCGACCATGAACCGGATGATGGCCCTGACGCTCGAGGCCCATGCGCCCGGCACCGTCCGGGTCATGCCGTGGGAAAACGGGCCGGTCGGCGATCTCTCGGGCGTGCCGCCGGAGCACGCCGGCGGGATGGCGGTCCTGGCGTCGCGCCCGGTGCCGCCGACCAGGCCCGAAATCGTCATCAGCCAGCATTACCCGGTGCTCGTCCCCGAGCAGCGCGGCGACGCAACCTTCGCCGTGTTCGCCTGGGAGGAATCATTGATCCCCCAGGCGACGATCGAGACGCTCGAGGCCGGCTTCGACGGCGTGTTCGCCATGGCGGAGTCCGTCGAGAAGGCGCTGATCGACTCGGGCCTGTCGATCGCCGTCCGGACGATCAGCCAGCCGCCCGACCTCGACGACTTCTACCGCCTGGGCCAGGAGCTACGGGCCGCCCCCCGCAAAGACGACGGCGTCTTCACTTTTCTCCACGTCTCGTCCTGCTTCCCGCGCAAGGGGGTGGATGTCCTGCTGGCGGCCTACGCCCAGGCATTCCGCAGGACCGATCGGGTTCGCCTCGTCATCAAGGGATTTCCCAACCCGCACAATGACGTTCCCGAACAGATCGAGAAGCTGCGCGCGCGCGATCCCGACATCGCCGACATTTCCATGGTCAACGAGGACCTGGGCATCGACGGGATGCTCGATCTCTATCGGGCGGCGGACGCGATCGTCCTGCCGACCCGCGGCGAAGGCTTCAATCTGCCGGCGGCCGAGGCCATGGCTGCCGGCATTCCGCTGATCGTCACGGGCTATGGCGGGCATATGGACTTCTGCACGCCGGCCGAGGCACGGTTCGTCGACTTTCGCTTCCAGCAGTCGGGTAGCCACGTCGCCGTGTCGGGGTCGGTGTGGGTCGAGCCGGACCAGGCCGATCTGGTCGCCGCGTTGCGCGAGGCATTCGAAGACGGGCCTGGCAGCGGCGCGTCGGCCGAGCGTGCTCGCCGGGCGGAGACCGCCGTTCGCGAACGGCTTGCCCCCGGGAGCTGGGCCCGGCGGCTCCGGGAGGCGGCATTGGATGCGCTGGCGGCACCGGCTTTGCCGCCGTTGCAGGTCGCCTGGATCTCGACCTGGGATGTCAAATGCGGCGTCGCCGAATATTCGCGCTTCCTCGTTGACCACCTGGGCCGGCCCGACGGGGGACGGACCGCCTCCCTGCTCGTCCTGTCGGACGGCCGCACGCCGCCCTCGATCGGTACGAAGGGCCCGCGCGTTCACCCCAGTTGGGCGCTCACCGACGCCACCAGCATCGATGGCCTCGCCCGGTCCGTCGCCGCCGAGGACCCGGATGCGGTGGTCATCCAGCACCAGCCGGGCCTGATCGCGTGGCCGGATCTTGCGCAGCTGCTGCTGGACCGGCGGGTCCGCCACCGGATCACGGTGGTCACGCTTCATGCGGCGCTGCACTTGTTCGATCTGCCCGAGGCAGAGCGGAACGGGGTCGTCGAAGCGCTGGAACAGGCGACGCGCATCCTGGTGCATCGGGTAGCGGATCTCGACCTGCTCAAGAGCCTGGGCCTGACCCGGAACGTGACGCTGTTTCCGCATGGCGTGCCGCCCCGCGCGGCAGCGCCGGCGGCGCGCGCCTTGACCACGAGCGAGGCGCCGGTCATCGGCTGCTATGGCTTCTTCCTGCCCGGCAAGGGCATTCCGCGACTGATCGAGAGCATCGCGCAATTGCGCCGCGTTTGGCCGAACCTGCGCCTCCGGCTGGTCAACGCCGAGTTCCCCGCCCCGGCCTCCGCCGAGGAAATCGCCCGCTGCCGTCGCCTCGCCGCGTCGCTCGGCCTCGCTGACGCGATCGACTGGGACACGGCTTTTCATCCGCATGAGACGAGCATGGAGCGGCTCAGCGGCTGCGACCTGCTGGTGCTGCCCTATGACGAGAGCAAGGAATCGGCCAGCGGCGCCGTGCGGATCGCGCTTGCCAGCGGCGTGCCGGTGGCGGTCACGCCGACGGCGATCTTCGACGACGCCGGCAGCGCGGTGCACCGCTTCCCCCGCATCGACGTGGCTTCGATCGTGGCGGATGTCGACCTGCTGCTGCGCGACCAAGCGGCGCGTGCGCGTCTGCAACAGACCGCCGCCAGCTGGGTGGCGGAACGATCCTGGGACGTTCTTGCCCGCCGATTGGACGGCATGCTGAACGGCCTCAGGGCCAGCAGATCGGTCGTCCAGTCATCCGCCGCCGCATCCCGGACGGACGAGCCGCAATCCAACCACTGAAGACGCCAGATTCGGTGCCGCAACACGGAAGGCATTCGCCATGAAGATCGCCACCTGGAACGTCAATTCGCTGAAGGCCCGGCTGCCGAACGTGCTGTCCTGGCTGGCCGAGGCCCAGCCCGACGTGGTCTGCCTGCAGGAGATCAAGTGCCAGACGCCGGACTTCCCGCGGCTCGAGATCGAGAGCGCCGGCTACGAGGCGCATGTGCTGGGCCAGAAGAGCTACAACGGCGTGGCGCTCCTCTCGCGCCTTCCCGTCTCCGACGTGCTGTTCGGGCTGCCGGGCGATGCGTCCGACGAACAGGCGCGCTATGTCGAGGGGACGGTCGCGGGCCTTCGCATCGCGTCGATCTATCTGCCGAACGGCAATCCGGTCGGGACCGAGAAATATCCCTACAAGCTCGGCTGGATGGACCGGCTGAAGGCTCATGCGACCGGGCTGCTCGCGACGGAGCAGCCGTTCGTGCTGGCCGGCGACTACAATATCTGCCCGACCGACGACGACGTCTATGACCCGGTCGGCTGGCGCGAGGATGCGCTGTGCCGACCGGAGAGCCGCGCCCGGTTCAGAGCACTCCTCAATCTAGGCCTGACCGAGGCCTACCGGATGTTCCATGAGGAGCCGCACCGCTATTCGTTCTGGGATTATCAGGCCGGCCGCTGGTACCGCGACGAAGGGCTGAGGATCGACCATTTCCTGCTGTCGCCCCAGGCGAGCGACCGCGCACTCGGCTGCGAGATCGACAAGGGACCGCGCGGCCAGGAAAAGGCGTCCGATCACACCCCGGTCATTCTGGAGATCGCCGCGTAAGGTTTCAGGCCATCGCCCGCAGGCCCTGGCGCCGGAGTTTGTCGGCGTCATCGGGATTGCCGGCCAGCTCGGTCATGCGCACGGCCCAGTACATCTGCTGCTCGGCCTCCTTGCGGTCGGGAGCCGCGCCATCCTTGCGGGCGACGATGGCGAACAGCTTGTCGGCCCGCTGGCGCACCTCGCCGACGATCCCGCCCAGTGCGCCGGCGACCGCCTTGTCGAGTCCGATCTGGTTCGCGAAGGTCTGGCATTTGCGCAGCGCCAGGATGCTGTTCTCGGTCTCGATCTGCGACTCGAGCGGTGCCGCGGCGCCGATCGAGATGGCGGCGACGACCGAGCCCTTGGCATTGTCGACGACCTGGGTCACGGTCTTTTCCGCGGTCTTGCGCATCTCGTTCAATTGCTGGCGCGCCTTCGGGTCGTTCTTGAGCGCCTTCTCGGCCGCGACCAGGCCCGTCACCAGGCTGCGCGCATTGTCGGCCAGGCCCACCAGATTGCCGCGATCGGTGGCGCTCAGTTGCCGCGCCCGGTCGGTCACCTCGGTCATGACCAGCCGGCACAGGCGGGCATAGACCGCCGGCTTGTCGGCCGTCGACAGGCCGAGGGTCATGCCCATGATGCCCTCGAGAAAATCGGCACGCTTCGCCATGCGCACCATCACGATCAGCACCATGACATAGGCGATCTCGGGGTCGCCCTTGGCGCCCTCGGCGATCGCGCGGCGAATAAGGCCCATCTGTTCGTCGCCGAGCGTCCGGATCGGCCGTGGCGGCAGCTCCCGCCTCAACGCCTCGACCTCTCGCGCAACTTGAAGAAGCGCCACTATCTCCTTCAATTCCGCAAGCAATCCAGCATTGCGGCCGAGTAAGTCCTTGGCCCGGCCCGGATCGGAAACCAGATCGGCGAGCACGCTCGCGGCCCAGGGCCAGAGCCGCTCGGCGATCTTCATCTGGCCTTCGCGATCACCGGCGCTCACGCGGCGCAGCGCGCCTTCGAGCTGCTTGCGCGCTTCGGCATCGCCGGCCTCGACGACATATTTCCAGGCCAGCGCCGGAAGCTGCCGCGGCAGCATGCCGTTGTCGGGCGAGCCGGTGCCGGCGACCAGCAGGTCTTCGAGCGGCAGATAGAACAGGCGCTGCAGGTTGGGCTTGCGGGCGGGGCGCAGCTTGACCAGGCGGGGGCGGACATGATCGAGGATCTGCTGCACGCCCGGCTGCTCGCGCACTTCCTCGAGCAGCTTGGCCACTTCGCGGAACTTCGCTTCGGAAATATGTTCGAGCGGCCGCTCGAGGCCGAGCACTGCGGCGACCGTGCTGTTCGCCCCACCCGTCTTGTCGAGGTCGTTCATGCTACCGCCTTGGCCTTGATCTGTTCGATCCGCGCGACAAGTTCGATGTCATATTTCCCGGTACGCCAATCAATATGCGCCTGCAAGCGTTTACGCTGAAATAACTCATGCCGCTTTTTCGCGTCTTCATCGGTCTCTTCGCTTTCATTGCGCGGAATGAGCGGCAGAATGCGCATCAGATTGCCGACGCCGTCGCGCTGTTCGTCGACCGGCTGGTCGGCTAGGCTCCGCCAAAGCTGGATGACGTATTCCCAGCCGTCGAGCAGCCATGACAGCCGGCCGGCCAGATGCATTGCGAGCGGCCCCTGGCTTGCCCATTCGCGCACGACCAGCCCGATGTCGCTGACGCCGGCGTCGAGCTTGCGGAACATGGTGCCGGCCATGTCCAGAGTCAGGTCGGCGACGGCGGCGGCATAGATGGCAAAATCGGCCATCTCGGACAGATCCGCCTCGCCCCATTCCGAGATCGATTGCCGAAATTCGCCCAGATCCTGCAGCATCTGCCTGAGGCGCGCCTCCTGGCGGGAGATCGCCAGGCCGACCGGCGCCAGCGTATGGCTGAGCTCGCCGATCCGGTGATAGATCTGGTCGATCTCGATGCCATATTCCGCGGCCGCCTTCGCCAGCATCGCCTTGGTCTTGGTCCGCCACTCGTCGGTCTCGGGATTGGTCTGGACCAACTCGCCGGTCGTCATGCCCGACGAGGTCAGCAGCGCCAGGATCAGCAGGATATGGGTCTCGTCGATCTTCTTCTGGTCGTCGGCCATCGCCTTCTTGGCCGCTTCGGCGGCGACCGGCCCGGCCAGACCGGTCATGGCGACCTTGAAGGCCGCCGTCCGCATCTGATCCGGCGAGGTCGCCTTGGCTGCCAGAATTTCCTCATGCAGCGCCCGGTCATGGGTCGACATGCCGCCGACCTCCGGCACGGCACTCCACGGCACGACATAAGACCCGTCGGTACCGCCGAAGCTCGGCAGCAGCAGGACCAGCCCCTGGCGCTCGTCCGGGCGAACCCGGGCGAGCATGAACATCGGCGTCGTGAACGGTGCGGCAGTGCCGCGTTCCTCGAAGGTCGACGGCAGGTACAGGCTGTTCGGTTTCAATCGGCCCTCGAACCGTTCACGGGAAACGGGCGCCTGCGCGGCCCGACGCCGGCCAGCATGTCCGTTCTCGCGGTACCGAGACAAGGGCCTTCAGAGGCTGTGCGGCGGCCCGGAATCGGGGCCCGCACGCCATCGGCCTCCTGCAGTGGGACCGAGAAACGTGGATGGCCGGCTTGAGCCCACGGTGATGGCGCTTTGGGCTTAGAACCGATCACGGATCGATTCAACCCAAGATAAATCAGGCAAACGATGGGGGCTTGGGCCATTCGGGAAAGTCTCCGGCTCGATGCCCAGCAATCGGCGGCGCGGAGCTGGGACAATTTTAGGACTCAATTCCCAGTCTCAGCGGCGCATGTTCTACTTCGATTTCGTGCAAAATTCTTGTGCGAAGCCCACGAAGGGAGAACTGGTCATGAACACGATTTCGCCCCGGAAGCGTGTGCCGGGCAAATGTGCCCTCGTCCTTGGTCTCGGTACTCTCTTGTCGATCATGACCGCCCCGGCCTTCGCTGGGTGCGGGCTGGACAACCTCGCGAAGCCATCCGCTCAACGGCTCACGCCAGGGCAGGAAGGCGCAACGCTGATCAGGGCGGACTATCGTCCAGGTTTCACGCAGTACACCCGGGCAGATTACGACCCGAGCGCATCGAGCAGCGGCATCGTCGGATTGTGGAGTTTCTCGATGATCTCCGACGGCGTCGCGCCCAACCCGGTACCGGCCGGTGCGACGGTCGATTTCGGCACCGTGCAGTGGCATGTCGACGGCACCGAGCTCATGGTCTCCGGCGGTCGCGCACCAAGCACCGGCGACGTCTGCATGGGCGTCTGGCGGCAGATTCATCCGTTCACTTACAAGCTCAAGCACCTCGCGCTGGCCTGGGTCAGCACCGACACGCCGCCGTCCATGGGCGGCCCTGGCCCCTCGCCCGCGCAATTCCTGGGACCGGCCATCATCAGGGAAGTCGTCACGCTCGATAAATCGCGAGACAGGTACCAGGGCAAGTTCACGCTCGATCAGTACAACGCCGACCAGAGCAAGCTGCTGACCCACGTCAGCGGCACGGTCATCGGCACGCGGGTCACGGTGGACTGAGCAGCCACGGCGCCGTCGCGTGAAAATGCCTCGCGGCGGCGCTGCGATCGGCATCCTGTCGATCCACTTGGATCTCGCCCCAGGATTTCAGAGGTTGTCTTTCGCCGATTCCGGCGGCGGATAAAGATGGGTCTGGCCGCGGAAGTCGGTGACGAGCCAGCGCCCAGGCCCCTGCGCCTCGATGAAGCCCGGGCCGATCGGCGCCTTGCCGTGACCGCCGGGGATGTCCAGCACATAGGTCGGCTGGCACAGGCCGGAGACGGCACCGCGCAGCGCCCGCATCAGCGCCTGTCCCTCGTCGATCGAGGTGCGGAACTGCGCCGTCCCCGGTGCCAGATCGCCATGATGCAGGTAGTAGGGCTTGATCCGGAGTGCCACCAGCCGGCGGAACAGCTCGGTCAGCGACGCGACATCGTCGTTGACGCCCTTCAGCAGCACGGTCTGGCCGAGCAGCGGGATGCCGGCCTGGCTGAGCCGCCGGCAGGCGGCCGCCTGCGGCGCGCCCAGTTCGCGCGCATGATTGGCGTGGACCGCGATCCACAGCGCCTTGTCGGTCGCGAGGGCGGCGACCAGCTGGGCGTCGATCCGGCCCGGATCGACCACGGGAACGCGGCTGTGGAAGCGGATGACCGCGACATGGGGAATGGCGTCGAGCGCCGCCACCAGTTCCTGGAGCCGGCGCGGCGACAGCATCAGCGGATCGCCGCCGGTGATGACCACTTCCCAGATCTCGGGATGATCGGCGATATAGCCGATCGCCTGGGCGAATTCGGCCGGATCGAGCGCCTCGCCGCCGGGCCCGACCATCTCGCGCCGGAAGCAGAAGCGGCAATAGACCGGACAGGCATGAGACGGCTTCAGCAGCACCCGGTCGGGATAGCGATGGACGATGCCCTTGACCGGCGAATGGCTGTGGTCGCCGATCGGATCGGCCAGTTCCTCCGGCCGATGGTCGAGCTCACGGCCATCAGGCACGAACTGCCGCGCGATCGGGTCGTTCGCGTCGCCGGCATCGACGAGGTCGGCCATCGCCGGCGTGATCGCCACCGCATAGCGCGCCGCGACCTGCTCCAATTCCGCCAGCCGTTCGGGCGGCACGAGACCGGCCCCGACCAGTTCATCGGGACGGCGGAGCGGCCGGTTGCCGCCGGTCGGCAGAATCGCGGGATCGGACATGATGCCCTGTCCTTAGGCCACGGGCGGCCGTCCGGCAAGCGCAGGGCGGGCAAGGGTGATATCCGGTGCTTGTTCTCTCACCCGCCAACTTGTACGATGTATTACCTATTAGCAGACGATCACAGGAGCCGCCACTATGCCTACCCTCATGTCGCCGGACGAACTGAAAGCGGCGATCCCGACCGGCCTCCTGTCCTTTCCGATCACCGATTTCGACGCGGCCGGCGATTTCGACGCGAAATCCTATGCCGGCCGGCTCGAATGGCTGTCGGCCTACAAGGTCTCCGCCCTGTTCGCGGCCGGCGGCACCGGCGAGTTCTTCTCGCTGACCCTGCCGGAGTACAGCGCCGTCATCACCAGCGCGGTCGAGACCTGCCGCGGCAAGGTGCCGATCATCGCCGGCGCCGGCTATGGCACGCGCACGGCGATCGAATATGCGCGCGAGGCGGAGCGGATCGGCGCCGCCGGCGTGCTGCTGCTGCCGCATTACCTGACCGAGGCGAGCCAGGAAGGCCTGCGCGCCCATATCGCCGCCGTGTGCCGGTCGACCCGGCTCGGCGTCATCGTCTACAACCGCGGCGCCTGCAAGCTGACCGCCGAGACGATGCTGCGGCTGGCCGCGGACTGCCCGAACCTGATCGGCTTCAAGGACGGCGTCGGCGAGATCGAGGCGATGGTCTCGATCTGGAACGCGCTCGGCGACCGGTTGACCTACCTGGGCGGCCTGCCGACCGCCGAGGTCTATGCCCAGGCCTACAAGGCGATGGGCGTGCCGACCTATTCCTCGGCCGTGTTCAACTTCATCCCCAAGACCGCGCTCGAGTTCCATCGCGCCGTGATGGCGGACGATCACCCGACCTGCACGCGGCTGCTCAGGGATTTCTTCTTCCCCTATCTCGCGATCCGCAACCGCCAGCCGGGCTATGCGGTCAGCATCATCAAGGCCGGTGCCGCCCTGGTCGGACATCCCGGCGGATCGGTGCGCTCGCCGCTGTCCGACCTCAAGGCCGACGAACGCGACGCGCTTGGTGCCCTGATCGCGAAACTCGGCCCGCAGTAACGCTCACGGCCAGCTCGGCGCGTCGGCGCCGAGCGGTACCGTCGGCCGCTCCCAGCGCGCGGGCGTCGCGGACAGGCGGGCGGCATGGCGGATCGCCCGGACCTCGCCGAATGGCGAGGCGCTGGTCTCGAGCGCGGCCTCGATTTCGGCCGGCGACGGCTCGGCGATCGCGAAGCCGCCCGGCTGCCGGCCTTGCTGCCAGATCCAGCGCCCGGTCTGGGCGAGCGAGGCGCGCACCAGCCAACTGCCGCCCTCGCGCGCCTGGCGGAGCCGCGCCATCATGGCGCCGAACGCCATCAGATAGCCGGCCGCATGGTCGAGCGCCTGGCACGGTAGTTCCTTCGGCCCATCAAGCCCGGCTGCGGCCCCTTCGGCATGATTGAAGCCGCTCGCCGTCTGGACCAGGGAGTCGAATCCCCGCCGCCCGGCCCAGGGTCCGAGGTGGCCGTAGGCCGATAGCGATACATAGACGATGCCGGGACGCCGGCGCGCCGCTTCCGCCGGCGCGAAACCGCGTGCCGCGGTGGCGCCCGGGCGGAAGCCGTCAATGAACACATCCGCCGTGTCGAGCAGCCGCCCGAGGGTCGCGCGTCCCGCCTCGGTCCTAAGGTCGGCATACGCCGACAGCTTGCCGCGCCCGGTATCCTTGGCCAGCCAGTCGATGAATGGCAGACCGGGTGCCGAGATCAGCATCACGTCGGCGCCATGGGCGGCGAGCGTGCGGCCGGCGACCGGGCCGGCAATGATCCGGGTCAGGTCGAGCACGCGCATGCCGGAGAGCGGCCGGTCGCCCGCCGGCAGCGGCCGCGGTGCCGCATCGCCGATCCGCTCGATCGTCAGCACCGGCAGGGTCGCAAGCGCTTGTGCCTGGTCATGCCCGGCCCATTCCTCGGCCGTGCGCAGGGCGGCGACGACGCCGCCCGCCTCCATGGCGGCCTCTTCGAACGCGGAGGCGCTCCAGGAGCCGAGCGCCGCCTGGACGGCATCCCGGGTCGGCGCGCAGCCGAGCAGATCCAGGATCGCCTGGCGATGATGCGGGAAATTGGTATGCAGCCGCACATGCCGGCCGTCGCCGGCCCGATAAAGGCCGGCGATCTCGTCCCAGAGACTCGCCGGGCCGACGCCGCCGACCCGTAGATAGCGCTCGCTGCGGAATTCCAGCGCCGCCTGCCGCGCGTCGGCCGTGACGGTCTGCCGACGCCCCGTCTTCGCCTGCCAGATCGCCGCCGCCGCCAGGCCGGCCGCGGCGATGGCGGCCTGCGCGACCGTGCCGATGCGGAACGACGACGGCAGGCCCGCATCACCGGTCAGCACGGCCAGGTCCAGCATCGACGCGTCGCCGCCGGCCAGATCCCACAGCCCCCGTAGCGCTGCAGCCGCCATATCGCCCTCCATCGCCACTAAACGGGCGGCTTGTAGCGTCCGTCGATCACGGTCCAGCCGCCGTCGGCATAGAGCGTCGTGCCGGTGACGTAGCTCGCGGCATCGGACGCCAGGAAGACGATCGGGCCGGCCATCTCCGACGTCTCGCCCCAGCGGCCGAGCGCGGTCCGCGAGGCATAGGCCTCCTTCCAGGCCGGATTGTCGCGGATGACGGCATTGATCGGCGTCGCGATGATGCTGGGCGCCAGCGCGTTGACCCGGACGTTATGTTCGGCCATCTCGCTCGCCAGGCCCTTGACCAGCAGGCTGATCGCCGCCTTGGTCGAACCATAGATGCTCTGGCCCGGCTCGACGTTGGTGCCGCGCATGGAGGACATCAGGATCATCGAGCCCGAGCGCTGGACCGTCATCACCTTGGCCACGGCCCGGGCGACGCGGAACGTGCCCTTGAGATTGAGATCGATGACCCGGTCGAACTCCTCGTCGCTGTAGTCGGCGAGCCGCTTGCGGATGTTCATCGCCGGCATGTCGACCAGGATGTCGATTCGCCGTTCCTGCGCCTGGACCGCCGCCACCAGCCGGTCGACGCTCGCCGTGTCGCGCACGTCGACATGATGGCCGCTGGCGCTGCCGTGCCGCTTGGCGATGAGCGCCACCGTCGCCTCGGCCTTCGCAACGTCGACATCGGCGACCGCGACCCGGGCGCCATGGGCGGCGAGCGCCAGGGCGCTGGCCTGGCCGATCCCCGAGCCGCCGCCGACGACCAGCGCAACGCGGCCGGTCAGATCGAACAGCGCGCGATAATCGGGATGCTCGCTCATCTCCATCTCCTCCATCGAGCGGTTCTTTGTACGACAACAGACATATGGTAGGATCCCTGTCGCAGCAAGCGTCTCCGGCGACGCTGCCACCAGGCGGAAATCGTCCAAGGAACCACCACCCCATGCCTCCCCTGTTCGGGCGTTTCATCGAGCACCGTCAACGCGACAGCCTCACCACCCAGGTCCTGCGCGACCTGTCGGGCCGCATCGAGAAGGGCGAGCTGAAACCGGGCGACCGCCTGCCGACCGAACGGGAATTGATGGCGCTCTATGGCGTCAGCCGTACGGTCGTGCGCGAGGCGGTATCGAGCCTGCGTTCGTCGGGCCGGATCGCCACCCAGCAGGGCCGCGGCGCCTGGGTCCTCGATCCACCGCCGACCCTGGGCTTCCGCCTCGATGATGCCGACCTCAACACGGTGCAGGACGTGCTCCAGGTGATGGAGATCCGCATCGCGCTCGAGTCAGAGGCCGCCGCCCTCGCCGCGGCGCGCCGGACCGCCGAGCAGCTTGTGTCGCTCGGCCAGGCGTTCGATGCGCTCGAGGCCAGCATCAGCCGCCCCGACACTTCGGCCGAGTTCGACGTGCGCTTCCATCTGGAAATCGCGCGCGCGACTGGCAACCATTATTTCACCGAGCTCTATGGCGGCCTGGCGCCGCGCCTGGTGCCGCGGGCGCGCCTCGATCTGTTCAAGAACGACCCGGACGGCAAGATCGCCTATCTGCGGCGCATCCAGCAGGAACATGCCCAGATCCATCAGGCGATCGGCCGCGGCGATGCCGAGGCCGCACGCGCGGCCATGCGCCTGCACCTGACCAACAGCCGGGAACGGCTGCGCGCCGCCCTCGACCGCCGCAACGCCGAGCCTTCACCCGCCTGACCCCAAACGAAAACGGGCCGGCAAGGCGCCGACCCGTTCCCGTTCGATGATGTCGTGCGACGGCTATTTGGCGGCGCGCGCCAGGCGTTCGATCTCTTCGCGCACCAGCCGTTCGACCAGGCCCGGCAGATTCTGGTCGAGCCATTCCTGCAGCTGTGGCCGCAGCAGCTCCTTGACGATCTCTTCCAGCGTGATCGCACCATTGCCCAGATAGAGGTCGCCGGTCCGGCGTTCGCGCGCGCGGCTCTGCATCGCGGCGAAGGCCGCGGTCGAGGCCGCCGCCGTCGCCTTCGACACCAGGCCTTCCTCCGGCGGCATCTCGAAACGGCGCGGCGGGAACAGGTCCTCTGGCGGCTGGTATTTCTCTTCCGGCTCCTCCTCGACGACCTCGGTCAGTTCGAGCACGTCGTCCTCGAGCACCAACGGCTCGGGCTCCGGTTCGGGGGCCCGCATCATCGGCGGCGGCGGAGGTGGTGGGGAAGCTGCCGGCGCGGCTTCTTCCCCCTCCTCCGGCTTACCGGTGTCATTGTCCTCGGCGATGATCCGACGGATCGATGCGAGAATCTCCTCCATCGAGGGTTCTTGTTGACCTTTGGCCTCGGACATCAGCGTTCACACTCGCGAGAAAAACAGAGACCGACTGTAACGGCCGGCGCGGAAAACGCAAATAGGTGCGTAACCCGGCCGATCGTTTCGCCGGCGAACGGTACTATTCGGCTGTGCCGAAACCGATCCACTTGTCGCGAACCACCGCGAAATTCTTGTCTGGATCGTAAAGCTCGACCGGGAGAGCCAGACTTTTGGCGGTAAGCGTACCAATCGCCGAAGATAGCGACAGCTCGGCCACGATTTCGTCATGCTGGGACGACACGAGGTTGACTCGCGACTGCAGCAGCAACTGCTCGGCATTCAGAATGTCGAGCACGGTGCGCTGCCCGACCGCCGCCTCCTGCTGGGTACCGTCGAGCGCGATCTCGTTGGCGCGGATCGCCGATTGCAGCGACACGATCGTCGCCCGGTCCGAGACGATCTCCTCCCAGAAGGTCGCCGCCGACTGGGCAGCCGCCCGCCGGGCATCGTCGACCAGGCTCTTGCGCTGCGCGACGGTCTGCTGGGCCTGGCGGGTCTGGGAATAGATGGCGCCGCCCTCGTAGAGCGGCATGGTCACCTGCGCCACGATCTGCGCCTCGTCGGCGCGCTGGCCGCCGAAGCCGGTCGAGGAACCAGAGTCCTTGCTGTGCTGCCAAGAGGCGGTCAGGCCGACCTGCGGCAGCAATTGCCCACGGACGACATTGATGTTGTCTTCGCCGGCCTGCTGGGTGAACTGGGCGGCGATGACGTTCGGATTGCCGGTCGCCGCCAGATTGATCGCCGAGTCGCGCGTCATCGGCAGCGGCGGCAGGCCGGTCGGTGCCGTGAGCTTGCCCGGCGGCATGCCGACGTCGCGCTCGTAGTTCGCCCGGTCCACCTGCAGCGTGCCTTCAGCCGCCTGCCGCGTCGCGATCGCCTGGGCATAGGACGCCTCGGCCTGCGCCACGTCGGTGCGCGTCACTTCGCCGACACGAAATCGGTCCTGGGTCTGCTCCAGCTGCTTCTTCAGCACCTGCTCGTTGTTCACGTCGAGATCGACCGTCGCCTGGTCGCGTACGACGTTCATGTAGTCGGTGGCGACAGTGAGCAGGATCGTCTGCTCTTCCGCAACCAAGCGGGCCCGCTCGGCCTGGACGAGGTTCAGCGCCTCGGCGGTCTGGGCGACCGTACGGCCGCCGCGATAGAGCGGCTGGTTGATGGAGACGCCGTAGGTCTGCGGCTGGGTGTTGGAGCTGCCGGAAACATCGGTCGTGCCACCGGTCGGCACGCCCAGCCCGGTCACCGCCGCCTGGCGCGACGTGCTGTCGACGTGGTTGTAGCCCTGCGAGGCGGAAATCGACACCGTCGGGCGCCAGTTCGCCAGCGCCTGCGGCACGCCTTCATCGGTCGCGCGCAGGTTCGCCCGTTCGGCCTGGAGCTGCGGGTTGTTCTGATAGGCCTGAACCAGCGCGTCCTGCAGCGTCTGGGCCGATGCCGCGCGCGGCGTGAAGCCGGCGGCGAGACCCAACACCAGTCCGGAGACGGCGCCTAGACGAAGGACGAGGCGCGTCGGCCCGTTCGACGAGTTGGGCATCAATAAACTCCCATGGTCGGTTCGATCTGGCGCGCCCAGGCATCGATCCCGCCTTCGAGATTGATGGCGTTCGCTACTCCGTTCTGGCGCAGCCAGGACATCGCCTTGAAGCTTCTCATGCCGTGATGACAGACCACGACGACCGGGCGATCGGTCGGCACCTCGCCGACGCGGGTCGGCAAGGTCATCAGCGGGATGGCGAGCGCGCCCTCGAAGCGGGCGATATCCAGTTCCCACGGCTCGCGCACGTCGAGAATCGTAATGGCCTCGCCGGCCTTGCGGCGGCGGTCGAGCTCCGTCACCGGAATGGAGACTGGATGGTCGTTCATGGCGCTGGATCAGAGCACGAACGCGGGTGCCGGCTCGAAGCCGGGCAGCTCCGCGATCGCGGCGTCGAACAGCACGCGGCGGGAGAAGCCGCCGGGTACGCGCTCGATCAGCATCGCCTGGCCGACCGCACCCTCGCCCGTCTTTTCCACGCAGACGAGCCGACCGCCCTCGCCAAGCTGCTGGGCCACCGCGTCAGGCACCTGGGCGACGGCGCCGCTGAACAGGATGACGTCGAACGGCGCCTGGCTCGGATGGCCCTTGGCCGGATCGGCGGTCACCACGGTGACGTTGCCGGCTCGGCAGGCCACAAGCGCGGCCCGAGCGGCCTCAGCCAGGGCGGCGTCCGCCTCGACCGCGACCACGCCGCGGCCGAGCCGCCCCAGAATCGCGGCGTCGTAACCGGTGCCGCTCGCGATGTTGAGCACCAGGTCGGTCGGACGCACGACGGCGGTCTGCACCAGGCGCGCCAGCACCATCGGCTCCATCAGGAAGCGATTGCGGGCGACAGGCAGATCCTCGTCGATATAGGCGGTGCCGCGCAGCGCTTCCGGCACGAACAATTCGCGCGGCACCTCGAGAAAGGCGTTCAGCACTGCGGGGTCGGTCACCTTGTTCGGTCGAATCTGGCTCTCGACCATATTCATGCGAACCTTGGCGTAGTCGGTCATGTCGGGAATCTGCGCTCGGCGCCAGGACGGCGACTTTGTGATGATCGATGGGAAACGGCGAACAGCCACCCGCCGCGGGGGCGCTGCAACACCATCCTGCGCCCAGGTATAAGGCGGGAACGCGCGGAAAACAATGCGATCCCCGCCGCATAGGTCGCGCCGGCACCGCATGCGGGGGCGACCGGCGCCGGACCCGCTTGACCCGATAGGGGTTTGGCGCCTATATCGTCGCCTCCCACGGTGGCCGGATGGCAGAGTGGTTATGCAGAGGACTGCAAATCCTCGTATCCGAGTTCGATTCTCGGTCCGGCCTCCACCTTCTAAGCCTTTGTAGATGCAACATTTTTCCCGCTTCCGCGGGCAATCTGCTTCACCACCCGAAGCGGAGCCGTGTGTAATTCCTGTGTAGTCGCGATTCCAGTTTCGTTCGCGGCGGGTTCCGGCAATGTAAGTCCAATCGCCCTGATGCCCTGGTCAATGTGGTCTCCGTGCACATGCGTGTAGCGCAGCACCATCGCCAGCGTCTTGTGCCCGCTGATCCTCTGGATCGTAGGCAAATCAACCTTCGCCTTTACCAGAGCAGTAATCGCCGTGTGCCGCATGACATGCGGCGTCACCAGCTTAGGGTCGAGACCGGCCTCCTTGACGGCATCGCGGAACGCTTTGTCCATGCGCGCCCGATGGCCCGATTTGCTCCGCGCATGCGGCGACGGAAACACCCAGCAATCCGATCATCTCGAGTCTCGCGCTCCTTGAGGAGCAGCTTCGCCGGCTCCGGCGTGATCGGCTGCTCCCGCTGGCCCGCCTTGGCGTCGGGGACGAATAGCCCGAGACTGGCAAAGTCGATTCGGTCGAATCGCGACGCGAGCATCTCGCTGTGGCGCATGGCGGTGTTGAGGCCGAAGGCGACGAACAGCCAGCAATCGGGATCGGCGCTCTTCACTGCAGCGCGCAGGAGCGAATTGCACTGGTCGTCGGACAGAGCAATGATCCTCCCCTCGCCCTCCTCCAATTTCTTCGGGCGGCACGGCAGCCGGTCGATCCACTTCCACTCGACCGCCATGGAGAACAGGTGCGAGAGGGCGGCAAGACGGCGTCGAGCCGCATCGAGCCGAAAACCGGCTTCAGATACATCCGGAACTGGCGGCGCTTGATGGCGATATTCTTCCCGCCAATCGCTTCATCACGGCGCGCCTCGGCCGGCGGCAGCCCTGGCGGGATCGCCGCATCGGCGGCGGCGTTGAATGGCTGAGGAGCGCGGCAGCCAGTGCCAAGGTCTATGGCGTTGTGCTGGCGTGCAACTGCCCGCACTTGATCTGACGGACGAGGGGATTCCGTCCCAGCCGGTGACAGAATCGCAGAATGGATCAGGCTCACGGAACAGAAGCTTCTGTCGCACGGCGCGACGGCTTCGCATGGTGGCCGTATCGGATGGCCGCCTAGCGCTTCTCCCCCGGCCGATGGGCGCGTCCTAGCCCGTTACTCACAATCTGACGCTGCGGCGCAACATGGGACTCGCCAATGCCCAGACTCGCGCAGTTCGTCGCCACCAAACCGGTTCTCAGGCGAAATGCGAGGGAATATGAATGGCTTGGCGCAATTGCCTAAAATTTACGCAATTAGTTCGAAGCCGAGGAACTACCGCGCGTTGCGGGGTGCCGGTAGGGCTTCTCCACTGCCTTATCCACAGAATCGGTGGATGGCTGCCGGCTGGCCGATGTCGATGCCGAACAGGCGCTCAGCCACCGATCTTGCTCCCGGCGCCCGGGCTGCTAGAGAAGCCGATACAGTGCCGTCAGGCTCGAGATGATCAGGCCCCAGCAGCCGAGCGCTGCAGTGAAGATCGCGACGACGGTGGCCCACCCGTTGACCTGGGCAAGCAGCCTGTCCGAGACGAATTTTTCGGAGACCGGCCAAGCGAACGCTTTGGCCCGAGGCGCATTTGCATTGGCTTTGGGTGACCGATTCTCGACGGCAAAGGTGCTTCCGAACATTCTAGCTCTCCCGACCCTGTACTATATTAATCGGCGGCCGGACGCGGCGTTTCACAATTTTTCGCTGAGGATATGGTTGTGAGGGCTAAATTGGACCGGCAAGGAAGCGTGGGGCTTTAAGCAGAACTGTAGGGCGTCGGCGCTCACCTATTTGTCTTCCTCAACCGCACCCCCGACCCTCCGCCATTCTCCGCGATGAACTCGACGCCGGCAGCCTCGAGGGCGCGCTGGAGCGCGGCTTCAGTTACGGGGATCGGCTGGCGCTGCCCCGCTTCAAAGTGCTGGATGGTGCGGAGACTGACGGCGCTCGCTGATGCCCACGCCGATGGCATCGCCGACGGGTTGCGCTTCGAGGCGCCGCAAACCGATCTGGCCCTCGTGCAGATCGATGGCGGCGATCCGTTGCCGCTCGGTACCGCCAAGGCCGGCGACAAGGTTGTCCTGTTTGGCACCGGTGCCACGGGTGAGCGCCGCATCGCGCAAGGCATCGTCCAGAACGACCATGCTTTTGTCTGCTGGGGCAAGCCGGCGGCAAATGATGCCGACAACCTGTGCAAGGCGCACGGGTTCGGCATCGAATGGGCGCTCGTGATCTCATCCGATGCCGGCTCAGGCTTCTCCGGCGGCCCGGTCGTCAACGAGGCCGGCGAGTTGGTCGGCATCCAGTCGCGGAATTTCTTCCCGAGCGGCAGCTTCACGACCATCGACATCGCCGAAGGCCAACTGCTCGCGGACGCGATTCCGGTCGCACGCGATGGCGAACGGGTGACGACTGCCTATCCCATCAGGCCGGCGCTCGCCGAATTCTTCCCTGACGCCGATCCGACGCAGCCCGTTCTGGCGAGCGCGCTTCCCGCCAGCCCATCGACCTGGCTCGAACGCTGGGGCTGGGTCGTGCTGACGATCGCCGTCTGATCCGGTGCCGATGCGGCCCACATATATATAGGGTCCCGCAGGGGCCCAGCTTCCGCCTCGGCGCCTGCCGATCGCCCTCTCCGGCGGGCCATATCGTGGCCGGGAATGATGCCGATTCACCCGATTCGCAGAACCCATAGCAACGGAATCTCCCGTTCGGCGTTCGCTTCACGCAACGGGATGCGAGAGAAATGCTGAACGAACGAGCCATGCGCCGCGGACGCGGCGTGCATGACAGAAAAAATCCTTGGTGCCACGCAGGGAGGTCGCTATAACCCGCGGGCGCTCAACGGCGCACCGACCGTTCCGGGGTAGCTCAGCGGTAGAGCAATCGGCTGTTAACCGATCGGTCGTCGGTTCGAATCCGACCCCCGGAGCCATCGTCGGCGGTGCCCTCTCTTTATGGAGGCCACACCTGCCCGCACTTTGCGCTAAAGTCGCACAGCGTCTGTTCGCGATCAGCCCGGCCATAACATGGCCGGGCCGTCGCCTTGCTGCGATCCTGTTTGCGACATCTTTGCTCGCCGCCTGCGCGGAGAAACCTGTCGAGCCCGCCCCGGTCGCTCCGCCCGAGCCGGTCGCCGAGGTTGCCGCAGCGCCGCCAGCCAAGGTTCCGGTGCCGAAGCGCAAGCCATCGCTGCCTTCTGCACCGACAAATGCAACTATTGGTGCGCCTGAACCGTTGCACCCTGAGCCAGCACCTTCGCCGCCGGACGTCGTGACGCCCATCAAGCTCGATGGACTCGAAGCGTCCGCGGTCGAACAAAGGCTGGGTCCGCCGCAAGTTCAAGCGGACTCGCCGCCTGCCGTCGTCTGGCGTTATGCTGCCGGTGACTGCGCAGTGGATGTCTATCTTTATAAGGACCTGCAAAGCGGCGCATTGCGCGCCCTATTCGTCGATGTAAAGGGCGATGACCGATCCGATCAGCGACGTGAAGTCTGTCTCCAGCGCCTTGCCGAGCGTCATGCCGCCGATGCGCCTCCTCCTGGTTGACGATGACGACCTGTTTCGCGAGTCCCTCGGCCTCAATCTCGAGGACGAAGGGTTCAGCGTCACCAGCTTCTCCAACGGCCCGGATACGCTTGCCTTCTTCGCCAACGGCGGGACGGCGGACGTGCTCCTCCTGGACTGGCGGATGCCGGGCATGGACGGGCTGGCGGTGCTGCGCGAGATCAGACGCCGCGTCATCGCGATTCCCGTCATCTTCCTGACCGCGCTCAGCGACGACATCTATGAAGAAGCCGCCCTCGAGGGGGGTGCTGTGGATTTCATCGACAAGTCGCGGCGGCTGTCGATCATCCTGAAACGGGTGAAGCTGATCGCCGAGGGCGTCAGGCCGATCGTGTCGGAGCCCCAGTCCCCCCATCAGGCCACGCTCGACTATGGCGCGCTGACGTTGCGCGGCGACACGAGCCGGGCGCTCTGGCGCGGCGAGACGGTGGAACTGACCCTGACCGAGTTCAACATCGTCCAGTTGTTGGCGAGCCGCTCCGGCGAGGACGTGCACTACCGCGACATTTACGACCTGGTCCATGGCAAGGATTTCGTCGCCGGTTATGGCGCCGAGGGGTATCGTGCCAATGTCCGAACCTTCATCAAGCGAATCCGCAAGAAATTCCGGGAAGTCGATTCCGAGTTCGACGGCATCGGCAATTACGCGGGGTTCGGTTATCGCTGGATAGGGAATGACTAGCATCAAGGAACCGACGGCGACCTGGTCGAGCCCGAGCCAGCCGGACATTCCAATCCGGCCGCTCCGCCCGCATCTGCGGGTTGTCACCAAGGCAGCGCTGCTCGGCGCCATCTTCCTGGTCGTGCCCGTCCTGCTTTACGCCCAGTTTCTTTCCGCCGACCAGGACAAGCGCGCACTGGTGACCGCCAGCGTTCGCGAACAGGGCCATACCGTCGCGGCCGCGCTGACGCCGATCCTGACCCAGCCGGCCCCCGCCAACCTGCCGGCGATCGGCCGCGAGCTGACGCGCTTCGCCAATCCGCTGACCACGATCAAGCTGATGTTCCGCCCGGCCTCGAGCGGCGTCGGCGGCTTCTATTATGTCGCCACCTCCGCGCCCGAGCCCTCGGACGAGCTCGACGCCGAGCGGACCAGCCTTGCCCAGCAGGGCGTGCTCGGCCGGCTCGACGAGAGCTGCACCGGCGACGTGCCGATCGAGCAGCGCTATACGGCACCCGACGGCCATGACGAGGTCGTGACCTCGGTCGTGCCCATTCAGTCGCCCGCCGGCTGCTGGGCGATGGTGACCTCGCTCTCCGCCTCGTCGGTGCCGGGCCTGTCGCTCGGCCGGCCCTACTACGATTCGCCCGAAATCCGGTTCGCCGGCGCCATCTACCTGCTGATGGCGCTCTTGACCTTCACCACCTTCTGGAGCATCTGGCGCGGGCTCGGCCGCTTCGCCGAGCGGGCTCGGCAGATCCGGGCGCGGGAAACCCAGGGCGCCAGCTTCCTCGTGCGCAACACCGTGCCGGAACTGGCGGCGGTGGCCGAGGAATTCGACCGGATGGTCGACATGCTGCAGGACAGCGCGCGCGACATCCGGCGCGCCGCCGAAGACAATGCCCATGCCTTCAAGACGCCGATCGCCATCATCCGCCAATCGCTCGAGCCGGTCGCGCGCAGCATGCCCGAGGATCACGCCCGTGGGCACCGGGCGATCGGCCTGATCGAGCGGTCGCTCGACAAGCTCGACGGCCTGGTCGCCTCGTCACGCCGGCTCGACGAAGCGACCGCCGACCTGCTCGACATGCCGCGGATCGAGCTCGACCTGGCGCGCCTGCTCGAACGGGTGCTGGGCGCCCACGGCGACCTGTTCCACGAGCGCGGTCTCATCCTCGAGGCCAGCCTCGACGCCCAGGTGCCGGTGCGCGCCAATGTCGAGATGCTGGAGACCGTGTTCGAGAATATCGTCGAGAACGCGATTTCCTTCTCCAAGGCCGGCGACCGGATCGAGGTCCGCCTCGCCATCGTCGGCGACTGGGCCGACCTCTCCATCGCCGACAGCGGCCCGGGCGTCACGGCGGCCGACCTGCCGCGGATCTTCGACCGCTATTTCTCGTCGCGGCCGGACCTGCCGGAGTACGGCGACCAGAGCGTCCATTTCGGCGTCGGCCTGTGGATCGTGCGCCGGAATGTCGAGGCGCTGGGCGGACGGGTTACTGCCGAAAACCGCCTGCCGACCGGCCTGCTCGTCCGGATCCGCCTGCCGATCCGCCGCTCGCTGCCGCAAAAAAGACCCGACAAATAGAAGAGCTCTCCGGGTAGCTTGCCACCTACGATCGCAAGATCACTGGAGGCGAGTTTCTTGTCCATATCGCGAACCTTGAAGCTGATCGAAGCGTCCCACACCGGTTCGGCGGCGCTCGATGCCACTATCGCCGAGGTGCTCGACCTCGACCCTGCGCCCTATACCCGATCGCTCGACGCGGCGATGCGGCTCGTGCCCGAGGGCTGGTCGATCGCGCATCTGTCACAACGCACCGATGGCCGCGGCCGGATCTCCGGCTGGACGGCCGACCTGTTCCGGCCGAACCTGGCCGTGCTTCCCGACGCGCCGGCACGCCTGATGCCGAGCGCGCCGCTCGCGCTGGCGACGGCATCCTTCCGCGCCCTGGTCGAGCACGCACAGGCGGCCTGACCGCTTGTAAGCCCCCGCCGCCTCCGGAATAGTGGCGCCCTCGCCACCCCTGGAGCCGTCTCGATGGAAGAATGTTTCACCCTCGTCGCCGAGGAGCGGCGCCACGACGGCTTCCTGAAGCTCGATCGCTATGCCGTGCGGCAACGGCGCTTCGATGGCACGGAAACCCCGATCCTCGATCGCGAAGTCGTCACGGCGGCGGAATGTGTCGGCGTGCTGCTCTACGACCCGGCCCGCGACACGGTCGTGCTGATCGAGCAGGCGCGCCTGCCGCCGGCGCTCATGGGCCTGCCCGCGGTTCAAGTCGAAATCGTCGCCGGCCGCATCGAGGCCGGTGACACGCCGATCGCGGCGGTGCATCGCGAGGTGCGCGAGGAAACCGGCTGCACGATCCTGGGCGAGCCGGAGCAGATCGCCGTCGCCCTCACCTCGCCCGGCTACAATACCGAGCGGATCCATCTCTATTGCGCGCTGGTCGACTCGAGCGCTGCCGGCGGCTTCCACGGGCTCGCGGCAGAGCACGAGGATATCCGGGTCCTAGCGCTGCCCTATGAACGCTTCGCCGAATGGCAGGCGGCCGGTCGGATCATGAACCTGTTCACGCTCCATGCCGGCCTGTGGCTGGCGCTGCATCGCGAGCGGCTGCGCCGCGGATGATCAGCTCCGGCGCACGATTTCGGTAAACCGGTCGACCTCGCCGCGGAGCAGGTCGGACTGTTCGGCGAGCTCGCCGGCGGCACCGAGCAGGGCGCCGGCGGCATGGCCGGTCTTGCCGGCGGCCTCGGTGACTCCGGCGATATTGACCGAGACCTCGTTCGTCCCGCGCGCCGCTTCCTGGACATTCCGCGCGATTTCCTGGGTCGCCGCCCCCTGCTGCTCGACGGCGGCGGCAACCGCCGTCGTGATCTCGCTGATATTGCCGATCGTGCCGACGATCTCGCGGATCGCATCGACCGCCTGGCCCGTCTCGCTGCGGATCGCATCGATCTGCGCCTGGATGTCGCCGGTCGCCTGCTGGGTCTGCACCGCCAGCGACTTGACCTCCGACGCGACGACGGCGAAGCCCTTGCCGGCCGCGCCGGCCCGCGCCGCCTCGATCGTCGCATTGAGCGCCAGCAGGTTGGTCTGGTGCGCGATCGCTCGGATCAACTGCACCACCGCACCGATCCGCTCGGCACCGCCGGCCAGATTGCGCACCGTCGTGTCGGTTGCCCGGGCCTGCGTCACCGCCTGGTCGGCGACGGCGCTCGCCTCGGTCATCTGGCGGCTGATCTCGGCGATGGAGAGATGCAGTTCCTCGGCTGCCGAGGCCACCGTCTGCACATTGACCGACGCCTGCTCCGAGGCGGCCGCGACTGCATTCGACTGCACCGAGGTCTCGTCCGCGGTCGCGGTCAGGCCCTGGGCATTGCCGCGCAGATCCTGGACCGCATCGCCCAACCGCTCGACCACGCCCAGTACGCTCGCCTGGAAGGAATCCGCCAGCCGCTGCAGGGTCTGGTGCCGCTCGATCCGGCCGGCTTCCTCCGCCAACGCCTGTTCGGTCTTCAACCGTTCATGCTCGAGGCCATTGTCGCGGAACACCGTCAGGGCCCGGGCCATCTCGCCGATGACATCCTGGCGATGGGTCGCCGGGATCGCCGCCGCCTGATCCCCGCCGGCCAGCCGGCGCATCGCGCCGGTGATGCCGTCGAGCGGCCGGCTGATCTGCCGGAACGCCAGGTAGACCGCTGCCATGGTCGCGACCAGCAGCAGCAGCGCGACGCCGGACGTATTGATCAGCGTCTCCTGGTCCGCCGCTTCGAGCTTGGCGGTCGAGAGCGACAGGTCGAGCCGGCCCAGGTTCTCCTGATGGGTCTCGTCCTTGTAGTTGATCGGCAACCCGAACTTCAGCCGGCCGCCCGGTCCGGCCTTGTCGCGCTCGGCGACGGTCTGGCCGTCGGCATCGATCACCACGCCGTGGGCGAAGTCGGGATCCTGGGCGAGGGTCGCGAGCATGCCCTCGACTTCGGGCTTGTTGATGTCCCACAGCGGCTTGGACATGGCCTCGGCCTGCATCAGCACCAGCTGCTTGCCGCGTGCCTGCAGGGTCGCCAGCCGCTCGTCACGGGCGGTCTGCAGATTGACGACGGCCGAGGCGACGATGATCACCGCCATGACCAGGCCGATCGTGCCCAGCACGCGATTCTGCAGGCTGATCCGGCGGCCGGCAAGGCGCGCGATCCGGCGCGGAACGAAGGCCAGCACCAGGCGCACGGGCGCCGGCAGCCGCAACCAGAGTGCCGCGACGTGGCGCCCGGCCATCATTGCCGGCAGCGCCAGCAAACGAAGGACCGAGGCGAGGCGCCGGAACGGCGATGGCCGAAGCCCGATCGAGGCGGACAGGACGATGTCGGAATCGGTCGAAAACTCTTGCATGCTCACTGTCCCACTTCCGGTACGTCGGAATGCTGATCGTGCCAGCGGTCGAGGATCCGGCCGAGCTCACCGCTGCTGCGCAGCTTCTCCAGCGCCACCCGGAACCGTTCGGCCTTGTCGGCCCGGTCCTTGGGGAAGGCGGCGTAACGCGGCGCCTCCTCGATGAGATGCGGCAGGAAGGCGACGCGACGGGCGAGTCCCTCCCGCTCGGCGAGCGCCTTCAGCGTGTCGGCGTCGCCGGCGATCAGGTCGTCGCGCTCGGCGATCAGCTTCTTCAGCAGCAGCAATTGGCTGGTCGCCGTCTGGTCCTTGCGCAGCCCCGCGGCATGGTCGAACTCGGGCGAATAGGCATAGCCCTGCACGGTCGCGACCACGAAGCGCTTCAGGTCGCCGAATTCCTTGAACTCGATGCGGGTGCCGGCGACACCGACCAGGGCCGAGCGGCCGAGACGGAGCGGGCCGACCAGGATATATCGCGCGCTGTAATCCGGCGAGGCGACGAACGGAAAGCCAAAGTCGGCCTTGCCCCGGTCGAGCATCTGCACCACGCGGTTCCAGGGCACGCCACGGTGTACGGCCTCGACACCCGCCTCGCGGAGGACCGCGCCGACGAGATCGACGTCGAGCCCGACCTGCCGTCCGTTTTCGATGGAAACGAACGGCGGAACATCGTCTTCGCTGACCATGGTCCAGGTTTCGGCCGCGGCGGAACGCGCGGCCAGGCACAGGACCAGCAGCCCGAGCGCACAAAGATTCTTTCTCAACGACGCCTGCATGAGACGCTCCGCGACAACAGACGGGCTTGTTATCCCCCCTTCCGGTTACATTTCGATGACAATGTCTGCGGTTGCACCCACCCATGCGGCATGTCTCGCCCCCTTGAACCGGCGTCATGGGCTCTCTAGGCTTGGAGCCCGAGAGCTTCGGCCGACGAGAGGAAACAGGCACCCATGAGTGCAGGCACCCAGCTGTTGTTTCGCGACGACGCCTATCTGCAGAGCAGCCCCGCGACGGTGACCGCCGTCGACGGCAACCGGGTCGAACTGGACCGCACGCCGTTCTATCCGCTGGGCGGCGGCCAGCCGGGCGACCGGGGCACGCTCACCGCCGCTGACGGCCAGGTGTTCCGGATCATCGACACCCGCAAGGGCGAGACGCCCGACAGCGTCGTCCATCTGCTGGAAGAGGGCGCCGCGGCCCCTGCCCCCGGCACCGCGGTCACGGCCGCGATCGACTGGGACTATCGTCACCGGCTGATGCGCATGCACACCTGCCTGCATCTGCTCTGCGCCGTCGTGCCCGGCTCCGTCACCGGCGGCCAGATTTCGGACGGCAAGGCGCGGCTCGATTTCGACGTGCCGGGCGACAGCCTCGACAAGGACGAGATCGCCCGCAAGCTCAACGAGCTCATCGCCGCGGGCCATGCGATCGAGACGCGCTGGATCACCGACGAGGAACTGGCCGCCAAGCCCGAACTGGTGCGCACCATGACGGTGAAGCCGCCGACGGGCGCCGGGCGGATCCGGCTGCTCGACATCGTCGGCATCGACCTGCAGCCCTGCGGCGGGACCCATATCCGGAACACCGCCGAGATCGGGCCGGTGGCGGTGACCAAGATCGAGAACAAGGGGCGCCAGAACCGGCGCATCAATATCGCCTTCGCCGGCTGACCAGGAGCGAGCCATGCCCTATGCCCACCCCGAGACGCTGGTCTCGACCGATTGGCTGGCCCAGCGCCTGGGCGCGCCCGACATTCGCATCGTCGACGCCAGCTTCAAGCTGCCGGGCGTCACGCCGACCGCGCACGAGGATTATGTCGCCGGCCATATTCCGGGCGCCGTGTTCTTCGATATCGACGAGATCGCCGATACCAACAGCCCGCTGCCGCACATGCTGCCGCCGCCGGAAAAATTCGCCTCCCGCGTCCGCAGGCTCGGCCTGGGCGACGGCAATCGCATCGTGCTCTACGGCAGCAGCCTGCCCGGTGCGGCGCGGGTCTGGTGGACGTTCCGCGCCTTCGGTCATCGCGACATCGCGATTCTGGACGGCGGCTTCAAGAAATGGCAGGCCGAGGGCCGGCCGGTCGACGATCTGCCGCCGCCGCCGCGCGACCGGCATTTCACCGCCCGCTTCAACAGCCTGATGGTGCGCGACAAGGCGCAGGTGCTGGCGAATATCGAGCGCCCGCAGGCCCAGCTGGTCGACGCGCGTGCCCGGGGCCGGTTCGAGGGCACGGCCCCGGAGCCGCGCGCCGGCCTGCGTACCGGCCATATTCCCGGCAGCCTGCATCTGGATCACCTGGACCTGGTCGATACCGAGACCGGCACCCTGAAGCCGGCCGAGGCGATCAAGGCCGCCTTCGAGGGCGCCGGCGTCGACCTTGCCAGGCCCGTCGTCACGACCTGCGGCTCGGGCGTCACCGCCAGCGTGCTGGCGCTCGGCCTGCACCTGATCGGCCATAAGGACGTCGCGGTCTATGACGGCTCCTGGTCGGAATGGGGCCTGCCGGGCGAGCTGCCGGTCGAGACCGGTCCGGCGCGCCGCTGATCTCGTCCGGACCCGCGAGATGGCCGAGAACCCGCTGACCCTCCTGGCCCGGCTCGCCCCCAGGCGGAGCCTGCCCGGCCTCTGGGGCCTGTGGTTTCCGGCCCTGCTGGTCGCCTATACCGAGGCCGCGGTCCGGCTGTTCCGCCTGCCGCACGCCTGGTGGCTGGTGCTCATCGCGACCGTGGCCGCCTATGGCAGCGCGCTTGCGATCCGCCGGCTCGCAAGCGGCCGGACGTAGCCAGTGGATAAAATCTAACGCTCGGTCTCGGTACTTAGAGTCGGTTTGGGGCACTTTCGTCCGCCCAGCGGGTTTACCGTTGGAGGAGGAAGGACGCCCGCCGTGCCCCAGCTACCGACCATGGCATCGCTCGAGGACTGGGCGCGGACCAGCATCGCCTGGGCGGGCGAACGCATCTTCAATCTGAACAGCCTGGCGCAGCTCGCCCTCGCGCTTGTGGCGGCGCTCGTCGCCTGGCAGCTGGGCCCGCGGCTGGGCCAGGCGCTCCGGACGCGCGGCGGGCGCCTCACCGGCTGGGCGGCCGTCCAGCTCGTGAGCGCGGTGGCGGCCGCCGTGCCCGGCCTGCTGTTCCTTCTCCTGATCCAGCTCGGCACGCTCGGCTTCGACGATGCGGGATATCCGAGCCCGGTCCTGCGCCTGGTGTTCGGGCTGACCCTGGCATGGGTCGCGATCCGCTTCAGTTCGAGCTTCGTGCGCGACCGCACGCTCGCCCAAGCCATCGCGTTCGTCGCCTTCCTGGTCGCCGCCTTGAACATCGCCGGCCTGATCGGCCCGACGATGGCGCTGCTCGACGCGATGGCGGTGACGATCGGCACCCTGCGGCTGAGCCTGCTATTGCTGCTGCGCGGGACGCTCGTCCTCGTCGTTCTGATCTGGCTCGCGAACCTCCTGGCGCGCCTGGCGGAGCAGCGGCTGCAGACCATGCCGCGGCTCACGCCGGCCATGCATGTGCTGATCGCGAAGCTCGTGAAAGTGAGCCTGTTGACGCTCGCCATCGTGCTGGCGCTCGGCGCGGTCGGCATCGACCTGACGGCGTTCGCGGTGTTCTCCGGCGCGATCGGCGTCGGCCTCGGTTTCGGCCTGCAGAAGGTCGTCTCGAACCTGATCAGCGGGGTCATCCTGCTGATCGACAGCTCGATCAAGCCGGGCGACGTGATCGAGGTCGGCAATTCCTATGGCTGGATCACACGCCTCAATGCCCGCTACGTCTCGGTCATCACCCGGGACGGCACCGAGTACCTGATCCCGAACGAGGACCTGATCACCCAGCGCGTCATCAACTGGACCTATTCGAGCGATGCCGTGCGCCTGCGTGTCACGGTGTCGATCGGCTACGACTGCGACGTGCGGCAGGCGATGCAGCTCTGCCTGGAGGCGGCGCGGAGCACGGCGCGCGTGCTGGACGAGCCGGCGCCCAACTGTCTCCTGATGGGTTTCGGCGACAGCGCGATCGAGCTCGAGCTGCGCTTCTGGATCAACGACCCGCGCAACGGCACGGCCAATATCCGCAGTGCCGTCCGGCTCGGCATCTGGGATCGCTTCCAGGCGCACGGCATCGCCATGCCGTTCCCGCAGCGCGAGGTGCGCCTGAAGGGGCGGCCGCCGGCAGCCGATTAGGGCCCGATCCGCTCATATCGGTCCGATGGGAACGGATCAGGCGCTACGCGCTTTCGGCCGTCCCGAACACCACGCCCTTCTTCTCGACGCCGACTGCCGCCAGCACCGCGATGGCGATCGCGGTGACGCCCGCCACGATCGCCAGCGGGATCGCGTAGTCGCCGCCATATTGGACCGCGAGCCACGCCTGGAACGTCGCGTTGATCGCCGCCAGCAGATTGCCTAGCTGATACATCAGCCCCGGAAAGGTGCCGCGCACCGCATCGGGCGACAGCTCGTTCAGATGGGTGGGCACGATGCCCCAGGCGCCCTGCACCGAGATCTGCATCAGGAAGGCGCCAAGGGCGAGCAGCGCCGGTGTCGCGGCGAAGGCCCAGAGCGGCAGCACCGGCAGCGCGAGCAGGACCGCAATGATGATCGCCTTGCGCCGGCCGAGCCGTTCCGACCAGGCGCCGAACACGACGCCGCCGACGATGGCGCCGACATTGGCGATGATGGTCAGCAGCGAGACCGTGGCATTGTCGAAATGATGGGTCGTGCGCAGGAACTGCGGATAGAGGTCCTGGGTCCCGTGGCTGAAGAAATTGAAGGCGGTCATCAGCACGATGACATAACCGGCGAGCTTCCAATGGCCACGCATCGCCTGGAAGAAGTTCAGCTTGGCCCTGACATGCTCGCCCTTCTGCCAGACCGGGGACTCCTCGACGAACATCCGGATATAGATCACAAGCAGCGCCGGAACGACGCCGATGACGAACATGCCGCGCCAGCCGATCGCCTCGAACAGCAGCCAGTTCACGACCGAGGCGAGAAGGAAGCCGCAGGCGTAGCCTTCCTGCAGGATGCCGGATACGGCGCCGCGCGCCCGCTCCGGGATGCTCTCGAACGTCAGCGAGGCGCCGATGCCCCATTCACCGCCCATGGCGATGCCGAACAAGGCGCGCAGCACCAGGAAGATGACGAGATTGGGCGCGAAGGCCGAGGCGATCTCCAGCACCGCGAACAGCAGGATGTCGACCATCAGCACCGGCCGGCGGCCGTAGCGGTCGGCGAGCCGGCCGAAGATGAACGCACCCAGCGGACGGCAGGCGAGCGTCAGCGTGATGGCGAAGGCCACTTCCGGCACTTCAACGCTGAAATCCTGGGCGATCGCGCCGAGGGTGAAGGACATCAGGAAGAAATCGAACGCATCGAGCGTCCAGCCGAGAAAGCTGGCGACGAAGGCGTTGCGCTGACTGGGGGTGAGGGTCCGGAGCTCCGACAGAACCAGCATCGCGCCATCCTCCCGGATATTATGGCGTTTCCTTCGAGCGGTTTAAGGAAACCCTAAACCGCTCGAGGCCGGACTGTCACGGAACGTCGCACCCCTCAGTGTCGAAGGGCGTGCAACCGGTCAGCGCGCGGGCGGCGCGTACATGAGGCCGCCCTTGGTCCAGAGCTCGTTCAGCCCGCGATCGAGCTGCAGCGGGCTGCCCTTGCCGACCGTGCGCTCGAAGATCTCGCCATAGTTGCCGACGGTCTTGATCGCGTTGTAGGCCCATTTCTCGTCGAGCCCGAGCGCCTTGCCGTTGCCCGGCGTCACGCCCAGCAGCCGCTTGATGTCGGGATCCGGGCTCTGCAGCATGTCGTCGACATTGGCCTTGGTGATGCCCTTCTCCTCGGCCTGGATCAGCGCGAAGGTGGTCCAGCGCAGGACCGTGTAGAACTGGTCGTCGCCCTGCCGCGCCATGAACGCGAGCGGCTCCTTCGAGATCACTTCCGGCAGGATGAGGAAATCGTCCGGGTTCTTGGTCTTGATCTTGGCGCCGACCAGGGTCGAGGCGTCGGTCGTATAGGCGTCGCAGCGGCCGGCGAAGAACGCGGTCTCGAGCGCGTCCATCTGCTCGATCGTCACCGCCTTGTACTGGATGTTCCGCGCCCGGAAATAATCGGCGAGATTCAGTTCGCTGGTCGTGCCCGGCTGCACGCAGATGGTGGCGCCGCCCAGATCCTTGGCGCTCTTGATGCCGGCCGACTTCTTCACCATGAAGCCCTGGCCGTCGTAGAAGATCGTCGGCCCGAACAGCACGCCGAGCGTGCCTTCGCGCCCGAGCGTCCAGGTCGCATTGAGCGCCAGCAGGTCGACCTCGCCCGACTGCAGCGCGGTGAAGCGCTGCGGCGCCGACAGCGGGATGAACTTGATCTTGTCGGCACTGCCGAGCACGGCCGCGGCCATGCCCTTGCACAGCTCGACGTCGAGGCCGCTGTAATTGCCCTGGCTGTCGGCGAGCGCGAAGCCGGCGGTGGCGCCGGAGATGCCGCAGGTGAGCAGCCCCTTGCCCTTGATGGTGTCGAGCGTCTGGCCGGCCTCGGCCGGGGCGTTGGCGGTCAGGCTGAGAAACAATCCGAGCGCGAGGGCGGTCGAAACGAGGGCACGCTTCATCTGGCGAATACTCCGGGAAGGCAAAGCGAAAACGCCGGCCGCAGGGGCTGCCCCGCGGCCGGCGGTCGCGGAATTCTGGCTCAGTGGTGCAGGATCTGGCCGAGGAAGGCCCGCGTCCGCTCGCTCTTGGGCGCCGCGAAGAATTCCTGCGGCGGCGAGGTCTCGACCACTTCGCCGCGATCCATGAACACCATCGTATCGGCGACCGTGCGCGCGAAGCCCATCTCATGGGTCACGCAGATCATGGTCATGCCTTCGTTGGCGAGGCCGACCATCACGTCCAGCACTTCCTTGACCATCTCGGGATCGAGGGCCGAGGTCGGCTCGTCGAACAGCATGATGTTCGGCTTCATGCACAGCGAGCGGGCGATCGCCACGCGCTGCTGCTGGCCGCCGGACAATTGGCCCGGATACTTGTTGGCCTGCTCGGGAATACGCACCCGGTTCAGATAGTACATGGCGGTCTCTTCCGCCTCTTTCTTCGGCACCTTGCGCACCCAGATCGGCGCCAGCGTCAGGTTCTCCAGCACGGTCAGATGCGGGAACAGGTTGAACTGCTGGAACACCATGCCGACTTCGCGCCGGATCGCCTCGATGTTCTTGAGGTTCGCCGTCAGTTCGATGCCGTCGACGATGATCTGGCCCTTCTGGTGCTCTTCCAGCCGGTTGATGCAGCGGATCGCCGTCGACTTGCCGGAGCCCGACGGGCCGCAAACCACGACCCGCTCGCCCTTCTTGACCGTGAGATTGACGTTCTTCAGCACGTGGAACTCGCCGTACCACTTGTTGACGTCGCGCATCTCGATGATCGGCGCCCCAAGCTTCGGGGCAATGGCGGCTTCAGACATTCCTTTGAAACTCCTAGCGGCGCTTGCCTTTGTTGAGACGGACTTCCAGCCACTGGCTGTATCGCGACATGGCGAAGCAAGCGACGAAATAGATCGTACCGAGGAAAATGTAGGCTTCGCTGGTCAGACCGCGCCAATTCGGATCGATCAACGCCACCTGGGTCGTGTTCATCAGGTCGAGCAGGCTGATGATCGAGACCAGCGAGGTGTTCTTGAAATTGCCGATCAGATTGCCGACCAGGGGCGGGATCACGATGGTGATCGCCTGCGGCAGCACGATCGACTTGGTCTTGCGCCAATAGCTCAAGCCCAGCGCGTCGGCCGCCTCGAACTGCCCCTTGGGCAGGGCCAAAAGGCCGGCCCGGACGTCCTCGGCCTGGTAGGCGGCGAGGAACAGCGTGATCGCCACCAGTGCCCGGAGCGGCTTCGCCACGGTGAAACCCGGCGGCAGGAACAGCGGCAGCATCAGGCTGGCCATGAACAGGATGGTGATCAGCGGCACGCCGCGCATCGCCTCGATGAAGACCGTGCAGATCAGCTTCACGACCGGCAGGTGGGAGCGCCGGCCGAGTGCCAGGAACACTGCCAGGATGAAGCCGAAGATCATGCTGAGCAGCGACAGGATCAGGGTCAGCGGCAGGCCGCTCCACAGGTCGCTCTCGACCGGGGCGAGTCCCAGCACGCCGCCCCACATCAGCACGCCCGAAATCACCAGGACCGCGACCCACGCGTAGGCGGTCTCGCGCCGCCACAGCTTCGGCACGAAGGTGGCGCCGGTCATGGCGAACAGCAGAATCGTCACCAGGGCCGCCCGCCATTGCTCCTCGTAGGGGAAGCGGCCGAACAGGATGAAGCGCCATTTCTCGGCGACGAAGGCCCAGCAGGCGCCCGTCCCCGCCGCCTGGCAGGCGCGCATGTTCGGCGCCACCCAGACCGCATCGATGATCGTCCATCGGACGATGCCCAAGAGGGCCCAGATCACGAAGGCGCCGATCAGCACCGTGATGATGCTGTTGCCGATCGAATTGAACAGGTTGGCCCGGATCCAAGGCACGAAGCGCCGCGCCCAGTTGGGGCCCGCCGCCGGAAGCATGGTCGTGGTCGAGGCCATGGCTCAGCGCCCCTTGAGCGCGATGCGCGCGTTGTAGATGTTCATCACCAGCGAGATCGACAGGCTGATGGCGAGATAGGTCGCCATGATGATGCCGATGCCCTCGATCGCCTGGCCGGTCTGGTTGATCTGCGTCTGGGCGACGAACACCAGGTCGGGAAAGCCGATGGCGACCGCCAGCGTCGAGTTCTTCGTGAGGTTCAGATACTGGCTGGTCATCGGCGGAATGATGATCCGCAGCGCCTGCGGCAGGACGATCAGGCGCAGCACGAGGCTGCGCCGCAGGCCGAGCGCGCCGGCAGCCTCGGTCTGGCCGTGGCTCACGGCCAGGATGCCGCTGCGGACGATTTCGGCGATATAGGAGGCGGTGTAGACGACCAGGCCGATCAGCAGCGCCGTCAGTTCCGGCGAGAAGCTGGCGCCGCCGGCGAAGTTGAAGCCCTGGAGTTCCGGCAGATCCAGCTGCATATGAGCGCCGGTCACCAGGAACACGATCAGCGGCAGGCCGATGATGAGGCCGGCGCTGGCCGCCAGCATCGGAAACGGCTGGCCGGTCGCTTCCTGGCGCTTGCGCGCCCACCAGTCGACCACGATGGCGGCGACGATGCCGACGAAGAAGGCGACCCAGATCAGCTTGTGGCTGGGATCGGGCGACGGCGTCGGAAACATCAGGCCGCGATTGGACACGAACACGCCGGGCAGCGGGTGCCAGGCGTCACGCGGGCCGGGTGCCGTGACGTGCAGCAGCGCATACCAGAAGAACAGCTGGAGCAGCAGCGGCAGGTTGCGCCAGAGCTCGACATAGACCTGAGCCATCTTGGCCAGCAGCCAGTTCGGCGACAGGCGCGCCACGCCGACCAGGGTGCCGAGAATGGTCGCAAGCACGACGCCGATGCCCGCCACCTCGAACGTGTTGAGCAGGCCGACCACGAACGCTTCGCGGTAGGTATCCGACGGCTCGTACTCGATGAGCTTCTCGGAAATATCGAAGCCGGATTCTTTGTTGAGGAACCCGAATCCGCTGGCGATGTGTTGGCGCTGCAGGTTGTCGATCGCGTTGCTGGCGAGGTAGACGACCCCGCCAATCACCACGGCGATCAGCACGATCTGCCAGAATATCCCGCGGACCGTGGGATTGTGCCAGATGTTGGTGTCGCTCGACCGCTTGGTCGAACCTCTGTCAGCGACTCCGGAAGTTGCCATCAGCGTACCGCCTCGTCACGGGCTAGAGTGCATCGCGACGATGCAAGGATCTGCGAAAGCCCTCCCCGCCGCCGCATCGGCCGGCGACGGGGAGCGTCATGGGTGGCCGCCGTCAGCGCAACGGCGGCGCGTAGATCAGACCGCCGGTCGTCCACAGGTCGTTCAGGCCGCGCTCGAGCTTGAGCGGGCTGCTCTTGCCGACGTTCCGGTCGAAGATCTCGCCGTAGTTGCCGACCGACTTGATGATGTTGTAGGCCCACTTCTCGTCGAGCCCGAGCGCCTTGCCATTACCGGGCGTGACGCCCAGGAAGCGCTTGATGTCGGGATCATCGCTCTTCAGCATGTCGTCGAGATTCTTCGAGGTGATGCCCTTTTCCTCGGCCTGGAACAGCGCGAACACGCTCCAGCGCACGATGTCGAAGAACTGGTCGTCGCCCTGGCGGACGGCCGGCGCCAAGGGCTCCTTCGAGATCAGCTCCGGCAGGATGATGTAGTCGTCCGGATTGTGCGCCTTGGTCACACGCGTGCCGGCGAGGCCGGACGAGTCGGTCGTGTAGGCATCGCAGCGGCCGGAGAAGAAGGCGTTCTCGACCTCGTCGAGGTTCTCGATCACGACCGGCTTCAGCTGCAGCTTGTTCGCGCGGAAATAGTCGGCGAGATTGAGCTCGGTCGTCGTGCCCGGCTGCACGCAGACGGTGGCGCCCGACAGCTGCTTGGCGCTTTTGACGTTCAGCGACTTCTTCACCAGGAAGCCCTGGCCGTCATAGAAGGTCACCGGCGCGAACAGCAGACCGAGATCGGCCTCGCGGCCGAGCGTCCAGGTCGTGTTGCGCGACAGGATGTCGACTTCGCCCGACTGGATGGCGGTGAAGCGTTGCGGCGCGGACAGCGGCACGAACTTGATCTTGTCGGCGGTGCCGAAGATCGCCGCGGCGATTCCCCGGCAGACGTCGACGTCGAGGCCGGCATACTTGCCCGTGCTGTCGGCCGCGCCGAAGCCGGCGGTTCCGCCATTGACGCCACAGGTCAGAACGCCCTTGCTCTTGATATTATCGAGCGTCTGGCCGGCCTGAGCGGACGCGGCGGTCCCCATTGCCAGCGCCAATACGGCAGAAGCCAATATCCGCTTCATTGCGCACCCCCAAAATGTTGCAATCGAAAAGATCCCCAACGTTCCCAGAACTTCCCCGCTCGGCCGAACATTGCTTCGTGTGCTCGGATCTCAGCAACTAACGTGCCGTTTGACCCGGTTTCGGCTCAGAACTGTTTGGACGCTAGCATAGGGCCGGGCGTTGCCGCAACGGCGGAGAGTGTTGAAACTTAGGGCATTTCGTTACACTCGCAACCGTTTAGCGTCGGTGGCAGAGTACCGCAAACCCGTATCACAACCCAGGATCCCTTACCGCAATGCCGACAAAACCCAGCAAACCAGGAACAGTCGCAGTCCACGCCGGTCGCGACCCGCAAGCGCAGTTTGGAATGATCAACCCGCCGGTGTGGCACGCCTCGACCGTGCTGTTTCCGACCCTGGACGCGCTCGACCGTGCGGTCGAACAGCCTTTCGAGGGACTGGTCTACGGCCTGTTCGGCACGCCGACGGCGAAGGCGCTCGAGGAAGCCGTCGCCGCCATGGAGCATGCCGACCGGGCGATCGCCGTCGGCTCGGGCCTGGCCGCCATTGCCGTCGCGATCATGCCGTTCGTCCAGGCGGGCGATCACCTGCTGGTCAGCGACGGCGCCTACGGGCCGACGCGGCACCTGTGCCAGAGCTGGTTCCGGCGCTGGGGCATCGAGACCACCTACTATGACCCGATGATCGGCGCCGGCATTGCCGAACTCATCCGGCCCAATACCCGGCTGATCCACCTGGAGACGCCCAGTTCGCTGACCTTCGAGGTGCCGGACATTCCGGCGATCGTGCAGGCGGCAAAGGCTCGCGGCGTCAGGACGGTGGTCGACAACACCTGGGCCTCGCCCATCTTCTGTCAGCCCATGGACTTCGGGGTCGATGCCGTCATTCTGGCCGGGACCAAGTATATCGCCGGCCATTCGGACGTGGTCATCGGCTTCGTCGCCACGACCGAGGAAAGCTGGCTGCCGATCAAGCAGGCCGCGGCGGAGTTCGGCCATCATGCGACGCCGGACGATTGCTATCTGACGCTTCGGGGCCTGCGCACCGCGGCCGTGCGCCTGCGGCAGCACGAGAAGAGCGCCCTCGAAATCGCCCACTGGCTCAGCGGCCGCCCTGAAGTGCGGCGCGTCCTGCACCCCGCCCTGCCCGATCACCCGGGGCACGCCCATTGGCGGCGGGACTTCACCGGCTCTTCGGGGTTGTTCGCCATCGAGTTGCGACCCGTTTCCCGGGCAGCCGTCGCCGCCATGGTCGAGGGCATGTCGCTGTTCGGAATCGGCTTCAGTTGGGGCGGCTTTGAAAGCTTGATACTTCCATTTGAACCAAATGCACTGCAACGCGTTTCAACTATTGCGCACGAAGGCCCTTTGATTCGTCTCCATATCGGATTAGAGGAGGTCCCAGACCTCATCGCCGACTTGGAGGGCGGGTTCGATCGCCTCAGGCGCGCGGGGTAATGACGTTCGGGACGCGAATCTGCGCCAAAAGGCCACGATTGCCCGCGATGCAATTGGCAGTGACCAGATTTGCATGCCCCGCGCCATAATAAAGTCTTTTTTCGCCTTGTATGAGTACCTATTGTTATTACCTGTTGAAACTTCAACTCCCAGAGGATCTCTCGTGGCACGCCCATCCAACATCTCAGCGGCCAGCGCCGCACGAGGCCAGACGCGCGGTCAGCTTTCGACCGAGCAGCTGAAAACGATCGATTCCTCTGTTGGCGCGCAGGTTCGGCTTCGCCGCATTCTGCTGGGCCTGTCGCAGGAGGCGGTCTCCAAGGTCATCGGCCTGACGTTCCAGCAGCTCCAGAAGTATGAGCACGGCACGAATCGCATCAGCGCCTCGCGCCTCTATCAGCTCGCCATGATCCTGCACGTGCCGGTGTCGTACTTCTTCGAAACCGTCGATGTCGAGGGCGGCCCGGAAGCGGCGCAGGAAGCCTACGAGGCTGCGGCCGAAGCCGACGAGGTCCCGAGCGATCTCATGAAGAAGCGCAAGACCGTCGAGCTGGTCCGCGCCTTCTACGCGATCGACGACGACAAGCAGCGCAACGCCGCGCTCAATCTGCTGAAGACCCTGGCCAAGGCCGCCAAGTAAGGCTAGCCGCTAGGCTTCGGGTTTGCCGCGAGGGGCCGGCCGCCGTCAGGCGCCGGCCCGTCTCGTTCGTGCCCCGTGCGCGAGCCCGCCTGGGCAGGTCCGGTCTGCGCCCCTCATCAGTTGCGCTGCGACGCGGAAACCTCTAAATCCCTACCCATCCGGAACGGCCGGGGCGTGGCTCAGCCTGGTAGAGCGCTTGCTTTGGGAGCAAGATGTCGGAGGTTCGAATCCTCTCGCCCCGACCATCCGGTCGCCCGAACGCCCGGCGCCAGCTTAGGGCAACCGCCCGGGCCCGATACCACACGACGGAGTTTCAGGAACTCATGGCGCTCGCCCGCATCCTCCGCCCCGCCAAGACCGCAATGTCGTCCGGCACGGCCAAGACCAAGCACTGGGTGCTCGAATTCGAGACCGCGACGAAGCGCCAGGCCGAACCGCTGATGGGCTGGATCGCCGCCGCCGACACGCTCAACCAGATTCACCTGAAATTCGATACGCTCGAGGAAGCCGTCGCCTATGCCGACAAGTACGGCCTCGCCTATTCGATCGAGCAGCCGCATCACAAGCAGATCAAGCCCAAGGCCTATGCCGACAATTTCCGGTTCGACCGGATTCGCGGATAACACCCGCATCCCGGGGCGCCCTTAGCTCAGCTGGATAGAGCATCGGCCTTCTAAGCCGAGGGTCACTGGTTCGAATCCAGTAGGGCGCGCCACAAACACCGCAAGGATTCGAGTGATCAGACGAGAGGGCCGGACGCGCGTTCGGCCCGCTCTGCGTTTCAGGTTACGCCCCGCCGCCCTCTTCCGGCGCCAGCCTCATGAAGTATTCGGCCCCTTCGAGGCGATAGAGCGCCTTCGGATTGAAGCGGATCGGCTTCCCGTCTGCATCCGTCGCCATCCTCACATGGGAGGCGCCGATCACCCCCAGCGCGCCGCGGTCATCCAGATAGGGCAACGCCAGCCGCTCGCCGCTGCCGACCCTCGTTGCCCGATCGAACACCTCGCCATCCGTGAAGCTGCAGGTCGGCATGCCGGTCACTTTCAGGATTCGGCTTCGGATGTCCGCGGCTTCGGCCGGGGGATAAAGATCGTCCGGCGTGCTGTCCCGGATGTTGCGGCTGGTCACCTCCAGAATACTTTCGCCGACCAGCCTGATACGCGGCTCTCCGCGCTCGTCGAGACGCCAGACCCAGATCCGAGGCAGGACCGGCGCGATTTCCTCGGGCTTGATGGCCGACCAGGGCGGCATCAACCGGCCACCACGGATGGTTTGCCAATAGTCGAATAACTGGACCAGCACGGCGGACCGAAGCTTCGCCCGAAACTCGTCCACAGCTATCATGAATGAATTCCCAGAGTAGAATAGGCACTCCGCCCACAAATATGATGCGCACTCACGGCCACCGCTACTAACAGCATCATTGCAGAGCGGATCAAAACGGGCCGGCGACGTTAAAAACGGTCAACAATATCTCTCATCACAAAATAAAACCATGAGTTAACGCAACTACGAATGGTTTGGCAAGTGCGACTCGCCGCCCCATATCTACCGGAGAATGTAAAGGCGCAAACTCAACCCATCAGAAAAATTGTCACCCCCGCAGGCCGAGGCCGGGCGAGCGAACGGGTGTCGGCCGCATTCTTTCCAAAAATGCGACAGTAAGTCTCCGATGCCACATATTATTGCCGACGATATCGGGCGCTACCTTAGGGGCATCGCAATACCCCGGAGGGTCCGATGCAATCGCCGACATCTCAGCGCTTCCGCCCGCCCGTCGCCATCCTGTCGTTCGTCCTTGGCGCGCTGCTCGCGGCCGCGTCGGCCCCGGCGACCGCGTCCGACGTGGCGCTGGCCCAGCCGCAGCACCTGATCGTCGATGCCGGCGTGCCGAGGGCGCAGGCCGATGCCCAGATCTTGGCCGCGCGCCGCTACGACACGTTCTGGAACACCGGCGACGAGACCCTCGCCCGGGCCGCGCTCGCGCCCGATTTCGTCGATCGCACGCTGCCGCCCGGACGAGCTCAGGGCCCGACCGGGCCGCTTGCGGCCTCCGAATTCTTCCGGACGGCGGTCCCCGACCTGCGCTGCGACATCGAGCAGATGATCGTGGCGGGCGACCGCGTCGTCACGCACCTGCACTTTCGCGGCCACTTCACCGGTCAGTTCAAGCAGACCCAGGGTCACGGCCAGCCGATCGATTTCATCGCCACCGACATCTACCGGGTCGCCGACGGGCGCATCGCCGAGAACTGGCACATCGAGGACAACCTGACCCTGTTGCAGCAGCTCGGCCTGGTCGCGCCGTGACGATCATCCGCGCCATGCTGGACCATGTCACCCTGCGCACGGACGATCTCGAAGCCACCCGGCGCTTCTTCGAAGAGGTGCTCGAGCTGAAGGCGGGCTACCGGCCCGCCTTCCCTTTCCCCGGCCATTGGCTCTATGCCGATGGCGCGCCGATCGTGCATCTGATCCCCGGCCATGGCGGATCGGTCGATCGCGGCGGCGAGACGATCGACCATGTGGCCTTCCGTCTCGCCGACCATGAGGGCATGCGCCGCAGGCTGGATCGGCTCGGGATTGCCTATTCCCGGATGGAATTGCCGGAGCTGCATGAACGCCGCCTGTTCGTCCACACCCCAACTGGCATCCTGCTGGAGCTGGTGTTCCGCGACGCACCCGATCAGTGACCAGGCAGCACCTGGTGGAACGGCCCGCTACCGGTGCGGCGCGACGAGCGCGAACACGGCGCCCTGCGGATCCGTGCCCTGGATGATCCAGCTGCCGCCGGGCACCTCGTGGGGTCCCATCAGGATCTTTCCGCCGCTCGCGGTCACCCGCGCCGCGGCGGCATCGATCGCCTCGACATTGACGTAGAACTGCCAGAACGGCACCGGCACCTGCTCCGGCTTGGTCATCATGCCGCCGGCCGTTGTCCCGCCGATGGCGAAGAGCTGATAGATGCCCATCGGCCCCATGTCGATCGCGTCCGACTTGGTCCAGCCGAACATGCTCGAGTAGAAGCCGAAGGCCGATTCCCCTTCCCCGGCCATCAGCTCGTGCCAGCCGACGCGGCCGGTGGCGCTCTGGTCCGGCAGCTGGGCCGGCCCTTCGCCCAAGCCCTTGAACAGAGCGAAATGCGCGCCCTGCGGATCGGCGACGACCGCGAAGCGCCCGACGTTCGGGATGTCCTGGGGCGCATGATGGACGGTTCCGCCCGCCTTGGCGATCCGCTCGGCCATGGCGTCGACATCGGCAACCGCGACATAGCCGATCCAGCCCGGACGGGCCCCCGCCTTGCGGGTCTCCTCCGGCACGGCCATCAGCCCGCCGATCCGGTCCTCACCCATGGTGAACAGCGTGTAGCTCATGCCCGGCACGCCCGAGTCCTGCGCGCCCCAGCCGACCACCGCCTTGTAGAAGGCTTCGGCGGCCGCGGTATCGGTGGTCATCAGCTCATACCAGACGAACTTGCCCTGGAAATCAGACATTCCGGTTCTCCCAGTCGGTAGAGTGGAGCGCCATCCGGGGGCATGAGGCCCCGGTCGCGCGATGCCGGCGCGGATGCGCCGTTAAGAATCACAG
This sequence comes from Aliidongia sp., assembly GCA_035310205.1. GTDB lineage: Bacteria > Pseudomonadota > Alphaproteobacteria > ATCC43930 > CGMCC-115725 > Aliidongia. Next base: position 130,609 of record DATGEK010000108.1, read on the forward strand.
CAGGACGGCTTGGCCGGCGCGTCGTCATATTCATCGTGCCGCCGCATCCAGCCCGCCATCGCCTGCTCGTTGCGGCCCAGGGGCGCGCGGTCGAGAATCATATAGGTACCGACAAGTTCTTCCAGACCGCGGGCGTAGCTCGAGTAGGTGTGGAAGATGCCGCCCGCCTCGTCCTTGACGAAGGCACTGAGACCGGGAAGCTCGTCGTTGGCACTCGCCGCCGCAAGCATGGCGTAGTTGTAGAACACCTCGCCCTTTGCCAGATCGTCGCCGGTGAAGGATACGCCATAGTCGCGGTTGAAGTCGCTGCCGAACGACGACACCCAGGGAAAGCGCCAGCCCATGCGCCGCTTGTAGGCCTCGATCTCGGCAAGTGGCGCGCGCGAGACCGCCGTCAGCGTAACGTCGTGATGCTCGAGATGCGGCAGCGCGCCGTCGAGGTGATCGCTCAGAAACGAACAGCCCGGGCAACCCGCGGCCCAGCCCGGAGCGAGCATGAAGTGATAGACGACCAGCTGGCTGCGGCCGGCGAACAGGTCGGAAAGACTCTTCTTCCCGCTGGGCGTGTCGAAGGCATAGTCCTTGTCCACCTTCACCCAGGGCAGCGCCAGGCGTTCGGCGTTGATCCGATCCCTGAGCCGGGTCGCTTCTTTTTCCTTGAGCAGCAGCGCCTTGCGCGCGCCGAGCCACTCTTCCCTGGATACGACCGGATGATGCGGCATGGCTGCTCCTCCCTCGGCTCCATCGCCCGTTCGGGCTTGACTATATACGTTGATATCAACATTATTGGGTCATGTCAAAACCTACGCACGTTCCGTTCGAAACCACCCTGCTCGTCCGCGACGCCTGCCTCTGTCTTCACGTGCAGCGCGCGGCGCGCGCGCTGGCGCGCCGCTTCGACGAGGCGCTGCGCCCGGTCGAGCTGACGAACGGGCAATTTTCGCTGCTGATGTCGCTGAACCGCCCGGTCCCACCAAGCATGGGATCGGTCGCCGCCCTGCTCGCCATGGACCGCACCACCCTCACCGCGGCGCTGAAGCCGCTGGAGCGCCGCGGCCTCGTCGCCCTCTCGCTCGATCCGGGCGACCGAAGGAGCCGCCTGCTGTCGCTGACGCCGGCCGGAGAGGAACTGCTGTCCCGGGCCGTTCCCATCTGGGAACGGACGCATGCGGCGGTGGAACGGATGTTGCCCGGCGCCGATCCGGATCGGCTCAGGGGCGATCTCCAGGCGCTTTCCTGAGCAGGCGGAGTCCGGCGCGCAGGATGCGGGCCGCCAGCCGGATCATGCCGAACAGGACCGGCTGGTCGAACAGCACCCGCGCGATGCGCTCGACCCGGAGCGCCAGAAAGCGCGCGGCATAGGCCGGCGGCGCCCCCGGCATCGCCTCGCCGGCCCCGCCGGGAAAGCCGACATGGGCCGGGAACTGCACCGCCCGGACCCGCTCGACGATCCGCTCATAGTCGACGCAGTCCAACGCCGCTTCGAGCCCGTCCCGGATCTCACGGGCACAGCGGTCGGCGCCATTGTCCGCTGGCGGCAGCGGCACCGATTCGTCCCAAAGCGCGATGTCCTGCAGTTGCTCGATCAGCTCGTGGGTGGTCTCGAAGAAGCGGATGTTCGGATTGCGGTCCTGGCTTTCCCACAGCTCCTCGAACACCGGCAGCCGCCGGACATAGACCGGCCGTCGCGCGGCGAGCGCATTCATCACCGGGATGCCGAACCCTTCATAGTGAGACGGAAAGATGATCGCATCGGCCTTGGCATAGAATGCCGCGAGCTCGTCGTCGCTCAGCGTTCCGACCAGCAGGCCTCTCAGGTTCTTCGCGTGACTCAGGCCGTGCGGCGCCAGCGGGTCCTTGGTGGCGCGCCCCACCGGCTTGGTCTGGCCCAGCGCCACGACCGACCGGTCGGGGAAGGCGGCGGCGAGCGCATTGGCGGTGGGCGCCGTGTATTTGTGCGGAAAGTGGTTGCCCAGCACCAAGAGCGTCGCCGGCGCATCGGCGGACCGCTGGACCGGCGCCCCCAGGCCCGGCAGGCGATAATCCGCCACATTGAGCGAATGCGGTGACAGGACCCGGCCGACCCGATCGGAAATGCGGAAGCGGCGGTCGAATTGCTCGGCGGTCTGCCGGCTCTGCGTCGCCATCAGGTCGATATGGCTGAGCGCGAACTGCCACAGGTTATAGAGTTGGGGCGAGGTCAGCTGGGTGCAATCGATCGAGATGGTATCAAGCATGTAGATGCCGATCACCGCGCCCTTCATGACCAGCCGCTGCACGGTGTTCCAGTCATAGGGCTGCCCGACCCGGAACAGCACAGCGAAGCGTTCCGGCCCATGCGGATCGCAGCGCGGCGCGCCGATCTCGCCATAGCCGTGGAAATCGTAGACCGCCTGCGAGCACACCACATGGATCTTGAACCGGTCGCCCCAGGCGGCATGGGCCGCCTGCAGCAATTGCCGGCCGACCTGGGTGGTGCCGTTGTGGATCGGCACGAAGGTCGAGAAATCGAAAGCCAGGTCGAGCCGGCCATCGGCATCCGGTGTCAAGGTGCCGAGCAGCGTCTCGGCATGGGTCTCCGGCGCGTCGGTATGGGCGGCGGTGAAGCCGTCATATTCCGGGTAGCGGGCGTCGAGAATGGCACGATTGGTCGGCTCCCAATCAGCCTTGGTGACACCCGCGCTGCGGAACGACCGTTCGCTTTCGTGCCAGACGAACGCCTTGTTGGCGAGGACGACGCGGTAGCCGCATCGGCTCACCCGCATCACCAGATCGTTTTCCTCGTTGTAGCCGTGCCCATAGATCTCGTCGAAGCCGCCGAACTCGGCCAGCACCGCCCAGCGGATCAGCATGCAGAACCCGACCGCCGTCGGCACATAGGAGAAATCGGGCAGCCGGGCGGCCAGCGCCGCATAGGCCGAACGGCCATTGTCCGGCGCCTCGTCCAGCCGCTCCTCCGGGATCGGCAGCGTGGTCAGGGTCGCGTTGTTCGAGCGCGGATTGACGAAGGCGATCATCGGGTCGAGCGCCGCCACCCGGGCCATCTCGCTCAGGGCGCCCGGCGTCACGACCGTATCGGAATTCAGCAGCAGCAGATCGTAGCGACGCTCGACCGCCTCCGCGATCGCGCGGTTCATCGTCTTGACGAAGCCGAGATTGACCGGGTTCGTGACCAGACGGCAGGGAAAGGCCGCCTCAGCGCGCGGCAGGATCGCCTCGAGCGCCTTTCGCAACGGCGGGTAGTTGGGGGAGTCGTTGTAGAACACGACTTCGGCGCCGATGGCGGCCAGATCGTCGGCGCAGGCGATGAGTGAGCCGATGACCGATTCGACCAGCTCTTCGTTCTTGTAGAATGGGATGGCAATCAGGACCGGCCGAGTAGCATGGCCGAAGACGGGAGAAGTCGATGGCGAATATTCAACGTGAAGTTCCATCGATACCATTCTAGTTCATCGCTCCGTCTCGCCGCGGATGGACATCCTCTATAGACCGGGGTCGCTTTTACGTAAACCGTAGTGCCGGGCGAGCGGCATCATCCATCTTACGGTTGCTCAAGTTTTCTGGAATTGCGCCCAGGGCGGGTGTCTCAACAGAGAATGCAGGATGGTCGCTCGGCCATCCTGCCGCCGACTCCGCAGCAGGAGTCGAAATCGGGCAGGACAGCCCAAAATCGCTCCGTCGGAATAATACCTGACATCGCTTGGCAGGTTATGGGGCGCAGTCTCGTCCCCGTCGCACCAAGCGGCGGGGAGACCGGATGGTCGCCCCATCCCTGTCAGCGAGAGGAAAAATCATGCCTCAAGATACCCAGGTCGAAGACGGCTCCCGGGATTTCGACTTCTTCGTCGGCGACTGGACGGTCCAGAACCGGCAATTGCGCACGCGCTTGGCGGGCGATACCGAGTGGCTGGAGTTCCCCGGGACCATCACCATGCGCAAGATCCTGAACGGGCTCGGCAATTTCGACGAGACGCCAATCCGCTCCCCGCGCGGCGCGTACCATGGCGCCACGCTCCGGCTCCATAATCCCGTCGCCAAGATGTGGTCGATCTATTGGCTGGACAGCCGCAATCCCGCCATCGACACGCCGATGGTCGGCCGGTTCGAGAATGGCATCGGCCTGTTCTATGCCGATGAGCTGTTCGAGGGCAGGCCGATCAAGGTCCGCTTCATCTGGACGCCGATCTCCACCACCGAGTGCCGGTGGGAACAGGCGTTCTCGGCCGACGACGGCATCACCTGGGAGACCAACTGGGTCGCGGACTTCACCCGCGCCTGATCTGGAGCGAGCCATGCCGTTCAAGGGAATCATGGCCGCGGCCGCCCTCTTCGCCGCGGGGCCGGCACTGGCCGCCAAGCTGCCGCCCGACCTGGCCAGGACGGCCAGGGACTATGACCGGGCCCAGGTCAGCGGCGATCGGGCAGCGTTGGAGCGGCTGCTGGCCGACGACTATGTCCTGGTCAACAGCCGGGCGATCGTCTGCGGCAAGCAGGACTTGATCCGGGACAATACCGCCCCCGGCTTCAAGCTCGACCCGTACGACGCGCGCGAACCGATCGAGCAGGTCTGGGCCGATGGCGCAGTATTGGGCGGGCTCGTGACACTCTCTGGCCTCGACGGCGGCAAGCGGTTCGAGATCACCGTCCGCTTCGCCGACGTCTGGGCTAGCCGCCGGGGCGTGTGGCAGGTGATCTACACCGAGGTGACCAGGACGCCATCATGAACGGCAATAGGTGGCAAACTCACCTTGGCGGAGACGGCCGCTCTCGCTTTGCCATCCGGCTTCGCAACCGGCCGCCCCGCTTTTGGCGCCAAGCCGTCGTTGGCGCCCTTGCCAATCAAGTCCGTTCAGCGCAGGTGCTGCCAACGGCGATCGTAATACGGCGAGTTGGGATGAACGCCGGTGTCGGGACGGCGCGCGCCGTTGGGGTTTACCCTGACGCAACGCGCGACAAGGACGGCGACGACCAAGCCGATGACAAACAGAATGGGAGAGGTTAGCGCGTCCACGATAAAGCCCTGTGCGTTCGAGGCGACGCATCCTACGCGATCACCGCGATCGCGCAATATTCATGCGGCGGCGCCTTGCGGACTGCGACAACTCTGCACTTTGGCGCATGCTCAGTTCGACGCGCATCTCGTGGAGCGGGCCGGGCCAAACGCGAATCGGCTCACCTCCGACCTCGTAAGACGGCGCTGGAGTTTGCCAGCTAATGCCGGTCATGAGCGCTGCTTGATTTCCGGCGCAACCAAAGCCGGACCAGCCTGTTGTTCCTCCGAATTCAGCCGTTTGACGGAGGAGCATCATGGACAAGGACCGCATCAAGGGCGCGGCCAAGGAAGTCTCCGGCTCGATCAAGGAAGCCGCGGGCAAGATCACCGGCGACCGCAAGACCGAAGCCAAAGGCAAGGCCGAGAAGAATGTCGGGACCGCACAGAATGCGTTCGGCAAGGTCAAGGACGCGATCCGCAACGCCTGAACCCGGCCGGAACAACTTGCCTAAGAGCAAGGGAGAGCAACATGCTGCGCACCATCCTGCTGGTCCTGCTGATCCTGCTGCTGATCGGATCCTTCCCCGTCTGGCCCTATAGCGCCGGCTGGGGCTATTACCCGACCGGCGGCCTCGGGACCTTGCTGCTCATTCTGATCATCGTGATGTTCCTGGGCTGACGTAAGTATTCCGGGGAAGCCGTCGGAACGGGTGCCGAGCCCTTCCGGCGGCTCCGGTCCGGCTTGCGCCGGAGCCTCTGCCTCCGCCACCGATCTCGTGCTAGGAACGCGCCCTTCCAAAGCTGTTCCCTGTCGCGAGGATTGCCCGTTCCATGCGTGTCGATGCGTTCGACTTCGAGCTGCCGCCGGACCGGATCGCGCAGCGTCCGGTCGAACCGCGCGATGCCGCCCGCCTGCTGCGGGTGACGAGCGATGCGATCACCGACCGGCGCGTGCGCGATCTGCCGGAACTGCTGGCGCCCGGCGACCTTCTGGTGTTCAACGACACCCGCGTCGTGCCCGCGCGCCTCATCGGCCAGCGCGGCGAGGCGACCGTCTCCATCACGCTGCATCAAGCCCTGGCGCTCGACAGCTGGCTGGTCTTCGCCAAGCCGGGTAAGCGACTGCGCATCGGCGACCGCGTCACTTTCGCCGCCGATTTCACGGCCGAGGTGCTGGAGAAGCGGCCGGCCGGCGATATCGTGCTGCGCTTCGACCGCGGCGGCGCCGCGCTGATGACGGCGCTCCATGACCACGGCCGCATCCCCTTGCCGCCCTATATCCGCGGCGGCGTCGCCGACGAGCGCGACCGCAGCGACTACCAGACCCTGTTCGCCCGGGAGGAAGGCGCCGTCGCGGCCCCGACCGCGGCGCTGCATTTCACCGACGAGCTGATGGCGACACTCGCCGCCCGCGGCATCGGCTCGACCCTGCTCACGCTCCATGTCGGCGCCGGCACCTTCCTGCCGGTCAAGGTCGACGACACCGACGACCATGTCATGCATGAGGAGCTGGGCGTCCTCACCGCCGAGACGGCGGAGCGGATCAACCGCACCCGCGCCGCCGGCGGTCGGATCGTCGCCGTCGGCACCACCAGCCTGCGCCTGCTGGAAAGTGCCGCTGCCGCCGACGGAACCCTGCGGCCGTTCGAAGGGGGCACGCGCCTGTTCATCACGCCCGGCTATCGCTTCAAGGCGATCGATCGGCTGATGACCAATTTCCATCTGCCCAAGTCGACGCTGTTCATGCTGGTCGCGGCCTTTGCCAGCCTCGAGCGCATGCACGCCGCCTATGACCAGGCGTGCCGCACCGGCTATCGCTTCTATTCATATGGGGATTCGAGCTTGCTCGACCCGGAGATCAGACCATGACCGTGCCCGATTTCGGCTTCGACCTGATCGGCACGGACGGTGCTGCCCGCCGCGGCCGGGTCACGACTGCCCACGGCACGATCGAGACGCCGGCGTTCATGCCGGTCGGCACGGCCGGCACCGTGAAGGGCCTGACACCAGAGGCCGTCGCCGGCACCGGCGCCGAGGTCCTGCTGGGCAATACCTATCACCTGATGCTGCGGCCGACCGCCGAGCGGGTCGAGCGGATGGGCGGGCTGCACAAGTTCATGAACTGGTCGAAGCCGATCCTGACCGATTCGGGCGGCTTCCAGGTCATGTCCCTGAACAGCCTGCGCGAGATGACCGAGCGCGGCGTCACCTTCCGCTCCCATCTCGACGGCTCGAAGCACGAGCTGACGCCCGAGCGCTCGATCGACATCCAGCGCATGCTCGACGCCGACATCACCATGGTGCTGGACGAATGCACGCCGCATCCGGCGACGCGCGAGCAGACGGCCAGTTCCATGGGCCTGTCCATGCGTTGGGCCGCCCGCTCGAAGCAGGCCTTCGTCAGGCGGCCGGGCTATGGGCTGTTCGGCATTGTCCAGGGCGGCATCTATGTCGATCTCCGGCATCAGTCGGTGGCGGCGCTGACCGGCATCGGCTTCGACGGCTACGCCATCGGCGGCCTGGCCGTCGGCGAAGGCCAGGAGATCATGTTCCAGGTGCTGGACGGCACCCTGCCGGCGGTGCCCACCGACAAGCCGCGCTACCTGATGGGCGTCGGCACGCCCTCCGACCTGGTCGGCGCCGTCCAGCGCGGCATCGACATGTTCGATTGCGTGATGCCGACCCGCTCCGGCCGGACGGCCCAGGGCTTCACCCGGCGCGGCAAAGTCAATCTGCGCAACGCCCGCCACCAGGACGACCCGCGCCCGCTCGATGCGGAATGCCGCTGCCCGGCCTGCCGCGACTATAGCCGGGCCTATCTGCACCACCTGTTCCGGTCGGAGGAAATGCTGGGGCCGATTCTGCTGACCTGGCATAATCTGACCTATTACCAGGATCTGATGGCCGGCCTGCGCCAGGCGATCGAACGGCGGCAGCTCAGTGATTTCGCCGCCCAGTTCCACGAGGCGCAGGCGCTGGGCGACATTTCCGCGATCGGATGACGAGATGACCGAGACGATCTACAGCGGCCTGACCCAGCTGGGGCAGAAGACCGTGCAACCCACATCGCCCGAGGCGGCGGTGCTGGAGAAGGTGCCGAACCCGGAGCCGGGCGCGCCTTACCTGGTGCGCTTCGCGGCACCCGAATTCACCTCGCTCTGCCCGCTGACCGGCCAGCCGGATTTCGCCCATCTGGTCATCGACTACGTGCCCGGGCCGTTCCTGGTCGAGAGCAAGTCGCTGAAGCTCTATCTGGCGTCCTTCCGCAACCACGGCGCCTTTCATGAGGCCTGCACGGTCGGCATCGCCAAGCGGCTGGTCGTCGAGATCCAGCCGCAATGGCTCCGGATCGGCGGCTACTGGTATCCGCGTGGCGGCATCCCGATCGACGTCTTCTACCAGACCGGCGAGCCCCCGGCGGGCGTCTGGATCCCCGACCAGGGGGTGGCCTCATATCGTGGCCGCGGCTGACCTCAAGAGCCTGATCGTCGACAAGGCGCTGGCGCTGGGCTTCGATGTTGCGCGCGTGGCACCGGGTGCGCTTGCCGAACGCTACCGGCTGGCGTTCGACAACTTCCTCGCCAACGGCCGCCAGGGCGACATGGATTGGCTGGCGCGCACACCCGAGCGCCGCACCGATCCGCGCGGCCTCTGGCCCGAGGTCAAGTCGATCCTGATGCTCGCCGCCAATTACGGGCCGGCGATCGACCCGATGGCGCGGCTCGGCCGGCGCGACCGGGCGACCATCTCGGTCTACGCCCAGAACCGCGACTATCACGACATCCTGAAGAAGCGCCTGAAGGAACTGGGCCGCTTCATCGCGGCAGAGACCGGGACCGAGCTCAAGGTCTTCGTCGATACCGCCCCGGTCATGGAAAAGCCGCTGGCCCAGGCTGCCGGCCTCGGCTGGCAGGGCAAGCACAGCAATCTCGTGTCGCGCGACTACGGCTCCTGGCTGTTCCTGGCCGAGATCTTCACGACGCTCGATCTCGCCCCGGACGAGCCCGAGACCGACCATTGTGGCCAATGCCGGCGCTGCCTCGACATCTGCCCGACCGCGGCCTTTCCGGCGCCCTACACGCTCGACGCGCGCCGCTGCCTCTCGTATCTGACGATCGAGCACAAGGGACCGATCCCGGTCGAGTTCCGCGCGCCCATGGGCAATCGCATCTACGGCTGCGACGATTGCCTCGCGGTCTGCCCCTGGAACAAGTTCGCGCGCGCCACGGCCGAGCCCACGTTCCTGCCGCGCGCCGAGCTCACCGCCCCCCGGCTCGCCGATCTGGCCGTCCTCGACGACGCCGGCTTCCGCGCCCTGTTCGCGGGCTCGCCGGTGAAGCGCATCGGCCGCGACCGGTTCGTGCGCAACGTGCTGATCGCCATCGGCAACTCCGGCGAGGCCGCGCTTGCCCAAGCGGCGGAGGCGCTGCTGGGCGATGCCTCGCCGCTCGTCCGCGGCATGGCAGTCTGGGCGCTCGGCCGCCTAGCGCCGGGACGCCTCGCGGCGTTGGCAGCAGCGTCCGTGACCGAGGGCGACGAGGACGTGCGCCGCGAATGGGATGCGGCGCTGGGGTAAGGGAATCGAGCGGATGAAATCTGTCGCTTGGTCCTGGGCTCACGGGAGCAGTCCGTCAAACCGCTCGGCCTCCGTCGCTGCTGCCGACCATACTCGGGGAGATGAAACCCGCCCCCTGAAGACGCCGATGCCAGGCCTCGGGCGACGGCTGGCAGTCGATTTCCTCCGAGGGCGAGGCTGGCGCCCCGGGTTCGTCCCGGATATGCTTCGCCGAGGTTAGCTCCTCCTACGGAAGATCGAGGCCACGGCGAAGGCGCGCGCATTGACGCCGTTCCAGGCGCCCCGGAGCGAAAGCTCGGAGAGGCTTCCGCGGCGTGGCCGCCTCACCGACTTGAATCCTCGAGATGCCGTGCAGACCGGGGACGCCATGCTCGCGATTTATAGGCTTCGCCTCGCCTCTCCTGTCATCGCAGCCGCTCCCACCGCTTCGGGAGGCGCCTGAATGGTTTCGTCGGAAGCCCTCTTCATCGCGCAGATCGTGCTGCTGCTGCTGGTTGGCCGTCTCGCCGGCGAGGGGATGCAGCGGATCGGCCAGCCGGCGGTCATGGGTCAGCTGATCGCGGGCATCGTTCTCGGCCCGTCGGTATTCGGAGCGCTCTGGCCGGAAGCGCAGCATGCGATCTTCCCCAGCGGGCGCGAGCAGAAGGCGATGCTCGAGGCCGTTTCCCAGCTCGGGATCCTAATGCTTCTGCTGCTCACCGGATGGAGACCGACCTCAAACTTGTCAGAATGGCTCAGCGCGCGGCGCTGTGCGTATCGGCCTCGGGCGTGATCATCCCATTCCTCTGCGGGCTCACGCTCGGTCAATTCCTGCCGGAATCCATGCTGCCGCGGCCCGACCAGCGGCTGATCACCTCCCTGTTCCTCGGCACGGCGCTGTCGATCGCCTCCGTCAAGATCGTGGCGGTAATCGTGCGGGAGATGAAATTCCTGCGCAGGAAGGTCGGGATCACGCTCATCGCCTCCGCCATCATCGACGACACGGTCGGCTGGACCATTATCGCCATCACTTCCAGCCTGGCAGCGCATGGCGTGCTGAACGTCGTGACCGTCGCACAAGGCCTGCTCGGCACCGGCGTCTTCCTCCTCGTGAGCTTCACGCTGGGCCGGCGCCTGGTGTTCAGCTTGATCCGCTGGACGAACGACACCTTCGTCAGCGAGGTCCCGGTCGTCACCGCGATCTTGATCGTCATGGGCGTGATGGCTTTGATGACGCACCTCATCGGCATTCAGACTGTGCTCGGCGCCTTCGTCGCCGGAATCCTCGTGGGCCAGTCGCCGATCCTCACACAACATATCGACGATCAGCTGCGCGGACTGGTCATTGCCCTGTTCATGCCGGTCTTCTTTTCGCTCGCCGGGCTCAATGCGGACCTCTCGATCCTCAAGAACCCTGAGCTCGCTCTCCTCACCATCGGCCTGATCGTGATTGCGAGCGTCGGCAAGTTCGGCGGCGCGTTCCTGGGCGGCACGTTGGGGCGGCTGACTTATGGGGAATCCCTGGTGCTCGGGTGCGGCATGAACGCCCGCGGCTCTACCGAGGTCATCGTCGCCTCGATTGGCCTCTCGATGGGCGTGATCAGCCACGATCTCTTCACCATGATCGTGACCATGGCGATCGTGACCACTCTGGCCATGCCGCCAAGCCTCCGCTGGGCGCTGTCGAGGCTGCCGCTGCACGAAGAGGAGGAGGCGCGCCTTGAGCGCGAAGCGTTCGAAGCAAAGGGTTTCGTCACCACTGTGGAGCGGCTGCTCCTCGCCGTCGACGACAGCGCGAACGGCAGGCTTGCGCTGCGTCTGGCAGGTCTCATCGCCCAGTCGCGAGGGATCACCACGACCGTCCTCCAGTTGGGGGACGCAAATGCCGAATCGGCAACCAGGGCGGACAGCATGGCGACCGGCAGCTTTGCAGCGGAGCCGAATGAGGAGGGAGTGCCAAAGGTCCACGTGACGCTCAGAACCGATGCGCTCCCGGCCGAACCGGCCGTCACGAAGGAGGCGCGAAAGGGTTACGGCCTCCTCGTCCTCGGCATCGCGAAGACCGTGGCACCCCAGGGCGGCTTTCATGAGGAGATCGCCCGCATAGTGTCCACTTATGAGGGTCCGCTGGCGGTCGTCGTGGCGCGCGGGGCGCATCTCGCCGACCCCGAGCAGAATCGCCTCAACATTCTAGTTCCGGTCAGGGGCAACGAGCTGTCGCGACGGGGCGCCGAGCTCGCGCTCGCGCTCGCCCAAACGAGCGACAGTCCGGTAACCGCGCTCTATGCGCTGAGTACGGTCGGCACGGGCGCCGCCCAGCGTCGCCTCAGGCGTTCGGGACGCGCCCGGCGCTATGAAGAGGCCGTCCTCAAGGACACCGTCGACTTGGCCGGCCATTTCGGCCGACGGATCAGGACTGCGCTACGCCTCGACATCGCCCCCGAGGATGCGATCCTGCGGCAGGCTCGCCTCGGGCACTACAATCTGATCGTCCTGGGAGTGGCGCGCCCCGCCGGCGAGACGCTGTTCTTCGGGAAGGTGGCGGCGGCTCTCCTCGAGCACTCGGAATCCTCCATCCTTTTCCTGTCGAGTTGAGGCCGCGGCCGAGGATAGCCGCGCCTAACCCTGCCGATTGGGGCAACCGGATCCTGGAAACCGACGGATCTATCCGTTAGCCGCCCAGCCCCGGCCCCGTGACCTTGTCGCCAGGCCTGATGTCGAGGCGTGAGGCCGTGCCGCCGTTCAGTTCCAGCACCGCCTTGACCGGGCCGTCGGACGGGATGTTCTCGCGCGAATGAGGCACGGCGCGCTGGCGGATGTTCACGATATGGCCGTCGGCGGCAATGAACAGCATGTCGAGCGGGATATAGGTGTTCTCCATCCACATCGCGACCGGCTGCGTCCGGTCATAGATGAACAGCATGCCGGCATCGGCCGCCATGGACTGGCGGAACATCAGGCCCTGCTCGCGCTGCGCATTGTCGGTCGCGAGCTCGATCTGGAACTTGTGGCTGCCCGACGCGCTGGTGATGGTCAGCTCGTCATGCTTGAAGGTGACCAGTTGCTGCTGCGCCCGGCCGGGGATGGCCAGGAACAGCAGGGTCGCCGCAACCAGGGCGGCAAAGAGGGAGATGCGGCGCATGCCTCCGATTACCGCACGCGGAGGCGTCGTGTAAACCGCCCGTGATCAGCTGAGCACGTCCGCGACCGCGAGCCGCACCGCCTCGCGGATCGGCCCCGGCCGCGGCACGTCGGCGAGGGTGGTGAACCAATGGTCCGGCGGTTCCCGTCCCTTGCTGTGATCCCAATGCAGCGCGCGCAGCACGGCCTCGGCCGCGAACGGCAAGCGCTCGGGCACGGCCATGTCGTTCAGCATCAGCCAGTTGCCGGCCCAGGCGCGGGCGACCGACCAGGGGTTATAGCCGCCGCCGCCCATGGCCAGCACCTTGGGCGCCATCCGCTTCAGCGCCGCGACCGCCCGCCAGAGCGCGCCGTTCGACAGCTCGAGCTTGCTCAGCGGATCCTCGGCGAGCGCGTCGGCGCCCAATTGCAGGATCAGGATCTCCGGGGCGAAGCGCTCGGCCAGCGGCACGAGCGCCTCGTCGAGGATGAAATCCATCTCGTCGTCGTTAAAGCCGGGCGGCACCGGGATGTTGCGGGCATGGCCGCCACCCCGGTCGCCGATCGTGCCGCTGTAGGGCCAGCGCCCGGACTCGTGGACCGAGACGATCAGTACGCGCGGGTCGTGCGACAGCGCATCCTGCACGCCGTCGCCATGATGGGCATCGAGATCGACATAGAGCACGCGCTCGTAACCGCGATCGAGCAGGTCGAGAATGCCCAGCACCGGATCGTTCAGATAGCAGAAGCCCGAGGCCCGGTCCCGGCGGCCATGATGGGTGCCGCCGCCGACATTGTGCACGATGCCGCCGCCGGCCTCGTGCAGCAGCGCCAGTCCCTTGAGCGTGCCGCCGGCCGCGGTCGAGGGGCGCGACAGGATCTCAGGAAAGATCGGGTTGCCGTTGATGCCGATCTGGTAGCGCCGGCGGTCCTCGTCGGGCAGTTGCTTGCGGTCGCGCTCGGCCAGCTCAAGCGCCGCCAGATAGTCGCGGTCATGGAACCGGGCCAGTTGGTCGAGGCTCGCGCGCGGGCTGTCGACATAGCGCTCGGGCTCGACCGCGCCCAGCGCCCAGATCAGATCGAGCGCCGTCGAGACCCGCGGAATCGCCAGCGGATGCCGGGGACCGTAGGTCGAACGCCGGTAGATTTCACTGCCGATGAGAAGCGGGCGCGCGAGCATGTCGATAACAGGAGGTAGTGTGCCCGCCCCTTGTCGTCAAACGACATGCGCGCGGCGAAGGCCGCATTGCGCCCAAGTCGGCTTGCCGAGCGAGGCCAATCGGTTGCACGCTCGCATTCAGGGAAGTGCTTCATAAAGGGCGACAGACGATGGTGATGCGCAGCAACGATGATCATCCCGCGACCAAGGCGGCCCAGGCGCTGGGGGACATCGAACCGATCACCAAGTCGGTGACGCCGCCGCTCTACCCCGCCACCACCTATCAGCGCGACGCCGACAACCAGTATCGTAACGGCCGCGTTTACGGCCGGCCGCACAACCCGACGTTCGAGACGGCGGAGCGGCTGTTGACGGCACTCGAAGGCGGTGCCGCCAGCCTGCTCTTCTCCTCCGGCATGGCGGCGGCAAGCGCGGCCTTCTTGGCGCTCAGGCCCGGCGACCACGTCGTAGCACCCGAGGTCATGTATTGGGGCCTGCGCAACTGGCTGAAAGGCGCCATGACCGAGTGGGGGCTGACGGTCAGCTTCGTCGATGCGGCCGACACCGGCGCCTTCGCCCGCGCCATCGAGCCGGGCCGCACCAAGCTCGTCTGGCTGGAGACGCCGAGCAATCCGACCTGGGCGATCAGCGACATCGCCGCCATCGCCAAGCTCGCGCATGCGGCCGGCGCGCGCGTCGCGGTCGACAGCACGGTCGCGACCCCGATCCTGACCCAGCCGATCGCGCTCGGCGCCGACCTGGTGATGCATTCGGGCACGAAGTATCTGAACGGCCATTCCGACGTGATCGCCGGCACGCTGACCACGGCGCGGATCGACGAATATTGGGAGCGCATCCAGTTGGTACGCTCCAATGTCGGCGCCATCCTGGGGACGTTCGAGGCCTGGCTGCTGCAGCGCGGCATGCGCACGCTCCATATCCGGGTCGAGCGCGCCTCGCAGTCGGCACTCCGGATCGCCGAGCATTTCGCGAGCCATCCGCTGGTGGCCGAGGTGCTTTACCCCGGCCTGCCCGGCTTCGCCGGCCATGAGCTCGCCCGCCAGCAGATGAGCGGCGGCTTCGGCGGCATGCTGTCGATCCGGGTCAAGGGCGGCGAAGCGGCGGCGATCACGGTCGCGGCCGAGACGCGGCTGTGGAAGCGCGCGACCTCGCTCGGCGGGGTCGAGAGCCTGATCGAGCATCGCCAGTCGGTCGAAGGCCCGACCAGCCCAGTGCCGCCCGATCTCTTGCGCCTGTCGGTCGGCATCGAACATGCCGACGACCTGATCGGCGACATGGAGCAGGCCTTGGCGATCGCGCATCGGTGAGGAAGCCCCTGCCCCGCGCCGCCGGACATGCCTAATCCCGGAGCAAAGTTCGGTTAACGTTTGTTTGCTAAGGTCCCGCCGGTAGCTCTGGAGCCCGTGCCCCTCGATGACCGCTCGCCCGCCGTCCGCCGTTCCCGCCGTCGATCCGGCCATCGTCAGCGACATCCGCCGCGCCAGCCGGCTGGCGAATGTCGACTTCGGCTATCTGATGGCCCAGGCCTCGCAGGAGAGCAGCTTCCAGCCGGACGCCAAGGCCGCGACCAGTTCCGCGACCGGGCTCTATCAGTTCATCGATTCGACCTGGCTGACCGCGGTCAAGAACTACGGCGCCAAGTACGGGCTCGGCAATTACGCCAGCCAGATCCAGGTGAGCGACAGCGGCGCGCCCCATGTCGCCGATCCGTCGGTCAAGCAGCAGATTCTGGATTTGCGCAAGGACCCGAAGGTGGCATCGGAAATCGCCGCCGAATTCGCCCATCAGAACAAGGCCGACGTCGAGCGCGCGCTCGGTCGCCCGGCCAGTTCGACCGATCTCTACCTCGCTCATTTCCTGGGCGCCCAGGGTGCCACCTCGGTCGTCAAGTCGATCGAGCATGACGGCAAGACCAAGGCCGCCGACCTGTTGCCCCAGGCGGCAGCGGCCAACAAGTCGGTGTTCTACGACAGCGCCACCGGCGAGGCGAAGACCGTCGCCCAGATCTACCAGAGCTTCGCCGCCAAGATCGAACGGCAGATCAACCAGTACAGCAGCGCGACGGGCGACACCGGCGAGGGCGCCGTCGACGCCGCCGTGTTCAAGACCCCACTCGACCTGCCGACCAAGCTCAATCAGCCGATGCTGGCGATGATGAACGTCATTGCGCTCGCCGCCATGAAGCTGGTCGGCGAGACCGAGACCAAGGACACGCTCAGCCCCGGGCAGACGGTCGAGGATCCGAAGCACAAGCCGACCGATACCTCCGCCTGAGCTCGTCCGCCGACGCTCGCGTCAGGCCGCGTCTTCCCGGATCGGCGGCAGGCTGAAATGAAAGGTCGCACCGGGCCCGGCATTGTTGGATGCCCAGACCCGGCCACCATGCGCCTCGATGATCGTTCGGCAGATCGACAGCCCCATGCCCATGCCGTTGGGCTTGGTCGTGTAGAAGGCATCGAACAGCCGGCCCGCGGTTTCCGGCGCAATGCCGGTGCCGGAATCCTGTACCGAGACCACGATCTCGCCCGCTTCGTGGCTCGACCGAATTACCAGTTCGCGCGGCTGGCCATTGATCTCGCCCATCGCCTGGACGCCGTTGACGATCAGATTGATCAGCACCTGCTGCAGCAGCACGCCGTCGCCCAGTACCGCCGGTGCCTCGGGCACCAGTTCCGTCCGGAGCGCAACCTGGTGGTTGGCCACTTCGCGCCGAACCAGGGCGACGCTTTCGCCGACGAGATTGTTCAGATCCACCCTCGTCGACTGCGTTTCGGTCTTCTTGGTGAGGGCGCGAATGCGTTGAACGATCGTGCTTGCCCGTTTGCCGTCGCTGATCATGCGCTTCACGGCATCGCGCACCTCATCGAGCTGCGGCGGGTCGCGATTGAGAAAGCGCAGGCTCGCATCGCCGCTCGTGACGATCGCGGACAGCGGCTGGTTGATTTCATGCGCGATGGAGGCGGCGAGCTCGCCAAGGGTCGTCACCCGGGTGACGTAGGCGAGTTCCGTCTGAGCCTGATGCAGGGTTTCCTCCGCCTGCCTCGCGGCCGTGACATCCATCACCGCGCCGACGAACTGCAGCACCTCCGGCTCGTCGGCCACGACGCGGGCGACGACGCGTAGATGCCTGACGGACCCATCCGGCATCAGCAGCCGATGCTCGAAATCACATTCCCCCTTTTCCTTCGCCGCCCGCTCGAACACGCGCCTGACGAGGGCGAGGTCGTCCGGGTGCGCCCGCTCGAAGATGGCGTCGATCGAGGGTTTGAGCGCGGAATCGAAGCCATAGATCCTGAAACTCTCCTCCGACCAGTGGAGCTCGCCGGTCAAGGCGTTCCAGCCGAAGCTGCCGGTCGTGCTCAATTTCTGCGCTTCGGCCAGATAGGTGTCTTGACTGCGCTTGAGCGCCGCTTCGGTTCGCTTGCGTGCCGTGATGTCGTTGTTGGATTCGAGCGTTCCCGTGACACGACCGTTCGCATCCCGCTGCAGTGACCACCGGCTGGCCACGAAGATCTTCGTGCCGTCCCGCCGTGTGTGCCGAAGCTCGCCCTCCCAACGCCCGGTATCGAGCAGCTGTCGATTGATCTCATCGAGGGGGATGGGAAATTCGGTCTGCAGAAGATCGTGTGTGATCCGTCCGACAATCTCTTCCCTCGTCCACCCGTACAGTTCCTGGGCGCCGCGGTTCCAATAGACGATCACATCGTTCGCATCGCGAACGAAGACCGAATCATGGGTGAGATCGAGCAGCCGGGCCTGTTCGTGATGTGCCTGGGCCAGGGTGCGCATCCGTCTCACCAGGCCGGTAATGATGAATGAGGTGGCGACGAATGCGATGAGCTGCAGAATATCTTCGGAATATTCCACCTGAAAGGTGAAGCGAGGCTCCACGAAAATATAGTCAAGACAAGCAAGCGCAAAGAGAGAGAACACGACCGATGACGCAAAGCTGTCCAACAGGGACAGCAGCACGATGATGATTAGGTAGACGAAGGCGACCGTGCTGGATTTGAGGTCGACCAGGAAGCAGACCCAGGTCGCCAGCGTCAGCGAGAGACATCCAACGGTCCAAAGCCCGACCAGATATCGGCCCTGC
The DNA here is from genome assembly GCA_035310205.1 of Aliidongia sp. GTDB lineage: Bacteria > Pseudomonadota > Alphaproteobacteria > ATCC43930 > CGMCC-115725 > Aliidongia. The sequence goes on from DATGEK010000108.1 coordinate 148,553, forward strand.
GCGTGCCCGGGCCGGGTCGAACGCGACAGCAATGTCTCGGCATGGTGGCGGAGCCACCCCATCATCTGCCCCATGTGCCGGTCCCAGACGCTATATCCAAAAGGATAGTCGCTGGAATCCTAGGATGGCACGAGATGCCTGTCTACTTGCCACAACCTAAGCCGGTACGCCCCCGGGCGCGTCGCTCAGGCCGACAAGCGGAACTCGGGCGAATAGTCGACGCCCATGGTCTGGCTGCGCCGCCAGGCGCTCGGCGTCTCGCCCGTCATCTGGCGGAAGAGCCTGGTGAGATGCGCCTGGTCGGAGAGACCGCACGCAAGGGCGATCTGGCTCAACGGTTCGGTGGTCGACATCATCAGCGTCTGGGCCCGCCTCACCCGCGCGCTCATCACGTAGGCGTGGGGGGTCTTGCCGAAGCTTTCCTTGAAGGCGCGGCAGAAATGACCGGTGCTGAGCGAGACCAGATCCGCCAGGTCATCAACAGCGATCGAGCCTTCGAGATGATGCTCGATGTAATCCCGGACCTTGCTCCTCTGCCATGGCGCGAGCCCGCCGCGCGCAGGTGAGGTGCGCGGTATTCGAGAGGAGTCTCCGTCGAGAAGCGCCGCCAGATGCGCGGTCGCCCTGATCGCGGCCCCCAGGTCATGGTTCAATGCGATACGCACGTCGTCGAGAAGCTTGCCGGCCTGGATCGCGAGTTCGGACCGGGCCGCTCGGGCTTGTGCGCCCGTCGCCCAATGTCCCAAAGGCCAGCGCTGCACATTTGCAGTCTGCTCGCACAATGTCATAGCAGCCTCCTGTTGCGCATCACCGTCTTCAACGCGGTCATGCCATCATAGAAGGCTGCGTGGTGGCCGCTATTGTACGGAGGGTGACTGCCATCACGCCGTCGGTTTAATGACCTAATACTTTGATATGATCTCGAGCTTGACGCCCACCGGTCCAATGGTTTGGGCCTCCCGATCAGGTCGCGATTCACCGGGGGGAGGACCAGACTTGAGATGCGCGATGGGATGGGAGAGAATCGCCATTCGCGGAATGGGGGTAACGCCGTGAAGACGCTGATTGAATTCGCGCGGCTCGCTGCGGGGGCGGTCGATTGACTCCAACCGGCCATCCTTCTGCCACGGCGCGGGCGAGCACCCCTGTCGTGCTGATCGTGGACGACGATCCGTCCCTGCGCGAAGCCCTTGCGGCCTTGTTCAGGTCCGTCGGCCTTGTTCCGGAAGTCTTTGCCTCCACGACGGCGCTCTTGGAACGCGAGCCGCCGGACGTGGATAGCTGCCTCGTACTGGACGTCCGCCTGCCGGGGATCAGCGGGCTGGATTTCCAGGCGCAGATTGCCAAGCTCTACCGCGATATCCCGGTCATCCTGATGACCGGCCACGGCGACATCCCGATGTCGGTCCGGGCGATGAAGGCCGGCGCCGTCGACTTCCTGGCCAAGCCGTTTCGGGATCAGGACATGCTGGATGCCGTCGCTACGGCTCTCGCGCGCGACCATGACCGCCGAAGCTCGCTGGAAGAAATCACGGCACTGCACACCCGCTTCAAGTCCCTCACCCCCCGGGAGCGCGAGGTCATGATGCGGGTCACCGCAGGGTTGATGAACAAGCAAATTGCCGCCGAGATCGGCCTAAGCGAAATCACGGTCAAGATTCACCGCGGCAGTGTGATGAAAAAGATGGAAGCCGGCTCCCTTGCCGATCTCGTTCGAATGGCCGAGGCGCTTCTGGCCCACCCGCCGGCGACGGCACCCTAAACCTCCGTATGATTGATTATTAGCCGCGGTGGGAGCCACGCTCATGATTGGCGGGCCCGTTTTTTCACGGTTGCTCGCCAACGATGTCGAGGTGCCGCTCGTTGCCCCAGATTCCCGTCGTATCGGTTGTTGATGACGACGAGTCCGTTCGCGTTTCCGTTGCAGCGCTCATACGGTCGCTCGGTCATCAGGCCCATGCCTTCGGCTCGGCCGAAGACTTCCTTGCCTCGACGGCGGCCGAAGCAACGGATTGCCTCGTCGTCGACATCCAGATGCCGGGCATGAGCGGGCTCGAACTGCAGCAGACGCTCGCGACGAGCGGGCGCTGGATCCCGATCATCTTCGTCACGGCCTTCCTCGAAGACCGCATCAAGAAACAGGTGCTCGCGGCCGGCGCCCTCGGCCTGCTCGGCAAGCCGTACGACGGCGACGCGCTCGTGAACCTCATCGAATCCGCTTTGCCGGACCGCAGCTGATCCGCCGCCACCGCCCGAGGGGCTTCGCTGGCTCTCCTGATCGAAAGCTACCGCCGCTCGATCCGCATCGGCAGCCCATGGCGCGGCCGGAGCGTGATCAGGCCGACCGGCTCGACGTTCATGCCGGGAGCCAGGGCCAGGCGGAAGCGCCTCGTCAGGGTGGCGAGGCACAGGATCGCCTCGGTCATGGCGAAGGCAGCGCCGATGCAGATATGCGGGCCGGCACCGAACGGGATATAGGCGAACCGCGGCCGGGCCGCGACCGCCTCGGGCGTGAACCGTTCGGGGCGGAATTCATCCGGCCGGTCCCAGAGCTTGCGATGGCGGTGCAGCAGCCAGGGCACGATCAGCACGCTCGAGCCCTTCTTCAGCTCGATGTTGCCGAGCCGATCCGGCGCCAGGGCCTGGCGCGACATGGTATGGGCCGGCGGATAGAGCCGCATCGACTCCTCGATGACCATGCGCGTGAACGGCAGGTTCGGCACGTCCTCGGCCCGGACCGATCGGTCGCCCACGACCCGGTCCAGCTCGTCCTCGAGCCGCACCAGCTCGGCCGGATGTTGGGACAGCAGATAGAAGGTCCAGGCGAGCGCGTTCGCCGTCGTCTCGTGACCGGCAGTGAAGATCGTCGCGACCTGGTCGCGCACCTCCTTGGCGCTGGCCGGGGCGTCGTCCTCGGGTGCTGCCAGCAGCATCGCCAGCAAGTCGTCCGGGCCGCCGCCCCGGCGCCGCTCTTCGATCAGGCGCTGGATGACCCGATCGCTGTCGCGAAAGATCTTGCGCGCCCGCCGGACGGTCGGCCGCGGGATCCATTCCGGCATGCCCAAGAGATCGGCAACCGACGGCCGGATCGCCGATTGATAGGCCGTCACGGCCTGGCCGATCAGCGCGATCTCGGGATCGACCCGGACCGAGAACATCGCCTCGGATATGATCGCGAGCGTCAGGCCGCTCATCGCCTCGGCCACATCGATCGCCGCGTTCGGCGGCACCAAAGACCAGTCTTCGGCCAGCCGTTCCGCGGCATCGACCATCGCCGGGGCGAAATCGGCGATGCGCTTGGCGGCGAAGGCGGGGGCCATGGTGCGCCGCTGGCGGCGCCAGGTGTCGCCGTGGCTGGTCAACAGGCCCTTGCCCAAGCCCGGCTCGAGCAGGCGGCGCGAGAGCGCGCTGCGCACGTAATTGTCGGCATTATCAAGCATCACGTGCCGGACATATTCCGGCGCATTGGCGATGACGACATGCCGCCACAGCATGCGCCGCTCGCTGAGCTCGGCCTCGAAGGCGGCGTCGGCCCAGGTGCCGACGCTGTTCTCCCGCGTCGCCTTCAGCAGGCGCAACAACCCGAGGCGCGACTTCGGCCGTGGCGGCAGGGCGAGCCGCGGGGATGCCTGCTCCTCGGTCACGCTCTGGCCCATCCCTCGCCTCCCGCCTCATGCCAACGGTTTGGAGACTGATTGGCCGCCCCCGCCGTTCCGGCGGGGGCGGCTAGCCTCTAACGCTCGGTGAGCGTCACGCCGAGCGACAAGGCCCGGAATGCCGCCGCGATCGGCAGATAGGATCCGCCGCCCTCGCTCACGCCGACGATATTGCCGGCCGCATCCAGCACCGGGGCCCCGGCGACCGCGCCGGCAAGCTTGGCCGGCACCTTGCCGTCGCTGCCGGCGGCACCGGCAACCGCGCCGGAGGCATTGAGCGAGGTTACTTTATCACCGACCGCCAGGCGATGCGCGAGGATCGGCAGCGGTGCCGCGAGCGCGCCTGCGACCTTGAGCAGCGCCAGCCCCTGGGCATCGGCCCGGCGGACGACCTGGGCCTGCAGGCTCTTGCCGGCACTATCGGTCACCGTCACCGACGCGGCACCGCCGACGCCGGCGGCAGACGCGATGACATAGCCGTCGCCGCCGACATAGAAGCCGGCAGTCTTGCCGATCGTGACCGCGCCGCTCTTGGCATCGGCCGAACCGCCCGATGCCGGCAGCGACACCAGGATCGGCACCGCCTGCACGGGAACCGCCGCCACCGCCGGCGCGGCCGGTGCGCCGCCGGGGGCCGTGACCAAGCCGGGCAATGGCACGGCAGCCGGTGCGGCCGGCGCAGCCACTTGGCCGACCGGGATGGGCGTCACGATCTGCGGCAGGTTCGGATGGCCGAAGGTCAGGTATTGCTGCATCGTGGCGCCCTGCAGCAGCTGCTCGGTCGCATCCCCCATCGCCGCCAGCACGGCCGGCGTAATGACATGTTCCGCGCTCTTGCCCGAGCCGGTGCCGGTCGTCGTCGTCTGGAACACGACGCGATTTTCGCGCACGGACCAGACCTGCCAGGCAACCGTCACCTGGGCATCGACATCGGCCGGGGCCTCGTTGAAGAAGTCGTCGATGCACAGATCGGCGTGCGCGAGCGGCACGTTGGCGGTGATCAGGTAGTCGGTGCCCTGGGCGGCCGCGACATCGGGCTTGTCGCCCGGCACCAGGTCGACCTTGGCGCCGACCAGCGCCTGGCGCATCGAGTCGGTCAACGGACCACCGAACGGAAAATCGGTGTCGCGGATCGGGCGGACATAGACCCAGCAATCGACATTGCGCGTATAGGTGCCGAGGCTGCGCCGCTCGGGCAGCTTGATCGTCACCGGGGCGATCGCGACCTTCGCAGTCGGCTGCGTGAACACGACCGGTGTGGTCTTCACCGCCGCCGCTGCCAGGGCCGGCACGCCGGCCGCCCCCGACGAATTATCGTGCGAGGCGCAGCCGGCGACGCCGAGCGCGAGAAGTGCTGCGGTAATCTGTTTCAAATTCATCTGGGGATGCCCGTCCTTGGACGCTGATTTTCCGACAGCTTCGAGCCGGCCGGGAAGCGGGTCAAGCGACCCCGCTTCCCGGCCAGTCGTGCCGTCAGTGTTTGTCGCGGGCGGCGAGCGCCGCTGCGCGGATCTGGCTGAGGCTCTGGCGCGGGGTCAGCGCCTCCGGATCGAGCCGCAATTCGATGAGCGCCGCCCGCCCCGCCTTGCGGGCGCGGTCGAACGCTGGCGCGAATTCCTCGGTCGTCGTCACGATCTCGCCATAGGCGCCGAACGAGCGCGCGTAGGCGGCGAAATCCGGGTTATGCAGCTCGGTGCCCGACACCCGGGTCGGATAGTTCCGCTCCTGGTGCATGCGAATCGTGCCGTACATGCCGTTGTTGATGACCAGGAAGATCGGCTTCACGCTATATTGCATGGCGGTCGCGATCTCCTGCCCGTTCATCAGGAAGCAGCCGTCGCCGTTGAGCGACACGACCGTCCGCTCGGGATGCAGGATCGCCGCCGCGACCGCCGAGGGAACCGCATAGCCCATGGCGCCGCTGGTCGGCGCCAGCTGGGTCCGCCAGGTGCTGAAGCGGTAGAAGCGGTGGAACCAGACCGTGTAGTTGCCGGCGCCATTGGTCAGGATCGCGTCGGGCGGCAGGACCTCGCGCAGATGCTCGACCACGGCCACCATGTCGAGCGGACCCGGCGGCGGCGGCGATTGCTGGTTCGCCAGATAGTCCGCATGCGCCTCGGCCGCGGCATTGCCCCAGGGGATGGTCGCCGGCGGCTGCAACTGCGCAGCCGCGGCGGCGAAGTTGGCGAGGCCCGAGTTGATGGCGAGCGCCGGCTGGTAGACCCGGTTCAGCTCCTCCGCACCCGGATGGATATGCACCAGGGTCTGCTTCGGCACCGGCACATCGAGCAAGGTGTAGCCCGACGTCGTCATCTCGCCCAGCCGCGGGCCGCAGGCGATCAGCAGATCGGCATTGCGCACCCGCTCGGCGAGCTTCGGGTTGATGCCGATGCCGACATCGCCGGCATAGACGGCCAAGTTGTTGTCGACATAGTCCTGGCAGCGGAAGCTGACCGCGGTCGGCAGCTTCCAGGCCTGGGCAAACGCCTCGATGTCGCGCTTGGCAGCCGCGTTCCAGGTGCCGCCGCCGACGATCATCAGCGGCCGCTCGGCCTTGGCCAGCCGCTCGCGGAATTCCGCCATGTCGGCCGGCCCTGGATGGGCCTGGACCGGCTTGTAGGGCTTGGCGTCCGCGGTCGCGGCGAGCGAGGTCAGCATGTCCTCGGGCAGCGCCAGCACGACCGGTCCCGGCCGGCCCGAGGTCGCGAGCGCGAAGGCATGGTTCATGAATTCCGGGATGCGCTCGGCATCGTCGATCTCGGCGACCCATTTCGCCATCTGGCCGAACATGCGGCGATAATCGACCTCCTGGAACGCCTCGCGCTCGCGCATGTCGCGCCCGACCTGGCCGATCAGCAGGATCATCGGCGTCGAATCCTGGAAGGCCGTATGTAGCCCGATGGCGGCATGCGAGGCGCCGGGACCGCGCGTCACCATGCAGATGCCCGGCCGGCCGGTCAGCTTGCCATAGGCCTCGGCCATGTTGGCCGCCCCCGCCTCGTGGCGGCAGATGACGAACTTGATCTGGTCCCGGGCGTCATGCAGCGCGTCGAGCACGGCCAGATAGCTTTCGCCCGGCACGCCGAAGGCCAGATCGACCCCGTGGATCCTGAGTTGATCGACGAGAATCTCGCCACCGGTTCTCTGCCGTGTTTCGGCCATGCTGGCACCCTCCCCTTAACCACAACCGGCCGGAGCATGCCCCAGAACCGGGCGCGGCGGAAGCGGGCGCGGCACCGATTGCGCAGGCCGCCGAATCGGCGCGATCATCCGCCGACCTGCCGTGGAGTCGATCATGCCGTCCGACGAGCCCAGCCGTCCCTATGCCTCGCCCGCCTGCCTCCTGGGCGAGATCGACCCGGCCTATGCCGACCCGAAATACGGCCTCGAGGAGCAGCAGGCCGCCCTCGACCAGATCCTGCTGGCCGCGCAATCCTTGGTCGATGCGCTGAACCGCCTGATCCCGCGCCTGCCGGACGGCCCGCTCCACGCCGAGTTGACCGGTGTGCGCGACCGGCAGTCGGCCGAGCTCGCCCGGCTATCCACCCTCACATCTGCTCGAGATATTCCGTCGGATCGACCACCGCATCGATGACCGTGAAGCGCCGGCTGGCGACCGCCTCTTCGAACGCCGCCTCGAACGCCGACTGGCTTTCGACGCGCACGCCCTCGCCGCCCATGCCGCGCGCGATCTCGGCGAAGCGCGGCGAGCGGAAGTCGACCGCCTGCGGGGCCATCTGCATCTTCGCCTGCTTGAGCTTGATCAGGCTCAAGGCATCGTCGTTCAGCACGACGACGACGAGCGGCAGGTCGAGCTCGGCCGCCAGGGCCAGGTCGCCCAGGCTCATCAGCATGCAGCCGTCGCCGACCAGCGCCACGACCGTGCGGTCGGGGTGGGCCAGCTGCGCGCCGATCGCCGCCGGCACCGCATAGCCCATGCAGCAGAGCCCGTTCGATTGCAGCATCTGGCCCGGTACGATGCAGTCGACCGCGTGGCTCGCCAGGATGCGATGGGCGCCGACATCGACGGTGAGCCACCAGTCCGCCCGGATGCGGTCGCTGACCGCCTTGAACAGGCCGGCCGGGCTGATGGCATGGGCCGGCTCGCGCGGACGGATGATCCGGCCGACCTCGGCCCGGTGGGCGCCGACCGCCTCGGCCAGCTTGGGACGCGGGTGCGGCGCCTTGGGTGTTAATTGCCGGAGCAGCATCGGCAGATCGCCGAACGCCTCCTCGCCGACCGGAAAGACCCGATGGTCGAGCGGACCCCAGTCGAGCGAGATCGCCGCCCGCTCCGCCGGCCAGGCGTCGAGCCAGGCGTCGCGCAGCTCGATCGGATCGAAGCCTACGAGGATCAGCAGGTCGGCCGCCTCGACCTCACGCAAATTGACGGCGTCGACCACCGGGCTCAAGCCGACCGCGCCCAGCGACAGGGGGTGCTTGTCCGACACGATGCCCTTCGCCTTGTAGGACGCGAAGAACGGCATCCCGTGGGCTTCGACGAAGGTCCGGAGCGCCGCCGGCACGCCGTCCCGGAGCGCGCCGCGCCCGATGAGCGCCAGAGGCCGGGACGCCGCCCGAATCCGGGCCGAAAGCCGTACCGCCTCCTCGGCCGCGAGACCGATGCGCGGGCGCGACGGCGGCACGGGGATC